>CAZJQI010000020.1:0-70162 GCA_964548275.1 uncultured Gemmatimonadales bacterium
GGTAGCTCCAGCTATACCTCTGAAACCAATTTTACAGAACTTTTAGGACTTGACTTTGCCAAGGATTATAAATCGGCGTGAACCTGGAAAAACAAAACAATCAACAGACCGAGCCTGAAGAAAGCGACAAGCTGAAAGGGATTATCGGCTATGTTGTAATTGTCATAGCTGTACTGGAGTTTCTGCTCTACTGGTACCTGGTATTCCGTTTCCCTTTGGTAATGATCCCTGTATCAGTACTTTTAACTCTTGTGGCTCTTTATTTCAGGACTAAACGTGAGGCATTCGAGAGTTTCCGGGAGGAGCTGGGCCTTTCGAAGTCTGACCTTGCCTGGCTGAAAAGATATTGTACAGCCTGGGTGTTTATTTCACTATACGGCCTGGCTTTTTCTATTGTTCTGATCAGGTGAAGCTTTATAATTTCAATTAGATAGGTGCCAAACCCGGATTATTCATGAAACCCAGACCTTGACAGTGCTAATCACTTATTTTTTAGTTTTTTATCATCCACCGAGGGAGGGGGGCGGCGGCTGTGCGACCTGGGTCGCACAGAACGTTGTGCAAAAGCACAACGGCGCGCATTTTATGCGCCCGCCGCCCCCCAGGCCCCGGGGAAACATAAAATCTTACTAATTTATGAATAATCCGGGCGACTAAAATACCTGATAAAAATAATTTATCATTTTCTCCATTTAACATTCCTGCTCTTGGAGGCTGTTATGAAAAAGCTCCTGATAGTCATTTTACTCCTATCTTGGGCCTGTTCCGCCAATGCAAAAATCGAGGTCTGGGTGCACCCCTGGCTCAAACCGATTTCAATCGAGGAAGCGCCGCCTTCCATGCCGGAGACATCGATCAAGATTCGAACCACACCCGGGGAATACGAACCTGCATGCTTTGCAGTGTGCTCCGAGAAAAAGGCTACGGCCAGTGTTAGCCTGGCTGACTGTACCTCAGGCCCGGTCCTGCCGGGAGCCTGGTGCGAGATTCACAGGGTCGAGCCAATGGCGGATAACACCCAGCCCAAGCGCCTGTATGAATTTTCCCTCCCCGTGGAACTCAAACCAGATCAAACGCAGTTTTTCTGGGTCACCGTGCGGCCCCCGGAGGACACTCCTCCTGGCATATACAACGGGAAGATCGAAATCAGCAGTGAATCTGCCATGGAAAGCATCGACTTTTCAGTCGAGGTTCTCCCTTTCCGTCTCCAGGAGAGCCCGATCACCGGTGGGGTATTCATGTGCCTGGTGGACCTTCCCCCCGGCTGGTACAGGGACATGAAAAAGCACGGTCTGGACGCGATCCAGTTTTTCACCTGGGAATGGGGTATCAGAGGAAGGGAAACTCTGGGCCAATCAGCCGAATGGGAGCTGGACGCGATCAAGATCAAGCGGCATGGGGAAAGGATGATGCTGGATTTCACAGTGATGGACGAGATAATGGCCGATCTGAACCAAGCCGGCATGAAAGGGCCGGTGATAATCAGCCTGGGTAACGACCATCATCTATTCTACGAGTGCCGGATCGCCCAAACGTTCGGTATTCCGATCGACACCACTGAGGTGACCGACGGCAAGCGGATTATCGCCCCGGCAATCAGTCCCAGGCTGGATGAGCTTTATGTCGAGGGACTGCGCCAGATCAGGGATCACTGGAGGAGCAAAAAATACCCGCAGGAGCTGGTTGTGCTGATTTACGACGAGCCCACCGAGCGGCTTTTGGAGCGCTGCAAGAACCGCTACGACCTGCTTAAAACCGTGATGCCGGATACCAGGGTCTACGGCGTGGTGATGAACCGCCGGGAGTGGGTCCTGAGCATGATCGACCAATGCGACATAATTGTCACGAACGGGGATTTCATAAAAAATGAGGAAATTGCCCGCACATACGGTAAAGGCTACTGGGTTTACGGCGGCCCGCTGGGAGCGGTACATCGGACTCGCTATGACATGGGCTGCCTCCCCTGGCGTATGGATGCCGACGGCGCTTTTTTCTGGATGTACAATTATTGGTTTTACAATCCTGATGGCTGCGTGGTTTACCGAGATCCCGTAAACCCGGCCAGGCTGGTTAGCTCCACCCGCTGGGAGGCAGTGCGCGAGGCAACCGACGACCTGCGCTATTTCGCCACAGCCGAGCACTTTTTAAAGAGCGCCCCGACCGGTATAAAGGAAAAAGCAATGGAAAGGCTGCAGATGGTGAAGCAGTCGATTCCCACCCGCCACCGGGCTCGCAGACCAAGGGGAGTGCCTTCCGATGAGGCAGCCCTGCTGAAATATTTCAACGAGCCGCAGAGGATCAGGGATGAGGTGATCGGGATAATATTGGATTTACTTTAAAATAAAACAGATACAGGATATCCCACCTATCCCGCTGTCGCCCCGGTGCGTTTCTCCCAGAGCACAAGCTTGCGCTGGAGTTCGTACTGGATGCTCCGTACGCCTGGTTCGCTGCAAAGGTTGACCGTTTCTCCGGGGTCGTTTTTCAGGTCGTAAAGCTCGTGGCCTGCGCCCTGTTCGTAATGGTGGATAAGCTTCCAGTCCCGGGTACGGATCATCCGCATTTGCGCATGAGGCTGGTAATGGTGCTGGTTGTAGATCAGGTAAAGCTCATCGCGCCAGACAGTCTGCTTCCCTCGCAGCAGCGGCATCATGTTCAATCCTTCAAGCAGCACTCCGGGCCGCCGCCCGAGCCCGGCAACCTCGAGCAGGGTAGGGAAATAATCCAGCGAGCTGACCAGCTCATTGCAAACCGTGCCGGGGCGTACCTCGCCGGGATAACGGACGATCAGCGGAACCATTGCCGAGGTATCGAAAATGTTGGGCCGGGTTTTGCCTGTGGCCAGCAGGCTGCCGTTGCCTTTGTGCCACATGCCGTGATGGCCGATATTATAGCCGTTGTCTCCGGTAAAGATGATTATCGTATCATCCAGCACACCGAGTTTTTCCAGTTCGGCCAGGATTCTGCCCAGGTTGCGGTCAACCGAGGTGATACTCGCATAATATTTTTCGGTAATTTCCCGGATACGTTGCTCCGGAACCCCCTTCACTTTCGGCACGGTAAGTATCTTTCCCCGGTAGGGTTCCCAGTCCTGCTCGGGCACAGGCACGTAGGGGGCATGGGGCCGGAATGGATGGAAAAAAAGCGCGAAAGGCTGCTCGCGGTAAGTGCGCAGGAAAGCTAAGGCAAAATCCGCTAACACGTCTGTCAGCCCGCCTTTGTATTGCCGTGTCATTCCATTTTCGAGCAAAGTCGGGTTCATCATTTTTGCCGAGCCTCTCAACCCGCCGGCGAAATAATCGAACCCCCGGTTGGTGGGATAGAATGCAGGCTTCGTGTGACCGAGGTGCCATTTGCCCACAAGGCCGGTCCGGTAACCGACCCTTTTGAGCTCCTCAGCGAGAATGGGCACGTTTTGGGGTAATCCCACAGGTTCCCTGACTCCAATCCAGTCTTCCACTCCCACCTGGTGATTGTAACAGCCTGTCATTACCATTGCCCGCGACGGCGAACACACCGGGCAGGTGAATGAGCGGGTAAATTTCATCCCCTCTGCGGCAAGACGGTTCATATAGGGGGTGTGAATCTCGGTATTCCCGTAGGCGCCGACACCCCACTGGGCCTGATCATCCGTGTTGATAAACAGAATATTCGGCTGCTTGCCGGCAGGGGAGGTTTCCGTCCGCGCCCGGCTGCTTTGCGCGGAGGAAATCAGCGCACCCGCACCGACGACCGCCTGCCTGATGAAACCCCTTCTATTTAGATTTTTCATTAGCTTTTCTCCTGTTCCGGCGAATTTTTATCTACCGTAATCTCGTTTTAATCTTGTTTATTATAACAGTCAACCAGGGAATCTTTCAACATTGGGCGGGATTTTTCCAGCAGAATGTTCCTCCTCGGGTTTTCCACCTCTTCGGAAAGTGTCGTCAAACCATCGAACCCGATATATGTCAGCGCAGCCAGTGCGGTCCCCCTGGCGATAATCGACCATGAAAAAGATGATTTATGATAAAAAGGCTCAATAGTAGATAACCAGGTCGCTGAGAGTAAGCACGCGGCGGAGCTTGACACCTGAATTGGCTGAGTTCTGTGGCATTATTATTATTCGATTTAGGTATAAATTGCCGTACCAGAATCCAATCGTTTTTTAAACTGCGATTTTAAAGCTATCTCTCATTCGCACTTATCAATAAATACCTCCCTGCACTGTCTGTTACCCGCAATCGAGACCTGCAAAATCTTTTGTTTTTGTTGCATACCGCAGTCAGCAAGTGTATTATTCTATGGGGTGTTTTACAAGGGAAAACGGTGAAAATCCGTTGCGGGCCCGCCACTGTGACCGAAGACGAAAGCCGAAACATGCCACTGTCTCAACCGATGGGAAGGCTCGGCAAGTAGGGTGAATCGGAAGCCAGGAGACCGACCCCGACAACATGAAACCATTTCCCACGGGAGATTGGGAAAACTTATCCAGGTGAAATGCGGCACCCGGTTTATGACATGATGAACCGGGTTTTTTGCTGATTAACCGCTTTCTCCACCGAGCCGGTTCTGGCCTGCGGTTTGTAATCGCTCGGGATTCGGCTGGAGTTTCTTGTGAAAAAAGCTCTTATCGAAATAAAGGATTTTTCCTTTGCCTACGCTAGTGAAAAAATCCTGAAAAGTGTTTCGCTGAATGTCTGCGAAGGCGAATACATCTCGATCATCGGGCCTAATGGGGCGGGCAAAACGACTCTTTTGAAATGTCTGATAAGAATTCTCAGGGGAGGGAAGGGGATTATCAGGCTCGACGGGCGGTTTCTTGCCGAATACAGGCAGAAAGAACTTGCCAAGCTGGTAAGTTATGTTCCCCAGGGAGACGGTGGCGGGGCTCTTTTCACAGTGGCGGAGTATGTGCTGATGGGTCGCTATCCGTACCTGAGCCCGTTTACCACTTTCAGCGCTGAAGACAGGGGCGAAGCAGAGAACGCCCTCGAACTTACAGGCACCGCTCATCTGGCCCAAAGGCGACTCAACACCCTGAGCGGCGGAGAGCGCCAGAGGGTATCTATCGCATCCGCAATCGCCCAGGGATCAAGGATCATGCTGCTCGATGAACCGACAACTTTTCTGGACCCGCGGCATGAAAATGATGTGCTGAATGTTATCAAAAAAGTCAATCACAACTTCGGTATCACGGTCGTTTCTGTCACCCACGACATAAACCACGCTGCTCTTCTGAGTGACAGAATAGTCAGCCTGAAAAACGGAAACGTTATGTTCGATGGTCCGGCAGGGGATATCATGGACAACCGTGTTTTAGAGAAAATCTACGATAAGAGGTTCAGCTTTGTGAAACATCCGGAAAACGGCTCTCTGATAATCGTACCGGAGGTCGGCTAATCATGAGCAGGAAAACCGCAGTGCCTTTTCTGTTCTCTGTCTGTGCCCTGGCAGTATTGGCTCTTGCTCCTTTCATAGGGATGGAAACCATACCACTGGATTCCATTATCAATCCAGTGAGTGGGGATACCAGGGCTGAAATTTTCTGGAAAATACGCCTGCCCAGGGTCATACTCTCTTTTTGCGCCGGGGCGGGATTATCTGTCAGTGGAATGACATTTCAGGCGATTTTCAGAAATCCGCTTGCCACGCCTTTCACTCTGGGAGTTTCAGGCGGCGCGGCTTTCGGCGCAGCAGCTTATCTCATGGCCGGGATGATGATATCGATGCTCGGCTTATCGGGCCAGTCTCTCAGTTCCTTTGCAGGAGCGCTGCTTGCGATTGTCATTGTCTATGGTCTGACCAGGGCTAAAAAGGGACTTTCCACAGCCACGATGCTTCTTGCCGGCGTGGCGGTAAATTTCTTTTTCTCCAGTCTTATCCTGTTCATCCAGTACCTGAGCGATTTTACCCATTCGTATCGGATTATCCGCTGGCTGATGGGAGGAATCGAGACAGTGGGATTCGGTTCAGTGATAACAGTGGCGCCTTTTGTGCTTATCGGCTGCGCGGTGGTGTTCTTTTTCACGCACGAACTCAACCTGATGTCTCTGAGCGAGGAAACCGCGATCAGCCGGGGGGTCAATGTCAAAGGGATCAAGACCGCGCTGTTTTTCGCGGTATCTCTGATGGTGGGTGGAGTGGTAGCCCAGTGCGGCCCGATTGGTTTTGTGGGGATGATGTGCCCGCATATCTGCAGACTACTTATCGGCCCGGACCATAACTACCTCACTCCCGCTACCTTTCTTTTCGGAGGGATGTTTCTCACTGCCTGCGACATGCTCTCCAGAACCCTTATCGCACCGGCGGAAATACCGATAGGGGTGATTACAGCTCTGCTGGGCGGGCCATTTTTCCTCTGGCTTCTGCTGGGGGGCAGCGCGGAGCGGAGTATCTTGAAACAGATTTAGTCAGGCCTGGGAAATCAGCCGCAGTCCAGAAATTCCATTCTGCAGCTCGGTGCCAGTGGAGAAAAGCTCATCAATTTGTTTTGAGTGTTTATGATCTGACAGGAGAATTTCCTGGAACTGAAATCTATGGATTAACATCCCAACACAGAAGTTAGATCAATTGGAAGAGGAATCAATAATTATCAGGCATCAAAAATCCATGCCCGACACCGGCACAATTGAGCTGGATTGCACCTGCCTCTTGTACTTTTTATTTATCTCCTAGAATTCTTCTAGTGTACTGTCCCGGAAGTTAGTTGATTTAAATTTATGCCCCAAAACATTGGATAACTATTTTGGTATTGATCCTGAAACGCCCGTCCAGTCAGATCGTAGGGGCAGACCCATGTGTCTGCCCGCGGGCGCACGCACGGGTGCGCCCCCTACGGAATATGTAACCTTATTTCCGGGACACGACACTAGCTTACTATCATAAAGTGTTCCCTCGATCCCATACGGTCACCTCTTGAGATTGTGATAATCTTCACATCAGGGAACTCGCACTGTAATTTAATGATAGCGTCTATGCCCTGTTTCTCAAGCCTGATAAGGTCTGTGATGACCAGGTCTGCCGGTTCTTTACGATAGAGTCTTATCCCCTCTTTACCATTTGGCGCGTACACTATCTCATATCGTGAATTTCCTAAAAATTGCCGAAGCGTTTCCCGCATCGCACCCTCATCGTCTATTACAAGAATCCTTGCCATTACTTATGCTCCCTTTTGCTGTTTTTAATCAGTCAAGATATTAGAATCATCATCTACTATGAGAATCTTTTCACCCACTGGTCGATTATCTCCCGGCAAGCTTTTGTCCCAAATAGAATCCTTTTCCAGAAAGGAACTGCTTCCGGTTGTCGGTCGATTGTTTTTGCCAAGGCGAAATCATTATCTCAAGAATCCTCCCATTCTTCCGGCGACACCATCCGCACTCGGAAAGGTTCCACTACACCGACTCCCTGTGAATAATTGCGCAAGCGTACAATTACTGGTAAATTCACTTTTGGGCCCTTGGATACTAATAGCAATCCTTTCCTGTCCCGTACATCCTCTTCTAAAATCATCAGAGTGTCCAGCTCTTCAACCTTAACCATTTTAACCACTTCTTCGGTTCTCTTAATCCGAAAGGTTTCAAGGGCCTGCACCACCCGGGAGTTATACTCCTCGGTTTGTTTGCGCAGTGTAGATAAGGCTCCTTCATGGGAAATACGCTTGTGGATCAGTTGGTCGAAATCAAGAGTTACCTTGAGTATTTGCGCTCCTATAGCTATGGCTGCTTCCTCTTCCGATAGATTTTCTATAGGGCCGAACTCCTTGAAAGGTTTTTGCTGGTCTTCAATCATTCGAGCAACTGGTTCAAGACGCGGAATGTTGGCTAATAGTTTGCTCCCGAAAGATGGATAAGAATCCCACATTTTTTGTTCTTCTTCGGACAACTGTTGTCGATCATAAGTTTTATAGAGAATTTCAGGAGGCAAAGTGACGGAACCGATTTGTGATAGCATTGCAGCCAATTCAAACTGCCATAAGTCATGTAATTTCAAATCTTTGACAATATGTTTCACATAGGGTACTATGCTGGATGACCTGCTGAAAGTCGCCGGATTTACCAGACTCAGAATTTCCGTTAAAACCTTTATACTTTCTCGAAGTGTCTTCTCGAGCAACTCACGTTCGGCGGTGATAAGTCTATATTGTCTGATTCCTGCTCTCAGCATGATAGCAAGTACCGGCGGCTGACAGGGTTTGATAAGAAAACGAAATATGTTTCCTTTATTTATTGCATTCATGGCGGTCCGAACCTCTGCGTTACCGGTCAGCATCATACGCACGCTGTCAGGGGCGAGCTCTTTCACTTTGGCAAGAAACTTAATTCCATCCATTCCAGGCATCTTCATGTCGGCTACGATAACAGCGAATGGACCTTTCTTCTCTACAACCTCAAGTCCTTCTTCCCCTCCACCGGCAACCTCAATGCGAAATTGTTTTCGCAGATTGCGTTTATAAGCTGCCAGGATGTTCGGGTCGTCATCTACAAGTAGAATCTTTTGGGCCATTAGACGATTATCCTTTTGGATTACCTTAAGGTTCTAAGTGACCAGAAAATAACCTGACACGATTTCCTGCCTTATTCAGCTTGGCAACTTCTCCCCATTTTTCGATGGCTGCCCTTTCCCCTGGATATCTGTCTGTTCAATAGCCGCTTCTTTAATCTCTCCATAGTGTTCATCATAAAATGCCAATAATTTAGGTGTTAGCAGCGAACAACGATGGTATTCTCCTGGTTGTAATTCTCCAAACTGTCTGACCAGATAGACGGCTTTTATATTCTGTTCAAGTTCTATGCATTCCAATACTGTATTAATACAAATAAATATAGATGGGCTTCTGTAACCGATTAAAGGATATGGATATGCTGATTCATATGGACATACTTTGATAAGACTATCTAACTCTCGATAAAAGTCAAAAATGTCTTGCTGATTCAGTGCCAGAGTTAACGCCGCAACTGGTTTGTCATTCAGGTCTTTTTCGAAAGCACGGACATTGAGTCCATCTACTGTTTGTTTCACGGGGGTAAGGTCTCCAAATAGCCCGTTTACCTTTTGCAGAAAAGCCTCGGCCACCAGGATAATATTAGCCACGGTGTCCGGCCATTCGTTCTTTTGGATAAAGTCTTTTCTTCCATGATAATATTCACAAACCAGACGGATTGCATCCAGAATATTAAAATCGAGTTGAAGATTCCCCAGATAGGAACATCCTTTTCTATTGGCATTCCAGAATACTTTGAATCGTATATCAGCAGGGTTCTCCAGTATGTTGTCTATATGGGTTAAGGCGCCATAGTTAAGAAACAGAGATGCTTTGATTATTTCGAGCGATTTCGCACGGTCCATTCCAACTGAGTTTGTATATTGTTTGGATAAAGCTATGGCCAGGGAAAAAAGCACCGTATTAATAGAATGGTTAATAAAACTTAGCGAACTTCTTTTTGAGGATTCACACACGGACCACATGTGGTAAATAGCCAGGGTAATATTGTCATCTGTCAGGATTTCATTCATATATGTGTTGAAATTATCACTTATACCGGACAGTATTTTTCGAAAAACTTTGGTCCGCTGATTTTTCTTGAGCAATTTAGCCATCCGGTCCGCAATGATTTTTCGTAACTCTTTGATAAGTTGAGAGCTCCGTTTGATTTTAAAAGATAACTCAAGTTCATGTAATTCACAGATGTTTTTCAGACGGGCTACGCGATCATGCGAAATCAGAGATTTTTTTTTGAAAAGGATTGTGCCCGTTTTGGTTTGCAGGTCTTCGGCTAATTCAAGGGGACCCAAAAGTATTTTCGAGTTTTTGGGATTAAACCGGGCAAACTTCATCAAATTATCTATTCCATCTATAGCGATGGTATATTTGTCTATGGAGAAAAGATCTGCCTGAGCCATGGTTGAACCGTTTCCTTTTAAATAAATGTTCAGATTTGAAAGTGAACAGGTCATCAAGTTACTTGTCTATGACCTTGAGTGGCATTAGTCTTGCGACTAGTGCATCAAAGCATCCTTGATGTTGTGATGCTAATTGTTAAAATGCTCCTTGTCTATTTAGCATTTTTTTCCTGGAGAATATTTTGGCAGACCTTTTCCCATACAGGAAGCCGATCGGCCAAACCAAGTTCAGTCAAATAATCGTGGTCGATTTCAGATACAGCAGCCTTTGTCCCCAAAGGGGATAATTTGTGATCCAAAACATTAGCTACGTGCACTGCTGTTACTGGATTGAACTCTTTGAACTGGTGCTTCCTCGGATAATGATGAAAAGATAAGGATTCAACTATGGGGTCACTAAGCCCCCAGAGTCCCAACAGGTAACCACCCACTTCAGCATGGGTGGCCCCAAGCATTTCGGATTCTAATTTGAAAAGCTCCAATCTTTCTTCCTTCGCCAATTCAATTACCGAAACATATTTTTTTGATAACTTTGTGGATAGCACCAGTTTGCCTAAATCGTGAAGCAGTCCCCCCATGCAGGCATGATCGATGTTTTTTTGCTCTGCGTTCTCGGTTTCTGCGATTTTCCTGGCAAAAGAACCCACGGTTATACTGTGCTCCCAAAGAGTATTAAGTAAGCTGCTTTCCAGCTCGTCTTTTTCAAATTGAGAAAACACTTGTACTGTGAGAACCAGCATCTTGATCATGTCCAGTCCAAGGTATGCTACTGCCTAGTCAAGATTGGATATATGCTGGCGAACTCCAAAAAAGGCCGAGTTAACAAGCTGGAGGATCTTGGCGCTCATAGCTATATCTTTCGAGATTAATTTGCCTAATATTTTTGTGGAGGCCTCGGGCTTTTGGAGTTCTTCCACCATTTCAATATAAAGTGACGGGAGGCTGGGTAGCCAATCTATCCGGGATACCAGGTTGTGAAGCTTCTCGTTTGACAGAATGCTGCGAAGCTGGCAAGAGCGGGTTAATGTAGATTTCAAAATTCCCGAGTCGCATGGTTTTGATAAGTACTGATGCATTGGACCGATGGAGCGGAGCATGGTTTCTTGGCTCGCCTGGCCAGATAGAACAAATCGAACCATGTGAGGATAACGCTTCCTTACCTCATGTAAGAGTTCTGCGCCGTTCATAGCCGGCATGCGCATATCTGTCACTATCACATCAAAGGGCTGCTGAGCTAATATATCCAGCGCTTCCTGCCCGCTGTTGACGAATGACATTTCCCATTCGTTGCGCAAAGGACGCAACATGCGGCGGAGACCTTCAAGAATTTTTGGCTCATCATCGACGAACAGTACTCGTTTCTTTTCTGACATTGAGAAGCTCCGGTCTGTTTGCCAGGCTCAGGCGGTTTGTTTTAATTATCTGGTTCAGGATTTAAGGGTAAGCGAATTATAAATGTGGTGCCTTTTCCCGTTTCGGTCTCGAAATCGATTGTTCCCCCATGTTTATCCACAACCACGTTATAAGCGATAGCAAGCCCCTGCCCGGTCCCTTTCCCGACTTCCTTGGTGGTGAAAAACGGCTCGAATATCCGCTCTCTTGCCTTCTCCGGTATGCCTGTGCCCGTGTCGGTGAGCCGAATCTCCGCCCAATCACCTTTTTCTCGAGTAGTGATGGTAATGGTCCCCTTCTTCTCAGACCCATCGCCCACAACATCGACAATCGCCTGGGCGGCATTGATGATTATGTTCAAGATTGCCTGGTTAAATTCACCAAGCAGGCAGGGAATTGATGTTAGCTTGGGGTCCAAGTCTGTTTTCATATCGGCCACGTATTTCCACTCGTTGCGGGCAACAGTGATAGTGTTCTCAATAGCACTGTTGAGGTCGCAAGCCTTTTTTTCCTCTGCTCCCGGGTGGGAGAACTCTTTCATGGCATGAACGATCTTCGAAACGCGTTCAATCCCCTCAAGCGATTGCTCGATAGCCTGGGGAATTTCTTCCATTAAGTACTCGAGATCGGCTTGCTCAACGGCTGTTTCTATCTCGGCTAAAAGGTCGCTATTCGGCTTATTTTCTTTCGCAGAACTCAACAGCAGACCGTACTTTTCCAGCAGTTGGACAATGTTCTCGAAGCTTTCCTGGAGAAAGCGAGTGTTGTCTCCCACATATTGAGTTGGCGTGTTGATCTCGCATGCGATACCGGCGGCAAGTTGCCCGATCCCTTCCAATTTCTGCGCCTGGCGCAGTTGGGTTTCAAGATCGATTTGATGGGTAACATCGCGCTTAAGGGCAACATAATTAATGATTTTGCCCTTTTCGCCAATAACCGGCGATATTGTTGCATCTTCATGGAATATTGATCCATCTTTTTTCTTATTGGTAAAGTGCCCGGTCCATACCTCACCACGACTGATAGTATCCCACAACTCCTCGTAAAACGCGTCATCATGGTGCCCGCTCTTTAAAATACCCGGTTTTTTCCCAATGACTTCTCTGCTTGCATAACCTGTGATATGTTCGAAGGCTGGATTAACGAATTGGATCGTGCCCTCCGGATCGGCGATCATAATCGTTTCGGCAGCCTGGCTTAGGGCTGCAGCAAGTAAAGCTTGAACCTCCTCCGCCTTCTTTCGCCCGGTGATGTCCCAGAAAACGCCTAGTATAGTTATGATATCGCCCCTCTCATCCTTGATTGGTATTTTGACAGTATGCACCCAACCTTCTTGCCCATTCTGGATATATCTCTCTTCAATATCTTCCGTCTTTCTCGATTCCGTAATTTTTTTATCATCTGCTCTGTATTTTTCAGCCAACTCCTTGGGGAAGAAGTCATAATCTGTTTTTCCAGCAATTTCCCCCGGTTTAATCTTTAAGTCTCTGGCGTAATTTTCATTACAGGAGAGGTAAACCGAGTTCCGGTCTTTGAGAAATATTTTTTGAGGAAGATTCTCAAGAAGCGTTCTATACTTATTCTCACTTTGCTGCAGTGCCTCCGCTGCCTGCTTGCGCTCGGTGATATGTCCTAATCGTTCAGCAAGTGCATCTATTAAGTTCCTCTCTTCTTTTGAGAATGGACCTTCATCAAATTCCGGCCTTTCCTCAAGGTAGCAGACTTCAATAATCCCAGCTTTCTTTCCAGATACTGTAATATCAGCTGACTGCTTCCATTTGGTATCTTTGAAATTATCTGTTTTGAACTCCTTATCCTCAAAAACCAGTCTCGAACAGGTGATATCAGGATATTGCCAGCTATGTGCGATCATTTGGATAGTCCCCTGGAATATTTCTTCCAATGATAAATCAGGCTGCTCGATAAGTTTGGAAATACCGTAGAGGCAGCCGAGCTCTTTAACTCTCTCGCCAAGATCATGGGGCCGCTTCCGCTTTGTTGCTCAGAGCGGAAGAAACCTTGGGTACTTGCCGGATATCTTCGACAGGGCCGCCATTGGTTCCCGTTAAACTTCAACTGCCTCCCACACCGTGCTCTGATACGCTTTCATCCCTTTTGCAGTAGTTTCGATTATGACTGGGTTTGGAAAAGATGTGGCTTTACTCTCTAATATTTGGATTTTAATTTTTTCATAGATCCTGGTATGCAAGACAAAGCCGAATAATATCAAATCCCTTGTCTGGCTCGGATATCAATTTTCTTTCAATCCAGGAAATTGTTTCCAAAAAAAAGGGTATATCAATCGGCTTGTTAAAATAGGCGTAAGCGCCTTTGTTCGCGGCCTCCATAATGCTATTGGGTTCGGAAAAGCCGGTAATAATAATGACATTAATGCTGGGGTCTTGCGCCCGGACAGCATTAAGTGCCTCGATCCCACCCATCTTCGGCATCTTCAAGTCCGTAACCACAACATCGAAATTATCACTTTTGAACCTTTCAATGGCTTTTATAGGATTGGTGAATATCCTGGAAGAATAACCTTTTAAACACAAAGCTCCTTTCAAACCGCTGAGGATATCTGGTTCGTCATCGATGAGAAGGGTTTTCATTTTTCATCCCAGCACTTTTAGCCTTTATCGACTTTTTAGAAAGATTAAGCATGATTGAAATAATTATTTTCTTAATATCCGAAGCTTGAAATAATCGGCTATAAGAAGATTGTCGGGTTTTTATAAAGACAAAAAGAGGGCCAAAATCTTGGAGATGATTTAAGAATGGATAGATTATGAAGTTAGAAGAATATCAGGCTATGTGGGTAAGGGAGGGTATGACCGCTTTGGGTCATTTTAAGGATATAAATTGATCCACTTTGGGCAATTTTCGGAAAAACACCGCAGAAACAAAGCTAGAGATATTTTTTAGCTTTTCTGGTAAGGGAACTTCTGGAAATACCGAGATATTCAGAGGTCTTACTTTTATTAAATTTAAACTTTAAAAGAGCCTTGCGGATAATTGCAGCCTCGACATCATGCAAATTGAGGCGGGCTGAGGGAAGAACAAAAGCTTCTGGATTTAAAGGTGATTCCTGGGTCTCGGACGTATCCTCCATTTCCGAGTCCAGAAAGTACAAATGTTTCGGTTTTACTTCAATGTCGTCGAACAACAACACTACCCGCTCAATAGCATTTAGCAATTCCCTGATATTTCCAGGCCATGGGTGATTTTCAAGGATTCTGAACGCTTCCTTATGGAACGTCTTAAACCGGCTTTTTTTCTGATCTGCAAATCTTTTCAAAAACATCTTTGCCAAGGGTGCGATGGCTTCCGGTCTCTTGCAGAGTGAGGGAATAGAAATTCTTCCTATATTAAGGCGATAAAACAGATCTTTCCGGAAAACTCCTTTATATACCAGTTTGGAGAGGCTTTGGTTTGAAGAGCAGACAATCCGAACATCGGCTGTGATCCTCTTTATTCCACCCACCCGGTAAAACTCCTGTTCTTCCAGAACTCGTAAGAGCTTAGGTTGCATTTCCAGCGGCATTTCACCTATTTCATCCAGAAAAAGAGTCCCGCCCTGGGCTAACTCCAGCTTTCCTATCTGCCCTTTCTGTTTAGCACCGGAAAAAGCGCCGCCTTCGTAGCCGAAAAACTCACTTTCAAAAAGGTTGGGCGAGATGGCCGTACAATTAATCGGAACGAATGGAGTGGTTGCATCTCCTTTGCCATAGTGCACCAGACGGGCAATAATCTCTTTTCCGGTGCCGGTCTCTCCTTCGATCAGAACAGGGACGGAGCGGTCATTGTGAAAGCGGTGGGCAAGAGCGACTACTTCATGCATCCCCCCGGAAAAAACACCAATTTCACCCAGGCCCAAGATTTCCAGGTAAACCTTTTGAAGGTTATTTAGTTTTGACTTGGTCTCTGAAATCGCCTCCTCAACCTTTTCTTCAAAGTGGTATGTTAATTCACGATTCTCTTTTAATAATGATTGGTGTTCGGCGATTCGGGTAACAACCGCGTTAAGTTCGACCAAATCGATCGGTTTCAGCAGATAGTCGTAGGCACCCGCCCTGAGAGCAGCAATAGCTGAATCCATATTTCCATATCCGGTTATTAAAACAACGTCCGGGGATATGGGTTGGGGGAATTCTTTCATTGCTCTCAGCAGTTCTATACCATCCATACCGGCCATGCGAATATCACTTAAAACCATAGGAAATGGATTTCGTTTGAATAGCTGGAGGGCTTTCTGAGCGTCAGCGCAACTGGTCACTTGATGGCTGAGTTGATATTTCAGATAATCTGAAACTATATCTCTATGATCCTTGTCATCTTCTACAACAAGTATTCTCATGCTCTTATACCTTAGCTTATTTTATGTAAAGGAAATCGCATAGTAAAAGTGGCACCGCCTGTTTTGTTATTCCTGGCCTGGATGGCTCCACCCATACCTTCTACAAATTGTTTTGCAATCGCTAATCCTAATCCCATACCTTCACTGGAATCTTTGGTAGTGAACAAGGGATCAAAAATGTTGTCTTTGTTCCTGGCGGGAATGCCCGGCCCATTGTCCCGCACCTCAACAACAGCCATCTCTTTTCTTTTTCTGGAATTAATTATTACTTTTTTCCCTCTTCCTTTATCTTTATAAAGATCCAGTGCCTGCATGGAATTAACTGCCAGGTTTATTAGAACCTGGTTTAAATGAATGCGATTTCCCCTTAATGTCAATGTTTGTTTACAGAGGTTTGTATCTAAATCTATTCCATGGGAGAATAGTTGTTGGCTTATAAGTGATAAAGCTTCTTCAATCACTTCGTTCAAGTCCAGAGTTTCGGCCATTGTTTGATTGGGAGTGTAAACGAATGTCCTCATTTGCCTGACAATTTTATCAATTCTATTAATGTTACCGGAGACTTTTTTAAAATTTTTACTGAGGTAGTCCGGCAGGATACCCATATTTTCCTTGTTCCATAGAATTATGCTATCCGCCGCAGCCTTGATTATACTTAAAGGCTGGTTAATTTCATGGGTAATTCCGCCCGCCATAATACTAAGAGAAGCCAGGCGGAAGGCTTTTTCGGCTACCTGTATCGCCTCGGCACGTTTCTTTTCCGCCTCCAGACGAGCCTTTAATTGGGAGTCTCGCTCCCAGGCATTGACTATCATATCGCTGACAGTCTTAAAAAAATTAATCTCTTCCGGCTTCCAGATGTATTTATCTGAATGACAGCAACCGATAAATCCTCTCAATTGACCAGCTATACAGAGAGGGCTTTGTAATATTGTATGTATATTTCGGTTGGTGAAGAATTTTTTTGTCTCCTGTTCTAATTCAGAGGAGTTCGCTACAATAATACTCTTGTTCTCCTTTAGTATTCTAAAAAAATCTGGTGCTTTGGAAACAGAGAAGGTCCTTGGACATTTGATCTTTTGCGCTCCGGCATTTGATCTCCAGTGGCTTAGCTTGACAGCCGTCTCGCAATTATCATAAAGTTTATAAAAACATACACGATCGCTCCCATAAGTCTCACCAATCTTTCCTAGCACCTTATCCATAGCCTCATGGAACGAATCGGCAAGGCTAAAGTTCGATGCTATATCTGCCATTAGCGTTTCTTGCTCCAGCTTTAACTCCAACTTGGAGTGTTCCTCTCTCAGCGCCTGCTCCGCCTGTTTTCGCTCTGTAATGTCATTTGAAATCACTGTTATCTCGGTCACTTCTCCGGTAAGTGGGTCTGCTACCGGACTTAATGTTCGCAGAAAAACCTTCCCGTCTTTTTCGCATTCATGTTCATAAGCAACCGAACTGTTTGATTCAATTACCTGTTTTACTTTTTCTGAAAATTCTTTCGTTCTAACAGCGGTATGACACTTTTTGTATTCCAACCCTGTAATTTCTTCAATCGATAATCCATGTCTTGACAGGCATGTTCTATTTGCATAAAGAAAACGCATGTTTCTATCAATCAAGTATATTGAAGTGTCTGTTGATTCAAATAATGACCTATACTTCTCCTCGCTCTGGCGCAGTTTCATTTCCATTTCAGCTTTGAAGAGAGCTATTTCGATAGCGGATTTTATTTCTTCTTCTTTGTATGGTTTTATTAAATATCCAAAAGGTTCTGTCAGCTTGGCCCGTTCCAGCTTTTTTTTATCTGAATAAGCGGTCAGATACACAACCGGGATACCAAAGCGGGAGCGAATTTGTTCGGCTGCTTCAATACCGTCCATTTCACCCTTGAGAACAATATCAACCAAAACCAAATCCGGTTTTACCTCTTCCACCTTCTCGATAGCGGCTTCCGCTGATAAGGCGATAGCCGGAACCTCGTATCCCAGGTTTTCCAATGTTATTCGAATATCGTCAGCAATTAAATATTCATCTTCTACAACCATAATTTTCGGTTTTGACATTGTATTTTCTCCTTAACATGACTAAGGACCTTTGAAAAAATCACAGAAGAAGGGATGAATTTATCAACAATCTGGTGGATGACACACCCCGCCTGCTTCGCAGGCACCCCTCTCAAGAGGGGAATTTCTCCTTGCGCCCACCCCTGTCTGGTGCAAATCCAGGGGTGGTGGTGCCGGGAACAGTCCCCTCTATCAAGAGGGGATACAGGGGTGTGTTAGACTTTCTATATTGAATCCTCTCAGGAAGATTCACTGAACTTCCCAACAGAGAACAATCATCTCTTTATCAGGATTTTTCAAAGGTCTCAACTAAGGATTATCGTTCTGAAAGGTAATCTTGACTTCTGTTCCTGCAACAACGGGCTTTCCGGAGATTTCGATTTTCCCCTGAAGCTGCTTTTCCACCAGTCCGGTAACCAGATAGAGGCCATAGGTTTCGTCCGTACGGTAATCCAGGTCTTTCGGAATACCAATACCGTTGTCGCTGACCACCAGTTCAATTTCATGTTCATCCCTGACATGAAGGGAAACTCTGATTTCGCCTTTTTTACTCTTGGGAAACGCGTGCTTCAGGGAATTGGTAATCAGCTCATTGAATACGAGTCCTAACGGAATAGCCGAATCAATTCCAAGGGAAACATCCTCGAGCTCGAACTTCAAGGCAACTTTATCCGGTTTGGTGGGGTAGTAAGCCCGGACCAATTCTCGCGCGACTGTTGCGATGTAATCTTTGAAATTAATACTCGCCAGGTTCTTGTTCTGGTACAATTTTTCGTGGACGATTGACATGACTCCGACAAAATTCTGGCATTCCCTGAAAACCTCGGCATCCTTTTTATACTTGATAGCTTTAGATTTGCGATTCAACAGGCTGGAGATAACCTGCAGATTATTCTTGACCCGGTGGTGAATCTCTTGCAGCAAGACTTCCTTTTCTCTGAGGGATGCTTTGATTTGCTCCTCTGCCCGCTTGCGCTCGGTGATGTCAACCCAGTTTGCCAGGTAATACTTAAAATCTCCATCCATTCTCACTGGAACAGAGGTTATCTCAACCCAGAATCGCTCCCCGTTCTTCTTTTGAAAAAGTTCTTCAAGCCTCTTTGCTCCCTCTCTCATAGCTTTTTCCAAATCCTTACTGGTTTTCTGCAATGTCTCTTCTGTCCACCAGGGGTATGGAGCTTTCCTGCCTATAAGCTCTGCGGAAGAGAAGCCGGTCAACTTTTCTAGGGTAGTATTAACATATCTTAATGAAGTATCTTGATTGATTACGAGTATGGGATTGGGTGCATTATTAAGCAGGCTGGAACTAAATTCCTTGCTTTCCCGCAGAACCTTCTCTGCCCGCTTGCGCTCGGTGATATTCTGCACAACTTCAACAACACCTTCAATCGCACCTTTTGCACTTATAACAGGGTAACTTCGTACGTACCATTTCCTACCATCAGGTGTATTCCTCTCATCTTCCTCTGGCTTCCCAGTTTCAAATGATTTTACTACCGGACAATCATCACATGGTTCATTGCGATTATGCCATATCTCATAACAATGCTTTCCTACTAATTTATTAGGGGATAAACCCACCGATTCTCCAGCCGCTCTATTAGTCCATTCTATTTTCAAATTCGTACAAGAATAATAAATAACAATCTCAGACATACTATCAAGAATTAACCCTTTTTCATATTCAATCATCTTCAGCGCCTCCTCGGCCTGCTTGCGCTGGGTGATATCTATCCCAATTCCAATCTGAGTTCCATCCGAGAGGCGGCAATTTGACCATGAGCTATGGAGTATATCCCCGTTTTTCTTGGTGAGCTCAAAATCACGCCAGCCCATAACCGCTTCCATCATATATTTTCGAGCCATTTCACGGTATTCAGGATCCGGGCAACAGGCGGCCATTAAATCCATCTTCTGCGCGTCTTCCTGGGTCCAACCCAGACAGCGCGTAAACTCTCGGTTAAGCATCAGGATATTTATCTGAGAGTCGTAACAGACAATCATGACAGGAGCGTTATCGATGATGCCTTGGAGAAATTCCTCATGCTTTTCCGCCTTCTCCCTGGCCTGCTGCCTCTTTTTCACTTCCTTTTCAAGTGCTCTTACTCTCTTTTCCAATTCCTCATATGTAGGCTTGCTTCCTCTCACTGTAATCCCCTGGAAAATTCGGTTAGGAATTCTCTCACTTTTAAATACTATGAAGTTATCCAGGATAATCGAGGATAGAAAGTTTCCGGGCCATAATGGCCGGCTTTGTTTTGGCTTCCCTTTGCAACCGGTCTCCAATATTATTGTATCATATAAGGAAGTAATGTCAAGTTGTTCAAACTGTGGTATATGCTTGTATCATTGTTAGTTAGCTTGACAGAAGCGGTTTGCTGGAGTGCAACCGTAGTGGCCAGGCCGTGTCGGTCGGGTCTGATAATAAAGTATACTGATCGCTAAAAAATTGGCCAAGGATAGATTTAACATATCGGCGGCAGGTGACGGAAAGGAAGGGATTTCAATTGCCGGTGAGCAACAACCGGAACTGATCCTGCTCAACCTGGGCATGTCGGCAAAGAACGGCTTGGAAGCTCTGAAAATGCTGAAAGCCCGAAAGCTCATCCGTCTGGTTACTGTGGTGGTTCTTTGTGATTCAAATTCCTCGGCCAGCTTGCGATCGTTTATGTCATATCCAAAGCCGATAACTGATCCATCGGTAAGACAATAATTCGCCCACATTTGCGTCCGCTTCTCGCCACCCTTTGTCGTGGGGATCATTTCGCTGAAAACACCATCAGCATTCTGGATCAAATTTTCCACCCTTTCTCGGTTTTCCGGTTACGGGTACATAAGCGCCAGCACATTGTCGCTGCCAATCGCCAATTCTTTCCCCTAAATCTCCCTGGCCAATATAAATGGGTTGCTATTTGTTGTTAACGAGCTTTGCGAAGATATAATTACCATCTTCATTACTGAAAGAATGGGCAACTTATAAACATAGTATTTATATGGAATATGTTGACGCTTTCGCCACGCCAATTACAGATCTTTCCGGTATCGGCCATGGCAGTCTCCACTTTAAGTAAAAGAACGATACATTCAATTTATATATATCATTCTTTCAATGGTATTGTCAAATAATTCGTCGCAAGAAAGGAATTTGGCATTAAACCGAAAACAGAATTCATTTATATATTCCAAAATATATTTTTCTGAAACCTTATGGAATTGACCGATTATGCCACGTTTCTACTGTTGTTAATCCCCGCCAGGCACGCAATTACGCTCACACCCTGGGGCGTCCGGCAAAAACCGACTCCCTGGACGCTGAGATACTGGCACGTTTTGCACAAGATGTCCGACCTGAACCCAGTCAGTTACCATACCCACAGGAACAGGCGCTAAGAGTGCTGGTTGTGATAAGAAGGCAACTGGTTGATATTCTGGCGGCCGAAAAAAACCGACTTACCCGTGCAGCATCTAAAACAGTAGGTGAGAACTTGAAGCAGACTATCGACTTTCTCGACCAGAGAATCAGCGATCTGGACAAACAGATAGTTGAAACTGTAAAAAACAGCCCGATCCGCACAATTAGTGAACGCTATCGAACAATTCTCTCAACTCATATTTCTGCCCGAACTCCTAATTAAATAAGGGTCTTGACCAGTTAAGAGTCATTCAATACACTCTAAGCTCAGTCATGCCAAGGGTTAATAAATACATAAAACGTTTTCGCCTTTCTGAGGCGAAATTTAGACAGTTACTAATCCTTTTTAGTAACGATATTGATGCCGTGGCGATAGCGTCGATTACCCATTTGAATCGGAAGACGGTTAATCGCTATTTAACTCTGATCCGTGAAAGAATAAATAAGCTTTGTGCTCAATCTTTTCCTTTTTCGGGGGAGATCGAAGTAGATGAATCATATTTTGGTGCTCGCCGTGTCAAAGGCAAGCCAGGAAGCGGAGCGTATGCCACGACCGTAGTATTTGTTATACTTCAGCGCGGAGGCAAGGTCTACACTGAGATAGTTCCTGATTGTGCTAAAAAGACCTTACAGCGCGTCATTTGTGGCAAAGTAGAGATGGATAGCATCATACACCCGGACCATTGGCGTGGATACGATGGACTAGTTGATGTAGGTTATAAGAAACACTCAATAGTGTCCGGTAAAAATGGTTTATGAATTATGAGTTGGTCTTAATTGAGGCAGTTCCAGAGAGGTAATGCAAAAGAGATTGATGGAAGGAATATCTTTATTTTTCTTGAGGTGCTTGTTTTTCTGGCGGCCGCAGGCCGCCTGATCAGGGCCGCATGTTCGAGAAACTCCGTAGGAGCGTGTAAAGGCCGGGTAATTTCCATCCCAGGCAGAGCGAAGCCAGACAGGTGGGCATGCCATTGATTCGGCTTGCCTGGTTCAAGCCGAATCAGGCGAGCTCGTAAGGAGCGCCTTTTTACCTGGAAAACAACAAAAGATATAAAAGCTGTATTGGTAGTCGAGTTTGCACCCCGCAAACCTACGGTTTGATCACTAACGCGATTAACCATTTTATAAACTCAGCCAATATTGGCCCGCGGAAAAACACTGTGATCAAACGGTACGTTTGTTTGGTTACTTTTGGTTACAAAAGTAACATGAAAAAATCTTTTTCTTTTTGCCTATTAGTTAAACGGACAGTACTGAGAAACACTATAGAATACGCCACGGTCGGGATGAATTTGTAGATGGCAAGAATCACATAAACGGTATAGAGTCGTTCTGGTCATTCGCCAAGATACGCATGGAGAAGTTTACGGTATCCCTGAGCACACATTCAACTTACACCTTGGAGAATGTGAGTTTAGATTCAACCACCGTAACCAGGCCCTCTATAAAGTAATGCTTATATGATCAGAAAAAATCCCCTTAACCAGTCAAGGCCCTTCTTTTATTTGCCATTAAGTCTCATAATTTATTATACCAAAGTTGGAAATAGGGTTGGAAAATAATTTTATAACCAAATAACAAGGGTTTGAGATTTCTCCCAAACCCTTGTTAATAAATGGTCGGGGCGACTGGATTCGAACCAGCGACCACTGGCCCCCCATGCCAGTGCGCTACCTGACTGCGCCACGCCCCGACCGGATTTTTAACTGAAAAGCAATTTCCTGTTTAACTCGTTTTAGTAGTAAGGCTCAAGTTTTTTAATTCACTTTTTGCTTCTCTAAATTACAATGGAAAACTCATTCTTCAATCAACTCTTTGAGCTGCAGAAGTTCCCGGCGTATATTCTGGAGTACCTCCCGGTTTTTCTCGTTTACCGGCAAAGCCTCGGATCCCTTTTTCCCCATCCGTTTTAGCTGGGCCAGCTTTCTCTGAGCCCCCTCTATTGTGTACATTTCCGTATAAAGGAGATGCTTGATAAGTTGAATTATCTGGATATCGTTCTTGCGGTAAGCCCTGTTGCCGGCTCTGTTTTTCGCAGGGCTGAGGATTTTAAACTGCGATTCCCAGTATCGCAGCACATGCGATTTGAGCCCGGTGATTTCGCAAACTTCACTTATTGAATAATACTCTTTATCCGGGAAAAGCTCAGGCATTGGGGGACTCCGTAGTTGTTATTAGCAAACTTATGCAGTTTGCCGGCACAAGCAAGTTTTTTTATTCTTATTCTTTTTTCAGTTCTCGGTTCATCAGTTCGGAGATTGCACTTTTAACCGAATGCTTCTCGAAAAGAATCCTGTAGACCTGTTCGGTGATAGGCATCTCGATGCTGTGTCTGAGTGCCAATTTATAAGCGGATTCAGTGGTGCGGATACCCTCGGCCACGGTACGCGAAGCGCCTGAAATCTCTTTTAGCGTTTCTCCCTTGCCGATTCGAAGGCCGACTGCGCGATTCCGGCTCAAATCTCCCGTACAGGTAAGCACGAGGTCTCCTAGCCCGGAAATCCCGGAGAATGTTGCGGCTTTTGCGCCCAACGCCGTACCGAGACGGATGATTTCGACAAGCCCCCTGGTGATCAGAGCAGCACGTGTATTGACCCCCAGCCCTACCCCTTCGATCATCCCGGTGGCAATGGCGATGACATTTTTCAGAGCCCCTCCCAACTCCACCCCAACCACGTCATCATGCTTATATACGCGAAAATAGGGTGTTGAAAAAAGCTGCTGAACGAATTCGGCAGTGGCCTCGTTATTGGAAGCGGCGGTAATCACGGTCGGCCGTTCTTTTGCCACTTCGAAAGCGAAACTCGGTCCCGAAAGAGTTACCAGACGGGCGCCGAGGCTTGTGGGTATCACCTCGCGGATAACTTCGCTCATTCGCAGCAGAGCTCTGGTTTCCAGACCCTTGCTCGCATTAACGATTATCACCCCTTTCGACAGGTGTTTCGCTACGCGGCCAACCAAGGAACGCATCACATGGCTCGGACATACAGTAAGCACAACCTCCACGCCTTGAACAACAGTTTGAAGCTCTGATGTGGCCACCAGCCGCGGGCTAAGCTTGATCTCGGGAAGGAACAACTCGTTTCTCTGAAAGCGGTTTATCCCCTCGGCCACCTCTGGCTCGTAAGCCCAGATCATCACATCCTCATTCTTCTTGGCGAGGAGATTGGCCAGTGTCGTTCCCCAGCTTCCCGCGCCGATCACCGCAATCTCCACTTTTCACCTCCTTCTGCCCCGAGTCAACCGCTTTTCCTCCCCTGTAATCAGGCGCTTTATATTAGACCGGTGAGTAAAAACGACCACGGCTGCCAGAGCTATAGAAAAAGCCTGGATCGTGGTGAAACCGGCACCCGAGTGCTCCAGGGTGAAATTGACAAAAACCGGCAGAGAGACCGCAGCGGCTATTGAAGCTATAGAAACAGTCCTGAAAAGGGCTAAAAAGGCCAGCCAGACTGCCAGGCATAAAAGCATTGCCAGGGGACAAATGGCAAGCACTACACCTGCCCCTGTAGCGACTCCTTTCCCCCCACGAAACCAGACAAAGGGGCTGAATACATGTCCGGCTACAGCAGCAAAGCCGAGTACAACTTTTAGCACTATCAGGTCAATCTGACCGGTGAAAGAGGGCAGCCAAAAAACAGGTGCAAAGCCTTTGAATATATCCACAGCCAGCACGAGCATGGCCGGTGTGGCACCCATCACCCGGTAAATATTCGAGGCACCCAGGTTGCCACTTCCGTGTTCCCGGAGGTCGATCCCCCGGAGCAGGCGGCCTGCCAAATAGCTGGTTGGAAAAGCTCCGGCTAAGAAAGCAGCTAATGCCAGAATTAGATAATAAATCACTTATCCATCCCCGATATCTGAAAAACAAATTTTATTGTGCCTTCGCCTAACGACGGGCCCTTTTCTTTTCTCTACGCCTGGCAAAACGAAGCCTCACAGGCGTACCCGGAAAAGAGAATCTCTCGCGCAGACGGTTGACAAGGTAACGCCTGTAGTGTTCCGGGACTTTGTCAGGGAAGTTGGTATATATTTCGAACGAAGGTGGCGCGGTTCCAACCTGCCTGCAATCGTGGATCATGATCCTTTTTCCACCCACCGCCGGTGGGTGGAAATGCTCCACCGCGTCATCGAGAAACTCTTTCAGGCTTTCCTGGGGTATTCTCTTGCTGCGCTCTTCATTGATTCCGGCCACCAGGCGAAGCAGCCTGCCGAGCCGCTGAGCAGTCAGCGCCGAGATGAAAATCACCGGTACGTGCGCCAGGTGCGGGAAATCCTGTTTCAGTTCTTTTTCAAGATTAGCAGATGTCTTGGAATCCTTTCTTTCGACAAGGTCCCACTTGTTCATCGCCAGGATCAGGCTCTTACCGTTTTCGATCGTCATATCGGCTATACGCAGGTCCTGTCGGCTCACACCTTCGCGGGCATCGAGAATCAACACAGCCACATTGCAGCGCTCTATGCAGCCAATGGTCCGCATCAGTGTGTAGTAATCCAGGCCGCGAGCCATTTTCATTTTCTTGCGCAGTCCGGCTGTATCGATAAGGACAAGTTCGCGGCCATGGTAGCGGATAACCGTATCTACAGGATCCCTGGTGGTTCCGGCCACCTCGCTCACCACTACCCGTTCCTCGCCGACCAGGCGGTTAACCAGGAGGCTTTTCCCCACGTTAGGCTTGCCGATCACGGCAACCTTGACCGCATCCTCCGGGATTCCGGTATCGGGCTGTCCCTGTACAGGCAGGTTGGCAACGAGAAGGTCAAGGAGATCGCCGCTTCGGGTTCCCTGCAGGGCAGAGACATCGATCAGGTTCTCGAATCCCCAACGGTGGAACTCTTCCAAAGGAACTGTGTGGCGGGCATCGATTTTGTTGACTGCGACCACCACCGGTTTTCCTGTGCGCCGCAAAAGCCGCACGAGATCTTCCTCCTCGGCGGTGGGTCCCTCCTTGGCATCGACCACCAAAAGAAGAAGGTCTGACTCCTCAATGGCCACTTCGACCTGGAGCTGGATTTCCCCTTGGAATTTCTCGAACACCTGGCTGATTATTCCGGCGCTATCAACAAGGCCGAAAGAGAGTCCAATCCATTCCACAATCCCATAAATCCGGTCCCTGGTTACCCCGGGGGTACTGTCAACAATCGCCACCCTTCGACCGACCAGACGATTGAACAGGGTGGATTTTCCTACGTTCGGCCTGCCGATGAGCGCTACTCTGGGAAGCGATTTCACAGTTTGCCAAATCCTCTTACAACTTGACTATCCAGATATCGCTTTTGTACTTTTCCGCGATATTTTCGGCCACTTCACGGGCCTTGAGCGAGTTATCGTAAGTGCCGATTCTCACACGGTACCATCTTCCCGAACTAAGATCGGCTTCCTCGACTCTGGAATCGTATCCCTTGCCATTATAGAACTCAGCCAGTTTCTCAGCTTCGGTTCTCGTTTCCCACGCAGCGACCTGGACAGTGAAAGTTCCCGGGATAGCAACAACTTCCTTCTGGGGTTCAGGCTCTGGTTCGGGTTCCGGCTCTGGTACAGGCTCCGGTGCGGGTTGCTCTACCTGGGCCTGCTCCTGTGGTTGAGGTGCAGGAGCAGGTTCTTTTTTCCCGCAACCTGTGGTGAGGTAAATCAATGCCAGACAAATTAACAGAGACAGCTTTCTCATCGGACACTCCGTGGTTGAAGAAAACAGACTGTTGTCAATTTACGGCTAATCCACAGTTAAGGAGTTGCTTTCTGTTTCCGGCTTCTATTTCAGCGATTTGGGCCAAAGCCTCCGCAAGATCCCGGGCCACCACGACTATTCCTGGCTCAAGTGCTTCGCTTATCTGATCCAGGTGAAGGTCATCCAGGAAATAGCCATCATCGTTCAGTGCGCTTGCCGGTAAAAGATAAAAATCCGCTGGTTCGGCACTTTCCAGGGCCCGCAATATGTCGCGGCCTGCCAGAAGGCCCGCCACGGTTATCGATTCTCCGAGAAGCGAATTGGCGACAACCGTGATTTCAAACCTACCGGGCAGGAGGCCTTCCAGGCGCGGCAGCAGCCTTGCCGTCAGTACTTTCTGGTAGAGAGGCCCGGTAACAATGCGATAGCGCCTGCCGGGTTTGGAAGGCGACGGTTCGCCACGTTTCAAATACCTGGACAAAGACTCAATCGAACTGCGAACCAGGCCGACCCCGTTCTCAATCTGTGGATAACCCTCATAAGCTTTGTGCGAGGGTATCTGCCTGCCGGCAAGCAGGTAGAATTCATCCGCAGCAAAAACGAACCGCCCGCCTCTCTTGCGCCTAAACTCTTTCTGCCTGCGGTGAATCAGCCTTAGAGTATAATCAGCAACAGCCGGGGTTACGGGCTGAATTTGGGCCAGGCGCTCTCGGTGGCCGCTCAAACCGACAGGAACCACGGCTAGCGATAGAGCACCCTGCCCCAGACTCTGGAAATCATCTATTGTGCGTTCCAGAACCGGGCCATCATTAATCCCCGGACAGAGCACCACCTGGCCGTGCAGTCCCACCCCACCTGCGGCCAGCCGCTCGAGCAGGGACATAATCTCGTCCCGCTTGGAGGTACCGAAAATCTTCCGCCGAACCTCGGGTTGGGTGGCATGCACTGAGATGTACAGCGGACTCAGCCCCATCCGGATAATACGGGAAATATCGCGCTCCGACAGATTACTGCCGGTTATGAAATTGCCTTGAAGGAAACTGAACCGGTAATCTTCATCCTTCACATAGAGCGAGCGGCGCAATCCCCTGGGAAGCTGGTCAACAAAGCAGAAGATACACCGTTCCCGGCACGTTTTGACCCTTTGCTGCTCGACCTGCAACCCGAGGCCCTGCCAGGACTCTCTTTTCAGAGTAAAGGTTCTTAAATCCCTGGAACCGATAGGAGAAACAACGATTTCCAAAAAATAATCGGCGGCATGAAAATGAAAATCGATAAAATCTTCAACCGCCTGGCCGTTAATACTGACTATTCGATCCCCGGCCTGCAGGCCCACTAGACCGGCTGGGGAATCGCTTTCCACATTGATAATCTTAAGCATCTTTGTTTTTTACTATACCTCAGAGTTAAAATATCGTCAAGAAAAACCTCTTTAAAGGATGCTGCAACCAGTTAGCGATCCGGCGGGAAAGAAGTTATCGAAGTGGTTAGGAAGCGATCCTTGCGGAGGGTTCCAGTTCACTCTTCAACTGGAAGATCCAGGAGCCAGAGATCGTAGTTGCCACTGCGGGTGGAAGCGTAGATCACCTGCCTGCCGTCCGGGGAAAAGCGGGGAGACAGTGCCCCGGCGCCGTCCTGGGTAAGGGGCCGCTCGTAGCCGTCTTTCAGGCGGTGAAGCCATAGCTCGCCGTGGCGAACTATCACGACAAGCTGCCCGTCCGGACTGACATCCGCATTCTCGGCCCCAAGCGAGCTGACCCGGGCAACAGCACCACTTTCAAGCGACAGTCGGCAAACAGCAGGCAATGTATCCCGGTAGGAGGTAAAAATAATCTCCTGCCCGTCCGGGAACCAGCGCGGGAACATCGGCTGTTCGCTCGGCCCGAGGATTTCCACCGCTACGGCTTCCGGATCATCCGTGTTAATCATTTTAAGGCTCAGGCGCTTGCCGTTTTTGAAGACATATATCAACCGTCCGTTAACCGGAGAGAAGGCAGGCATCCACTCCGAGCCGGAATCGAAAGTGAGCTGCACGGCGGTTTTTTGCTCCTCCGTAAGATCGACAATCCACAGGTCACGGCCGCCGGCACGGTCACTCCAGAAAGCAAGCCTTTGCTCATCCGGCGACCAGGTAGGTGTCAGGCCTCCCTGGTAGGTTATTCTGCTCGCTGCACGGCTGGCCACGGAGACGACCCAGATTTCCGGGTCTCCGCTACGAAAAGAGGTATATGCCACCTGTCCACCACGAGGGGAAAACTCGCCTTCCCAGTCGCTTCGCTCCGAGAGGGTGAACTGCTCAGGCCGCTTGATCACCGTGATCGCGGTTTCCACAATTCTGAGCACTGAATCTCCTAAGACAGCTTCAAGCGCGAGCTTGTGCGTACAATAGCTCAAACCGGTCACACTGGTACGCAGGCCCTCGGCCAGCGGACCGTCCACATCGGAACTCCACAGATAACGAAGATCGGCTCCCACAGGCGGCTGGTTTTCATCCATCCAGCGGGCCAGAAGCCTTATATTCTCGTGTCCGTAAACAATCGCGCTATCGGCAGGCTCGACTATCTCCAGAGCGCAGAAACCGCTGCCTGAGACAACAAGAAGCAGGATAAATGAAAGCAACCAGGAATTCGGGAAGTTAATTTTTCTCATGATATGCAAAACAGCCGTTACTTTTCGAATAAGCTAAGTTTCTTAAGAACTTCATTGGTGAGACTGAAATAATCCTTGGCTCCGGTGCTGTTGATCGCGTATTCGAAAACAGTTTTTCCGTAGCTTGGAGCCTCGCGCAGCCGGGTATTTACTCTGATCACAGTGTCGAATACCTTATTCGGAAAATGTTTCAGCAGAACCTTGTATATATCATGGGAAAGGTTTGTGCGCACATCATACTGGGTGGAGAGGATTCCCAGCAATTCCAGATTGGCTTTCGTATAACGCTTGATCTCGCGCATCAGTTCGATCGTATGCCTGGCCCCGTTCATCGCCAGGTAATCCATGCTCACCGGGATTATCACCTTATCCACCAGGGCCAGGGCATTGATATTGATCAGACTCCGGCTGGGGGGGCAGTCGCAGATCAGGAAATCAACGTTGCGCAGATCACTCAATGCATTGCGCATGATAAATTCGCGTCCATTGCGCCCGGCAATGGAGAGTTCTGTTTCGTTCAAGGCACGTCCGCCCGAGGTGATCAAGAACAGGTTCTCCCTGACCTGGGTCACGGTTGTCTTGCCGGTCCGCAGAAGGTCGGAGAGGCTTTTTTCCGCATTAATCGAAAAAACAAGCCCCAGATCGCCGTGAGCATCGCAGTCGATCAGCATAACCCGCTTGCCGCTAAGGGCAAGGCCATGGCCGAGATTCGCTGCAGTGGTCGTTTTTCCGGTTCCACCCTTGGAAGTGATAATAGCGATTTTAACCATGGAATATCGAAAATCTTGATCTGGTAGGATAAGTAAGACAAGCTGGTCAATAAAATCAGCGTGTCAATTGCAGACTATTGGCTTTTCTCCTTGATAATCTTAATCGCCTCGTTAATTTTCAAGCTCGCTTTGGTTAAATCCATAGTGCCGCTTCTCTCTATCCCCTCCACCTCATCCAGAATCCGCGGGAGTTTTTTCCCCAACTGCTTTTTACAGAACTTTTCATATCGTGCCCGGTTCAGAGGCTTTTCTTTCTTATCTGAAGCTGCATGCTCGACAACGGTCAGCGAGCGGGAAAAGAAAACCTCCTGGTTTCCTGCAGCCGGCACGGAAAAGCGCAGCCGGCTCGCTGCCTGTTGCGAGGACAGTTCTTTCGCCCGGCGGTACATCAGGCTCGCCTTTTCGGGCAAGGCTTTCTTGTCGTAAAGGATACCAAGGTTATAATAAACCTTAGGATTATCCTGCTGGTGTTTAAGGATCGTCTCGAAACAGGAAACAGCCTGGTCTATCTCATCAAGCTTGTTGTAAGCCTCCCCAAGCATGAAAAAGATTTCCGGATTGTCTCTTTCCTGTTCACTGCCTTTTTTAAAGATTCCTATCGCTTCGCTGTAAAGGCCCTTGCGATAGAGAACCTGCCCCAGTCCAAGGTAACCTTTGACATTCTTGGGATTGACTGCAACAGTTTTCCTGTAGCAGCCTTCCGCATTGTCATAGCGACTTATTGTCAGATAAGCCGAACCGCAGTATAAAAGAACCTCTTCGTTATCCGGCTGGGCGTCTAAAACCTGCCGGAAGTGTTCTGCGGCGCTATCGTATTTGCCTTGGTGAAACAAAGCCAATCCAAGATACTTAAGGCTTTCTGCATGACGGCGGTTAAGCTGGAGCGCCTTTTCAAAATACGCCACGGCTTCACCGTACCTCCCCCCGGCAAAAAGCTCCATTCCGGCCTCAAACAGTCCCTCCAGGGGGCTTTTCGAGACCTTTTTCCGGTCTCGAGAATCAGAGTCAAAATCGAGAGAGCTTTGTTTCTGGCTTGCCATTTTTTACAATTAGCTTTATTGTAAGCAGTTAGCCTGATTATATGAGAAATTTACATTTAAGGCCAATCTATGTCAATAATATAGCATTTCTATTGAATTTCAAATCTTTTTCTTTTATCTTTACAAATCTAAGGTTTACTTTTTCTGCCGTAACCGATTACCGTTGGTTGAAACCCGCCAGCGGTTTTTCATACGGCGGAACTTTATTAATTAACAGGGGCAAGAAAAGCTGTCAGCTTGTTCTGACAATTTGATCGTCTCGATTCCGAGCAGAGGCAAAACCGGAATGGAGTTTTATCCGCGCCATGAGCTTTGCTTAGAATTGTTTTGTTTTCATGCCATGTGTCAGAGGAGTTTAAATTGAAAAAAGGTCTGCACCCTGAATATGTTAAATGTGAGGTTACTTGCGCCTGTGGTAACAGTTTCGTAACTCGATCGACCGTGCCCAGACTGCGCCTGGATATCTGCTCGGCATGCCATCCGTTCTACACCGGAAAACAGAAGCTTGTCGATACGGCCGGACGGGTGGAACAGTTCATGCGCAAGTACGAGAAGAGCCGCAAACTGCAGGAGAAAGCGGTTCAAAGAGCGAGTGAGAAAAAAGCCGCCAAAGCCGGGTCAGCCACCGCGGTAAAAGCTAACAAGGAAGCCGGCTCCGGTGGGGAGAGCGCCAAAGATTGAGTTCAGAGACCGTTGGTTGAGCAAACAACAAGGCTCAGGGAATTCACCGGGAGGGACTGCTGCAGGCGAAAGAGACCGACCCGCCGGCGGTCCTCCGGCTTGGGATGTTGACAATTGTATGAGCCGCGAAACTGGAGCAGCTTGAATGTTATCCACCCCGAAAAAACTTAAAATGGGCGGTCAGGCGGTAATCGAGGGTGTCATGATGCGCGCGGAGGATAATTGGGCAGTAGCCGTGCGTACGCCCGAGGGCGAAATCGTGGTGAAAACGGAGCCCTGGCGCTCGATAGGCAAAAGGTTCAGGATTCTCGACATGCCGGTTCTCAGAGGGGCGATTATCCTCGTGGAAACCCTGGTGCTCGGGATCAAGGCTCTGTGTTTCTCGGCAGAGGCGAGCGCTGAAAACCAGGTATCGGAGGAAAATGGTTCAAGTGTGAGCGAAAAGCCGGCCGATTCCGGGGGAAAAGGTTTCTGGTGGACTGTGTACCTGGTGGGCACGGTGTTTTTTTCACTGGTATTCGGCCTGGCGCTGTTTTTCTACCTGCCGCTGCTGATGACCGAGATGCTGGGTATATCAAGCCCCTTCTGGTTCAACGTTGTGGATGGCAGCTTGAGGATAGCCGTTTTCCTCGGCTACCTCCTTTTTATCTCGAGGTGGAAAGAAATCGGTCGGGTTTTCGAATACCACGGCGCCGAACATCAGACTATTGCCGCTTTTGAAGCCCGGAAAGAGCTCAGCTGGGAAAATATCAGGCACTACAGCAGGTTTCACCCGCGCTGTGGCACGAGTTTCGTTCTGGTGCTGTTGGTTTTGAGTATATTCATCTTCATGTTTTTCGGCAAACCAGCCGACTGGGGAGAGAGGCTTCTGCGAATGCTCGTAATCCCGATTATCGGCGGAATAAGCTATGAATTGATCAAACTGAGCGACCGCTTTCCGGACAACATTATCACCAGGATAGTGGTGGCGCCCGGGCTATGGCTTCAGAAAATCACCACCAGGCCTCCGGATGAAAGGCAGGTCGAGGTGGCCGTGGCGGCTCTTAAATCGGCCCTCAAACTCGACAGTTTTCCGCTGGAGGAATCCCTGGCGGTCACAGCGCACGACGGGTAGGGCCTACCCTCCTTTTCCCGGCGGAAGTGCCCGTTTTTTTCCTCGCCTTAACTTTTATAACAGACAAAACAAGATGGACGACAAGATCAGCCAAATTCTGGCCCGCTTTGAAAAGCTGGAAAGCCTGATGTCCGATCAGGAGGTGATCTCCGACCACAAACGCCTCCAGAAACTGGCCAGGGAGCACGGTCAGCTTGCGCCCGTTGTGGAGACCTGGCACAAGTTGAGCAAAACCAGAAACGACCTGGTCGAAAATCGGCAGATTGTCGAGACCGAGGCGGACGCTGAACTGGTCGAGCTGGCCGGGGAGGAGATAAAACAGCTGGAGGAGCGGGAGCAGGAGCTGGTCCGGCAGTTGAACGATCTGTTGATCCGACCGGACCCGATGGACAGCAAGAACACTATCATGGAAATCAGGGCCGGTACAGGGGGCGATGAAGCGGCCCTGTTTGCCGCGGATCTTTTCCGGATGTACTGTCATTACCTGGAGTCGATGGGCTGGCGGCATGAATTGATCTCGCTGAATAATACCGAGCAGGGGGGGATAAAGGAGGTGATATTCAAGGTTATCGGCGATGGTGTGTACGGCAAGCTCAAGTTCGAAAGCGGGGTTCACCGGGTACAACGGGTTCCATTAACCGAGGCAAGCGGGCGGATTCATACCTCGGCGGCCACTGTAGCGGTACTGCCGGAGGCCGAGGAGATAGACGTGGAGATAAACTCCGAGGATTTGAAAATAGATGTCTTTCGCTCCAGCGGGCCGGGCGGGCAGAGTGTCAACACAACCGACTCAGCAGTGCGGATTACCCATTTGCCGACCCAGCTTGTGGTTAGCTGCCAGGATGAAAAAAGCCAGCACAAGAACAAAAGCAAGGCCTTGAGCGTTTTGCGCAGCCGCCTTTTCGGGATGAAAATCGAGGAAGCCAATCAGAAGAGAGCCGCCGACCGGAGGCTCCTGGTGGGTTCAGGCGACCGCAGTGCCAAAATCCGCACTTACAACTTCCCCCAATCCCGGGTTACAGACCACCGGATTAGGCTGACATTGCATAAGCTGGAGCATATCTTAAACGGAGATCTGGAAGAACTTATCATGGCTCTGGCCCAAGCTGAACGGGAGGATTCCCTCAAAAGCAGCTCCTCAGGTGTGGCTCAGTAAAACCCGAGCTTGCGGCGGACGTCGTCTTGGAAGCGTTCGATAAAATCATCTACATTTAGATTCTGCAATCTCTGTAGAGTTTTTTCCCACTTGACCTTGACTTGGTTCACATCCTCATCGCGGCGGGCCACCAGATCGTCGATCATTCCTCTCACCTCGCTTTGGCCGGAGAGCATCTGCCTTGTCTGGACAATCCTTTTTTTCATGGCTTCGATAAAAAACCCTCCGATCTTAAGTAGACCTTCTCTGCCCAACCCCTTGACTTTTACCTTGAAGAGCATGTCTATCACGTAATCGGCATAGTACGGGATAAACTTTTCCAGCGGGCTTATCACATCAGCGAAAGTCCCGGTGAAATCAGCCAGGACAAGTCCGGTGGGCTCGAACCGGTCATCCCCGAACTGGAGCATTTCATCTCCGTCTCCGAAATAGACAGCGCCGGTGTCCGGATCAACACGGCCGATTATCAGGTTGAGCCCGGCCTCGTAACCCAGGAGGTCGGCCTGCGCCCGGACAAAACCCTCGTGCTCGTAATAGTAGTCGGAGACTTTATCTGTGGCTAGTCCATCAATGTATGGCCTGTCGAAAAAGCTAACAGGCACAGTGCCGATACCGGGGAGGTCCTCTTTCCGGTTCAGATAGCCGACAACCGGGGTATTGGCTCCCAGCAGCGAAAGAATTTCGCGCCGGTCGAAAGTGTATTCCAGGTAACCCTCAGCAAGCTGTTTCGCCCTCTTCAGTGAATGGCCGCGGTTGAGAAAGTAAAGAATATTGCGCATAACTTTACGCAGGATGCGGATCTGTTCGGTTTCACTGTTCTTCTGCTTGAGTACGGCAATGAAAACCTCGCGGTAGCTCCCGGCGGCACGCTTGGTACTCTGGCTTCTCATCAGCCGGCCCAGATTGATATATTCCAGCGGGCCGTATAATCTGAAAAAATCTTCAAGCAACCGTGCCACCGGCTCCTCGACATACGGATCCATTTCCACCCGGCCGTTCCTGATCCGGTACCCTGGCAGCCAGCGGATATTCATATTGAACTCACCGCTTATACCAAGCATGGATTCCTCAGTGGGCGGGATTTCGTTCAGCTCGGAATAGACGTGATTGCGCCAGAGCGGGTTGTTGGGATCATCGTACTGGAACTCGGGAGGGATTGCGGCTTTGAAATTTTCGAGTGCTGCCAGAAAAAGTTTGTTCGCCTTTGTTTTCTGTGCTTTGCCCCGGCTTTTACAGCTATTGAGGTATTTTGCGAGTTTTTCGCTGAGAGAAAAATCGAATACCCTGCGGTCGACCTTGAAAAAATCCAGCTCGCGGACAAACTGTTCGTTTCTTCTTTTATAAAGATCAACCACTTCGTTGATACGGGCCTTGAACTCCTGGAAATCAGAGATCGATTCAGCGATAGCGGCAAACTTCGCCAAAGTAATCAGGCGGCCCCCGGACTCGACTTTATAGTAATAGCAGTTTTTCGTTCCCACTGAGACTTTGGAAAGATTGATTTGCTTAATAATTTCTTCTGCAGTAAAGTAGCGTGGAGTCATTTTCCAGCACTCACCGCGGAGCTTGAAAGCATCCCTGACCTTGGGGTCTCTGCTTCCCGTAAAGCGGATCATCTCCGTCGGGACAACCTCTTCGAGAAGTTCGGCGGCGCGGAAACTTTTTTCCATATTGTCCGGAATGGAACGAATCAACACATGGTCGCCCCGCATAATTAGAGCCACCAGGTCTTCGTAGACCGTCTGCTGTTCTTTTTCATCGAGTTCCCTGCCCTGCTTGTTGCCCAACTTGGCGATAAAATCCATAGCCAGAGAAACATGCAGCCCGGTGCCGACAATCATGCTGGAATAGCTGGGAAAGATATCGGCCATGTGGTATTTCAGGTGTCCCTCATCATCCCGTTCTAATGGGTGGGGCCCGAAGACGGTAATTTTACCGTATTTCTGCACTAGCATCGTGTGGGTTTACCTCGCTCGAATCTTGTTACCCGACGCCATTATTCCAATTATCGGTATTTTCATTGGCGATCAGATCAATGGCGAAGAACAAAGCAAGTGGTATCATGATCTCTGGAAAATGTAGTGGGAGATGTTCTGACGCTGCTCATCCGTGGTAGCCCGGGCAAGCGCTTTCTGGAAATACTCCATCGCTCCGGAATAATCTCCCCCTTCTTCCTGGACAATTCCCAGGTTGGCAAGATTATCCGCTGCATAATAATCCAACCCGAGTTTTTCGGCCAGTTCGAGAGACTTTTCGAAAAATCGCACAGCTTTTTCCAGCTTTTCTCGGATCCGGTCGATTTCCCCGGCGCGGGTGAGTACGCTGCACAGTATTTGGTAATCTTTTAATGTTTGCGAAATCTTGCTGCACTCGCCATAATGCCGGTAAGCCTCATCCAGCGCACCGAGCAGGTATTCTATCTCGGCCAGCCTGAACGTATTGCGCAGGCGAATGCGCGATTTTTCCTCCGCGCTCTTTTTACTGTTTTTCAACTGAGCGAGCAGCTTGCTGTAACAGTTGATCGCCGCGTTGTTGCTGAAACGGGTTGCGCACTGGTCACCGGCTGATTCGAGGTAGCTGATCGCCTTGTCCGCCTTCCCGCCCTTTTCGAAATGGAAAGCGAGTCTGTAGTGTTCGTCTTCCGGCACCTTTTCGCCCTCGTAAATTTCCTCGATACACTCTCCCACCAGCCCGTGGAGCACGGTCTTGTTGTAGTTGAGCAGAGTGTTGTAGCTGACCTCGGCAATCAGGACATTGGCGAAAACATAGGTTTCTGCTGCTTGTGCGGCCGGCTCGGCTACCTTTGGGATAATCATCCGGGCCTGCTTTAGATCTTCAAGAAGGTCCTTTACATCTTTTCTGTCGGCCCCGGCCTTAGCGTGCAGCTCGCCCAGCAGGTCCACGTTGAATTCCATGCCGATAACCGAAGCCTCGAACAGCAGATTGCGCACTTTCTCATCCAGCTTATCGATTCTAGTCTGGACCATTCCATGAATCGAATCCGGCAGTTCGACATTTTTTTCACTCGGGTTGACAATCCAGATTGGATTTCCAGGCTGAATCTGATCGTCCTGGACCAGCACCTCCTGGTCGATCAGGGAAAAGGTGATTTCCTCGATGTAAAACGGGTTGCCCCCGGACTTGTCGTAAATCAGATTTTTCAGTTCATCGGTGAGAACCAGCCCCTTCAACATTCCCTGGACCATCTCGGTTGACTCTTCCAGGCTCAGGGGCCTGAGATTGAGCTCGAAATAGTTAATTCCTTTGCGCCAATGTTCCGAAGGTTTGTAATCCTGGCGGAACATGGTAATAAAAAGCATCCGGCACTCGGGTTTGAGGTTATCCATCAGGTAATCAATCAGCTCGCGGCTGAGTTCATCCACCCAGTGGAGATCGTCGAACACCAGATAGACGGCATCACCCTTATCCGGCAACGCACCTGCCGCTTCAAGAAAGACACGGAAGGCTTTGAAGATAATTTTTTTGAGTTTATCCGGTTTGACAGCCTTGATCCGGTCGGCTTCACGGGCCGCCCCGAGAAGGTAGGCCAGGTAATCCTCGTGCTCGGCGAGAGATTGTCTCGCACTTTCCCTGTTATCCTCAGGCAGACGGGAGAACTCATTGAGCCTTTCGAACAGCTTCTTCCATTTCTCTCTTACTGTCTCAACCGGGTCTCCCTCACTGGCTTCCATCATGTTTTTAATTAGACTGACAAAAATCCAGTACGGGGCTGCGGCAAAGGAAATCGTTTTACCTTTGAGCACCGGTCCCCTCGGACAGGATCCCCGGTTGAGGAACTCGTGCACCAGGCGGCTTTTACCCATCCCGCCGTCGGCTTTTAACCCGACAACCGGCACGCGGGCTTCCGGTTCGGATTCTAAATATTCTTTCATAAACGCTTCCAGTTCTCCCCACTCTTTTTCCCGGCCCACGTAAGCCCTGCTTTTTGCCAGGGTATCTCGGTCCCAGCGCTCCACCCGTTCTTTAAGTATTCCATGCACGCGGTAAATTTTAAGCGGTTTGCTCTTGCCCTTGAGCTTGATCGGTTCCAGGGCCTCGTAATCGAATACATCCTCGGCCTGGACGCGGGTATTTTCAGAAACCAGGATGGTGTTCACCTCAGCGGCGGTCTCGAGCCTTGAAGCTGTATTGACCGTATCGCCCATCACCGTGAAATCGCGTTCGCCTCTTCCGCCCAGCTCACCAGCTACCACAAGCCCGGTATTGATCCCGATCCGGTAGCCGAGCTCAATGCCTTTCGGCTCGAGGATCTTGTTCACCTGCACCATCCTGCCGAGCATTCCCAGAGCGGCACGGATCGCCCGCTCTGCGTCATCCTCGCTCGCTTTTTTCGCGCCGAACAGAGCCATGATCGCATCGCCGATATATTTATCCACCATGCCGCTGTAGCGAATGATTTCGCTGGTGAGCACCTTAAAAATATTATCGATTATCTGGGTCACCTCTTCCGGATCGAGCTTTTCACTCATCGCAGTAAAACCCTTGATATCGAGAAACAGCACTGAAACGTTACGCCGCTCACCTTTCTTGAGCTTAATGCGCTCGGCCTTGACCTGTTCCTGCCCGGTTAAAAGCCCGTCCATATCGGTCTGGAGCAGTTGGGACCATTCATCTGCGGACATGGCTGACTCCTTGGGCGAATATTAAAGTGCTCCAGGGGATTCAATCTTTCAGAGCGCAGAGTTCAGAGCACATACTGCAGAAATTTTCGTCCCGGGGACGTCTCGATCCCCTGAGCTTTCGGGCAAGCCTGGGGTCAATCGCAAGGGAGTACATTTTCTCCCAGTTCAGTTTTTTCCGCGCCTTGCTCATTTTCAGATCCCAGTCGGCCGCACCCGGCAATCCCCTGGCTACATCGGCAGCGTGGGCGGCAATCTTCATGGCGATCACCCCGATGTGGACATCCTCGAGTGTGGGAAGGCGCAGGTGTTCGGCGGGAGTTACATAGCAGAGAAAATCTGCCCCTGCTGCAGCGGCAATCGCCCCGCCGATAGCAGCAGTGATATGATCGTAGCCGGGAGCAATATCGGTTACCAGCGGTCCGAGCACATAAAATGGAGCGCCCTTGCAGATTTCTTTCTGCATCTGGATATTGAGCCTGATCTGGTCAAGCGGGACATGGCCCGGTCCCTCGACCATTGCCTGTACGCCTGCGCTCCGGGCCCGGTCGACCAGCTCACCGAGTATCAGCAGTTCTTCGGTCTGGCAGCGGTCGGTGGCATCGGCAATAGAACCGGGACGAAGCCCGTCCCCCAGACTCAAAGCCACATTATACTTGCCCGCCACTTTGAGAATCTCATCATATAGAGTGTAAAGAGGATTCTCTTTGCCTGTGGAACGCATCCAGCGATGGAGAAAGGAGCCGCCCCGGCTAACGATACCGGTCACCCGGCCTTCATTCTCTAAATGCCGGACTCCTTCCAGTGTCAACCCGCAGTGCACGGTAATAAAATCCACGCCAAGCTCGCAGTGGGCACTCACCGAGTCGATAAAATCCTCCTCGGAAATATCCGCTAATTTGCAGCCTTTAGCCAACATCCTGGTCGCGAGGCCGTAAATTGGAACCGTACCTACGGGTACGGAACTTTCCTCGAGTGACATTTTCAGTGTGCGTTCGATATCCTCGCCGGTGGAAAGGTCCATTACCGTATCAGTACCGGCCGCGGCAGCTATCTGGATTTTCTTACGTTCCTCTTCTATTCCACTTGCATCCCTGCTGGTACCGAAATTGGCATTGACCTTTGTCCTGGTACCCTTCCCGACCGCTGTCGGCCGCACCTTGCCTGCGCGGAGAGTATTTCCGAGAACTATAATTGTTCCTTGTTTCAGCCCTGCAGCAAGTTCTTCACCAGAGAGAGGCTCACCTTTGGCTGCCTCTTCAAGCATCTTTTCCGGCAGTTTAAGCGTTCTTTCTTTGATCATTAACAGCCACCCTCCCTCGCTTTAATCAACACGCCGCCCATTGCGCCGATTCAAGAGCGGTGGTATCGCGATTGGATGTAAAAGCTACAACAGCTCAATCTGGTACTGTCCCAGACCCTTCTTGCGTAAGGTTTGCAAAGATTCGAGAGACTGCTTGGCAGTCATTTTAAACACCATATCAGGAGCCAGGTTTTTTTTCATGCACTCCTGGAAAAACTCCTTTAACGGCACTTTACCCTTGCCCAGCGGGAGATGTTCTCCATTTTTTCCTCTGGTGTCGCTGAGATGCACCAGATGAAGGCGGTCACTGAAGGCACGGAGCCAGGAGGAGATTTTCCTGCGCGAGTAAGTGAAAGCGTTGGCCACATCGAGACAGACTCCCACAGCCTCCGGCGGGCAATCCTGGATCAAGCGCAACTGAATTTCCGGGTCTTCTTCGAACATGTTCGCTATCAGAATCCTCAGATCATAACGATCCGCAACCTCGAGTATTTCCTGCCAGAGGGGCAGACAGATTTCGAACCACTGGTCGAGCACCCTGGAATGAAGGAGCGGATTGTATCCAGAGTAAAAGGTGAGGTTTTTCGCATTCAAGCTTCCGGCTATCTCAACCGTGCGGAGAAAGAGTTTTCCGGTGTGTTCCCTGATAAACGGATCGAGGCTGCCAGGAGCGAGATCGAAAAAAGGGCCTTGCACGTGCACCTGAAATCCCCTGTCCTGCAGGGTCTGGCCGAGCCTTGCGGCCATCGGCAGCTCACAGACTTTCAGAATCCAATGCGGGTCGGCCACTTCAATTTCAAGGCCGAGACCGGCGGCTGCAAGTTTTTCCATCTGCGCTGTCACCTCAGGGTACGGCACCGAGGCGAAATAGTTTATCCGCATCTCTACTTCCTCTTCTTGCCAAACGCCTGTAAAAGCCGCTTTTCTACCTTATCAGGAGGAAGAGCACACAGGCCCAGGAGGGAATCGTGGAATTTTTTCAGGCTGAATGTTTTTCCTCCCTTTTTGCGGCAGTTTTCCCGCCATGACTCGATTTTTATCCTGCCGACCATTGCGCCCACAGAGGAGGTTGGGCTGGAGGCAAGGCTGCGTACCTGAAACCAGGCCTGCAACTGGGTGATTCCCGTTGCCGCGGCAAGCCGGCTTACAGCCTGTGCTTCGTTCAAGCCCCGGGTGTGAAGATCCAGGTCAATCAGCACCCGCGAGGCAGCCAGCAGCCGGTCGCGATTGGCATAAAGCGATAATTTCGGATCATCGAACAACTCCTGATCTGTCACCAGGCCCAGGACATAGCTGCACCATCCTTCCTCGAGCATGTTTCCACGTGCCAGGTAAGCCAGCTTATTTCCACCTTTTTTACGCCGTTCGAGCAATGTATGCCTTCCCGGATATACGTCGCGGACTACTGTCAACAGGGCTTTTACCCGCGAGTGCATCTCCAGCGCTGCTTCCATTTCTTCTTCCCTTGAGCCCTTTGCCGGTATCGTTACACAGAAAAAAGCCTTGCTTCCCTCCTCGAAAAGCGGGGCCTCGATATATCCGGCTGTCGGAATTATCATCCTTTCAAAAGGCGGAGTCTGGGTGACCACCAGCTCTCCTTCTGTGGGCAGAGTAACAAGCCCCGCGCCTTTTACCGCCTGTTTCACTTCATCAACAATCCTTTTCCAATAAGATAGCAGGTCGCTGGCAGGCTTACGATTATCAGGCGTGGAAATCTTGTCGCGCCAGGTTCCTGAGCCCCCGAGTAGAGCTGCCTGCTTTTCGAGTTCACTTTCCGCACGCTCGGCCTCCTCGAGAGCTATCTTGCGAAGGTCACTTTCGTTCAGGGAGAGCCGATGTTCCCGCTTGAGAAGAAAATCGAAAAGCTCCTCGCCGACTCCACTTGTGCCGTTCGAGCGCGGCTGGATCTCCTCGACCAGGAACTCGAGGTAATCCTCAAACGCTTTAAGAGCGTGATCTGCATACTTTTTGACAACGTTCTCCAGGTCCGGCACCTCCGCAACCAGCATGCTGACAAGCTGGGAGAGATACTCCCTGCCGGTTGCAGTCAGCTCGGCCGCGCCCATGGTCAGGATGTAGGGAATGTTCTCGCCGTAACTGATATTGAGCTTGCCTTCAGCGAGAATGCGCGGTATTTCCCGCATCCTGTCCACTGCTCGAAGAGCGCGGTAATGGGAGGGAGTGCTGCTGCGGGCCACAAGCTGATAGACACCGTAAAGAGCAAGGCGCGGATAAGTAGCGGCGTCCCGGTCAAGACTTCCCGCTTCCTCCTCCATCCGGATTCCCACCTCGAGGGCGGCTTTAAGCAGGTCTAACTCCGGACTATTGATGCGTTGATCTTGAAGCGCTGTGATCTGGTTAAGGTACTCTTTTTTCCTGTTCAGCTTGTTCCTGCGGGAAACCTGGTCCAGTTTCTCCAGCCGACCATCGTAACTGTGCACACCGGCCAAAGTTGCCTCCACCGGGTTTTCCATCCAGAGAAACTCGAGAATTTCATCAACCAGCTCACACGCTTCCTTTTTCATCGGCACTCCAAGCCTGAAATCGAGTCTTTTTCTTGCTTAACAGCGCAGCAGGCCGACCTTTAGAGAAACTGCGCCGTGTATCCGACAGTAACCTTCCCCCCGGCAGGCACCCGGGTAGTGAACCTAATCCGGTTGGCCTCCAGTTTCTCGAACTGATGAGACTGGCTTGTGATCTTCCAGTCGCCAGGGAGGATTTCATCCACCTGAACAGTAACATCCTTGGACTTGCGGTTGGTGAGGATGATTTCGATACTCACTTTCCGCAGGCGATCAGAAAGACGCTTGAACTCTGTCTGTTTCTTTTGGCCCAGAAGGTCGAAAGCTGTTCCGGCCTTGATCGAGACTTTCTCATCGCGGGGAGTGTGGCTGATCCTGTCCTCCCCGAGAAGCCAGGCCACATTCGGTCTGGACTGCTCGTAAATTCGAACGATTCCCCCAGGCAGCGGCATGCCCGGGTAGTTTGGTTGGGCATTTTCCCATTCTAGATATACATTGAGCTGTTGCGGGCGTGAAGGTCCCGGCACGGGGCTGTAATAAAATTGTCTGCCGCCCTCGAAACGGTAAACACGGGAAAGTTTCAAGCCGTCATGCCTGAACAGCTCGATCTGTTTCATCTGACGGTTCGGCAGGCTGGTTACTCTGCCCAGACTGTACCGGTAGTATTCAAAGCCTTTCTCCTGGGTGAAATCACCGCCCCTGCCTTTGGCAGCGGCAAGTTGGGGTGCGGCAGCTCGCATTTCGGCCATTTGCTCCCGCACAACACCGGCTTCGCGCACGCGGTGTAATTCTCCGGCCACCAGGTGAAGTTCCGCATTATCGTAGGCTACCCCGCTGTTGTTGTGCACTGTTACCCAACCGGCGAGACTCGCCCTGTCGCTGTCGCCCTCAAGGGTGAGTACATATTCGCAGTTCCAGTTTATTCCGCCTGTGAGGTATGAGACATTCAGAAGGCAATCGCCTTTCTTCTCCGAGCTCATGAGCCAGGTCAGGGTGGGGTGAGTCACGAGGTTAGCTGGCACTTCGGGAAGGATGAAAGTGCCTTTAGGATCCACCTCGACATGATCCTCGAACTGGATGATCGTCCCCCCTTTGAGGCTGAGCAGTTTGCCGGTGACCCTTGTCGGCGTGTTTGTCCGCTCGTCCAGCCGTTCCAGGGTGAGCTCGCGGCCCAGGTAGCTTTCGAGAAGCTTCTGTTTGGAAAGAAGGTCGTACTCGTATTGCTGCTCGAGTACCGTGAGCCCTTTATCTGTCTCGACAACTACCGAGGAAGGAATGATTTTTTCGCCCACATCCGCGAAACTCAACCTGAACTCGCCGGCTGTTTTCGGCACCAGGCGTCTCTCACTGACCAGAGCGATGTTACTGTTATAAACCACCAGATGGAGACTTTTGCGGCCCGAGGCAGTGGATCTCAGCAAGGAGACCGGTTGCTCCTGGCCGGCTCGACCGGGGACAGAACCGGTCGCAAAAAGGCAAATAAAACAGCAGATTATTATTTTTACAGGTTTCAAAACTATCTCCAGTGGTGAAACAGTTAATTTGTCTGTACCCCTTGAATAGAAAAAACAGTTTTAACTGTTAAGCTGATAGGCCCTCTTAAAAGTATCTAAACCCCATGCGGGTTGTCAACTTGAAATTCCAAACATCCAAGTTTAGCCGGGCATTCGCGGCACGTAAAGTTCGGTGAAAACCTTGCTAAAGTAGCGGTCTGTCATCGTGGCCAGGTAATCGCGCACCTTTTCCGGGTGCGAGGTAGCCTCCATGTACTCCTCTGAACGATTATTGAGGAAGTGTTCAAAAATAATCGACCCGGTCTTATTTTTTTCCAGTTCGTGGAGAAAATGCTCGAAAAGCATCCGGAAAGCATACTGGATACGTTGTTTTTCACTGCGGATCTCGGGGTGGCCGTAAATCCGGTGGTGGTTGAATTCCCTGAGTCTGCGAAATGATTCGGCAACTCTCGGGCTGAGCTGGATGGTGTCCCGGTCGAGACTCGAATCCACAATATCCGAAACCAGCGAGTTGATTATTTGACTGTTAGTGTTTCCTAGGCAGTCGACCAAAGCCTTGGGAATCGACTCTTTATTCAGAATGCCCATGCGCGCGGCATCCTCGATGTCCTGTCCCACATAGGCCACCGTGTCGCACATACGCATCACGCAGCCCTCCAGGGTTGAGGGAACCCAGTCCGGAGGGGTTTCCCGGGAGCAGCGGAGGATATAATCCTGGATATCCTTCTCCTCCCTTTCCCGGCAAGGAGTAAGCCGGTCAAGATAGCTTTCCCCGTCATGGAACAGTAGCCCGTCGCGCACCTGAAAGGTCAGGTTCATGCCCCGGTTGCGGTTGGCGATCCGATCAACATAGTAGAGCCCGTGAACTTTGTGCTGGAAATGTCCGATTCCGTACTCATGGCAGAGCTTATCGAGAAAAGCCTCTCCGTCATGGCCGAACGGCGGGTGCCCGAGATCGTGACCCAGAGCAATCGCCTCGATCAGGTCAAGGTTGAGCCGCAGGAGCCGGCCGATTGTGCGGCTGATCTGGGAGACCTGAATCGTGTGGATCGCCCGGTTGGTAATATGCTCATCGAACTGGGAGGCGAAATACACCACCTGGGTCTTGCCGACATAGCGCCTGAACCCGCCTGAGTAAAGGATTCGGTCGCGATCGCGTGCGAACTCGCTGCGGAAATCCTTGTCCTCGGTGGAAAACTTGCGCCTGGCTGTGGAGTGAGGTGTGGCGAAAGGCGAAAGACGGCTGTCCTCCTCTGCCAGGAGGCGGAGGTTTATTTCCATAAGTTTTTTAAAGGTCATCCATTCTCCGTAAATTATGATTTCTGTGCAGGTCAACTCATGCTGAACCGGGTGTTGTTATTACTACAGCTTCTCCTTAAATCTAGATATCTAAGCGGGGTGAAGAATCGGAAAATTTTATCTCTTTTCCAGCATCACAACCTTTAAGGCTCCTCCTTCTGAGTTGAATCTCTCCGGAGAAATCCTATGGGACGTTTTTTATTATCCGGTGGTCCCATAAGACGTTTAAGAATATCGAAAATCACCTTGAATTTTGAGTCGTATTTTTTTTCCAGCTTCTCAAACTTCCGGGATAACTCAACATGAGAGGCAATCATCTTTCTCAATCGGACAAAGGCTCTCATAATCTCTATATTTACATGGATGGCCCGCTTGCTATTAAGGACACTGGATAGCATAGCCACGCCCTGTTCGCTAACTGCATAAGGAGGATACCTTCTACCTCCTCTCTGCTTTGAGGTCACAATTTGTGATCTCAAAAGATCAAATTCACCTTTTGTTAGTTGAAACATAAAATCTTCGGGAAAGCGGTCTATATTCCGCTTCACTGCTTGAACCAGCTTTCTCGTCTCGACTCCGTAAAGAGTCGCCAGGTCCTGGTCAAGCATTACTTTCTGCCCTCGAACAAGAATAATCAGATTTTCAATCCGTTCTTGGGGAACAAGAGATTGTTGACTATCTTCCATCAAGCCTTCTTTTCATTTAAATCTTTCTCGCCCTTGCTTGGTAATAGAACAAGAACGCCACCGGTTAGAATTAAAATCGAAAGAACTATTCCCTAAGAATCAAGATACTTATTTTTCGGCCTCTGTTCAAGATCGCTGGCAGAGGCCTTAAAACGGCCGGGTGAGGCTGCTACCGATAGATATTATCCTTGACAGCCTGATCCGGGCTGTCTAACGTGTACTGACACTTTGAGGGTGGCCTGAGCGCTTATCAAGTGCGAAAACCAGGGATAGAAACCAGATTGATGAATCAGAGTGACACTGATAAAGGGCTGAGACCTGTGATCGGACTTTATCTCGGCCCGCTGCTTTTCATTATTTTCCTCCTTCTTCCTGTTCCCGGTGATCTCAACCCCTCTGCGATGCGTATGGCGGCGGTGGCGGCCCTGATGGCTGTCTGGTGGATAACCGAGGTGATCCCGATTCCCGCCACCGCTCTTCTTCCCCTGCCGCTTTTTCCTCTTCTGGGAATCCTTTCCGCCCGGGAAACCCCGCTCAGTTACGCCGACCGGATGATATACCTGTTTTTCGGCGGCTTCCTGATCGCTATTGCGATGCAGAAAGTGGGCCTTCACCGGCGAATCGCCCTGCACATAATCCGCGTCATCGGCGGCAGTCCGTCGCGCCTGGTGCTGGGGTTCATGGTCGCCTCGGCGTTTCTCTCGCTCTGGATTTCAAATACCGCCACCACAATGATGATGCTGCCAATCGGCATGGCGGTTGTAATTCAGATGGCAGAGACAGAAGGTGCAGACAAGGAGCAGGCGGCAGTCTTCCGGGAAAATTTCGGTCTGACCCTGATGCTCGCAATCGCTTATTCAGCGAGTATCGGGGGGGTGGGCACTCTGGTAGGCACTCCGCCTAATATTGTCATGGCCGGTTTCGTGAAGAAGCTTTTCCCCCAGGCGCCGGAAATAAATTTTCTGCAATGGATGCTGCTCGGCCTGCCCCTGGTGATCCTTTTCATTCCCATTGTCTGGCAGATTCTGATCCGCCGTGGATCGCCGGTTCCGGTGCGGCAGTTCTCCGCATTCGACCCCAAAAGCGGTGAGGAATATATCAAGGTACAGTTGCGCGGCCTGGGTCCGATGCGCTGGGGCGAAAAAGCAGTGCTTACAGTATTCTGCATGACCGCTCTGGGTTGGATTTTCCGCCGCCCGATCAACCTCGGGTTTTACACCACTTGGGGGCTAACCGACTGGTGCCCGCTGATTGATGACTCCACTGTGGCGATGACCATGGGCTGCCTGCTGTTCCTTCTACCTGGAGAAAAAGGAGGAGGCAAGCGTTTCCTGATGGACTGGAAAACCGTACGCGAGGGGATGCCCTGGGGTATCCTGATCCTTTTCGGAGGGGGGTTCGCTCTGGCCAATGGTATGGAGGCAACCGGTCTTGCGCTCTGGCTGGGAGAAAGACTCGAATGGCTTCAGAACATGCCTGTCTGGGTGGTGATATTCTGCACCTGTCTGATGATGACTTTCCTGACCGAGATCACCTCGAACACCGCCACCACAACCATGCTGATCCCGGTGCTTGCCGCCGCGGCAGTGGCGATGGGAACCCATCCGTTTCTGCTGATGATCCCGGCCACGATCTCAGCCAGTTGCGCTTTTATGCTGCCTGTGGCCACCCCGCCCAACGCCATCGTGTTCGGCAGCGGCTGGGTACGTATCCCCCAGATGGCACGGATCGGACTCTGGCTTAACCTGATCGGCGCAGTACTGGTAACCATTCTGGTTTATACTCTCGGGCTGCATGTTTTCGATATCGACCCGGCAGTTGTCCCGACCTGGGCGATGAACTCGATTATCAGCCCGTAAACCCCGACGGCCTCCCGGAGGAGACCGTCTCTGTCAAACGAACTGCATCATCAACTCAATCGGTTTTTTCGCCCTTTTGATAAGATCCGGCTCAAGCAAGACCTCATACTGAGACAAATCGTCTCCCTTATCGATTCTGCGCAGTATTTCAAGCACCCCTCCCAGACTCACCTTGGCCATGTGCTGGCACCTCACCGCGCAGGCTGTGAAAAAATTGACCTGAGGAAATGCTGCATCCAGGTTTGAGGTAAACTCGCATTCGCTAGCCACGAAGGCGCGTTCGAGGCCCACTCCGGAAGCTCGTTGTGATATATCGTTCATGATCTGTGAGGTGCTCCCATAGAAATCCACCTCTCTCAGCACTTCGGGCCTGCATTCCCAGTGGGCGTAAATCATGCGTCTGGTATGCCCTTTCGGGATTTCGAAAGATTTACGGATAGCCAGGATATCGGCAAGGGTGAATTTTTCGTGAACCTCGCAGATCGCGCCCCGCGCCGCGTCATCCCCGTCCGGGTAAATTACTTCCTTGACCCCTTTCAGTTCCTCGGCCAGGTTTCTGGCAAAGAGGACATCAGGAACAAAAATGATTTTCTCACCCGGCATTGACATGGCGATATGCTTTGCATTGGCCGAGGTGCAGACAACATCGCACTTTGCCTTATCCGAGGCGTTGCTGTTGACATAGATCATCACCGGCACTCCTGGATGCGTGGCCTTTAGTTCATCGATAACACTCGAGTCGAAATCATCGGCCAGGGAACAGCCGGCGGTCTTGTCTGCGATCAACACTCTTTTCTGCGGACTGAGAATCTTGGCGGTTTCGGCCATGAAAAAAACGCCGTTGAAAATTATGTACTCCGCATCGGTGGTGGCCGCGTAACGGCTTAAGGCCAGGGAGTCTCCCTGCTCTTCAGGCGCTGAGAGGCCGAACAGAATGGGTTCCATGTAATTGTGGCCCAGAATGACCACATTATGTTTGGCCTTGAGCCTCAGGATTTCGTAAATCATCGGCGCCTTGGCTTCTATATGAACCGGTGTGATACTCGGGTGATGTCTGGAGTAAAGATCCTCTTTCACCTTTTCCAGAGTTATTTCTGTCATTTCATCCTCTCCGACTGATAAAAAAATCCATCTTAAATCCTACCTGAAAAAATGTGCACTTTACCACTAACTATAATCTAATCAAAAAGAAAAAAGAATTCAAGTTGCCGGTGTTGAACAGGCCGGAGGTTTGTGGATGTTAAATCTTATTAGCTTTAATGAGTGATAGACAATGAGAAAATTGATTAGAGAAGAAAGATGGGAAAGTTGTTATGATTACTTTTCGAAAAAATAAGATAATCTCTGAAAGCTTATTGTGATTTACTCCGTAAACCTCGCCTCCTGTGGCCCAAATATACTAATTGCGCACGAAGGCAATGAATATCACTTTTAGTTATACAAAGATATTCTTTTAAAACAATATCATCTACAAGTTCAGATACATTACTCCATTTACCAGAACGCAAAAATGTATCAATTTTTCTACATATTTTCGAAGCATTCTTAAAACCATTTTCAGGAAGGGCTAGGATAAGCCTAGATGCTTCTGAAGGCTCTAATTTTAATACACCACCACCGTAACTACGACCTTCTAATTCAGCACTCAATTGAGTTAGAGTTGAAAGAAAAGAAATTGCGATAGAACATTGCATTCTTTTTGAAAATTGTCTTTTCCAATTAATAACATGTATAGCATTTGTACATGAAACATTTGAATAATTAAGTACTAATTTTGGTCTCCCAGCAGACATGTATTGTAAAAAAGCATCTGGTGGAGGACAAATCGGAACAGTATGCCATGGCGATCTAATTTTGCATTTGTATCTATTGGAAATACCATTAATTTCACCAAATGAAATATAATTTAGAACCTTTGCGGGTATTTCCTTCCCAGAATTGGTGTTAAGAATTAAAGTGCCAATTTTTTCATTCGAATGCAGTTCAAACCAGTCATTGTCACTAAATAATAGGCCCTTTAAAAATGATGACCTTCTAACTATCGGAAACAAGAATTTTTCTGGAATTTCAAGATTTTCACTTTGTTTTTTTGAAATTAAAAAATACTTATTTGCTCCGGTAACTGTGCCAATACTAATTTTAGCACAATCACCTAAATAACTAGTCTTGTTGCTTACACATATCTTATCATAAATGTTAGTGCATTTATTGGAAATAATACCTTTAAGCCAGTTGTCATTTGAAGTTAATAAATGACCATTATATTTTATTTCTTTTAAATCATCACATACTCCTTCTAACTCGCCAATGTCAGATATACTATAAATATTAACTTTCTTGTGTGGTTTACGGTAACCATCTGCCAAAAGTATTATACTTTCTTCATCTGTATCTCTAAATACTCTCTCTTGTAATAGAAGAATAACCATTGATTTAAATTGCTTCGCTAAATGAATTCTTAAGGATTTAGCATAATCAGCATGTAATAATGAGCCTGGTAATATGAGCGCAAGTCTTCCAAAATCTGAAAGAAATCTCAAAGAATGTACAACAAAATAAGCCCAATAACTTGCACGACCAGGTATCTCAATCAGGGAATTCTTACTCATTAGCACAGCATTACGAAATCTACTACCTTTTAGATTGTGGTGACGGATATAAGGAGGATTACTCAAAATTACATCAAACAATTTATTTTTAAAAAATTCAGGTTCCAAAGTTAAAAAGTCTGTATTAATAAGTTGCTCTTTAGTTGCTCCTTGATTAATAATCTCCCTTGCAAAATTTAAAACACTCCGATCTCTATCAACTCCATACACTAGTTTTGCCGGTTGGTTGGAGCCAAGAGAATTCAAAGTTTGTATAGCTGCATTTAAAAAAGAACACCCACCAAAACAAGGATCTAGTATTCTGTCCTTAGGACTTCTAATTGCCCAATTTGCTAAGATTTTGGCAAGTTTGTCTGGAGTATAAAAAGCACCCAAGGCTTTTCTATACTGTTCAAGAACAGAGGGTTTCATAATTATTCCAAAGATATTTTAGCAAACTTTCTTTCTGATCCCAATTTTTCATATTCGTTTTGTAATATGGGATCAAATAATATTCCTGGCACTTTTTCAAAGCCATTTGCCAAGTAACTTCCTTAGAGATTTTATCGTATTTTTCTGGGAAAAAATTTGCAATTACAAACTCGCATGCTAACATCAAATTCATTGGATGGTGAATGAACCTTGGAACTTCCAATTCTTTTGGATACCAACAGAATTCATCTAAATGTGGTTTCCCACCAATTTGAAGATGAAAATGTGGCCCAGCTTGTCCAGGATTTGCTCGATCAAAATGGAATCTAGCCATTACACGACGTCCAATCCTTTTTAACTTCTCGAAATCTAATGATTCTCTATAAAACAATTTTTCATCTACAGACCAAATCCTAATAGTCAGAGTTTCATTCCAATTATCAAAGTATTTATCTGGATACGAAATTGAACAAAAAATATCAACTTGGAGTTTATAACCTTTGACTTCGCAAATATTGAAAAGTAAAGGTCGAGATGGTTCTATTTCAAATTTCCAAGGCGCAGTTTTTAGCTTTTTTCTCCCACACATTTGCGCTTTAATATTTTCAATAGTAGTATCAAGAGTATTAATTCCCTGAGGATCGAGGACATTATTACTTCTTAATCTACTTTTAAGTGCTGTCAACTCATTAGAAATATCTTTTAAAGTATATTTTATATTATTATCAGTCAAAATACTATTTCTCTTTTTTGAATCTTTTTTACTAAGTGTCGAGAATCAGGAGTAAAAAGTTCTTCTTCATACTTATTGGTCTCTTCAATTGCCTTTAATGAAATTCGAGCTTCATCCATAACTGATGGACGATTGTCTGGGGAATAGGGCAAAGAAAATTGACGCATTACTGGTTTATTATATACAAAACAAACACAGTCAGCATGTTCTCTTCCACTAGAAATACACTTTGACGGTTTTAAATCAGCACAAGTTTTTCCTTTCCACGCTAGCCTAAACTTTGTTGTCGGATTACCAGTTAATTCTTGATTTATCATTAATTTGCTAGCCACTCTAAGAACTCTGGCTTTCCACCATAGAGGATAATCTTCCTTAGAGAAGACACCAGTATATCTACAATTTTTAAAAACATCTTGAACTTGTTTAGACAAGAATGATTTTTGATCAATTCCCAACAAAGTAGCTGCATATAAGGAGTTATATAATAGGCCAGGATAATTAAGAATAACCTTTCTTAACCATTTAGCAATTTCAGGTACTCTCCAGGGCTCATTTTTTTGTAAAGCCTCCGGTGGATTGGCTCTTAATAAATCCTCTTCCTCAGCAGGAGAAGCTTTTAATACGTCAAATATAGCCCGCCGGTTTCTTTTCCTTTTACCTTTTAATAATTTAAAACCTTCGATGAGATTGATAAGCCCTGATATTATTATATCTATTCCTTTTGAAAAATCATCTTTAAAAAACATTTCGTCATAAGCTCCACCAACATCTCTAGCTTGGATCAAGTGAGTACCAAGCAAGCTTCTTTTTGAAAGTAATACTACTGGTTTCTCTGGAAGTTTTTCACGGAAAATTGATGCAAACGTTGAACCCATAAATTCAGGTGTTGAGCCATCCCTTTGGGCTTGCTCAAGAAGATAGTCAATAATAACTAGTGCTGGATTTTCTCTCGCTATACTATTTAAATCTAATTTTTTTTCCGGAGAGATAGCTTCCACCTCCAATTTATTATTAGATTTTAACTTTTTTGTATATTCCTTTAATTCACCTGGATCATCATCAATATATGCAATCTTATATTTCTCTGCCGGCATATTTACTCCTCAGGTATCGATATCTCCAAACATGTTTTCCATTTTTCAAACGGATCAACAAACCTAACTTGGCCGCCATAAATATCTACAAGGTCCTTTACCACCTTCAAACCAAGTCCAGTACCATGTCCTAATACTGGGTCTGGCACACTGTCACCCACAAATGGTTTAAAATATACATCCCTCTTGTCCTTTGGCACTCCGATACCAGTATCACAAAACAGCAGTTTCATTGTTTGTGATTTTTTTTCAGAAAATACTCCTATTTTTTTAATTGGCTGCTGTCTCAAAGCTTTCAAGGAATTTGTCATAAGATTCACTAAGATGGCTGTTATTTCGCATTCATACATAGGAGGTGTACGGTGAAAGGGAGTTATTTTGTTATAAAATTTTATCCTCATTTTATCCATATAGTTTTCGAAAGCCGAACACGTATTTTCTACGATAGGCTTTAATGCAATTCGTCTTCTCCGTAAACGTGAGCGCTGGCCCAATAACAATCCAAGAAGCTGACCCTGATGTTCTGCGTCTTCAATCCAACCTTTAAGCCTATTTAAAATTTGTTCAAAATTCTTTTTTTCCTTATTCTGTAATCCTTTAAGAAATAATTTCAGATTTTCGTGGCTATCTTTTAACCCATTAAGTATACCAACTAGTTGATGGTCAAATACAACTATCATTGTGCCAGTTGATGCAAGTACACGAAGCATAGATAATTCACTTATATGTTCTTCCTCTCGACTTTCGAATTCAGCCTCTGCCAGTTCAAGTACCTGAATGATTTGTTTGCTTTCTTGTTTCCCTATTAAATCACTTATATTTTCTATGGATTCCTTCGCTTTGGATACGAGTTTTGTAGGTTTAGCAAAAGGCGCAGCTTCTTCTCTTCTCTTTGCTTTATCCACAACTCTCCGGGCATGTAATACTGCCATCCAATCAATACCTAAACGTACAAAATCCTTAAGATCTCTAAATGCTTCGTTCTCAACTAGTCTTTCCCTATCCAAAGTTATTTCAATCTGTGGATTATTAATTCGAGAAAGAAACACACCCCCAAAAATTTGGTTATTTCCGGGTAGTAATAACATAGGATCATCAAGTTCTTTTGCATAGTCCAAAAGTATATCTGGCGGTACGCCCCTACGTTGAGCTCTTTCTTCGTCTAATGTTAGCCAGTCATCACCTGGATCTCCGTAAGGAGGGATCCGAAACTTATCTAAAAATATTTTAATTCCTCCTTGTTCTCTCCCTTTTCTCCGCGCTTCACCAACACTAAATTTTATACCAGAAAAATAGTCTCCTCTATATACGAAATAATGAATTATAAATCTAGATAAACCAAATTTCTCAAAAGTGCGTTCACGAGGCATAAAAACTTCTTTTTCTTTCTCACCTCTAAAAGTTAGTTCATACACTACTTTTCCATTTTTACTAACTGATCCTATAAGTTTTGCGTACGAAGATTCCAAAAAGTGTTCTCCAAGTTTTCCAGAATACTCTACAAACTCTGGGGCTTTAATTTCTATTGAGAAACCAGGATCTCGATTTACCGGAATATCTTTCAATTCTCCTTCAATTTGTTCAGGGAAAGGTGAATATAATATTGTTAACTCCTTTTGAAGTTCCTCTACATCTTCTTCTGTCCATATATCATTTGTATCTAACAATTCCAAAGTTACACCACATTCCTCATCCTTAGTCGACCGCCTGCGAATATATTCACATGGTATATCGTTTACTGTTTTTCCATGTATAAAATCTTTCCAATTAAATATAACTTCTACATATTCCTTTTTATTATCTTTCAATTTTGATACTGAAAACAGCCGCAGTGTTGTTGCAAGTCTTCGTGCCGCAAACCTTCCAACTCCTTTCGCCCCTGTCCTCGGTCGTTTGAATAATATCGAATATGGTTTTTTTATCTTCTCAGTTGTTGCAATATTCATCCAAGCTCGCTGAATATCTTTAAAAGTCATCCCTGTTCCATTGTCTTTAATATATATCCGACCTCCTTTCTTCTTTACGTTTTCAATCGTAATAATGACTTTTGTGGCATCAGCATCGTAAGCATTTTTAACCAGTTCGGACAAAGCCACTGATCTTTTGGCTACTAGTTGCTCCCCTAACTGGAATAACAAGCCACAGTCAACTTTAAAGAACAACTCGCCAGTTTTTCTATTTACTTTATTTTTTTTCTCTGCTTGTTTCATTTCACCACTCACTGTTAAATCGAATATTTCTTTAAGTAATCTTAAACTATGGAATTAGAATTATCAACTTATTTCCAGTTCTTAACAGCCTCGAACATGGCCGCGACATTCTGCGGGGGGACATCGGCCAGGATGTTATGCACCTGCTGGAAAACGAACCCGCCGCCGGGGCTGAGGATTTCAAGCTGACGAGTGACATGCTTTTTTACTTCCTCGGGGGCAGCTTTCGGTAAGATATCGCGGGTGTCGCAGCCGCCGCCCCAGAACGTGATCTCCGAGCCGAATTCTCTTTTCAGCTCTGCCGCATCCATGCCGGCGCTGGTTATCTGTACCGGGTTAATCGCGTCCAGGCCGGCCTCTATCAGGTCCGGGAGAAGTTCCCGCAGGCTGCCGCAGCTGTGAAGCATCACTTTAACCTCCGCCATAGATTTGGCAAGGCGCCACATCTCGGCATGACGCTCCTTGAAAAACTCCCGGTACATCGCAGGAGCGATCTGGGGGCCGTTCTGGGTTCCCAGGTCGTCGCCGAAGGCCACGATATCGACAAACTTTCCCACATCCTCCATGAACCTGGTGAGGTTTTCCAGGTGGATTTCCAATACTTTATCGAGAAAAGAGTGGGCTTTGTGAGGTTCGGCAGCCAGCATCATTAAAAAATTGTCGTGGCGGAAGAGAAACTGCCCCAGTTCGATCAGGTTCCCGCCGAAAAGGGCGATAATCGCCCGGTCCGTGTGCTGGCGAAGCCGTCTTGCACCTTGTCGAAATTTCTCCCGGCCATTCTTGCCTGAGGTGAGCGGCCCCGGAGGCGAGGCTACAGCAGTCCACAGGCTCTCTTGCATAGCCTCAGGGACAGCATCAAGGTCGGCATTTTCTGCAAAGGGATAATAAGACTGCTCGAAATAGAGCGCTCCGGGAGGCATCCTGCCGATAGCCCGGCCGCTTTTTGAGCGGAGGATCCACTCATTTCCCTTTCGCTCGGGCACAGCCCAGAGGGGCATTTTGCAGGGTGCGCCATCCGGCAGGATCCATTCGGCCCAGGAATCATCCTCGCGTGCAAAGGCGCGGCCCAGTTCGATCGTATCCACTCCGAACAGGTCGAGGATATCCTCATCCACCTCGGCAAGCTGCTGGATCGGGTCGTAAACCCGTATCGCTTTCTCCCGCAGGCCGAGGTGTTTCCTTAATTTCGCATATGTGATAGCGGCTATTCCGGAGGAGCGATGAGCTGAGAAATCCACAGCTACCCTGTCTGGCTGGCGGTGACTCAGCGCTGCCAGAACGCGTTCACGGGAGATCATATTTTATTCCCAAAAAGGATATATTAACCAATCACACCAACTCTTCCATATCTGCGGCAATCACGCCTGCCTCTGAATATTTATAATAAACGTATTTCGTTGCTTCATTGACCGATAAATGCCTGTTACAGATAGTTACCGATACTCCCGGATACACCGTATCGAAGACTTTGATCAGGGCCTCCTTGTATTCGAGGGTTTTGCTCTCCAACTCTTTAATTTCAGCGGCCAGCTTATCCCTGATCTCCAATTTCTTTTTCCTAATTTTGGCCATTGTATCAAGCAACTCGACTTTGTCCGGAGGCAGGTCTTTCTTGACCAGCTGCAGCCGTTGAATTTTCTTGATTACCTTGTCTATATCGGTGATATGTTCGGCATTTTTCCACAGGTAAGCCCTTTTAAGCCTGAGCCGTTCACCAATTTCTTTATCTATACCGGTTACCACGCTGGTAGCGGCATAACTTTCATTTCCAATTGTATTTGCCTCAATTCCTTTAACAGCGTAACATTCGCCGCCCACTATCAATCCCTTTTTCTCTTTTACGAATAAATTGCCTTTTGTTTGGATGTTGCTGTGCATTATATATTCAATAATATTGATATCGCCCTCAGAGATGATATTTTCATTAACACAATAAGTAGCAGTCACCTTTCCCTGCGCGACAATTTTACCTTCCTCTCTCCCGATAAAACCCATCTTGATCAGGACATCTCCGCCGGCTTCGATAACGGCATCTTCCACGACACCGTCAACCTGAACATCGACTTTCGCCTTGATCTTGAAACCGCTTTTCACATCACCGTTAACAATCACCGAGCCGACAAAGTCGATATTCCCGGTTGTAAAATCGACATCACCCTTGACAAGGAAAACAGGCTCAACCTGTACCAGAAACCCTTTTAACTTTGCCGCTCCATCTATTTCGGCCACTAATACATCGGGGTTGTTCGGGTCGGGACAGGTGTTTTCGCCGACAGGGGGTGCAGGTTTTACACCTTCTTTCGGTGAAATCTTCTTTCCAAAGATAGTAAAGCCCTCGGCACCTTTTTTGGGGGAAGTGACCTCGGCTAATTTATCTCCCTTTTTTACGTTTTGAATCAAATTGAGCTCTTTATAATCAACATTCCCCTTTTCATCGAATTCAGGCTTGATTTCCGTATTGAAAGACAGTTTAACCTCACCATCTTCATCGTTCACTACTTTTTTGCCTAGCGCAATCAAAACTGGCTGATCATATTTTTCCTCTTGGAAGATATTTTTTATTGCATCTTCGAGGATACCGCAAACAATCTCGTGATCTTTGAGGAACTGTCTCAAACCGTCTGCATTAAAATCATCTTTGTTTAATCTCTTTTTTACTTTTACATAAGCTTCATACTCATCTGCAATTTTTTCCAGTATGAAAAACGGGGCAACCTGAACAGCATTTTTAGTTATCTGAATGTACCCGTTGATTCTTGCAACGAGCAGATTTTTCTTTTCCGGGGAGAAATCTACATTGGTGAGTTTCGGTAGCTGAGCTTTGATCGTGTCCGGGTAGGGTATCTTCTCTGTAAAAACGTCGGTTCCATCGACTCCATCTTCCGAGGGAATAATTTCGCCGATCTTGTCACCCGCGTTGACCTTTTCCGGTTCGTTTCTCTCAAAAAAATAATTTATCGTTCCATCTTTTCCTTCCGTCGGCTCAATACCCGAGGCGATTAACAGTTTTTTATTATATTTAACTTCCTTTTCGAGTTGAGCCAAAACCTCTTCTTTAATGCCGAATGTTATTCCTTCCTCGGAGAGCGCATTCCTTATTTCGTCCACAGAAAAAGCCGGAGATTCTTTAAGCGGAATCAGGGTGACATAGACTTCCAGTTTATCCCTGGAAACCTCCAGCATGATATTGACCTCTTTTCCCTTTTCATCGGGTGCGGCCTGGTTTTCTTGCTTATCATGCTGTTTTTCTTCGGATGCCTCTGGTCTTTCTTCATTCATTCTTGGTCTTCCCCGCAATGTAATAGAGTATATCAAGCGTGCTCACTATCCCAACTATTTTGCCGCCTTTCTTTATTATTAAACGATGAATACCGTTCTCTATCATTACTTCGGCCAGTTTTTCAATAGCCGTATTTTCACCTGCCGTAATGGGATTTGGTGTCATAATCTGCCCAACTGTTGACTCTGTCTCCGATGAAACTTCTAATTCACTCAGAGCAGGATGGGAGTCCAGAATATTTTTCAAACCGACCTTTAGAGTAGAATCGAGATCAAAGTCCATAAAGCGGCCAAATATATCTGTTTTTGTAACAATGCCAATAAGTTTCTTTTTCCTGTCCACAACAGGGGCACAACTGATTTTATTTTTCAGAAAGAGTTCTATCAGATCATTGACCATCATATCTTCTTTGACCATAATAACTTTCCTGGTCATAATATCTTTCGCCGTTTTTTTCAAAATTCCTCCTGGTTCTCACTCAGTGTTTATCCATGTTTCCTCCAACCTACTTCGAGGGCGAAACCTCGATCAGCAGATTGTCCTTGAAAGCGCGATAGATCACCGGATTATCGCCGAGAACCGTGCCGAGATCGATCCCGTTGGCATAGTCGCGCACGCGGTACTTTTTCTCTCTCGTGAGGCCGCGCAGCTCGATAGGCCGTCCTACGCTCCAGTGGCGGGCGAAAAAGCCGTAGTAGAGTTTATCGCCTTTTCGCACCACATGGGCCTCGGGCTTGTCGAACGCAATGTCGTAGAGGCCGAGATATTCTGACCAGGCAAGCCCCATTTCCCGGTACTTTCTGATCCAGCGCTTCCACTTTCTTTCCTGAGCAGGGGTGAGGTCGGTGAAGAACGTGGTTACCTGGGCCCCGGTGCCCATAGCGGCCTCGAAAGATTCGGGCACGGAAAACCCCTCCCACTCGTCCATCGGCACCTGGTAGCAGTCGCCGACACAGAAGCTCGGCCCGCGGTAGGCCTTTTCCACTTTCACCCTGCGGGTAACCTGTTCGATATTGATCGGGTCAGAGGTAGTGGCAACATTATAATATGGCATCTTGAACGGGTCGTGGGGCATGGCGCAGATACACATTTCAACAGGGCAGCCGGGTTTGATTTCCTGGGCGCTCTGGTAAATTGCCTCGTAAAATCCGGGCTGTTTCCTGAAAGAATCAAGCGGGGAGGCGTGGTTGTGAGCCGGGTTGAAACAGGGCGGGGTAGCAACCAGGTCCTGGGTATCGATATAGAGGCCGTCGAAACCCCATTCAAACATGATTTTGCGCACCATCCGCTGGATAAACTCGATACACTCAGGATGTACAGGGCACAGGTAATAGAGTCCCCTTTTGCTCAACGGCAGAGTACCGTCCTCGTTCTGGACAAGCCAGTCTGGATGTTCGCTGGCAAGCCTGCTCTCCGGGCTTACTCCCTGGGGGTACCACCAGAGACTGGTTTTGAAACCTTCCCGGTGAATACGCTCAACAAAGGCTTTCATGTCAGCATCTCCGCGGGGGAATTTTCCAGGGGCCGGATTCGGCTCCCAGTCGCCGTATAGGGTAAACCAGCCATCATCCAGGTTGGCCCATCTGATACCGATTTTTTTAAGCTGTTTCAGGGCATTGTATATCTGTTCCAGAGTAAAATCATGCCGCAGGCCCCAGCTTTTCCAGTACGGCTCGTATGCCTGAGGAGGTGAGGCGAGTGGTATTTTCACCCCCTCGGCTCGCAGGAGATCGGCGTATGTGCTGATCGAATGGTAGAAATCAAGCTCGTGAAGGATCAGCGCTGTGCGGATGGTGGTGTAAGAGGCGCCGGGCGAGAGAAACTTGACCTGTCCCAGGCGGGGGTCCGGAGCTTCGGTCACCGATATTTCCACCAGGCCGTCGGCGGCAGTGTGCACGGGAAGCGAGATCCATTGCTGTTCGGTTTCCGCGCTGACCAGGGCGAGTCCACATTCGGGGGTCCAGAGGTCGATCAGCGGGGTTCCGCCGCCTGCCACCTCGCTGCTGGCAAGCTCGCTCAAACCCATGAAATTGCAGCGGTTGAAATCGCGGGTAATCCAAATCAGCGAATAATCCCAGCCCCAGCGCGTTGAAGCCCCCTGGTAGGAGGCAAATTCCCATGAGGGCTTTTCCGGTTCGAGAAGCTTCCTGTCCAGGCGGTAAAAGTTGCTCGCCACCTCATCAATTTCCAGCCTGCAGTCTCCCCTGTTGGTAACCTTGAACGAGCTGATCACGACTGTGGGGAATTTTTCATAAAACGAAAGGCTCAGCTCGGCACTCAGGCGCAGACTGGCGTAGAGAAATCCTGCATACTGCTCTGCATCCGCTCTAATCAGGTAGCGGACACCGCTGCCCAGCTCATCCTTGACTCTGCTTTTCTCAATTTTATCCCAGTCGATCCGGAAATCATTGATCAAAAGTCCTCCCACCCTGATAGAAAAAGTGGGCTTTTTCGCCACGCCTCTGGAGACAAAGCTCAACCTGCGTCCTTCTTTTTTCAAGGCAGGTTCGAGGAACAGCCGGTCGAAAATTTTTAGCGAGATCTTCTCATTCTCGATCAGCAGACCATCCGGGGTCCGAGAATCAGTGACAATCTGAGCCGACGCAGGTTTCACCCCGCAAGGAGAAAGGGCTGTTATAAGGTAAAGGCAGCAAGCCGGCGCCGGCAGAAGTTTTCGCAGGGAGGATAGCACTCTGCCCATTCCTGAAATACTGTTAAACACCATCCCACTATCTCCTTATTTTTGTTATTCGGATGGGCTTATTTAAATCGAATTATTATATCAGGATAGGAGACAAACACCCCCGCGCGCAAGGATTTTATGCACAGGATTGCCGGGATGATCTCACGCTGGCGTCATTGGTGACAAATATCTTAGCTGTCCCTACCCGGAAGGATAGTATTAATTGGAATGCAACGAGCTGAATGACGCCCTATTTTTTATCTTTTTTTACAGGAATAAAAGTCACTTTAAGCGATAAAGATACCTGTAGCGCTTCATCCGGGGTCAGAAGCAGGTTCTCCACCAGATAAGGCAGCTGCACCTGCCGCGGGCCTTCAGTATCTGCAGACTTGCCCCTGACATGCAAAATGACCGTAGCATCCGGCGCCAGGGTTAGTTTCCGGGGTATTTGCAGGTGCTCGATATCGCCGCCGGAAACCAGCCGAAATGGAATATCCGAGCGGTTTCGCACCTGAACGCTCACCCCGCCTGTGCCCCGGATCGTGATATCAGGATTGACAATTTCCACAGAGGCATGGAAAAGAGGTGCGAGGAAACGTTTTTCACCGTAGAGCGCATCCTGCGCATATACTGCGGTACGGCGGGAAAAGAGCGCCTCCTTAATAGCCTCTTCAGTCTTCTCTGTAGCGAATACCAGGGTCATCGGCCTTTTATCCCCCTGCCCGGGGTCGTAATCCAGGTTTATCGGATTATGTACGTCACTTGTACCGAGCATTGTCAGCTTTTTCTCCAGGCACCAGCGGTGAGCTTTAGGGTAGTAATCATTCCCATTGACAACCTCGATTCCGTGGAGCCAGCCTTTTTCGTACACAGTAGTATGTTCAGGGTGCCAGATGGATTTGTTGTCTTTCTGCCTGAAAGGCGGGTGGTTCCAGAACACGAAAGCCCCCTGCTGGATAGCCGCACCGATACAATCCAGGTAGTCTTCCTGATCCAGCGGGTTGGAATCTTTCAGAAACAGGGCGTTAAAATGCCCCGGTGGAACTTTTTTGGTAATCTCCGAGCCCTTGATCAGGATAAGGCCGAGCTCTTTGGCAACCGGCAGAGCAAGCTCGTGGGAGCGATTATGGTCCCCTTTCACGTTATCCTTGAACGGGAGATATTCGATATGGTCTGTAATAGAGAATACATCCAGCCCCTCGCGCCAGGCTTCCTCGGCCCTGATCGTTGGCCAGACCTTGCCGTCGGAAAAAACGGTATGCATGTGAAAATCGCATTTAAGAGTCTGGTATCCCGGGATATCCGGTATTTTCGGCTCGATCCGCGCCCGCGCGCGGGCTTCCACGGTGAGGGGAAACAGGAAAACGGTTAAGATGAAAAGAAAAACAACAGGCAGGCGGCGGCGGATAAAATCAAATGCGCTGAGCATGGCTCCCCCAATCTGTGTGGTGGAAAGTCCAAAGAGCAACAATAAACAACTTCTTGTCCCGAATTAAATTATACGATATTAGTAAAAAATGACAGGAAGATCGATAATTTTCTGATAAGTACGATGACAATCGGGTGGTGAGCCCGGCACCTATAATTTATGTACGCTTTTTCGGGTGGGCAGGTCATGCCTGGTTTAGTTTAGAGCCACTGGTTATGGCACACCGGCAGGCGAGGAAATTTATGTGGCTGAGGACAGCCTTGTGCTTGTGCCGGGAAAAGCGAAACAGGTTGTATTCGATCTGCCCCAGGCGGAATGGATCAGGCCTGCGATGGTGGGAAACTCGTGGACGGGGAATGTGGGGATTGAGGAACTGAAGGCATTGTCGAGGTAAGCAGGGTTGTGGATTCATTCTCCTCGAAGTAATCTCTGATGTTGATTTGCTATTAATATCTTAATTTCAACAATTCTATTACGAATACAAATATCTTCTGTGGAAAGTTTATTAACAATTTCTGTACCAAGTAACTCATGAGCTAAAGTGGTAAGATGGGTTTCAATTTCGTTAATGTGTGGTAACCAATAATCATACTGTTTTTGACGATTATAATGACCTGAAATGATAGCAATATGGGCGGTCTTACTTCTTAACAAAAGGACAATTCCTTTTATATCATTAGCACCCAAAAGCTTTATAACTCTATTTAACTGCATCATTGGAAAATCTTGAGTTTTGATGCCAAGTCTTTCTCTGGTTAATCCTTTTTGAAATTCATCCATGTCTGGGATCGAATGTTTTAAAAAACTAACATATGCCAATACTGGATCGACGCCATTTAAAATATAGTTTTCGTGAAACCATTCCTGGAGCTCCCTGTGGGCCTGGCGATTTTCACGTTCAGTCAATTTAGAGTCCCTGTAAACAATGAAGCGATATGTGATATAAATCCATAGTAACCACATGATAACATTAGGGATATTAACAGTCCAAGCGCTCAAAATGCACCTCCTGGATAAGATATGGCTATAAAAATCTTTACAAATATTCTGGGCCGGGACTCGGCGATTACTGCGAGCGAAGCGGTGGACACGGTCTATCCCCTGGCGAACCTGGTGGATGAGGCGCGGGATACATGCGCCAAGGGAAAATTTTAAATATTAAGCATCTCCATACAACCTGTCATATTCACTTTTGATATTTGGTGGGAGTAGGTCTGTATGCTTCATTGGGTCTTCAAAACGTTCAACAAGCTGTTTTAGTCCAAGCTTAAAGCAACTATTATAATTCTTTATTCTTTGGGGAGAGATAATCGAAGAAGCACGAACTGATTTTACAGATTTCGAAGATTTTTCCAGTTGATTTGGTATGGAAAGAAGCTGTGTTAATACTACGTTCATGGCGTGTTGAAGAGAAGAAATTATAATAAATAATTCGAATTTAAATTCCGTAAACGGATCAGAATTGTTTAAATATATCGCTTGTTTTTTTTGTAATAATACGTATGAATGATCAATTTGATTCATAAACCTAAGGAAGGCAAAACTGTTTAGAAGATGACAAATATTAAGGGAGGCTTCTCTTGGAAACCTATCTATTTCGTAAGTTCCAAGTGGCTTGTATAAATCACCCAGATCAATAATGTTTCGCAAAACCTGATTAATAGATTCGACATAATTAGTAACAACAGAAGTGCCATTTTCTATATATAGAACAAAAATATTGTTTTTAATTTCGTCTCTTTTTCTACACCTTCTATCTACCCATAAAACAATCAGGGCTGTTAATAAAACCAAACCAGCGCTAATAAATCCGTAAAGCAACGATTTTTCCTGGCTTGCATTTTGAAGTAGTGATTGGCTTAATGAATCAAAAGAAACAATAACAGTATCCACTTTAACTGTGTCCTGTAAAAAAGGATATGTCTATAAAAATCTTTGCAAATTTTTTAGGCCGGGACTCGGCGATAACCGCGAGCGAAGCGGTGGACCCGGATTATCCCCTGGCGAACCTGGTGGATGAGGCACGGGATACATGCGCTTAGGATAGTTTTAGATATTAAATGGTTCCATACAATCTGTCATATTCACTTTTAATATTTGGTGGGAGTAGTTCCAAATGTTTCATTGGTTTTTTAAAACGTTCAACAAGCTGTTTTAGTCCAAGCTTAAAGCAACTATTATAATTCTTTATTCTTTGGGGAGAGATAATCGAAGAAGCACGAACTGATTTTACAGATTTCGAAGATTTTTCCAGTTGATTTGGTATGGAAAGAAGCTGTGTTAATACAACGTCCATGGCATGTTGAAGAGAAGAAATTAAAATAAATATTTCGAATTGCAATTCGGTTGCAGGGCTAATATCACTTAAATATATCATTTGCTTTTTTTGTAATATTACATATGAATGGTCAATTTGATTCATAAACCTAAGGAAGCCAAAACTGTTTAGAAGTTGACAAATATTAAGAGAGGCTTCTCTTGGAAATCTGTCTATTTCGTAAGTTTCAAGTGGTTTTTTTAAATCATTCAGGTCAATAATTTTTCGCAAAACCTGATTAATAGATTCGATATAATTAAAAACAACAGAAGTGCCATTTTTTATATATAGATTGAATATATCAGTCCATATTTTTTCTCTTTTCTCTAGATACCGACCCAAAAATAGAAGTAATAGAGCTATACCTAATGTCAAAATATAACCAATAAACTGTTTAATAATATCCCAAAAAAAAGAACTCTCTTGTGTTGTTTTTTGAATAATAATTAAAGAATTATTTATGGAGTCTAGAGAAACAATAACTGTATCCACTTTAACTGTTTCCAGTATTAAGGTTATATCTATAAAAATCTTTGCAAATTTTCTGGACCGGGACTCGGCGATAACTGCGAGCGAAACGGTGGACCCGGACTATCCCCTGGCGAACCTGGTGGATGAGGCGCGGGATACATGCGCCAAGGGGACTGTCAGTATAAATCAGTATGTGCAGTTTGACATAGATTTGTCAACACCGCCATGCGATTTTTTCTTTCTCGACCGTGGGCACTAATCTAAAACCAGCCTTATACCAACCCTGCGTAAAAGCGAAAGGCCTAACCCTTTATGGATTAGGCCTTTATCGATTTGTGGCGGAGAGGCAGGGATTCGAACCCTGGGTCGGCGTGAACCGACACCGGTTTTCGAGACCGGCTCCTTCAACCACTCGGACACCTCTCCGCATTTTTTGGAAGGTTTCTCGCGAGGTTAAGTTATCAAATTAATATTGTTTATTCTGTCCGGCAAGTGCCCTGAGCTCAATTTCCGGCCAGAGGCGAAAAATTTGAAACCAGGCATCAATTACAGGTGTCATACAAAGTATAGGGAATTTTTCGCCTTTTTCAGCCAATTCAACCAAAGAGGTGAGTAATGATTAAACAACTGTTACATGTTTTTCTCGGCATATTTTTCTTTCTCAACTTTGCCGCGACCGAGGTTTTCTGCACCAGAAACATTGAAAAAGGCTTTCCTGTAGGACCGGGCGGATCACTGGTAATGAGCGTGGAGGGTAGCAGTGTCACTGTGGATGGTTCCTCCCGCAGCAACGTGCACGTGAGGGTCGAGTCGAAAAAGGATATAGAGGAATACTACGAGCTTACTTTCGAGCAGGAGGGCAACAGCCTGATTATCACTGCCGAGAGAAAAAAGAAGTCCCGGTTCTTCGGGCTGATCCAAACTTTCCGCGGCAGCAGCCTGAAATTCACCATCGCAGTACCAGAGAATTTCAACCCGCAGATCAGGACCAGTGGCGGAAGTATCAGCACCAGCACGATCTCCGGCACGGTCGATCTCCGTACCTCCGGAGGCTCGATCACCTGCGAGGGGATCACGGGCGATCTCTCGGTGCGAACCTCCGGCGGCAGTGTAAAACTGGATCAAGTTGAGGGACCATTTCAGGCCGGAACCTCCGGCGGCAGTATAACTGCGAAAGAGATCACAGGTGACGGAAGTCTCAAGACCAGCGGGGGCAGCATCAGGGTTGAGGGCTGCCGCGGCTCGCTGGATGCAAGAACCAGCGGTGGCAGCATAAATATTAACAGGCTGGACGGGTGTGCTAAAGCCCATACAAGCGGGGGCGGAATCACCATGGAAATGCTCAGTTCGCCCTCAGGCGACTGCGAGCTTAAAACCTCCGGCGGCGGCATTACTTTTTCATTGCCCCGCGAATCAAACGCCATGATCAGCGCCAAAGCTACCGGAGGAAAGGTTAACACAGAGATTCCGTTAGAAGTCCTGGGCACGGTTGGGAGAAGCAGCCTTGAGGGCAAGCTCGGTGACGGCGGCCCGCTGGTGAGCCTGAAAACATCTGGCGGCAGCATCCGGATCAAATCCGCTGAATAGCCAAAAGCATCTGTTTTTAACCGGAAATATAAGAGCTGAAACCCGGGCAGGGCGGCTTATTTAACAGCCGCCCTGAAAGCCTCGATCGCCCGCTCGACATCCTCACTTGAGACATCCAGGTGGGTTACCAGGCGGGTAAGCTCAGGCCCCAGTGGATCGACCCGCACCGAGTAGCTTTCAAGTCTCCTGCACAGCTCCGTTGCTCCCGGTGCAGGCGCCTTGGTGCCAACCATGATTATATTCGTTTCCACGGTTTCGGGGTCCACCTCGATTCCATCAATTTGCGACAATTCCTCGGCAAGCCTGCGGGCGTTGGCGTGGTCCTCGGCGAGCCGGGCCACATGGTTATCCAGGGCGTAAATTCCTGCAGCGGCCAGGATCCCGGCCTGGCGCATGCCCCCACCGAAAAGCTTGCGCACCCTCCGGGCTTCAGTGATAAACTCCCTCGAGCCCAGCACCATCGAGCCTACCGGAGCCCCCAAGCCCTTGGAAAGGCAGAACATCACACAATCCATGCCTGCGGTAAGTTCGGCAACCTCCTTGCTCAGGGCCACGGCAGCGTTGAAAATGCGGGCACCGTCCAGATGTACTGGTATATTGTGTTTCCGGGCCAGGGCCACGATCTCTTTCATTCTTTTTTCAGGGAAAATCCTTCCGCCAGCGATATTGGCCGTATTTTCCAGACTGATACAGCCTGTGGGCGCGACATAATAGAGAAGGGGGTGAATCGCCTCCTCGACCTGCTCGGGAAGCGGAGCGCCCTGGGGGCCATCCACTACCCGCGGGGTCAGGCCGGAAAGTACCGCCATTGAGGAAAGCTCGTAGTTGTACACATGGCTCAGGCGGTCGCAGATCACCTCTGAACCCGGCCGGGTCAGCACCTCCAGGCAGACAGCGTTTCCCATCGAGCCTGTGGGGACAAACAAGGCCGCCTTTTGGGCGAACATCTCCGTAACCTTTTCTTCGAGAGTATTGACAGTCGGGTCCTCGGAGTAAACATCATCCCCCACCTCAGCTTCATACATCGCTTTGCGCATCGGCTCAGTGGGTTTTGTCACGGTGTCGCTTCTCAGGTCGATCCATTGGTTCACTTCAGGCTCCTTTTGGTTTCACAACAGGGTTTGCGTAACAGTAAAGACAGCCGCAGAGACAGGGATGCTCTCGATAGCTGCCCACATCCACGCTCTGGTGGCATAGACATCCGGCAGCTTTTCGCTGGCCCATGTCCTGTTTGCCGCTCAAATTTGCCCCGTAAAGCCGGCAAATAAGATCGTGGTCGATACAGCGGCCCGGGGCCAGGTTTTCTATTTTCGCATCGCCAAGGCCGGCTTCACAGCAGGTGAAAAGCTTGATTCCATATCCACCAGCGCGTTCGGCCATCCAGGCGGCGGTTTCGATCAGGCGCGGGATGTCCGGATAAAGAAAGCGGAAACCCGGCAAATGTTTTTCGCGCTCGGCTATTTTCCGGTAGGAGTCCATGAAAGAAATCGTGCAGCTCCGGATTCCCAATCCTACGGCAAACTCGAGCAGGGTCTCAAAAGAGCCCAGGTTGTTTCGCTCAACCCCATCGGCGCAGTAAAACACTACCGGATCGAACCTCCAGCGCACGGCCCGTACTCCGTAGATTGTCGCCAGAGCGCGCATTTGTTCTTTCCGCTCATCCAGGGAACAGACGCCTGGCTCGAGCAGAGGGTTCTCGCTGTTGAGCGTAAAATTAAAAACAGCGGGCCAGCCTGACAACTCTTTAACTCTTTTCAGCAGGGGAGCGAAGTTTTTCGACCAGAAAACAACAGCACCGACCGAGCTTTTCGATACCAGGACTGTGCGGATTGTGCCGCTGTAGGGATTGGTTAATTTGAAAGATCCAAGCTTGAGGCTGTGGAGGAACCAGTCCAGGTAGAAAGCTGGTATATCGGTGCGGCGGCTTGCGGAGATAACTTTTTGCATTAGCAACCTGATATTAAAAAATCGCTCCGGTGCAAGGAACGATTCCTTGTAATTATAAGCTTCTATGTATAGATTTATTATCCGTAACGCAGGTTTGGGGGTAATTTCAGGGTTTGCCTATGGTGGATCCTCTGAACCCCTGCCGGCTGGCGCGATACTCCCGGTAGGTGATAATTTTTTCCCGGTAGCTGTACCTTGACTGCCGGCCATAGGACCTTCTGCCCGGTGTGCGGGATGGGGCGGGAAGGTTTGCTCGAATCTTGCTCCCCCTGAACCAGGTGCGATCAGTCAAGCTGGTGCGCTGGCCGTAAAAGCTCGAACGGAAGTAATTTCTGGATTCAAACACCCTGCGCGCTCCGATAAGCCGGAAACTGCGCTGGTCTGCCCTGAATTGCGGCCTGCTGTAAGTGTAATAACGGTAAAGTTTGCCGGGAGACTGAAGGGAAATCCTGCTTTCAGCAAGCACTGTACCGGTAATAGCTGCCAGAGCGCAAGCTGAGAGCGATAATAGAGTTCGCATTAGCTTTGAGTTAATATTACGCATGAACACTCCCTACTTTAACATACTAGCCGGTTTCAGGAAGTCAAGGCTGTCTCTGATTTTAATCTTTTTCTGTGCAGCCTTTTTCCTGGGAACTCAAGCGGCGCCGGCTCAGGATACCGATTCTGAGAGCATCCTTGAGCAGCAGCTTCCTCCGGGTTTCATGGATTCGGTTAAAGCTATCGCGGCGGATAGCACACCTGAAAAAGTCAAATCTCCCGGAGGGGCGGTGCTTCGCAGTCTTGCCCTGCCTGGGTGGGGACAGTTCTATACCGGACACAAAGTGCGGGGCAGCCTGACAGCGGTACTGGAAACCGCTTTCTTTGCCGGAGCGATTGTCAACTACCGTGACCGCAACAGGCTGAGAGACCAATTGAGCGAACTGGAAAATGAACACGGCAGCGACTGGCCCGTGGACGACCCCGAAAGGGTTGCGCTCAACACTCGGATAAAAAACGCCCAGCAAAAGGGAGGGGATTACCTGGCCTATGGCCTGACAACCCTTCTGCTGAGCGTGATCGACTCTTATGTCAGCGCCCACCTCTACCGCTTCAAGCGCAACTTTCAGGTATCCCTCGACCGGCGGATCGCACTATCGATACGCTTCTAGGCCTCCTCCATGCTCAGGATGTTTCCCCGGCAACCGATCCAGACTGAAGGTTACCTGGGAATTGATCTGAACTGGATTAATTCAATTATCAATTTAATCGAAAAGAATTCCTCGGAGCTTGCTCCGGGGTAAATTGCTTGATGGTTTTATCCTTGTTTTCATAGAGTTGCCGTGTGACACATACAATATTTATTTTCATCCTTCACAAATCGGAAAGAAGGGGATTTAAACC
>CAZJQI010000021.1:0-62746 GCA_964548275.1 uncultured Gemmatimonadales bacterium
AGCCGGCTAGGTGACGGTAATATTACTAATATTGATCAAATCGCCATCCAAGGTACAAATAATGCCATGGTGAGCCAGGAAGGTAACGGTAATATTACTAATATTGATCAAATCGCCATCCAAAGTACAAATAATGCCATGGTGACCCAGGAAGGTAACGGTAATACGGCTGATATTAAACAAAAGTAATTCAGACTGGTGATGACAATGGGCTTTTGGCTGTCCAGGACGCCGGTAGCTACAATGACCTTATTGTTGGCCAAACCGGCAGTCTAAATAATATTGATCTTTCCCAGGAAGCCAGTGGTTACAACCTTGCTAATATCGACCAGACTGCCGGTGGGAATTCCCTGGACGCCTCTCAGGTTACCGCAACTGGTTCCAATGAGCTTTACGTTTACCAGCAAGGAGGTTGCTCAGCCAGTGTTACCCAGAACTCAGTAAGTGGTAACAATGTAGCTAATATTACCCAGACTGGTGATTCAAATACCGTCGAATCATACCAGACTGGTAATGGTTATTCAAGCAGTATCGACCAGTCCGGCGTCGGCAACTTCCTCTCGGTCATCCAGGGTCCGTAATCAAGTCCGTTTACCAGGAGCAATAATGCTCCCTTGACCCTCATCTTGCCTATACAGGGGAACTAAAGGGTAGAGACTTAAATCTCTGCCCTTTTTTATTTACCCCCACACCTGTGCATATGTGTGGGGATTCAGATGATGAGATATATAGGTAACACCCCTACTGCTATGTGCGTGGTCAAGGATACAGTCTGATATAGGGCAATTATCGTGCCTTAAATTGACAATTTATAACCTATTGATAAAAAAGGAGTTACGATAAAATTAAGGGTATATGAAAAGAAGAGGAAAAATCAACTTAGGTTTATATAATTTTGTCCAATGGCCCGGAATTGATTGGAATTAAAGCAATTGGGCGGGAATAAACTGTTGAGAAGGAATAAACAAAAGTTGATGGAGTTCTGAGACAGCAGGGGTATAAAGTCTATCGACGTTTAAGACGCTGGCTCAAGGCCTGGGGCGATATTCCCAGCATCAAAGCCGCTACCTTTTGATTGTTGTTGGCTCTACTCATAGCCTGCTATGTGCAAAAGCAAGTCATTTAGAGGATATATGCAGTGAATCCAACCAATCTGCTATTCGTGGCCTCCTGATTAACAGAGCCACATTCAATTGATTCGAGGTATTCAAGCTCAGATGCGATTTCTGTGCGGTTATATGGGGGCACTCTAAAAACTATGAAAAAACCTTCGCGATTTTTTCCAGGTTCTGTTTTGATATTTTAACGAACTGGACACCTGCCTCCAGGAACCCATTGGCCTGAAGCCGCACGACCTTGGAACGAGCCATCCAGTGGCTCAGGGGCTGGTGGTCTATTTTCAAGAAAGCTCTGAAAGCCTCACCCGGGATGATCCCCCTCTCCAGATGAATTCGGGAGACAAATGCGCCACCCTGGCTAATGTTTTTCACCCGAGCTACTCCCGGGTTATGTTGGCGAGGGCCTTTCAAGGGGTAGAAATTGATGCTTGCCGGAAGGTCAATTTCCTTTCTGGGCCAGCGCCTTTCGTGACCGAATGCTTGGGCCACTGCAGGACGCTTTTCAGCCAGATCCAGGAGTGAATACGCCTTAACAGCCAGAGACTCTTCCCTGAGCCTTTCAATTTTATCTTTCTCCAAACATTCATCGGCACCACATTCCAGCAATATCTTATTGTCTGTGTCTGACAAGCATATAATCTTGAGAACCTTGTGTTCTTCCGATCTCCTGAGAGACTTGATCACCTCGGCGCTGGGGATGTCGGGAAGGTTTTCATCGATGATAAGCGCGTCCGGGGATTCCCTGGCACACATAATCAGGGCATCGCAACCGAACTCTGCCGTTTTTAACATGATACGCTTATCAGTTGAAAATGTCTCCTGTAAATGGGAAATTAATCCCCTGTCAGCAGTGACAATCAGTACCTTTTTCTTTTCTAGAGCCAGGCCATCCAGCGGAAGTTCGTATTGCTTCATGAAAGCCTCGAGGCTTTCACGACTGATGTAACGTTTGCCGGTGAGAGGGTTTTGCTTGCCGGTGAGAATTCCCTTATCAAACTTCCTAATAACAGTATCTCTGGAAATATTTAATATTTCCGCTACTTCTCCGGTGCTAAAAAACTCTTTCGTTACCATAGGACATTTTTCGTTTAGTATCTGGTTTTAAGTAGTGTCCGGTAAAAAATAAAAAAGAAGCGGGCTAACTCCTTTTTTTATTAGATCCGAAGCAAGAAAATAGATTTTAGATTAAGAGAAGTATGATTAGCTCTATGACTATAAATAATATTCGGTCAGATATTGCAACTGCTTTAATTTTTCAAAAAATTTTTTGATCGCGCTTATATGGACTTTAACTGGTTTTATTCACTCACCTTTATCAAGTTCCAGATAAAATACGCTTTAGTAGCATGCACGAATCAGCCCGAGTTATCGGCGAAATACTCATGTAAAATGTCAGCCTGATTGAAGCTCTAAAACTAAAACTCGATAAACTCAAACTCTTAAACCCGCAAATTTGCAACTGGCTCTATACAGTGGAAATTTAACCGAACAGTACTTATTACAATTTATAAAATGAAATTGATTTTGTCCAGACTAAAAAGCAAAAAAACAAAAAAATTTCTTTACAGTTTTGACTCTTCGCTTATTCCATGCTCAAAAAGTCTCGTTTGCTTTTCATCAACCCCTTCAAGAAAGCTAATTACCTCTGTAACGTTGCTTTCAGCAACTATCGCGATATTTAAAGATTGGTTATGGCCAATAGCCATACACCTATATTTGTCCATGAAATATTTTGTTACGCTTCTTCTACCCGGCATTTCTGTTCTCTCTTTAAGGCGTCTCCATCTGCAACGATTTTCCCATATAATATTTTTACTCTTTTATCTTGACAACTTGTTAAAAATATTATGAATCGAAAGGCGCAAGTTATCAAGAGCGCAAATTTTTAAGCATGCATTTGGCATAATCTTTCTTTATTACAACCTGAATATCCTGATTAAACCAAGGGGCTAATTAACTTAAGAGACGTTTTGATCAAGAATCGGTTAAATAACCTGCCTATTAACCCTGTAGTCTCTCGCCGGGTGCGTTACAATGACCAAGTGAGCTGGCTCGACAGGTGCTCCTTCACTGTCCTGTTGCCCGATACCTCTGCCCATGATGCCCGGAAGCTTGCCCACGAAATCAGTAATGCAATCGCAGAGACAGATTCTCCACCCGCTTGCAGGGTTTATACCTACTCTTTTCAAAAGTATCGATCTATCATCAATCGATTCGGTTCACCTGCAGTGGTAAACGATTACGTTGAGAAAACTCTCGTATCGTAGTGAATGATGCTATGCTCAAATTTTCCGGGTTATCAGGCCAGAGTTTTTGTGTGCTTGGGGATTCCACAGTGGATTTAACCGAGCGTGCGAAAAGGCTGAGATTTCTTGATATATATGGCTGTTATGACGGATATATGGTGCTAAGATCACCTGGAAAGGCGGAGTGCTTAATGAGGCTCTGCATCGACAGAATGTCTTCTAAAACAAAAAACAGCTGTTTTATCAATCACTTTATGCCCCTGAGCCACAATAAACTTGAGGAGTATAAGGACCTGGTTCTTGTCAAAAACGAAATCCACCAGAACATGGGAAAAATTGCCGATATATACCAGTTGACAAAAAATACAAACCATTTTATTTGGGCTTCCATCTTTAAACAAGACTCAGAAAGGAGAACTCGATGAAGCTTTTTGATAAGCCAGGATTACGACAATTAATTGTCGTGATGGCAGGGGTGCTCCTGGCCGTAACCGCAACAGGCTACACCTCAACGGACAGCCAGGATGCGCACACCAGTGTGTCTACCGCTAACCAGGAGCCAGAGCCTGCGCTCAGAGTCGCTCTGCTTCCTGGTGACGTGGTTGACATTAAGTTCTTTTATAACCCCGAACTCAACGAGAGTCAGACAGTACGTCCGGACGGGAAAATTACCCTTCAACTCATCGGCGATATCAAGGTCGAGGAAAAGACTACCGATGAACTTCGGGAAGAGTTGGTCAAACTTTTCACACCCCATCTAAAGATACCGGAGATCGCAGTTATTGCCCGGTCACTGCTCGGCCGCCGGGTTTACGTGGGGGGCGAAGTTAACGCGCCGGGGTATATCACCATGCCGAGCCGGGTGACAGCGCTGGAAGCCATCATGCAGGCAGGTGGGTTCAATCTGCCATCTGCGAGAGTGGGAAATGTGGTGATCGTTCGGCATAAAAATGGCCAGCGCTATGGGTGCAAACTTAACCTGAAAAACACTCTGAAAGGCAAGGAGGCTGAGCCTTTCTATCTGGAGCCGTACGACATTGTGTATGTGCCCCAAACCAGAATTGCCAGGGTCACTCAATGGATCGATCAGCACATCAATATGGTGATCCCCGATTTCGGCTTTACATATACCAGGCCGGTAGGCTCAGGCACCATTGGAATTTATCCAAGAGCTGTGCCAGGCCGCATCTTATAGATTCCTCAAGGAATCTCTTGAGAACTGCCACACCAAAGAAGAAGTGCATTTAGTTGCCGAAAGGTATCACGATTCGATTAATCAGCTTCCCCTCAGGCTAAAGAAAGACATCGTTTCTCTCGGCAAGAAGCTCAAACGAACTCTTCCTTCAGAGAAATCAGAGAAGGTCACAGCAGCTGCATAGAGAGGATCCAAAAGTCTTTGAAAACTTAAGCAATCCGAACCTTAATTTAGATTTATTCATCATCTATTCATCTTAATCAAAAATTCTATGGAGGTTTTCCAATGAGTAACAACACAGCAACAGCGCCCAAATTATACGAGTTGAACGATGAATTCAGCCATCTGGCTGCCGAACACCTGGAGCTTGTCGAAGAGATCGAAGAACGTGGTGGTGAAGCAACTGACGAAGAACTCTACCGGATCCACGATATCGAAAACCGGCTTAACCAGATCTGCCTTCAGAGTGATTTGAAAATCTTGGATATCGCCCGCATGTGTGCTGAGAGGGAGGTTGAAGTTGCCCGTCTCAAGGCAGAAGAGGAAAGAATAAGAATCTTTGCTGAATCAGCTGCCAGACGACGCAAGCAGCTTGAGCGGTCAAATGAGTTTTTCGAAAAATACTGCCTGCATGCAATGCACATTCAGGGCAAACCAGAGGTCACTGACGGTGTGAACACTCTGAAGATCAGGGAAAGCAAACGTGTTGAAGTGACTAATATTCAGGATATACCGGTTCGATTTCTTCGTGGAGTTAACGTGTCTTTCGGTGACCAAACCCCAGATGCTGATAAAAAGACTGTCTTTGACACTCTAAATGAACTAACGGGCAGTGCAACAAGCATCAAAATGGTCGACAAGGTCAAAGCAAAGAAGGCCCTTAAGGATTCAGATATTCCGGGCTTGGAGCTGAAGAGTCACGAAACTCTAAAATTCAGCTGATTCTTCGATAATTGGGAGCCAGTTCTAATAATTGCATCAATATCATAAAGGCCAAAGCCATCATCCAGGCTTGGAAACATGAGATAAGTCATACCAATTTCAGACTTTTCTTTCCGGGCATCAATTCAATATGAGGCAAGGTGCAGTCGCCCCTAATAATACTATCCTCACACTTTTCAAGCTAGCTTTCCAGATCAGATTTTTTCATCTTTAAAGGAGCAGAAATGGCTGTTGAATTTACAGTACCGATGAAACCAACTGGCAAGGGAAGACCCAGAGTTGTAAGAGTAAATGGCAGGAGCATCACTTACACTCCGGTGTCAACTGCCAGGGCTGAGGGAAATATTAAGCTTTTCGCCTGGATTGCAGGAATCAGGTCTTTGGATGGCCCCGTGGGGATGGAGGTTATCTGTTCTTTTCGTCCCCCAGGCTCAATGAGCAAGAAAAAAAAGGAAGCAGCACTTGCCGGTGAAATACTTCCGACAAAAAGGCCTGATATCGATAATATCTGCAAGCTCTGTGCTGATGCTCTTAACGGGATCGGCTACCATGACGATGCACAGATAGTTGACCTTCGCATTATCAAAAGGTACGGCGAGAGTGATGAAATAAAAATCACACTTAAACCTGCCACACAGGTATAAGAGATCAATTATAGTAAGGTGGCTCAAAACACTACTGGCGCTCTATAATATGTGGTACTTGCATTCCCATACCGCATGTGCTAACTTTCTAAAGTCTTTCATTGAATACCTCCTTACGATATTTAGGGTCACCCACCCAAATCTTAAGGAGGTATTCTTATTTTGTAAATCTCTCACTTACCCGCATAGCAAAGCTGGGACCATCAGCTTAGCTGATGGTTTAAGATATTTCAAATTAAAAAGAATGTTCTCGATGAGAATTGAAGATTTGAATAAAGAAATACGAAACTGCAAACGATGCAGGTTGTCCGCCACAAGACATAATGTTCTCTGTGGTGAAGGGAATGTCAATGCAAAACTCATGATTATCGCCCAGGCTCCGGGAGGAAATGAAGACAGGGAAGGGAAAATGTTTATTGGTCCTTCGGGAAAAGTGTTAGATGAATTATTGGAAAAATCTACTGTTGATAGAAAACAGATATACATGACAAATCTCATCAAATGTATGATTCCGAAATGTCGGAGACCTAAAACGGACGAAATTGAGATGTGTAGTATTTATCTGGAAAAGGAAATTGAAATACTTAATGTGGCAGTGCTTATTCCATTGGGTTATTATGCAATGAGATATATTTTTTCAAAATATAGTATTACTGTACCACCTAAAAAGGAATTATATACTGTATTTGGTAACCTTTATGTAACACAAGAAAGAAAAATATTTCCTTTGCCACATCCAGCTTCTGTGCTTTATAACAATTCCATAAAAAAAGAAATTGTAGAAAAATATCAGAAACTAAAAGTGCTTGAATCCGACTGCATTTGGTATCCGTCATGCCCGATGAAAAGATATTATGAAAGTGGGTACTTACAAAAAGAATGGATAGACCAGTATTGTCAGGGGGATTGGGAAAGTTGTGTCCGGTATCAAATGGAAGAAAGTGGTGAATTTCATCCAGATTGGATGCTTCCAGATGGAAACATTGATGAAAGATTGCAATTAGTATAAGGATGTATAATATGAAAGTTTCGATTACTTATGATGATGAAGTTTTTGTAAAGAACCTCACTGCTGATTGGGGATTTTCTTGTGTAATAGAGAAAGAAAATGCTCCCAATCAACCCTAAAAAATCCAAAATTTGAGCTTGCTTTCGGGCAACCCTCCGGCCGGCAGTCAGCCAAACGATCAGCCGACTCCGGCCCTCTCACCTGAAGGTCTTCACATTCCTTTAAACCAGATGGGCGCGCCAGCCCCCGTCATCCTTATATTTCTCATCCAGGTAGTGAAGGGTCAGCTTGTTGGCGCTGGGAGCCAGCTTCTTGTTCCACTTGCGCATCTCCTCCTTGGTCATCGGCTCGTAGCTGGCCGCCATCTCGCAGGCACTGATCACGTGCTCCGGGGTGCTCATTCCCAGGATTATCCCGTGAACCGGCAGGCTGAATCCATACCGGATCAGCTCTTTTGCCGGTGCCTTATCCGGCTCGTCAGCTTTCCGGATTAGACGGCGCTGGCCGGTGATCTTGAAAGCATAGGTCCCCACTTGCTGCTCCAAGGCCAACGGGATCGACAACTCCTCGAAGCTGCTTTCCGGAAGGGGCTCGAACTCGAAGATGAACGGTGTCTTGCTGGCATTGGCCGCTTGAAGGCTTACATCGAAATCAAAATGTTCCAGCGCGGCTTTCATCGCCGGTGGATGATTGTGGCTGGAAACACCGATATAGCGAATCACACCCTCTTCCTTGAGCTTGACCAGGGTTTCCAGGGCACCGGTGACGAACATCATTTCGACTTCATCCATGTTTTTCAAAGCGTGGATCTGGGCTACGTCGAGATAATCCGTGCGAAATCTTTTCAGCGATCGTTCGAACTTTTTCATCACCTCGTCCGGCCCATCCTCCAGTTCGTATTTCGAACCCAGATAGACCTCGCTGCGATATGGTTCCAGAGCCTGGCCGAACCGGCTCTCGCTCTTGCCGTAGTTGGCACTGGAGTCGAAAAAATTGATCCCCTTGCGACGGGCCAAGTCGATCAGGGCCACCGCATCCTCATCCTTTTCCACCATCCCCAGGGCGCTCCCGCCGCCCATGGCCAGGATCGATGTCTCCATATCGGTTTTGCCCAGCCTCTTGCGCGGCACGATAGCCTCGCCCCTGCCGCACCCGCTCACACCGATCCCCGCCCCGATCGCCGCAGCCCCGGCGGCACTCACCTTGATAAACTCTCTCCGGTTCATTCGTCCGGTTATCCCTCTGTCCTCGCTTTTCATATCCATCACTCCGCTCACGTTGAATAAACCGATATTCCCCATATCAAAATTAATACGTGTAAAGTTAGTTTACTTATTCGATTCTGTACAAATTCTATAGTCTTTCTCGTTCTAAATCAAGCGATTATTTATCGTCTTTGAGCTGTAATTCCCCCCGTCAAATCGGGCGCAGACAATCTAATTGGACAGGGACAGAGCTGATCCTCCTACCGGAAGATCAGCCCTTTCAGACCGCTGATTCAGACTTTCTCCGGCACCGTATAGGGGTGGCGGTAGGGGTCGCGCAGGTAGCTGTTAGCCTCCTCATCGCCTCGAAAGGTCTCGGTGTCCGAGTCGAAGATAAGGGTGCGCCCCGTGCGGTAAGCGATGTTGCAAAGATGGCACATCGCCGTGGACAGGTGGCCCTCCAGCACATCGGCATTGAGCTTGCTCCGGTCGCGGGCCCGCACCGCATCGATAAAGTTAAAGAAATGCGGCTCGTCGTCGGTGCCCCGGACATTGAGAATGTCCTTCATCGCCTGCTCGGCATTCTTGCCGGTCATGCTCGGACCCGGCTCATTCTTGCGCCCGAAGAAGGTTTCCCACCTGCCCCCACCGATTCTCATCCAGCCCTCGGTGCCGTAATAAAGAGAACCCACGGCGACCCCGCTTTCCGAGTTGGTATAGAGGCCCCGCACCTCGAGCTGCACGATTGTGCCGTCATCATACTCCATCACGGACATCTGGGTGTTAGGAGTCTCCTGGTCGGAGTCGAAAGCGTAGTAGCCTCCTATGCTCTGGATCTTGCGGGGCAAGTCGTAGCGCTGAAGGGCCCAGCGGGCCAGGTCCGTGCGATGAGGCCCGTTGTTGCCGGTCTCGCCGTTCCCGGTATCCCAGAACCAGTGCCAGTTATAGTGAAAACGATTGTCAATGAATGGCCGCCAGGGTGCGGGTCCCAGCCAGAGATCGTAATGCACACCCTCGGGCACGGGCTTCACCCGGCCCCGCCCAATGCTCTCGCGGGGTCGGAAGATCGGCAGGCGGATCATGTAGATCCGGCCGAGTTCGCCGCTGTGCAGGAAATCTACAGCCGAGTGGAAGAACGGGTCGCTGCGCCGCTGGATGCCGGTCTGCACGATCCGGTCATACTTCCGGGCCGCCTCAATTACCTTGCGGCCCTCCCAGATGTTATGGCTGATCGGCTTCTCCAGGTAGACATCCTTTCCCGCCTGGCAGGCCCAGACCGCGGCCGGAGAGTGCCAGTGGTTCTGGCTGGCAATCGAGATTACATCGATGTCCTTGCGCTCGCAGACCCTGCGGATGTCTATCTCGGTTTCCGGGGCGCTGCCCTGCTGCTCCTGGATATCCTTCACCCGCTCGGCGAACAGGTTCTCATCCGGATCGCAGAGTACCTTGACCTGCACATTGGGTATTTTTGTGAAGTTCCGGGCGTGCTCCCAGCCCCGGCTGCGGATGCCCATCACCGCCACATTGATCCTGTCATTCGGGCCGCTCCGGGCCCCTTGGCTGTTTAGCATTACGCCGGTCAGGGCCATCGAGGCGGCGGCTGTGCCCGTGCTCCTGATAAACTTCCTGCGGTTCATGGCTGACATTACCGGCTCCTTTCGTTGAATGGGGTGATGATCACATTATACCGATATTCCCCATATCAAAATTAATACGTGTAAAGTTAGTTTACTTATTTGATTCTGTACGAATTCTATAGTCTTTCTCGTTCTAAATCAAGCGATTATTTATCGTCTTTGAGCTGTAATTTCTCCCGTCAAATGGTAATGTCAACCTGATTGTGGAAATTCTTTTAAAGGTTCCTTATTCCAGCTTTGGTTCAGGTTTTTGGTAACTCCATAGAAGATACGGTTAGCACTGTCTGCGTTGGGGAACAGGTTCATCGGCCTGGTCCGACTGCGAACTTCTCTAAAGGCGCGTTCAAAGATGTTAGTGGTACGGATAGACTTCCACATTGATCTATCGAAGTCGTAATACCGGAGACATTCAGCCAGGTTCTTTTCCATGCAGCGCACAGCTGCCTCAGCTTCACCGCGAAATCGGCGAAATACTTGAAAGAGAGGATGAATCTTAATCCAACTTGAGAACTGGTATTCTGCTACTATCATCAAAGCGAACCGATATTGACAGCATATGCAAGCTCTGCGCTGATGCTCTTAATGGTATCGGATACCATGATGATGCACAGATTGTAGCTCTTCGTATCATTAAAAAGTACGGCGAGAGTGATGAAATAAAAATTACATTAAATTCCCTTAATCTTGAATAATTGTACAATGACTATTGAGAGTTCAAATGATAATTCGATAGGTTTGTAGTAGGACTGTTTCTTTCTATCTTGGCCCCCTGGGATTGTCAGACAGAGTTTAGTGTAGTGCAAGGGGCTATCCGATTCCTGGCTTGAGGTTGGCTGGAGAATCTCGTAGTTCTCCAACCTGAGCTGGTAGTCGCGGTACATCACGAAAATGCTGGTAAGCACCAGAATTACAGATAAGAGCGTGATTATTAAGAATTTGAAGCTGTGGATGTTTTCCAGGATTTTTTTTTTGATTACTGTATTGATCATTCTCTATCTCACATCATACCGGATAAATCCCACGAACGCCCCGGCGAATAACACCACGTTAAAGAAAAGTAACACTCCCCAGTAGGGCAGCACTGCAGCCAACCGGTCTTTGAGAGGCTCCTCCCTGTAGCTGAAACGGGGCCGGTCGCTCAGATCGATAAAGGAGTTCGAGTTGAAAGTCGGGTCTTTCAGGGTGGCATCTTTGACTTTTCCATCGAGATAATCATGAAAATTTCTTTCATACTCCCCGCTTACCCGCCCGAAATAGTCCAGGCTGCGCAGACCTGTTCCGGATAAATCCGTTGCTACATAAACGAAATTAGCATAAGGTGAAATGCAGGCCAGGTTCTTGGCCAATCTGGACTGTCTTTCAGCTTTCAAGTTTAACTCCTGCCGGATTTTTTTAGCTTTTTCTCCCTGAATCCGGTTGGCCTCACCCCACGCCTTCTCGAATTCCTTGCGATAGGCCTCGTGCATGGCCTTGAATTGCGGATCGGCAGCCACCCGCTGGCGCACCTCATCCTTGGACATGGCCTGGTATTCGGTGAAGACCTGACCGTATTGCTGTTCATATTTTTGGGTTACCACTCTGGAGAGCCTGCGGCCTATCTCGTCTCGTTCCACCTGTGTCAGATGGAATATTTCCTTTTCAATCTTACTGACCGAGGGAACACGATACAGTTGAGCAGCCACATACGGACTCAGGTTGGGAAGCACCAGGATCAGCAAAACCCAGAGGAAAAGAGAACTCAGGATTGAAACGGAGGAATACTTGGAAAAAGCCGATACCAGAAGCCCGAGGAGATAGAACAGCGAGATGAAAGTAACAGAAGCCAATATTAGGAAAAAGAAGGAAGCCCAGGTGGAACCGTCCCACTGAAGGTCGGGCTGTAACGTGATATAGAGACCTCCGGCCAGGATGGAGAAAATGAACGGGAGCAGCAGGCTCACAGTGCCGCCGATCCATTTCCCCACCAGGATTTTGGCTCTCGAAAGAGAGTTGGAGGCAATCAGTCTCAGGGTGCCGGCCTCCCGCTCCCCTGCCACGGCATCGTATGAGAACAGAACGGCCAGCAGGCTCATGATTATGGTCACTATAAAGAGCAGGTCCAGGGGTGGAAAAACGGCCTGAAGGGGGTTGTCGTCAAAAGAGCCGAGGTCGGCATCCCTGGGTATGCCGATAACCAACGGCCGGAAAGTTTCAGGCGGCTTCTGGGGGCGGATCACCGGATTCAGACGGTTAGTGTGTGCATACTTGCTTAGGAAATCATCCTGCATTGACAGGCGAATGTTGTAGTCCTTGAGTTCCTGCCGGTAGTCGTGAGTCAGAATCATCACGCAGGAGACTGTCAAAATCACACATAATATAAAACCAACCACGAATCGCAGGTTAAGCAGGTTATCAAAAATTTCCTTGGAGATAATCGTCCGCAGCATTGTTTTTCTCCTTAAAATAAATTTTTTCAGATTTTTTCCTGCTCCGAAAATAATAGACCAAAGGTACGTTATTCCATGGTTTCGGTAAAAACCACCCGTAGGGGCGCACGGCCGCGCGCCCCTACAGAAAACAAAACATTTTCATTGTTTCCGGGTGAGCCGGCAGGCCCATGACGACTGACTTAGATATTTAAAGGCAAAGTTACCGCACGTCGTAACGCAGGAAAGCCACGTATGCGGCAGAAAAAGCGACAACATTGAACAGGATCAGCACTGCCAGGTTGCTGAGACCCTCTGCATTCAGGACCTCTCTTACCGAAGTCCGCTGATAGGAAAATGCCGGGAAATCGCCCTGAATGTTACCGGCCGAATCAACCGGTTTGTCCCAGATGAGATTTTTGTACTGCAATACCGCCTGCTTGAGCCTTCGCTCCTCCAGCAGACCGGTGCCTGCAAGGTCGGTCGACAGGAAAGTGAAAGCTGCGGTGGGTGAAAATCTCGTGATATCCTTGGTGGCTGTCACCAGGCGGTTGAACCGGCCGCGGTAGTCTGCGATCAGCCTGTCGTTTTCCGAATTGATCGTGCTTGTAACCTTCTTTATAGCTTCTTGAAAATCTTCCCGGCTTCTCAGCCCCATATTAGTCATCTCAAAAACTTCCTTGATCCAGATCTGCTGCCTTCTTACCTCGAGCCTGTGAACCGAGGGGATCTCTACAAGCTGGCGGGCCAGGATGTTTCCCAAATTTGGAATGACAAATATCAGGATCGCCCAGAGAAACAGGGAAATGACAAGCGAGGAGGCTGACCTATGGCTGATAGAGGATATAAAAAGCCCCAGAGAGAAAAAGACAGCCAGATAAAACAGCGTGCCAAGCAGAAAAAGTCCCAGCCTGAGCCAGTCTTCACCGCTCATCTGCACCATGGGAGACACGGTCACCAGGATAACTCCCAGGAGCACGGCCACCAGAAAAGGGACAACCAGACTGGCGAATCCGCCGATCCATTTGCCGGTCAGCAGAATCGCTCGTCCGAGTCTGTTGCTCAGCACCAGCCCCAGTGTGCCGGCCTCCTTTTCCCCGCTCACAGCGCTGAAAGCGAAAAGCATGGCGCACAGAGCCATCACCACCTTGATCACGTACAGCAGGTCAGGAGTGGTGAACAGCCGGAATATCTTGTTTACTGACTGCTGCTTGCTGCCCACCATAATCTGGCCCCCGAATTTCACTTCGTAGGAGCGGCCCATGTTTTCATCCAGGCCCTTGGCGAAAATGGAAAGCGGCGTGGGTTGGATAATTGCCACGGGCTGGCTGGAGTCGGGCCGCAGAACCTCGTAGTTCTCGACCCGGAGCTGGTAGTCGCGGTACATCACGAAAATGCTGGTGAGCACCAGAATTACCGATAAAAGCGTGATTACTACAAACTTGAAGCTGTGGATGTTCTCCAGGATTTCTTTTTTTACCACTGTGCCTATCATGTTTACCTCACGTCATAATGGATAAATCCAACAAATGCTATCGCGAAAAACAGCACTCCGTAGAGCAACATTACACCGAGGTACGGCAGTGAGACTGATATACGGGCTGGCAAGGGTTCTTCCTCGTAACTGAAACGGGGCCGGCCGCTGATATCGAGAGGATTGTCCTTGATGTTTCTCCAATCCGAAATACGCTTACTGTTTTTCTCGGCTCTCTTTTCCTGACTGAACTTACCGGCCAGGTTATAGTATTCCGAAGTGGCCCGTTTGATGTTTTCTCTGCTGCGCATTCCGGTTCCGGCAAGATCCGCGGAGAGGTAGATGTAGTCGGCGAACGGAGAGATTGCGGCGATGTTCTTGGCCACCTCGGTCTGGCGCTCTCCCTCGATTTTCAGCTCCGCTCGTATCTTGCCAAAGTTCTCCCTTAACGGCTCCATAACCTTACTGCCAATCGCCCGGTACTCCTGGCGGTATTCCAAGCCCATCTCTTTTATATCCGAGTCCGGCGCTTCCATTCCGGTCCTTTCCAGTCTATCAGCTCTTGGAATCGCGATGTACTCCCGGAACAGGTCTCCGTATTCCTGCTCGTATTTCCGGTCGAGTTCGGCATAAAGCTCATCCATTTGCTTTTTAATCTCGCCGCCTTCCTCAATCCCTTTCATATACTTGTTGTACTCTTTTTCCACTTTCTTAAGCGACTCAATCGGGTAGAGTTCTGTGGATACGTATGGCCCCAGGTTGGGGATTACCAGCACGATAATAACCCAGAGCAGAATCGCTGTGAGAATGGAGACGGACGAGGATTTAGAGAGCGCCGAAACCATCATGCCCAGCAGATAGAACAGGGAGATAAACAGCATCGAGGCCACGGTCAGCGCTCCGAACGCCGCCCAGTCCACCGGTTGCCACATCACGCCCGGATCCAGCGCGATATAGATCGCGGCGCACAGAATAGAGATGAGAAACGGGATAAGCAGGCTGGCGGTGCCGCCCAGCAATTTTCCGAATAAAACAGTGGCCCTGGACAAAGAGTTCGAGCAGACTAGCTTCAGGGTGCCGTTCTCCTTTTCCCCGCAGATTGAATCGTAGGAAAACAGCAGGCCCAGCAGGCTCAGAATGATCGAGACTATGAACACGAGATCAATAAACGGGAACATTTGCGGTACAAAGTTCGCATCGAAAGTGTCATAGCTGTCCGCGGTAAGGCCTGTTGCAACCAGGCTGAGGGCTGCGGGCTTCAGCAGCGGCCGCTCGTTGAAGAAAGGGCTGATAGGCCCGTACTTCTCGATATTTTCCTCCTGCAGCCGGACATCGGTATGGTAGTCCTGTGTTCGCTGGCTGTGAGCCTGCACCTGGAACATCACGCTGGCCACGGTCAGCAGCACGGACACCAGCAAACCGACAGAGAACCGCAGGTTAAGCAGGTTGTCGAAAAATTCCTTTATAATTATCGAGCGGAGCATTGACGTGATCTCCCGAATAGATTCAAAGATTATTAGCGCACGTCGTAGCGCAGAAACAAGACATAGGCGGCCGCAAGAACAACCAGATTCTGCAGGAGGATAACCAGCATGTTAACCAGGCCCCCGCTGGCCAGAATCTCCGCTACCGGCAGCCTTTTGTATGTGAATACCACCGGTTTTCCGCCGTCCTCTCCGCCTGACTGTTTATAGACCAGTTGATGGCTCAAAATGGTCTTTTTGTGCTGTTGTCTTTCCAAAACACCTGTTCCCGCGAAATCAGTGGCCAGCATTGTGTAAACCGCAGTGGGGGAAATGCGCGTGACTGCTTTGGACAAAGTCAGTTGCCGTTCGAATCTGGCCCGGGAATCCGCGAGCAGCTTGTCCACTTCCGGGAAATCCGTTATCTGATCGTATCCGCCGCTTTCTTCAATGTTTTGTTGCTGACGTGCGACCCAGGCCATATGCTGCCTGATATAAAGAGTCTGCGCGGACTTGGTATCCGCCAGCCTGCTTGCGGCCAGCCCCCCAAGACCGGGTACGACAAAAACGAGCAGCACCCAGAGAAACAGTGAGACCACAAGAGCGGAAGACGACCTCGTATAAGAGCAGGACACCAAGAGGCCCAGGGAGAAGAAAAAAGCCAGATACAGCATCGAACTGACCAGCACCAGAGCCAGCTTAAGCCAGTTCTGAGCGTCCATCTGGATGTTTGGCGACATGTTGAAGACTATTGCCGTAACAAGAACCGCGATCACCAGGGGCGTCAGCAGGCAGGCCAGGCCGCTGATCCATTTGCCGAGCACTAACTTGGAACGGCTGACACTGTTGCTTGCAGCCAGCGCAAGTGTACGGGCCTCCTTTTCGCCGGAGACCAGGTTGAACGCAAACAGCATCGCGCACAGCGACAGGATAACCTTGATAACATAAAACAGGTCAGGCGTGGTAAAGAGCTTGAACAGCAGGTTGTAAGCCTGCTCCGACCCGCTGGCGCTGATAAAGGACTCGCTGATTTGAATCTGCTGGCAGAGAGCCTCATCCATCCCCTTGATCAGGACCGACATCTGAGCGGGCTTAAGCATGGTCTGGTTCTGTTTCATGGAGGGCAGCAGGTCAGCGTATTTTTCCATCCGGGATTGGTAGTCCCGGTACATCACCAGGATGCTGGTAAAAACCAGCAGCAGACTCACCGCTGTAATAACCAGAAAGCGGAAGCTGCGCAGATGCTCCAGCAATTCCTTTTTGATTACTGTGCCGATCATGGCTTAACTCACGTTACTGTGGTTGAAACAGGCAAATGCCGGGTTGAAAATTCACCTTTCGATTAAAGTTTTTTATCTCATAGCCGCTTTCATCCATTCATCCAGTTCACGGGGAGTGCTGCATTCTTCCACTTCTTTCCGGTCACGGGGTTTTACTTTTTTAAGCATTATCCCCCTGGCTTTTTCGAAATTGCTTTCATCAATAAAACCTTCAACCCAGGTAACCTTGGACATTTCATCCAGCGGCTTGAGGAAAACATAGCCCCGGGCGATATCGTCGAATGTTACGTAGTTCTGGAATGCAAAGAAATAGCTGGCTCGATCCCTTAAAGGGGCAAACGGCGAGCTTTCCACATCGAACCCGACCGGAGTGTTAGCGCCCATCTCGATTATCCGCTCAAGCAGCCCGGCCAGAACAGGGCTTGAGCCACCTTCCGCTTCCCCGCTGATAAACTCCGGGCCGAAATGCCGTTGATGCAGACAGATCTGGAAGATTCGATCTCCATATTTTTCGTGAAGGATATATCCGAATCTTTGGGGTGTTTCACCCATTAATTTGCCCTTTAGAACCAGCGGCTGTCTGTAGTGTGTAAAAAAATGGTTATAGCCGATCTGCACCAGGGCTTTCAACCCTTTATCGAGTATCTCGCGGGAAACGACCTTGGCCATGTGCTTATCCCGGCTAATCATTTTGAAAAAATCATCCGCTTTCTTCCATAGCGGCCCGCAGAGAAGGTCATACATGTCCCAATCGCTATCTAATGCAACGACCTTGAGCCTTTCAGCCCCCGGCGGCAACTTTCGATTGACTTCCCAGATTGCTTTGAGAATATCCATGTATTCCTTGAATCCCCAGATCGGCCAGGCACAGTCCCGGAAAAGGCGCAGCGCCAGTTGCTCGTCATAGCTTTTACCACTCACCAGCTGATTTATCAGAGCGGTATTTTTGTATTTTAGAATTTCCATTGCGAAATACCTTACCCCGGCCTAGTGATACAACGGCCCCACGAGGTTACAGATAAGCTCGCAGGTTTCTTTCTGCTCGTGTATTTCTCCAAGAATGACAATATCGTGGTCTTTAAATTTGGCTGAAACGTATTCCACCGGAGAGACAGCGTGCTGATCCAGATATACCAGAAACGGCTGGTAGTCTGCTTCTTTTAAATCCGCAACGTCGACTGCTCCGGATTTCAATACATTTTTCTCCTGAATTTTTTTCGTTCTGTGAATTGAATACAACTTAGCAGAGGCAATAAGCAGGAGAACCAGACCGATTGTAATCAAGCAGCCCCATTTAAGCTTTTTCTTCATTATTATTTCCCTTGCTATTAACCGCTTCTATACAAAAAGCCTGACTTGGCAAAGCAGGCGAATCTCAAACCTTACCGCACATCGTATCGCAGAAAAAGCACAAAAGACAATGCGAACGCACCAGCCGTGTAGATGACCATGAGCAGCAGATAAATGCCGGCGTGCGAGAAACGCTCGGGCAAAGATGGCGCTTTTTCATTGAAAAAAGGCACATCTGCAATAGCCACAGGTTTTCGCGATCCGAACTCGATACCGGGGTTAAGCTGGTGCGGGCTCTCCGGGTCATTGGCGTCGGTTTCCTTCACGAACTGGAGATACTCGAGCTGAAAGGATTTCATGTCCCGCCAGTTCTTTCTGAAGCGAAGATACCCTCCTCCCACAACGGCTTCGCACAGATACTCGAAGAGAGCTACCGGCGAGAGCGCGGTGATCAGGCGCGTGCGCTCGTATTGGTTGAACATCTGGTTGTACCAGTCCCGGCGAACCTTCATCTCGGCCGCCAGTAAATCGTTTTCGAGCTTCGCTCTGTTTTCCACATATGACGACCTGTTTTCACTCCAGCCTTCCGGCATTTGTTTTTCGACGTCCTCCCGTTCCATGTCTATCCTGCGCATCACATTCTCCATTTTTTCGATGGGAAAGAGCGACTGGGCCCAATAAATCGCCGTGTTGGGAACCACCACCACGAACAGAAGCCAGAAGCTCAGCGCGGCCACAAGGCTGACGTTGGCCCTGTGGGTGAGCACCGAGGCCAGGATGCCGAAAGCGGTGATGCAGGCCACGAAAAGAATGGCCACGGCCAGGAAAAGGCCGATCTCGACCAGGGTGCCCCGGGTAATCGATATTTTGCCCGAGCTCTGGATAATCACCAGGCTCAAAGCTATCCCCGGGACCAGCACGAGGATGGTCGAGAGGATGACACTGAGGTATTTACCGAACAGAACAAGGCCGCGGGAGACGGAATTGGAGAGAGAAAAGGCCAGGGTCCTGGCCTCCTTCTCCCCGGAAACGGTATCGTAAGCTAACAGGAGCACGGTGAAACTGATGATGATCGAGATGATGAACATCCAGCTTAATTGCTGGAAAGACTCGATAAGGGCATTGCGGGACATGGCTAAGGGATGGAAACTGAGCACGTGGTAGCTGTCGTACTGGAACCTCTGCGGCAGGTACTTCTCCCTGGAATTAGAGATAAACGAGTTGCTCCTGGGCCCGAAATCCTGATTGAAAATCCTTCGGGCTAAGTGTACGAGCCCCCTTTCTTCGGCTATATTCTTCACCCTTTCGATCTTCAACTGCTGGGAGCGCTCGAAAAGCTGCCGCTCCGCCTGGTAGTTAACGACAAAAGTAAAGGTCCCCAGGCCGAAAACCGTCAGGGTCAGGATAAGCGTAAGGAACATCCTCAAGCTGAGGATGTTGGAGCGTGTTTCCCTGAGAATGATATGGAATAGCATGGGTCACCTCACATCGTAGCGGACGAAATAGACAAAGGTCAGGAAAAAGAGAACCACCCCAACAATGATTATGCCTGCAATCTTTCCCATAGACTGGCGCAGTCCGCCGAGCATGGAAGGGCTTTTCCACTCGAAAACGGGCATGTCTGTCAGCTCGAGAGGAGGATAATCGGTTATCTCGGTCCCCGGGATCGGCACTTTTTCCAACGGAGACCCATCACCCCCCTCTTTCCGCCATTGTCTGTATTCCGCGATAGAGTTGAACTGCCCGCCGCTGCGCACCCTGACAATCTCGTCAACGTCCATGAAAGTCTCGGGGGGCTGGCGGGTGAAATACTCGTATGATGAAAAGAGATTTTTGTCTTCCAGATAATCGATAAAATCATCGCGGTAGCGCCGGAGGCTTTCCAAAAAACGCAGGCTGCGTGTGTCCGCATCGGTGCGGCAGAGCGCGGAGGCCACCTGGCGGAAGACATCTGTGGGCGACAAAAGCGCAAGGCGTTTGGCCAGTCTCATTTGCACCACATACTTGTCTATATACTCCTTTTGAAAAACCCACTTCTTATCTGCACACTCGATTCTCAGTGGCTCTACGAACTCAAAAAATTGTCTGTATACGTCCATTGTGCTCCGGGTGCCGCCTGCGAGCTCCATATACATGTCTATATACATGAATTCCTCTTGTTCCATGCTCCAGACGAATGCTTCGGGCCCCACCTGGTTGAACCCGGATCGCAACTTCGCCCACATTTTTTTTCTGAACTCTGCGATCACCTGTTCATTGGCGACACGCATGTCCCCATGGGAGGGAGGTGCCACAAGGCTGGCAGCCAGAGAGTTGGCCAGGTTGGGGATTATGAAGATGGAAAGGACCCAGACCAACAGGCAGAGCACTATGCTGGCCGATGAGGACCTGAGACAGCAGGAGAAGAAAAGCCCGATTAGCATGAACAGCCCGAAAAAGACCATGCTCACGGGAATAAGCATCCCCACTCTCAGCCATTCCCCGGCCGAAAAAGAGACCTGGGGAGCTAAAAGTACGATCAGTGCGCTCAGCGCGAAGCAGAACAAGATCACCGGCAGCAGTGTCAGGCATACCCCGATCAGTTTGCCGATAAGCACCTTCCAGCGGTGGACCGGATTGGCGAGCATCAGCCTGAGAGTGCCACTTTCACGCTCCCCGCTGCAGGCATCGTAGGTGAACAGCATGGCTAGAAGGGAGAGGATAACCACCAGAATGGTGCAGAAATCCATCGAGAAAAACGAATTCAGCAGGAGGTTTTCCCGGGCCGTTTGCAGACCGGAAGCGCCAACGACTTGCCGCCCGAGCAGGATCTTGAATTTGTTGCCCATATTGTCACTGATTCCCTTGCTGAATACGCTCAGGGGCTCGGGGGGCCGCACTATCTCCGGGCGCAGGGCTGAATAGACTCTCACCTGGTAGCTCTTCTCGACATTCACCCTTTCGATCTCATAGGCCTTAAGCTGTTCCCGGTAGTCCTTGAGATTCACGACAAGCGAAAAAGGGATCAGGAACAGGCACAGAACGAAGCCGATTGTGAAGCGGGCGGTGAGAAGGTTGTTGTGGAATTCTTTTAAAGCGATGGAGAGTATCATTTTCTCACCTCACATCGTAGCGTAGAAACAGCACGAAAGAAAGCGCAAACGCTATGGCCGTATAAATAATCAACAGCGCCAGCGGCAGCCGGGCCGCCGCCAGGCGTTCGGCCGCAGAGGCCTGCTTTTCATGGAAACGCGGGATTTCTTCGAGATCCACCACCTTCCACAGCATATGCCCGGGATTATACGGATCAAGTATATGCAGGGTTTCTTCTTCACTGGCTGCCGCATCGAGTTCCATATACCAGTCGAACAGCATACTCTGGAAAAGCTTCATGTCGCTCCAGCTCCTGACCAGGCGCACGAAACCTCCCCCGGTTGCCGCCTCGATCAGTTGCTCGAATAGGCACACTGGCGAGAGCACCGTCAGGCGCCGTGAAAAGCGAAACTGCTCCAGAAGGCTGTTGTTCCATGTTTCCTTAATGGCAAGCTCCCGTTCCTTGAACTGCATGTTGAATTTTGCGTACAGCCGGAAGTGCTCGATGGGAGTCAGCGTCAGCACCCCCCCGCCTTGCGCCTCGGCCGCCGCAATCCTGTCGCTGGAGGCTTTCATTTCCTGGGCGATCCGGTCGGCTATCGCCCGCGACGACTCGATAGGAAACAGCTTGCCCGTGAAATAGACAATCGAATTAGGGACCACCACCACCGAGGCCAACCAGATGCAAAGGCAAAGCAGGAGGCTGACGTTCGAGCGGCTGGTGACCGTGGAGGCCAAAAGGCCCAGGGCTGCCATGCAGGCAACAAACAGGGCCGTGCCCGTCAGAAAGCCGGCCGTTTCCGCCAGCAGCATCCCGTCGAAAACCACGGTTCCGGAGAGCAGCAGGATTATCAGGCTCAGCACGATACCGGGCAGCAGCACGAGCATGGCGACGATTATCACGCTGATGTATTTGCCGGTCAGCAGCACGCCCCGCGAGACCGGATAGGAGACAGTCAGGGCCAGAGTTCCGTTTTCCTTATCTCCGCTGACCAGATCGTAGCTGAACAACAGCACGGTAAAGCCGACTATAATCGACACGATATAGACCCAGTTCAGTTCCCTGAAAGCCTGCATCATATCGTTGGAGGCCCAGTTCGGCACTTCGAAACCCTCTACCCCGAATCCGGTGAACCAGAACTGGAAGGGCATCATCTTTTCCCCGGCATCCGTAATAAAAGCGTTGGCGCGGGGTTCCAGCACCTGCGAGCGGGTCTGGACCATGTAATAGCCCAGGTAGCGTGCGGCCCATTCCCCTTCTTTCTCCAGTTGTGCGGAATGGATTTGCCGGTATCTTTCCTGGTCAGCCTCGTACCTGTTGATAAAAGAGACCGTGCCCAGCCCGAACAGAACCACCAGGAGTACCAGGACCAAGTGCAGGCGAAGGCTGAGGACATGCTGGTGGATTTCCCGCAGAACTATGTTCAGAATCACGTTTTACCTCGGCTTGTAACGTTATCTCCCTCACCTGACGTCATAGCGCAGGAAACCGACAAATGCCAGGTAGAAAAGCACCACACCGGTCGAGATCAATAGCCCCAGTTTTGCCAGGGAATCCCGCAGCGAAAGCGCCAGGTCGCCGGATGCGCCCCGCCAGGAGGGCGTGCCGGAAAGGTCGAGCGGCGGCAGGCTCTCCCTGTCCACCCCCGGCGGAAAGGCGCTGTGCATGAAGGCCCAAGTCTTGCCCGGATTCTCCTTCCTCCACTGCCGCATTTCATCCATGGATTTCAGCTTTCCCCCGGTGGCGAATTCGATATACTGGTCTGTAGTCATCAGCTTCTCAGGGGCCACGGCGGTAAAAAACCGGTAGGAATCCAGGAGGTTTTCATTGCGCAGGAACTGGATCAGCTCCTCCCGGTATCTACGAGCGCTTTCAAGGAAACGGCGGTAGGACTCCGCATCGGTACAGCAGAGGGAATTGCAGAGCAGGATGAATACCTGCGAGGGAGAGACCATGGAAAGCCGCTCGGCCAGCAGTCGCTGCCGGTTCTGGCGGTCCAGGAACTCTTTTTCCATCTGCCAGCGTGTTTCCGCACTTCCGATCATGTGCTCGTAGACGGCCCTGTTGCCCTTCCTGTACCACTCCATGAAGGCGGCGTTGGCGCCCGTGTACTCGATTGCGCCGCCGGCCGTGCGCCTGGCCCTTTCCCATTTGAAGGCTTCTTCCGGCTGTTCGCCCCGCAGTTCTTCGGCCCTACGCCACTGGTCACTGGTGAACTCATAGGTGTTTTCGACCAGCATCTTTTCAGATGGAGTCTCCACCAGGCTGCCGGCCAGGAAACCGGCCGCGTTCGGCACCACAAAGAGGAAGAAGGCCCAAGCCAGCAGGCAGACCACCAGCCCGGCCGCCGAATGACTGAAGGTGCTGGAAACCAGCAGGCCCACGAAAGCAAAGACAGCGAAGTACAGGATGCCGGCCAGCAGCACCAGGCCCATCCGCAGCCATTCATCGGCAGAGAACGCAACGTGCGGGCTGATAACGATCGCCAGGGCGCAAAGCAGATAGCAGAACAGGATTATCGGCATCAGCGTGAAACAGGCCCCCAGCACCTTGCCCATCAGCACGCTGGATCGCGGGATCGAGTTAGCCAGCACTTGCTTGAGTGTTCCCTGCTCCCGCTCACCGCTGCAGGTGTCATAGGTGAACAGCAGGGCCAGCAGCGAGAGCACAATGGCCAGGATCGTGCAGAAATCCACGGAGAAGTAGGTACCCATCATCGGGTTGTCGCTGGTCCCGGCCCTGCCCTGCGCATTGAACGGCTTTTCGCTCAGTCTGATGTCAACAAAGTTACCGAGATTGTAGCTGACTCCCCGGCTGAGAATACTAAGCGGCTCCGGCTCCCGGACAATGCGCGGCTGGAGAAATGACCAGACCCGGATCTTGAGCTTTTCCTCGGCCTCTTTCTGCTGTGTCTCGTAGGCGGTTACCTTGCTTTTGAAATCGTTGATGTTCACTACCAGGGTGAGCGGAATCAGAACCAGGCAGAGCAGGAACCCGATAACGAACCGGGCCGAGACCAGGTTGTTGTAGAATTCTTTCAAAGCGATGGAGAGGATCATCTGTTTTCACCTCACATCGTACTTGAGAAACGAAACAAACGCGCCGGCGAAAAAGAGGATTATCAGCAGGCTTAAAATCGCGAAATCCGGGATAGCGCGCACCAGCGAGCCTTTCAGGATCTCGGGCTTGAATTCATGCTGGGGCATGTCGCTCAGATCGGGCTTGGGCTGTTCCACACTCCCAAGTTTCAGGCTGCGAATCATTTTGACATTGACCCAACTGGCGAATACCGATGTGTAGGACCTGACCGACTGGACAAAGCGGTCGTTCTCGTTTATACCTGTCCTGCTCAGGCTCATCGCGCCAAACATCAGTGAAGAGGCCGGCGAGACACGGGAGATGTTGAAAGCCAACTCCTCCTGTTTCTTTTTCCGGGCCTGGTATCCGGTTTCTATTGTAGCGTTCTTTTCTTCCTGGTATGCCAGCATTTCTTTCTGGCTCTGCTCGAGAAACTCCTTGAACTTTTCCTGGAAAGCCTTGCCCTCTTCCGGTGTCTTGGGCCTGTTTTGCTCCATCCACTCATTCAGGCTCTTCTGATACCCCATGTAGGCTTCCTGTTTGACAGCATCTTTCTGCGCAGCGATCTCCTGTGCCGACGGTACGGGAGAAATCACACCTGCGGTAATTACCGCCGCTTTTGGAATGATCGTGACAAACGTAACCCAGATCATCAGCAGAACGAGCAGGCTGGTGGAGGAGCGCAGGGTGCGGGCAGAGACAAAAAGCCCGAGAGTGAAAAAGACCGAGATGTAGAAAATGAACATTAAAAATATCAGGCCGATTCTCAGCCAGTCCTCGCGCAGAAGATTTACATCCGGGTAGATAGTGAGGATCAACAAGGCGATGATCAGGGGAATAATCAGCGGAAGAATCAGGCTGATAAAGGAGCCGATCGCTTTGCCCAGAATCAGTCGGTCGCGCGGCAGGCTGTTGGCCAGGGCCAGCCTGAGTGTGCCCCGTTCCTTTTCGCCGGAAATCGCGTCAAAGGTGAAAAGAATGGCCAGCAGGCTGAGAACTATGCGCACGATAAAGGTCAAATCCAGCTCGCCGAAAATGGCGAACACGGGGCTGGAGCTATATTTCGATTCCCCAAGGCTGGGATCGATGTTGACACTTACTTTAGCACCTTTACCGACTGCATCCTGTACCCCGGTTACTATAGTGCTCAGTACCTGCGGGGTTTTTGTCACTGTAAATCCGTACCCGGCAAGAGTCATGTAGTTAGGCTGGCTCTCCAGGTTGGACTTGTTCAGGGCCACAGAAGCATTGTATTCTCTCAGCTCGGCCCGGTAATTGTTGATTCCGGTGAAAACGGCGAGCAGAATTAAGACAGTGCAGAGCAGGAAGGTAAAAACGAATTTCAGGCTGGATATGGTATCCAGCAGCTCTTTGTAGATAATATTGCTCAGCATGGAATACTCCCTTTGGGAGTGAGTCATCATGAGCCGGTGGCTCACCCGGAAACAATGAAAATGTTTTGTTTTCTGTAGGGGCGCGCGGCCGTGCGCCCCTACGGGTGGTTTTTACAGAAACCATGGAATAACGCACCTTTGGTCCATTATTTTCGGAGCAGAATATAAGTGAAGGATGTATAATCTTTCAGGAACCTGTAACAGGTTTTTTCATGCCCTGTGGCTGTAGGATAAATGCGAATCAGGCCACCGCTTCCTGCATGTACTCCAGGTAGATCCGCTCCAGGTTGTCCTCGAGGAATTCCTCGCGCGTGCGCACCATCACCAGGCGGCCTTCTTTCATAATTCCGACCCGGTCGGCAATATCCTTGGCCCGGAAAATATCGTGCGTGCACATCAGGATCGCCTTGCCCTGATCCCGCAAGCCGGAGAGGATTTTGATAAACTCTGCTGCGGCCTTGGGGTCCAGCCCGGCGGTGGGCTCATCCAGAAGGATGTTCTGGGCGTCCTTGATTATTGCAATGGTGATCCCGAGTTTCTGCCGCATGCCCTTGGAATAGTTTTTCACCCGCATCTCGAACGAGTTCTCCGGCAGGCTCACATTCCGCATGTACATGTGGTAGTCCTCTTTGGCGAGGTTTTTCTTGCCTCCGAGCTTGGCGAAAAAATCCAGGTTCTGCCGCGCGGTGAAATTGCCGTAGAGCATTACGTTTTCGCTCACGTAGGAGACATACTTCTTGGCCTCCAGCGGGTCTTTGGTGACATCGATGCCGTTAATCAGGGGCGTGCCGCTGGTCGGGTCGATAAAGTTCAGAAAAAGATTGATCGCGGTGGTTTTGCCTGCGCCATTGGCGCCCAGGAGGCAGAATATTTCGCCCTCGGTGACCTCGAGGTTCAGGTGATCCAGGGCCAGAAGGCCGTCCTCGTAGCGCTTGGTCAGATCGATTGCCTGTAACATGGAAACACTCCTTTTTGAATAAAACGGCTAAAGGAATTGAATTTGAATTATTATGATATTTTCAAAATCTATTTCGAAATCCGCAAAATTCTCCTCTCTCGAAATTACCTTTACCTTCTGCTGATCTTGATTCCGAAAACCACGATACCGACTACCAGGCCCACCAGGGAGAAGATCAGGATTGCTGTCCAGAGGATCTCCGCCCTGGCCCTCACCTGGATGCGCACGGTTTTGTCCTCTGTCTCCACGCTTCGGTTATCCGCCATGGCCTCGGTCTTGATTTTCACCTCCTGCGCGCCCACTCCCACATCGTCCGGGGGCAGAAAAGCGAGGTGCACGATCTGCTCTTTCTCAGGCTCGAGCGAGCGGATCAGGTCCGGCTCCACGAGCGAGCGCCAGTGAAGCGGATTGTCCGTGGTGATTTTGATATTATCCAGCCTGCGGGTGCCGTCGTTGCGCACCGTGACATCCATCATCACGCTGTCGCCCACGGTGATCTCGTGATAGAGGCTCAGGGCCCGCACCTCGATCCGCCCGACGCCGCGGGGAATGAGCTCGAGCTTTACCCAGCCGCCCTGGACTGCCTCGATTTCTTCCTCGGACAATTTCCTGTCACCCGGATCACCGGATTCCTCATACTGCTCCAGGGAGAGCGCCAGGGCGTAGAAAGTTATCGCCTGATCGATCACGACCTGTTCATCATCCCGGTCGGGAAGGTAAGTTTTCAGGGCCAGTTTCTTGATATTTACTCCCTGGGTGAATTTAACCTGGGAGAGTCTGGCACTCGTTTCCGAATCGATGAAATCGTAGCTTATCTGTCGTGGAAGATTTACGACCAGCAGCTTGTAGATATCATCCCGTGCTGAAAAACGCTCCAGAATGAGATCGAACGTTGCCGGGGAACCCAGATTGACTTCCTGGGAGAACTGGGTGGAATTGATATCCACGATGCTTGAGGTGGCATCCTTTTCCAGAAATATATTTTTGCTGTCCTTTTTCCCGCTGTAATTCAGGCTGACCTGGAGGCTTTCCGCATCGCGAAGCAGGCCGAAATCCACGGTCGAGGCCTTTCCCAGCTCCAGGCTCGGAATTCTTATTTCATAAGGAGTGCCGATAATCGTCTCATTCTCCAGGTTTACCAGCGAAACGAAAATGTTGTAGATTTTGCCTGAGCGCATTTCAGGGCTAAAAACATCGAAATGCTCTCTGAACTGGTTGAGATATTCCTGGTTGCCTTCCATCGTGCTGCGCAGGGTCAGTTTTACCCGCCTCTCACCCTTGCGCGTTTGATATTTCACCCCTTTTTCCACAATGATATAGGATTGTTGAGCCATTACCTTGAGAATCAGTTTCTGATAATCCACCTCGGTGCTCATCAATTCATTCTTCGATTTGTTGTATTCATCCTCGGAGATAGCCTTGTTCTCGAAAAGTTCCTTGTCGTTATCCAACTTCTGCCTGGCGATCTCATAGGCGGCCCTGGCCTTTTTCAGGTCCAGAAGCAGGGAGGCCTGGTCATCCTGCGCGATTGCGGTTGCCGGGGCAAAATACAGTGAAATGAGGAGTGCGATTGTGAAATTTTTCAATAGATTGATCATCGATTACTCCTTGGCCTGGAAGTATTCTTCTTCCACCTGATAACTTCTGTTATTTTTGAAATCCCAGAGTGTTTTTCTTTTCAGATCGGCGAGAGCCAGTTGATAGGTGATATATGCGTTAAGGTAGTCCAGTTGAGCGGCAGCCAGCCTTTCCTGTTCGGTACCAAGCTCCGGGCTGGTGATGTTGCCGTTTTCAAAGCGCATGCGGCTTATTTCATAGCTTTTTTGAGCAAGCTGCTGATTCTTTTCGTGTATTATCAACCGGTTCATCGTCTCTTCCACGCTCCGCACGATATCCCTGACTTCACGAATGACAGTGGTTTTAACATCATCCAGGCTGAGCTGGGCCTCTCTCAGGCTTGCCATTTCCCTCCGGACCCTTTCCCTGCCGCGGCCCCAATCGAAAATCGGGTAGGAAAATGTGAGAGTTATCCCCCTGTTCGGGGGGCGGTCGACAAAATTGTTGAACGATGATCTGAACAGATCTGTTGTGGAGCCGTGCTCTATGCTACTGACTCCGGTAACATCGTAATAGGCTGTAATCTTCCCGCTTATTTCACGAATCCTCTTGGCGCGGTCCAGGCCTATCTTCTGAAGTTTTATGTCCAGTTCGGTTTCGTACACCTCCAACCGGTGCCTGAGCGCCTTTTCGATCGCCTCGCCTTCATCAATACCGAAAGTACCGTATCTCAAATCGGTTATTATCTGTATCTCATCGTAAAGGTCAAGACCGATCAGCTGTTTCAAAGCGTCCTTGGCTCGCTCAAGCTTACCCTCGCTCTCGCTTAGCGCGGCCCTGTTCTGGGCGGCGGCTACCTCGGCGATCAGCACATCTCCCTCCGGGATTCGGCCAGCCTCCCCTTTCAGTTTCGCTATCCGGTAGGCCTCCTCGGAGTTTTTCAGCTTCTCCCCGGCGATCTCCACCTCCCGTGTGGCGCGATAAAGGGCATAAAAACTTTCCGTGACCTGGTATATGATATCGAGCTGGCGCCGGCTGAACTCGTTGGATACCTTTTCGTACTGCAAACTGGCCTCTTCCAGGCTTTCCTTGAGCTTATTCTTTGTCAGGATGGGCTGCTCGAAACTCAGGCTGAAACTGCTCTGAGCTTTCCTGGATCTCAAGGTCTCGTAGTTCTGGAGCGCCAGAACTGTTTTCAGGTTGTCGCGGTACATCATCGAGTTGAGCGCGAGGTTTCCTCCTGTAGGCAGGGTGTAGGTGAATTTGAGGTTCCCGCTGTATTGCATCGATCCGATAGAATTGTAGACCGGCAGACCATCCACCCGCTGAATGGGACTGACATTTTCGGTCCAGGAAGGTGCGTAGAGGCTGAAATCAAGTCTCGGCTTGAACATGGCTTCCCAGTATCGGAAAGAGTGCTGCATAGCCAGTTTCTTTTCCTGATAGGATTTGACCGTGTAGCTTTTATTCAATGCGATATTGATAGCTTGTTCCAGCGTAAGAACCAGCCTCTCCTGCGCTTTTAAAGGGTAAGCTGAAACCTGGAGTACGAGAATGGTCAAGCTAATCAGTCTTTTCATTTTTCCGGTATCCCCTAGTAAGGTGTTGTACTGGCGACCAGTGGTGCTGATAAGATGATTATTTCAATTAAGGAATGAAAGATTCTTGTAAAAACCTGATCAAGATTTCGACAGGGCAAAGGGCGTGCCTGCGGGAAGGAATAAATCAATTGAATGCCTAACTTAATTTCATTCAGTCAGTTAGACAAAATATTATGTGCAATGGCAATTCCCTTTCCTTATCTTAATGGGTAATCAGTTACTCAACTGCTGTTACCTTGCTTACACACTTTAAGCCTGCATGGGAAAGGCGTTTTTATAAAGATAAATCCCATGAAATCATCGGCTTTACTTGCTCAGAGGCGCTTTTTTAACTCTGGCCCCCCTTATTTATAACGTGATCCGGATTTATATCCCGCAAAATATTCGAGCCAACCTCTAACTGGCTTAATTTTTAAAAGATACGGAATATTCAGACTTGAATAAGAAAAGCTGGCACAGCTGTTGCCTAACTTATATTCCGGTTAATCAAAGACACTTTTTAGCTCCAGATAGTTTCATTTTCTTAAGCGGAGGCTTTAGCTGAACTAATTGTCTGTTCTTTGTGAAATTCTCTCCTAATTCAGTTAAGGACGTTTTTATGACCTGGAGAATTGCAAGAAAGGAGCTGTTAGGGAATCTGATAACTTTACGCTTTTCAATGTGTACGGCATTGTTTCTGGCTCTGGTGGTGTTGTTCACCTCCGTGCTGATCAGCGATTACCGGCAGAAGCTGGATCACTATAACGAGCGGGTTGCAAGGAACAGCGAGCGTTTAAGAAACCAGATGACCTATAAGAATCTCAAGCCTGATATTTATAAACCACCGGAGGTACTCTCGGTTTTCAGTAAAGGCTTGGAGGATAATATATCCAAGGAAGTGCAAATAATAATTAACGCAGTGCCGGTTCCCAAAGGCGCATATACAGCCAAAAATCCGCTTCTTTCCGTATTCCCCGTGCTGGATATCGTGTTGATATTCAAGCTCGTGATCAGTATCCTCATATTTCTTTTTATTTATGATACGATCTCTGGCGAAAAAGAAGACAGAACCCTGGCCCTGATGCTCGCCAACTGCATTCCAAGACATCAGATTCTATTCGGCAAATTTATCGGCGCTCTGATCACTATATCCATCCCGATAACAATTGGATTTCTGACAACCGGTTTGATCTTGCTTCTCTCTCCGGTTGTTGATCTGACATCTTCAGAGTGGTTTCTTATAGTTCTGATGTATTTTGTTTCAGTTATCATGGTTGGCGTGCTTTGCTCAATTGGATTGTTCTTTTCCGCAATCACCAGGCAGGCCTCGCAGACCATGATATTTCTTTTTTCCGTCTGGGTCTTATTAGCGTTTATTATTCCTAATTCGAGTATGTACTTAGCATCCTGGTTAAAACCTATTGAACCACAGAGGACAATCGATCTTCAGGCCAGCGAGGTTCAGGGTGAATTCAGAAATAGAACGAGGGAACTGATGGCCAATAATCCCCCCAGCGGCTATCATATTCAAAGTGACACTACGGAACCGGGGGGTTATTATCATAAATTCGCCTCGAAAAGCCTGATCCGTGACCGGCAGAAACTATACTCTGTGGCAATTCCTATTGCGATTGAATATGCTGACAAAGAACTACAAGTAAGGAAAAGTTACCTGGAAAGCATGAAGCGGCAGGAAAATCTGGCAGCTAAAATTTCTCTGTTGTCGCCACTGTCAGTCTACGAAATGCTGATCTCCAGGCTATCGGGAACAAATGCAGTAAATTTCGAGAGGTTCTACGAACAGGCCGGCGATTACCGGAGACAAATAATAGAATATCTTTACAGCAAGAAGGCTTTCTCCTCGATCAGGTACTTCGCCACTGTGAAAGAAGAGCACCTTTTTGATGTAAAAAACGTGGAAGAATATTCAGCGCTGCGAGAAAAATATGCAAATAATAATCCCGAGCCTCTTAACCTTAAAGATCTTCCACGGTTCACTTACCGACCTGGAATCATTACTGATACTGTAAAAGGAATTTTACCCAATTTGGGGCTTCTCTTCCTTACCGGCGCTCTGTTCTTTGTCTGTGCCTTTGTCGCTTTTCTTAAATACGATGTCAGATAAAAGGAAACGGTCATGCTGGGTACCATTATCAAAAAAGAGCTGCTCACTAACATAACAAGTCTGAGGTTTTTTCTCGCCCTGTGTATCTCGATCGCCGTATTTATCACCGACGGGATTGTTTTTGTAAATAAATATAATTTTGAACTTAAAGAGTATGAGGAAACAACCAACAAGAACCTTTCCAGTCTGAATGAAGTGTCAAAGAACATGAGCCGGGTGGCAAGCAATGTTCAGACAATCCACAGAAAGCCGAAATTAACCGGTCTTTTCTGCACTGGATTCGAAAAATCACTGCCGAATACTTTCAAGCTGGATGTCTTTAAAGTAGAAATCCCCGAAGTTGTAAGCGATACAAACTTTTTCCATTCACTGTTCTCGGATCTCGACTGGATGTTTTTAATTGCCTTCATTTTGAGCTTTTTTGCAATCCTTCTCACATTCGACTCCTTATCAGGAGAAAGAGAGAAAGGTACGCTTCCTCTTGCATTGTCGAATTCCGTCCCGAGAGACACGGTGCTGTTAGGGAAATACCTGGGGGCGATTCTCACACTCGGGATTCCGCTTGCTTTCGGATTGCTGTTAAACCTGATTATTGTCAATCTTTCAGGTTTGCAGTTCGATAGCGATCAGTGGCTGAAAATAGCAGTGTTTATCGGAATCTCGATCTTATTCCTTTCTATATTTCTGCTTCTGGGAATGCTGGTCTCAAGCAGAAGTTCAAAATCTTCGACAAGTATCGTGATACTATTGTTTATCTGGGTTGCCACGGTAATTATCATCCCGGCTACTGGTAAAATATTTGCGGAGAAATACGTTTCCGTTCCTACCCGGATAGAAGTGGATCGAATGATCAATGAAGCGCAGAGAGAAATCGTGGACAACAGTGAAAGATACGGAAAGAAGGCGGGAAGCTGGGGGAGTGACCTGAATGCAGACTGGATCAATCCCCCGGCAAGAGCAAGGCTATACAACGCAATGGCTGATGCGAATAACCGGATCAACGCGGATTACGTAAACAGGATGATCGAGCAGGTCAATTTCGGCCGGAGGATCATCAAGATTTCACCAGCTATAATTTATCAGTGTGTTTCCGAGACTCTATTCAGCACCGGCGTGCCGAGATTCCAAAGCCTGTTTTACCAGGCGGCAAGATACAAGGACGTGCTCAAAGATTTTTTAATCGAGGCTGATAAAAAAGATCCGGACAGCTGGCATCTGCTGGCCTGGAGACACGGGGTTCTTTTTTCCCAGAAACCTGTTGACTACGATGCTGTTCCAAAGTTTGAAGAGTCAGAAGTATCATTAGGTAATGCTCTGAAGATCGCGGCCTGGGATTTTTCAGCTCTTGTTTTACTAAATTTACTCCTTTTCATGGCAGTCTACGTTTCGTTCCTGAGATGTGACGTAAGGCAGCGTTGAGCTGAATAACTCATTTATTAAGGACAGGCTATCTGCTAAATTTGCATTTCTCCTTGTAAATCTCTCGAGGTCAGCTATAATTTGAATGTAATCCGTCTATTTTCTCCAAGCGTCGTTCTCGGGCATACTGGCTGAACTGCCTATCAACCGCACTATGACACCATTGAATAAAATATTCCAGAACCTCTGGCCAAAGACCGGTCTTAAAAAACCTGATCAATTCAAACGAGCCCTGAGTGAGTTCAGCCGCTCGCTCACTCTGATCGTGGATCTGGAGCAGCTCAAAGACAACGTGATTTCCTTTATCCGGGAGATCGTCCAGGTGGACTCATTGTTCCTCTACCTGCTGAATATCGATCTCAACCGGTTCCAGCTGGAGGAAGCAAGAGGTTTCGAGCCTGTCAGCCATGACCAGCTCTATTTCCTGCCTGAAGAGCCGTTGATTCGCTGGTTTACTGTCAATGAATCACATTTAGTAATATCCGGGCATCCGGACATATTTTCATTTTTTTCAGAGCGCGATCAGAAGATACTCCAGGATACAGGTGTGGATTCTATCTTTCCTTTGATGTCGATGAACCGGCTTATCGGCCTGGTCTGTATGGGAGAGAAATCCAAAAAAGGGAGTTTGAGGCGTGATGAAACCGAACTTCTCAACATGCTGCTGGGGCATGCCGCCCTGGCTTTTGACAATGCTTATCTTTTTCAGCAGCAGAAAGCGCGCTTGAAAAAGATGTACCGCGCCGACAGACTGGCCACTCTGGGCCAGCTTGCCGCCGGTGCAGCGCATGAGATACGCAACCCGCTGACATCCATCCGCAGCACGATTCAATATCTGCGTAAAAGCTTAATAAATAGTGAGGAAGGCGAACTGGTAGGCGGTTTGATCGATGAAGTGGACCGGATCAATGAAATAATCGAGGGCTTGCTGTCTTTCTCCAAGCCGGCCAAGCCTGAAATAAAAACAATAGACCTGGAACTGTTGCTCAAACAGACTTTGACCCTGGTGGAAACCATTGCAAAAAAACGGAAGGTCGATATCTCATTTGACTATCATTCCGAGCAAAGTTCCCTGAAAGCCGACCCTTCCCTACTGAAACAGGTGTTCCTGAATATAATCATGAATTCCCTGGAAGCGATTGGAGAAAACGGCAGTATCCAGGCCCGTGTGGATTTTATCCAGAAAGGCGGCCGGTTTCCACCGCAGTCCAACTCTTATTACTTCATAAGTTTCAAAGATTCCGGCCCTGGAATTCCCCGGGCAAATATGGATCATATCTTCGATCCGTTTATTACCACAAAAAAGGAAGGCACCGGCCTGGGGCTATCCATCTCTTACAGGATACTTCAACAGCATGATGGGGATATCGAGATCGAAAGCACCACTGAAGATCAGGATCCTGAAAATCACGGAACAAAAGTAAAAATTACTTTGCCGGCACTGAAAAAATAAACTTCTCGCACCCTGCTTGTTCGGAGTTAAGATGTTTCCCAGGATTTTAATAGTCGACGACGAGAAAAATATCAGGAACATCCTGACCAAACTTCTAAGGGACGAACAATATACGGTTCAGGATGCCGCCAGCGCTGAGCAAGCCATGGGCCTGCTGGACAGTTTTGAGCCTGACCTGATATTGATGGATCAGAAAATGCCCGGAATCAACGGCATTGAGGCCACCAGCCGGATAAAAGAGAAGCACCCGGAGATGACTGTGATCATTCTCACTGCCCACGCCTCAATTGAACTGGCCGTGGAAGCGATAAAAAAAGGGGCCTACGATTACCTTTCCAAGCCTTTCGACAACGAGGAATTGCTGATTATTATCCGCCGGGCCCTGGAACGCAAGCTGTTGACAGCGGAAATTTCGCAGTTGAAAAGGGAACTCCAGGAAAAATACAGCTTCAAAAATATTATCGGTTTCAGTTCTAAAATGCAGCAGGTATTCGACCAGATCAACCGGGTCTGCGACACGAATGCAACCGTGTTGATCCAGGGGGAGAGCGGTACCGGAAAAGAGCTGGTGGCCAGGGCTATCCATTATCACAGCCAGAGGAAAGACAGTCCTTTCGTGGCAATCAATTGCGGCGCCATTCCTCTAAACCTGTTCGAAAGCGAACTGTTCGGTTTCGAGAAAGGCTCCTTTACCGATGCCAAGGAAACCAAAAATGGTAGGATCGAGCAGGCCGAGAGCGGCACCCTTTTTCTCGACGAAATAGGTGAGTTGTCTCTGGATGCCCAGGTCAAGCTGCTGCGGGTTCTGGACGAGAGAAAAATAACCCGGATTGGAGGAAGAGCCTCGATACAAGTGGATGTAAGATTTATAGCCTCGACTAACAAGAACTTACAAGAAGAGGTTAACCGCGGGAAATTCAGGCTTGATCTTTTCTATCGACTGAATGTGTTCACAATTACTATTCCACCGTTACGGGAGCGCAGGGAAGATATCCCATCAATAACCGAGCATTTCATTCAAAAGCACAATGCACCGCTGGGCCTCGATATCCGCGGTGTTTCAAAATCAGCCATGAAATGTCTTCAAGACCACGCCTGGCCCGGCAACGTGAGGGACCTGGAAAATGCTATCCAGAGCGCGATGATCCAGGCACAGGATGATCTGATTAATCTGGACAATTTGCCTTTACGGATTTGCGGCTACCCTGAAATGTTCGATGAGTTGCACCCGGAAGAAAAGGGAATAGAAAATTATCTGAAAAAAATGAACAACAAGATCGAAAAAGAGATAATCGAGCGAACCCTCAAAAAATGCAACGGCAGCCGCACCAAAACCGCGGAAATTCTTAAAATTACGCGTAAGACATTGTTTAACAAGATGAAAAGGTACGGGCTCCTTTGACTTCCGATCTTGATTATGCTTTTTACTTGATTTCAGACCAACACCTGTCCTTTTAAATAATTGACCGGCCATTGGGTAAAGATATCATTATTCCACTCATTCTTTTTCTGTGCGTTTCCGCCGGTTGCGCAGATCCAGCCCACAGGGACGTGCTCTCCGGTGTGAAAATAATATGCGTCTGGTCGGTTGAAGAGAACAGCGCAGAGGCTGTTGACCGCACGGTCGCACAAGCCAAAGAACTCGGATTCAACGCCGTATGCTGGCGGCGTGCCGGGCTGGTGGAATCCTGCCACAGGCGCGGAATGCAAGCCTACGCACTGCTCAATCCGCTTGCGCTGAGGCAGGAGGCGCAGCCTCAAGTGCTCGCCCCTGGCGAGGAAACGCTGCCCGGCTTCCAGCCGGACAGTATTGCTCCAGAACAGTTTTATCAGTATGGCGGCGAGCCGCTGGCGGGCCACCGGGAAATCCTCGATCAAAATTTCACCTGCCCGAACGATCCTGGCGTGGTGCAACACACTCTGACAAGGGTCGCCGAATTGAAGGAAACAGGATACGACGGGGTTATCTTCGATTTTGTCGGCTACAGGAATTACCGCTCCTGCCAGTGCAACCTGTGCCTGGCAAAACTCGAAAAATTCCACCGGCAGCATCCGGAATTGAACGAGCAGGAGGCCAGGGAAAACTTCTATGAAAATGTCCTTGTGGATCTGTATGAGATTCTCTACCGGAAAACCAAAGAAATTGCGCCCGGCCTTGTGATTGCAAACCACATCCATCCGGTATACCTGCCCAACATTTTCTACGGCCGCAGAGTCATAGCAGATTACTGCGGGATTACGGTTTCCTGGTTTTTCAAACCACACTGGCCGCTGGAGAAAGTGAGAGACTACGCCGCGAAAGTGGTTTCCGGCACCTATGCGCATGACTGCGTGGAGCCGATGCCGATGATCGGAGTTTACACGGACAGCGAGTACGCGCGCGACCGCCGCAGCCCTGAGCGCCTGCGCCAGGATTTACAAATCATCAAAGCTGCCGGGGCAAAGCATGTGATAATGTGCGAGCTGGGCCACATCCTCCGCGATCCTGAAACCGCGCGGGTGGTGCGGGAAGAGCTGAAGAATTGAGAACATATTTAAAAAAGAACTGCATCCATATTTTCCAGTAAATAAATACAAATCAATTTCCATCATCTTAACCCCGCAGTCCAACTGACCACTGTTCAAGGCGATAATTTCTATTCTTCTCACGCATACCATAAAAAACAATGGGTAGCGAGACAGTCGCACAATCCTTTCTTTGGAATCAACATTTGATGACAATTTTTTACATTCTTTTGACATTTTTACTGTTGAATCAGATATATTGAATTAGGATATTAAAAACGGGTAGATTAAACTTCGAGCTGTATTCCCGGATAGAGAATGAAAGTATTTTCTCACATAGGATTAGCACCCAGGAAAATTATTTTTATTTTCCTTCTGGCCATTTTCCTCCCCTCATTAATTGTGGGATACTTAAGCCTGAGGACATTTTCCCAGAGGCGCGAGGCAGTAAAAAAGATTCTTGAATCGAATCTTTGGATTTCAGGTGAAGCTGCCCTCAAGTCCATTGAAGGATCGCTTCTCGATCATGAAACAAAAGCTCTGAGCAGAGAAAATTTTCTACATCTGAAACAATCTCAAAAGGCTCACCAAACTTTCCTCAGTTCATCTCTTCTGTCAAAGGATATCGCTGGCGAGCTTTTTCTGCTTGACGCTGATTATCAGCTAATTTTCCCTGAAACCGGCGGCAAAGATGCATCACTGTTTCAATGGGATAAGGACAAATCAGATAGTCAATTTGGACGCCTTTTCCAGAGAGCAGAATTATTTGAATTCTCTCAAAAAAATTACACTCGAGCCGCTGAACTCTATAGGAAGTGCACTTTATCCGCTCCCTCAAAGCAGCACCGGGCTATAGCCCTGGAAGGCCTGGGGCACTGCCTGTTTTCAGCCAGGAGTTATGATGAGGCCTACAAAGTATATTCCGATCTTTCCAAAAACTATGGACAATTCCAAAACAGGGCAGGCCACCCCATTGGTATTATAGCCATTTTGCAATTGAATGAAATTAACAAACTGCGAAACAAGGATAGGAATCTCAAAATTCTGCTCGATCTGTATCGAAAAATACAGGACGGGGCCTGGTCTCTTAATCCCGCTGCCTATGATTTTTTTATCGCAGAAATTGAATCGATTTTAGACGGCATAGTTGAGTATGGGGATTTCCCTGAAATTGAAAAGTCTTATTCTGATTTGCGAAACAGGCCGTCTCCCTACAAGCAAGCCCTGAGTTTTGCAAATCTTTTAGAGAGTAAAGTTATTCCGAAGATAAGAGAAAAGTCATCCCTGTCTCGAGTAGCAGGTGAAGTTGCGCCGGAACGGTTACTTGTTCCATTGGAAAAAGATTTTTCTCTGATTTCTTATACCACTCTGCCAGAGTTTCAGTTAGCACAAACTTTTTATGGCGGCTTCTGCTGGGATTTCAATTATCTGAAAAAGCAGATACTGCCGGAAATCCTGGAAGATATTACAAAGGACTCCGGGCTGCGGGTTCAAATCGTTGACCAAACAGGCAGAAATATTTTAACCGGAAAGGAAGAACCAATTTCGAAAGCCTCTCCGGCCTTGTTTTATCGCCAGTTTCCTCTTCCCTGGAGACTTCTCGTTTCTCACCGCGAAATAAATGCTCTTGAACAGACAGCGCGCCGGGAGACTTTTTTCTATGGGGTTCTTATCACCGTTATTGCTGTTTTAATGCTCCTGGGGGCTGTTCTGATTGCGCGTGATATCTCCCGCGAATCGGAAACCACTCGCTTACAAACCGAATTCGTGAATAATATCTCCCATGAGCTAAAGACCCCGCTGACTCTCATCCGCCTTTACGGAGAGACTCTTCAGCGCAAAAAAAACCTCCCGGCTGAAGATAAAAGAAAGAGCTATGAGATAATTACCAAGGAAAGCGAGCGCCTGTCGCACCTGATAAACAATATTCTTGATTTTTCCAGAATCGAGATGGGCAGAAAAGAATTCAATTTTATCAAAGGCGATTTGCCCGAAGTCGTTCGAAATACTCTGGAATCATACCGCTATAATTTAGAGAAAAAAGGCTTTGCCATCAAAGCGGATATCGCCTCGGACCTTCCGCAAATGAATTTCGACGGAGAAGCGATAGTCAGTGTATTGATCAACTTGTTGAGCAACGCCATGAAATTTTCCCCGAAGAATAAACAAGTGACCGTGAAATTATTTAGAGATGACGCAAATGCCGTGCTTCAAGTGGCTGATAGAGGCATAGGAATTTCACCCGGGGAAATTAAAAATATTTTTCAAAGATTTTATCGGGCGAAAAACAATATCACCTCTGAAACCGGGGGAAGCGGGTTAGGCCTGACACTGGTTAAATATATCACCGAGGCTCACCGCGGCCGGATTCAGGTTGAAAGTGAACCGGGAAAAGGCAGTGTATTTTCCGTGATTCTTCCAATATCACACTCTGAATCAGATAAAACAAAATGAAAAACAGGATATTAATCATAGAAGATGAAGAAGACCTGGTTGAGGGATTGAAACTCAACCTGGCTGATGAGGGATATGAACTGGACTGGGCATTTGATGGCGCCGAAGGCCTTCGCAAGGCCCTGGAACAAGCCCCCGATCTGATCATTCTCGATATCATGCTGCCGGAGATGGATGGCCTGGAGCTCTGCCGTCACCTGCGACAGAAGGGTGTGGGCATACCCATTATCATGCTCACAGCCAAAGGCAAAGAGATCGACAAGGTTGTGGGGCTTGAAATTGGAGCCGATGATTACGTCACCAAGCCTTTCAGCGTCAGAGAGCTTCTGGCCCGGATAAAAGCGCATCTAAGGCGCGCCAATAGAGAGGAAAAGGACGTTCCAAAAATTTACTCTTTCGATGATGTCGAGATTGATTTCGCCCATCTTAAAGTCAGGCGAAAGGGCAAAGAATGGGACCTGACCGCTCTGGAAATGGAGATTCTCAAATATCTGATCGCCCAGCGGGGAAAGGTCGTATCGAGAAACGATTTGCTCGATAAAATATGGGGCTATGAAAGTTATCCCACTACCAGGACCATTGACAACCATATCCTTAAATTGAGGAAGAAAATCGAGGAGGACCCGGCTCATCCCAGACATATCATTTCTGTCTATGCCGCAGGATACCGGTTTATAGAATAAGTGTGATTTTTACAATCCTTTTACATTTCTTTACTTCCATTTGACAATCTTGACAACTGAAAGTGCTACATTGTTAGTGTACCGGGAAATCTCTCTCACTCACTAACAGGAGGTAGCATCATGAATCGCAGGACAGCTTTTATTCTACTCCCCATCTTTGCACTCGTTTTAATGACTTCCGAGTGTCAAGCTTCTTCCCAAGCAAGCGTTCTTTTCGAGAAGGCTAAATTCACTATGGTGACAAAGGGAGACCTGCATGGAGCAATTGAGCTGTTTAATGAAATCATTTCCAAATATCGGGGCGAAAGGGAATACGCAGCCAAATCCCAGCTTTACATAGGGCTGTGCTATGAGAAGCAGGGCAAACAGGACGCTCAGAAAGCCTACCAGAAGGTAATACAGGAATATGCCGACCAGCGGGACGTGGCCGCCCAGGCCCGCACCCGGCTTGCCGCACTCGAGCGGCCCGTGAGCACCCCCGAACCGAAGGGCATGCTAGTCAGAAGTGTATCGGTAGATCCTAACGTGGGAGGCCTCGGAGAAATTTCACCCGACGGCCGGTTTATCTCTTTTGTGGACTGGGATACCGGCGACCTGGCGATCCAGGAGACTGCCACCGGAAAGAAACGCCGTCTTACGGACAAGGGTTCCTGGGATGAGTCCGGCGAGTTCGCTCTCTTTTCCAAGTGGTCGCCTGACGGCAAGCAGATTGCTTACGACTGGTACAATGAGCAAGAATTTTATGATCTGCGCGTTATCGGACTCGATGGCTCGAAGCCGCGCATTCTCTATAGTAATGCAGATGAAGTAGATTATGTCCAGGCTTGTGATTGGTTCCCGGATGGCAGGCAGATTCTGGCATTATTCGAAAGAAAAGACAGCACAATCCAGATTGTCTCGGTTTCCGCTGCGGACAGGTCCAGGCGTGTCATCAAAGTACTGAGCGCGCTTGTCCCAGGGAAGAGCTGGCCGGAGAACATGAGTGTATCACCAGATGGGCGCTACATTGTGTATGACTTTCCACGAGAAGACTCTCCAGAACATGACATCTTCATTCTAGCTGCTGATGGGAGTGGTGAAATTCCGCTGGTAGAGCACCCGGCCCATGATTTTCCTCTCGGCTGGGCGCCTGATGGAAAGCGGATTCTCTTTGCCAGCAACCGGACCGGAACCCTGGGTTTCTGGCTTATTCGGGTCGCCGATGGAAAACCTCAGGGAGCCCCCGAACTGGTTAGGCAGAATATAGGGGACATTCGTCCAATGGGATTCACCCGGAAAGGTTCTTTTTACTTTTATAACCTGCAAAGAAGATTTGATGTTTATACCGCTGAACTCGATCCGGAGACAGGCGAAATCCTGGTACCAGCGAAGAAAGCAATTAAACTTTACGAGGGATCCAACTTGACACCCGACTATTCGCCTGACGGGAAATACCTGACATACATATCCAAGCGGGGCGCTCTAGCTCTGTTTTCGCCTCATATGCGCCCTGATGTTGGCGATGTTCTCTGTGTCCGCTCTCTTGAAACCGGTAAGGATCGCGAAATCTTCCCTCAGGGACTCAAAAATTTCGGTTATCCCTGCTGGTCTCCTGACAGCCGCTCCGTTTTTGTAGTCAGTTGGCACGCCCATAACGATAGCATGGGAATCTACCGGATCGACGCTCAAACAGGCGGGGTTGCCCGTGTTATGATAAGTGAGAGAGGCGGACTCTCGTGTCACAAGTGCTCTCGTGACGGAAAATCGGTTTTCCTGGTGCGCAGAGACAGGACAAAAAAATCAAATTACATTGTGGCTCGAGATCTCGAAACCGGTATGGAAACCGAAATCTATCGTGCACCAGACTCTGAACGTTTCTACCCATCCCGCTCACCGGACGGCAGGCGGTTGTCCTTAATCAGCAGGTCACCGAAAGCGCCCAGGATATTGAAGGTTTTACCGGCTGATGGAGGAGAACCTCGTGAACTGTACAAGTGGGAGGAAGATGACGTAGTGTCTCGTTATCACACATGGAGCGCTGATGGAAGATATATTTTCTTTGCAAAGAGATCCGGAGAAAAGACTGAAGAAGAATGGAAATGGAGCTTGTGGCGTATCCCGGCAGATGGCGGAAATCCTCAGAAACTTGACTTGAGCATGTCTCTTTTAGTTTTTAATTTGAGCGCCCATCCAGATGGGCGGCATATTGCCTTTACCTCACCAGGTTACACCATTAAAGAACCTGAAATCTGGGTCATGGAAAACTTCCTGCCTTGATTCGATGACACGATGGACAAACACGGGCAAGGGGGCGCTAAATTTAATATTGGCGCCCCCTTTTGCTTCCAGCAAATCTGTCCAATTCTCACTTCTTTATCTTTTGAAGTGTTCTATTGTCAAACCCGTTAAAGCCATCTAACCCGGATTATTCTTAAATTCTTCGGACGATTTTTTAAATTGTTGATTACTAATGAAAAACAGAATAAATCGGGTTATATAAGTTATTATTCTTCTTTTGGTGGCAAAAGAAGCAAAACCATTTCTTTTGTAACCAAAAGAAACAAAAGTTAATTCTGAATCCGTCTCTTTTACTTCGCTCCTTGGAAGGTCGCCTCGTGCTCAGGGTGTGCCCTGAGCACGAAAGGCATGCCGGATGTTGGAACATCTATCAGGGCATGGATGGAAATTATTTATCATCTACACGCTACCCATTTTATGTCCTCGTAACCACGAGACTTCATTAAGCGTAAGGCGAGACATGCCCGGCCCCTACTTGGAATTATGCTTGATTGAATAATTCCAGTTAAATAATGGTAATACTCCCCTATAAAGGAACCTGTTATGGCCTCGGGCGATTTATGAATAATTCAGGCTAAATCACTCCAATGAATTAGCACTTGCGCAAGCAAAGATCTGGTTAATAAGACATATAATTTCCTCCGGAAGCTCATGTTAAATATTTTTAAAATAGTCAACCATGGCTCGCCGTTAAGAGAAAGGGTCTGCTCCGAAAATAATGGACCAAAGGTACGTTATTCCATGGATTCGGTAAAAGCCACCTGTGGGGGGCGGCGGCTGTGCGACCCAAGTCGCACAGAGCGTTGCGCAGGAGCGCAACGGAGCGCATTTCATGCGCCCGCCGCCCCCCGGGCCCCGGGAAAACATAACATCTTACTAATTTATTAATAATCCGGGTTAATGATTGCTTGATAATTATTTACTAATAAATTATAATTGGATATGGGATCAGGCTCGATCCGGCATTCTGCAGCCGCGCAGGCAAGGATAATCGGCAATGTGAAAGATGAGTGAACAATCATAACCACATCCCGGCCCCTGTTTACTATCTGCAACGCTCTTTTACCTGCAAACCTGTCACCCGGGGGTATGATAATGACCAGCGGATTGCCGTGCAAATTCAAAGCATCTTTTTTCTTTCCTTGCTTTTTTCTCCTCTTTTCCGTGGTATTTTTCAACTCCACCACTCCCCTTTCAGCCCAGGAAAACGACTCCCTAAAGCTCTCGCCGGAGGAACTGGCAACCACATTCCATATCACCGTAAAGTTCCGTTTCGGCCCGGATATTAAAGTGGGCGACCGGGTGAAGTATCAACTTGTGGTGGGGGAAGAAGAGCCGAAAGTAGCCCAGGAAATCGAGCTCGAGGTCACCGGGGAGGAAAATGGAGCTTTCTGGATCGTGGAAACGATTATTAACCCCGAAAAGGGCACCTCCAGCCAAACCCATCTCCTCACCGATCCGGGCGGGCAGAACGTGCAGCAGATATTTACTGTGGATCAAAGCGGTGAAAAACAGCAACTGCCTGTTTTGGAACTGGTCGAGTACTATACGGTTTTCTCAGAAATGGCTGAAAAAATAGTTGAACAGAACCAGATGCTGCTATTCGACTGGCTGAAAGCCGAGGAAAACGAGCAAATCGAGCTGGCTGCCGGCTCTTTCACCTGCGAGTACCTTAAACCTGACACCGGCGAGGAGGAGGAAGAAGACGAGTTGGAGGCGGCGGTGAAAGAAAAAGCGGGTTCCATGCTGGGACTGGACAATCTCAAGAGCCTGGTGGAAAAACCGGAGGATCTCAGCGACGTGCTGGATATAGCGGACCGGGTCGAAACGGTTACCAGCCTGGACGGGATCAAAGAAATGTTCGAAGCGCCGAGTCTGAGCGATGCGGAAGACATTGCCAATCTGCTTATCAGCAGCCGGTTCAGCGGAGAAGAGCAGCGACAGACTTTCCATCCCCTGTATTTCAGCGACCAGGTGCCCAGGCTGATCCCTTACTTTATCGCTCTCCAGTTTCTGATTCTCAACAACCCGATAAAAGAGATCAGCGGCGGCCTGGTGAAATACGGCCCGATCGAGCTTTCCGCATCCAGCGGCAAATAAACAATCCAGGGGCAAATACCCGAAACAATCGTTGTTTACATTCTGGTAACAATGCCGCTGTTTCTTGATAATAGTCTTTTAATACCTTAAATTTCTGCATAATTTAAAATTCTTTCCACTTCCCCGATTATGTTATTCTTTCAAATTTTAGCCGGACAGACTTTGTTGCGATCTTGTTGTCTCCGTTGCCACCAATCCCTAAAACCTGGAGGCCCAAATCCAACTCATTTCATCCAGTCATGCGCTGAAAACCGTTTTCTTTCATATTAGCTATTCATAATATGGCCGGGAAAATCCTCGGAAGGAGCTGTGCAATGGACAACAACCTGAATCGGCGCGATTTTCTCAAAGTTACCAGTCTCGGTGCAACCGGCATGGGGGCGCTTTCCTTGCAGTCTAATTCTCATGCTGCTTTGGCAAAACCGGTTGGAGGAGCGGCCTTGCGGCACAGTTCTCCTTTAAGGGTCAAACCGGTTCTGGTTTATACTATCCACCAGAGAAAGGAAGCCACCAGCTGGCGTCCCTGGGGCGGGATTCACACCGAGGGGGATGCAGACGCCGAAGCCAGAAAGATTGCTCAGGAGCTGAAAAACCTGGCCTCGGGTGCGGACTTTCCATTCGAGGTCCTTCCCGTGGCCAAAGTGACCAGCCCAGAACAGGCCGCCGCAGCATGTGACACCGACTGCGACACGATCCTGATCTATGCGGCGAGCGGCAGGCGGGAATGGATCGAGACCCTTGCAGGAGGGGACAAAGAGAGTGTGATGTTCCTGCGGCATAAATCCGGCCCGGTTTACACGTGGTACGAGATTGCCCATCCACGTTTCCTGCGCAAGCTCTCGGATGAATACAGGGAAAAAAACATGGATGTCTGGGATATCGTGGTGGACGACTATGGTGAGCTGCTCTGGCGGCTGCGCTCGCTTTACGGGCTGAAAAACACCCTGGGAACGAAAATAGTGGCTATCGGCAGTGCAGGCGGCTGGGGTGAAGGCAGCAAATTCGGCCCGAAAACCGCACGGGAGATCTGGAAGCTCGATATCCAGGAAATTCCCTACGCGGAGCTTGAACCGCTGATCAAGAAAGCGCTCTCGGATAAAAAGTGCGTCGAGACCTCGCGGCGGCAAACGGATGAGTATCTTGCGCAAAAGGGCGTCTCGCTTCACACGGACAAGAAATTCCTGGTCAATGCATTTGTTCTGACAAAGGTGTTCAGGGATCTGATGGACCAGGCCGGCGCCCCGGCGTTAACGATCAACGGCTGCATGTCAACGATCATACCGATTGCCCGGACCACGGCCTGCATGCCCTTGAGCCTGATCAACGATGACGGCCTGCTCGCCTTTTGCGAAAGCGATTTCGTGGTGATTCCATCAGGTATCCTTCTGCATTATATCTCCGGCAAACCCTCTTTCCTTCAGGACCCTACCCACCCTCACAACAGGGTAGTCACCTGTGCCCATTGCACTGCTCCCCGGAGAATGAACGGCCACGATCTGGAACCTGTGGAAATCCACACACATTTCGAGTCGGATTACGGCGCGGCTCCTAAAGTCAACATGAGAAAAGGCCAGGTTGTCACAAGCCTCTGTCCAAGTTTCACCTCCGAAAAATGGCTGGGCTTCAGGGGAAAAATTATCGACCACCCGTTCTACGATATCTGCCGCTCGCAAATCGATATCGAAATCGACGGCGACTGGCGCAGGCTCCTGGAAGACATGCAGGGATTTCACTGGATGATCTGTTACGGGGATTATCTGCGTGAGGTGGGCTACGCGCTGAAAAAAGTCGGGATCGAATGGTACAATATCACCACCGGTAGAACTGTCTGAATATGGAATTCGGATTGACAGTCTGCAGCTTCGTTGTGGGGAATTATTTTCAAATAAAATAAGGAGGATGGATCAAATGAACCATCAGGAATCGAAACTCTCACGGAGAAAGTTCATGGGCTCCCTGGCCGGACTCGGAGCAAGTGTGGCGATTAGCTGTGAATCATCGGGCAAAGAAAACAAAGGGCCGGAATTCACCGGGCCGCTTATCAGGGAGAAATTGCCTCAGGAAATTGAAGTTTCCAAACCAAACGGCCTGAACCTGATCGTGATTATCGCAGACACTTTCCGCTGGGATTACCTTCACTGTAACGGCAACGAGCGTATCCGCACTCCCAATCTCGACGCTCTGGCAGCCGAAGGGGTCTATTTCGAAAACTGCTACGCTGACGGTCTGCCCACCATTCCGGCAAGACGCGTGATGCATACCGGCAATAGTATCCTGCCGGACAGGAAGAAATGGCGGCCGCTCGAGGAGAGTGATGTCACTTTCGCCGAGATTCTCGGCAAGGCCGGCTTTAGTACGGGCTTTATCGTGGATACCTACCACCATTTCAAACCGGGAATGAATTTCCACCGTGGTTTCAACAGCTGGGAATGGATCCGCGGCCAGGAGACAGACCCCTACAGAAGCGGCCCGGGCGGTTCAGTGAAACCGGAAGATTACACCCCGGAACACCTTCTCAACGACCGCTTCCGCCAGCGGATTACCCAGTATGTACTCAATACACAGGAGCGCACAGGAGAAGATGATTATTTCTGCGCCCGCTCCTGCCGGGCTGCCGCCAGGTGGCTGGAGCAGAACAAAGACAACGACGGCCCGTTCATGCTTTTTATCGACATGTTCGATCCCCACGAGCCGTGGGATGCCCCGCCCAGGTTCCAGAAAATGTACCGCGATAAGTATCCCCGCCAGCGCTATATTTTCGGTTACGGCGTTGATCACAAAGATGTGCGCCAGGAGGATATCCCTATTCTGATCGACCTTTATTCAGCCGAGGTGAGTTTTACCGATTACTGTATCGGCAGACTCATCGAGCAGGTGAAACGCCTGGGCCTGTGGGATAACACAATCATCGCTTTCAGCACCGATCACGGAACCCACCTGGGAGAGCAGGGCTGTATCCAGAAACAGGCCAAGCTGCTCAACTCCTGCGTGGCCCGCATTCCGCTGATAATCAGGCACCCGGACGAAAGTACCGGCGGCAGACGTATCGCAGCTCTGACAAGCCATCTGGATTTTATGCCTACGTTTCTGTCCCTGCTCGGGGTCGAGGGCTATACAGACACCGACGGCCGGAACATGTGGGAGGTGGCAACCGGCAATAAGAGGGCGATTCATGAACATGTAATTACCGGGTTCAATAATTTCGGCTCCGTGCACACCCTGAAATGGCACTATTTCCAGAATGTCTGGGAGGATGATCCCGGTCTGGGGCCTGCGCTCCACGATCTGGAGAAAGATCCGGGAGAAGAAAACAATGTCGTGGAGCAACACCCCCAGACTGTAGCTGAAATGAAAATTTTGCTGAATGATGCTTTCAAGCTCAGCCCGGCCTAGTTATCCCTGTTTGATACAGGATAAATAACAAGATCATCCTTTCAGTTTCAAGATCATGCTTGCTGAACATTTCCTTCAAGCAAGGAGGAGAAATCATGAAATTTCTGATCATTGCCATCGTTGCAGCCCTTCTTTCTTTTTCAGCGCGGGAAATTTTTGCAGAGCGAGCTGAAATCGCCGCCTCCGCGCTCCGACTCACTGTGGTTTTCAACAACGAGCCTTGCAAGAAAGCACTGCAGACCGCCTGGGGCTTTGCCTGTGTAATCGAGGGCCTTAAACAGACCATTCTTTTCGATACCGGCGGCAATGGGGATATCCTGCTTGCCAACATGAAAAAACTGGGTGTCGATCCTGGGATAGTTGAGCTGGTAGTTCTCAGCCACTTTCACGGCGACCATACTAACGGCCTGGAAAATTTCCTTCAGCAGAATCCGGCGGTCACGGTCTGTATGCCGAAATCCTTTCCAGACTCTTTCCAGCAGAGAGTCAAAGGCCAGGGAGCGGTTATCAAAACCGTAAGCGGGCCGGAGCTGCTTTTCGACGGTGTATACTCCACCGGGGAAATGGGCCAGGCTATCATAGAACAATCTCTGATCCTGGACACCTCACTGGGTCTGGTGGTTGTCAACGGCTGTTCTCACCCCGGTATCGACAATATTGTCAAAAAGGCCAAACAGATAGGCGGCAAGGAAATCTATCTGGTACTTGGCGGGTTTCATCTCGGGCAGGCCAGTGATGGAAAAATCCGGGAGATAATCCGCACTTTTAAGGAGTTAGGCGTGAAAAAGGTCGGCCCCACTCACTGCACCGGTGACAGGGCAGCGGGCCTTTTCCGCCAAGCCTGGGGGGATGATTTTGTCGATTGCGGCTGCGGTGCGGTTATCGAGCTGGCTCAGAAATAAAATGAATTCAGCCTGATTGCTTGTCCAGCCTGTCCTGATCAGCTGAAATTGGGTGAGCCTATTCGGCCACATGAAAGAATAATTCTACCATTTCCAGATTTTTTAATAAAGAAATTCATCTCATTGGAAATAAGAGCAGGAGCCGGAGCGGCATTGAATGCGTGAATATGGCCGGCTGCCGGGTTATCGAACTTTTTAAATATATGGCACGGGGTTTCAAAATGGAAAAAGCGGACAATTGCCCTTACTGCGGCGCAAGCCTAGCAAAAAAGCATCCACTGGTTGAAGTAAAAAAGCATCCACTGGTTGACTATACCGGCAGTGCGGACCAAGGCACTGCCACCAGGAAATGCGAGGAAACTGGCATGCAGATTAAAAAAGACCTGCTCGGCCAGAGTGCAGAGTTCGCCCAAAGGAAATATAACGAAAATAAAGACAACCTGAATATTCCGGACCACGGGATCTGGGGCGAATTGAAAAAAGCCTTTCGAATCCTCGCGCGGCTTCCCTGGCCGTGATTTCAATCCTGAGTTGCAGGACCGGGGTTAATCTTTTGCGAAGAAATCGAATGTTTTGGAGCATATTATCTTACTCAAATATCCGGAGGCAATTAAATGAAAAAGTATGCTATCATCCTGCTGGCAGGACTTGTTTTTGCGATTTTTTCGAATTATTCACCCATCGCTGCTGAATCGGCCAAGGTAGAGCCGGCAACATATCACTACACTCTCAAGCGCACTCAGCATGCGATCCACGTGGACGGCAGGCTCGATGAGGCTGTCTGGAAAGCTGCCGAAGCGGTCAGGCTGAGTGCCAAAAACGGTGGAGAGCCGAAGCAGGCCACCACGGTGCGGATGCTCTGGGATCAGCATTACATCTACTTTGCCTTCGACTGCGTTGACAGCCATATCTGGTCGACCATGAAAAAGCGTGACGAGCCGCTGTACAACGAGGAGGTTGTCGAGGTTTTTATCGACGCCGATGCAGACGGCACAACTTATCTGGAACTCGAGGTCAATCCTCTGGGTACATTATGGGACGGTTATATTCTTAACACGGAAGAACACAGGGTCGGCATCCTGGCCTGGAACAGCCTCGATCTCAGGTGGGCCGTTCATCTTGACGGCACCCTGAATGAGCGTTCCGACAAGGACAAAGGCTGGAGCGCGGAGCTGGCCCTGCCATTGACAGATATTTATACTGCTTCGAATATGCCTCCCAAAGAAAAGGATCGCTGGCGGCTTAACCTTTACCGGATCGACCTGCCGGATGGTGCTGGAAAACCCGGCGAGGGCAGTGCCTGGTCGCCTGTTTCAGGACGGACTTTTCATGACCCGGACCGCTTTGGCCAGGTGATTTTTTCAGACGAGGTAGTGAAATAGTCTGAAATTTTATCTAATTCCGCTATCGCCTGATTTTCCCTCATCATGCTGCCAGATACGCAGGCCGTATCGGCTGAGGTAGATAGGTATATTCTGGAACAGTGGGCTTTCCTGTTCAATCTCGCGGATCATTTTTCTTTTGGCATAGGAGACTGATCCGCAAAGAATTGTGACTGATCCCCCCTCCCCTCCCGCACCGTTTATTTTCCAGCCCAGGGCACCGTGCTCGCGGGCTATCCGGATCACCCGCCCGGCATCAGCGCTCACAAGATCCGGATGCAGCCGTGCCTGGGCCTCGGTGTTTTCGATCATCGCCTGGCCCAGACTGTAGAGATCACCCTTGTATACAGCATCACGGCTTTTCTCTGCGGTCTGCCGGAGGTCCTCCAGTTGCCTGCAATCAGGCCCCAGGTTTTCGAGTTCACGGATAACCCGCTCGTGGATTTCCGAAGAATCGTGCGACTTGCCGAGATAGATCAGCACCAGGCGCCGCTCCAGTTCCCACCAGATAGAGTTCGGCACGCGGATTTGAGATACCGAGGCGTAGGGGTACTTGAACATCTCGATAAAATTGATGCCGCCGAAGGTTGAACATAACTGGTCCTGTATACCACATTGGAGCTTGAGTATGTCCACCTCCACCGAGTGGGCCGTGTAGGCGACCTCGTGAAGTGAGAGCCTGCCCGGGGTGAGACAGTCCAGCGCGCCGACCAGGGCCACTGTCACCGCAGCAGACGTGCCGGTGGAAGCCCCGCTCGGAGCCTCGGAAAAGATGGTCACCTGGAAAGCATACTCCTCAGAGATGTTCATCTTCTTTATCGTGGCCTCGAGCAGGGGATGACGGTCCCAGCCCGGGGCTTCCGGATGCACGGTATAGCGCTCACCGAAATTCTCGGCATTGATCACGAACCGCTCCTCGGTGCTCTCGGCTGTAAACACCTCGAGCTGCACCTCCACGATCGGGTAAACTCCGATGTTGAAAATCTTCCCGTGGTCGGCAAACCAGGTATCCGTCCAGCCGCCGTTATCGCAAATCCGGATCGGCGCTGCGCTGTTGATTATCCAAAGAGGCTTTTCCATATCTTTACCGCCCATAACATTATCAAGAAACAGTTCTCAGAAAAGAAATATCTGGCAGATGCTGTGACATAGAGGTCTAAAACCTTTCAGCCAGTATATGCCGCTTTCAGCCGCCAGACAAGCATTATCTCCCAGGAAACTTTGCAAGAAAGCCCGCTTGAATGATTTTTCAAAGGATATTCTGCCCGGGGCACGATAATTTAAACTTGATTTCAGCAGGCAATTCTAATAATTTTTAAGGCAAAATGAGAAAAATTTGTTGAATACCGAATATCAGAGCTTATATGAATGGATTCTTTGGGTTTCTCCCCCCCCCTTTTATTCGGTTTTTTCCGGGTTCCGCAAGTTTTATTCCCAGGATTGACAACTATTCAATATGAACCAGTATCCGTACGAAAGTTGGGGGAATTGAGCCGATTCTGTATATCTGGTGAATGGATAACCCGGTACTCAAATATATTAAATTGATCTTTTCCGGATGACAGCCAGGCTGGCGGGACGGGTTCTTACATCTTCCTGATTTTTCTGGCCTGTCGAATAAGTCTCAATTTTGAATGACAACTCAGAATCGTTAATTGCTAATAACGGAGGGACAATCATGACAAGGTGCAGTATCAAAAACTACTGGAAAAAGTATTCAGCCATCTGGGTATTTATTGCAATGGGATTGAGTGCCGGAGCGAATCAACCATTGCGTGCCGAGCGGGATATCGTATTGACCCTGGACTCTGCAGTGGATATCGCGATGGCCAGCAGCTACCGAATAAAACAGCTCGAGCTGGGAATCGAAAGGACCCGTAACTGGCTTAAATCGCGGCAGGCCTCGCTGAAATCAAAGGTATCGATGAACCTCCAAGCCCCGGCGATTAAAGCCGTGTCGGAAACAAAATGGAATTCAACGCTGCAAAAGGATGAAATCATTCATGAGAACACCGCCCGCTGGCAGATGGACCTCTCGATCAGCCAGCCGGTGATACTGTTCGGCTATCCGACAAACGGTTATCTCTCCCTGAACAATAAGCTCTATCGCTACCTTCAGAAAAACAGCTACGAGGGGGTGGATTACTACAACAGGTATTATATCAAATTCGAACAGCCGTTTTTCCTCCCGAACAATTTGAAAAATAATATCGAGGATTCTAAGCTTGACCTGGAAAGAAGCGAACTGGACTATGTCCAGGACCGGGTCAGGCTGATCGATAATGTGGCCGATGACTACTACGATCTGTATGATGTGATATACAGGGATATAATTTTCAAGCGGCAGACCGGAAACCTGGAAAAGGTGGCGGAAATAGCTGCTGAAGTGGCCGAGCAGGATAGCGACCGTGCGATAGAACCTGTTCAGGTCCGGGTCGAACTTGCAAACGCAAGGGAGACGCTGCTGAAAAACCAGAGTGCGATTCGACTGGAAAAGAACCGGATCAAGCAGCGCCTTCAGCTTTCTTTCGAGGATTCGGTAACCATCAAGCCAACTGTCAGAATCTCTCCGGTCACTGTGGATGTGGATCAGGCGATAGTATACGGCTACTCCTTGCAGCCGCGGTTACGCATGCTGACAATCGACAAAAGAAAAAATGAAATCGATCTCAATAACTCCAAAGGTTGGGACTCTTTCCATATCAACCTGGAGATGACCTATGGCCTCGAAAAACAGAAAGACCGGTTCCGGGAAATCTGGGAAGAATACGACGATAGCCATTCGATATCGCTCAACGCCTACGTGCCGATATGGGACTGGGGACGCCGCAAATCACGGATAGAGGCAAATAAAATCACCCTGAGAAAAACCGAGCTGTATATCGAGGAAAGCCGGAATAATATCAGGAGCAATATAATCAACGCCGTGGCCAATCTGGAGGATTACCAGCAGCGTGCCCTGAATATGCAGCTAAACTTGGACATGGTGCAGGAAATCAGCGATGTCGGTATGAAACAGTACAGGGAAAACACTATCTCCCTCCAGGACCTGCTTCAAATGCTCACCAGGCAGACTGAAACCGAACTCAATTTCCTCGCCGCCTATCTGGGTTACAGAAGGTCGCTGCTGTCGTTAATGACGCAGACCTTCTACGACTACGAAAACGAAATATCGCTGATCGACAAATATCGCCCGGCAAGCTGAAATATTATCTTTCTCGCAATAATATGTTTAAAGCGTACAGAGGCCGGCTGAACAGCCGGCCTCTGTATTTTCTTAACAGCTTCCAGGTTCGATCTGTCCCGGCTCCTTACGGGTCAGTTCGGCCAATGCCAGTAATTCTTTTCTGACATCACCCGCTCAGCCCAGCTTTGCCTTGATCCGAACGATAACTGTAACCTGATTGCCCGCCATTGTTGTTCTCCTTCTGAAAAATTATTTGTACTTTATCACCAGCTTTTGCTAAAATAGCATTTCGGGCAAGATTGGTGAATAATTTTCCTGTCCTGATTTATTGCAAAAAAGCTGAGAATCATATTACACGCCTTGACATAAATACATAGGGTAAATAGATTGCACGTGTTTTGGCACTCTTTTAAAAAGGTGAACTCTGACAGCAAAAAATACAGAAGCCTTTGGTGGCTTGAATGGAGGAAAAATGAACAGTAATGTTTCAGACCTGATCTACTCGGTCAAAGCCGGGTTGGTGTTTTTTGTAATGGCTGCGGTGGTACTGGCCCTCGGATGTGGGAAGGACGAAGTGGTTATTAAAGATGGAAACAAAGTTAAAGTCATGTATGAAGGAACCCTTGCGGATGGTAGTGTATTCGACAAGTCCGAGGAGGATCAGCCGCTGGAGTTCACCACCGGCAGAGGCGAGATGATTCCCGGTTTCGATAAAGCGGTTCTGGGGATGAAACTCAATGAGAAAAAGGAATTTACGATACCGCCGGAAGAGGCTTACGGCTTGAGGAACGATACCTGGATCCGGAAAGTTCCACCCTCCTTTTTCCCTGATGATATGACCCCCCAGATTAATATGATGTTAAGCCTCCAGGACGAAAGAGGCAGGCCTTTCCCGGGAACTATAACCGAAATCACCGAAGACAGTATAACGATCGATCTCAACCATCCTCTGTCAGGCAAGGAATTGACCTTTAAGGTCGAGATCATCGGAATCGAACAAGCTGAGAAATAACCGGGTCTTTGCGGAAGATGTGAGCGATTAGGCCTTATTTTCAGCTAACGGAGAACGTACTGGAATGAAATGGACTTTTTGCAGAATATAAAAAGGACCGCTTTACCCAGCGGTCTTTTTTTTTCCAGCCTTAACTCTCAGGCCAGTGGCTGCCCAAAAAGGATGAAATAAATCGCCAGGGCGGCAAGCGCTTGGCTGACAATCTGTAACGTTTCGCGAGCATTCATTGTGTCCTCCATGTTTTTTCAATTATTGTTTGATGTTTCTATCTAGTAGGACACAATTGTACCGGGTTTGGTTTTAAAAATATTTTCGAATGCTTGACCGCAGCTCTGAAATTTCTCAAGGAGACAAATCAGCGGTTTTCAAAGGGGAAAGGAGCCTGCCATGTTCGTGAATTATTCATTTTCTCAACATGCTTTTTTCAAGGCCCATCTGCCCGGATTAATCAATCGGATTATCTCTGGTAAGTTACGAAACAGCCTGTTCCTGTTCGTATTTTTCAGCTTGCATTCAAGTTTTACACCTGCCCGGGCCGCACAGATGAAACCCGGCCCGAATGTGGCCACTGCCGAGCAACTGAAAGTCTACACTGGAGTGAACTCAGCGGAGATGATCGCGGACCAGGAGGCGCGGCAGGCATTCTTACTTTGGGCCAGGAAAGTAAAACTTTTCTTTGGAGAGGGTGTTGATGGGATCACCCCGGATGAGCAGGTTATCCTCTGCGAGGCGACCGCGGATTACCTCTACTCCCGCTATACCCCCACCAGGGTCAATTACCAGCGCGGCTTGCGTCCAATACTCGAAGAAGTGGCGAACAGGGTGATCCGCGGCATTTCCTCGGACCGGGAAAAAGTGCTCGCCCTGATGCGCTATGTCCGCGATCTCGAGCCAAATCCGGAAAGGAAGGACCTGTTTGCCGGAGGAACCGAGGAGGAGATAATCAAGAAACGCGCCTGGACCTGCAACGAAAAGGCCAGATTGTTGATCCGCCTTTACCAGGTAGCGGGCTACCCGGCCCGTTTCGTGGGGCACCATATCGGCGGTCACGCTGTAACCGAGGTTTATTTCCAGGGGAAATGGGCCTATCTGGATGTACGGGGAAAGTATTTCGTTCATCCCGACGGCAGTTTTGCCACCACATGGGAAATCTGGAATAATCCCTCACTGATTACCTCACAGAAAGGTGAGGTATATCTTGAAATGCCGCCTGGATATATTATTGATTCGACCAGGGAGTTGTATTTCCACCCACGGGAGGTGATCGGCATCAACAATTATCCCATCTCCCGGGCCGGAGATTACGACTACTCCTGGATAATAGACAAAGATTGGGTGGAAAAGTGCGGCTACAGCAGAATCCAGGCGGACTACATGAAAGTGCGCGCCCTTGTTTTCGGCCTCACGACCCCGGGCAATTAATAGATATATCTGATATATTCATTATCATTTCAGCAATTGGAGAAACTTAAAAGAGCAACAAAACTAAAAAGGGACGGCGTTTCAACTTCGCGCGCCATCCCTTTTTAAACCAGTGTACCTTTTACCTGAATTACAGCTTTTCAGAGCTAACACCGTCCTCGGGCTGTGTTACGTAAAATTTAGGCATGATTCTCGTACTTTTTTTGTACATGCTGCCCACTTTCTGCTTGAATTCCTCCACCCGGTTTCGCATCACCAGGTTGATCGTGCAGCCCCCGAAACCCGCGCCTGTCATCCTGGCACCCAGTACCCCGTGCACCATCCGGGCCAGGTCCACGAGCAGATCGAGTTCCTTGCAACTGACTTCGTAGTCGTTCTTGCAGCTTTCGTGGCTCAAGTTCATCAACTCCCCGAAAAACGCCATATCGGGCTTTTTAAGCGCTTCCACAGCACGCAGAACCCTTTTATTCTCGGTGATCACGTGCCGGCACCTGCGAAAAATTACCGGGTCCAGTTTCTCCCGGTTGATAATCAGCAAGCCCTCTTCCACGTCTCTCAGGCTGCGCATGGATTTGTTGATCGAGGAAAAAAACCGCCTTCCGCGCTCACACTGTTTCTGCCTCTGATGGTATTCAGTGGCCCCCAGGCCGCGTTCCACTCCGCTGTCTGCAATGACAAAAACCAGCTCATCTGCCGGGATTGGAATGGCTTCATAATCCAGGCTGCGGCAATCCAGGAACAGGCCGTGTCCCCGGCGTCCCATTCGGATGGAAAACTGATCCATGATCCCGCAGTTCACACCGACAAAATGGTTCTCTGCCCTCCGGCAGAGTTTTATCTGCTCCCAGGCTTCAAGGCTGAATCTGAAAAGGGCCGAACAAGCCTCACTCACAGCCATCTCGAGCGATGCCGAACTACTCAGGCCACTGGCGATAGGGATATCTCCACCGATCACTGCATCGAACCCCTCCACCGGGCTGTCTCGCTCTATCAACTCCTTGGCCACACCCTTGACATAATCTGACCAGTGATGGCTGCGTTTCAATTTATCAAGGCTGAACTCGCTCATCTCGTTATAGGTGGTGGAATATATTCTGACCTGCCTTTTACCGTTCTTTGCAGCAACCAGATGAGTGCTGCAATTTATCGCCGCCGGGAAGACAAAACCCTCGTTATAGTCCGTATGCTCCCCGATAATATTGACCCGAGCCGGCGATTTAATCGCGTACTCCGGATTCCGGTTGAACAGCCCAGTGAATTTCCCGATTTCGGCATTATATTTTTTGGTCTGATCCATTCCGCCTGTAAACCTGAACAATGATTGTTCTAAAACAGCACTCTTCCGCACTTCCTTCACTAGGCATCCCACTTGAAAATACACCTCAAACTAAAGTTTTAAAGTAGATAAATTCGCCTGCAAAATCAACCTTTACATCTGCGCGGGAATACTTAATCTTCTCAACCGGTTTCCGAATCCAACCGACAGCCTGCCATAAAAAACCCTTTCCCAACTATGTTCGGGAAAGGGCGTAATATATAGATCTTCCCCCTTTTAACCTTTAAGAGGCAAATCCTATCTAATGAAACAGTAAAATCCTATTCTTTAAAAAAAGATATAAAGTAAAAGCAGCAGCTCGATTGAAAAAAGAAACCCTGCTCCGGTTACCATTTCAATGAACCGCCAAAATGCTTTTTTACGCAACATCTCGTGTTTCTCCTTGGATATATTTTCAAGCTTCATACATCTTTTCAATCTATCGTTAAGGCATTATCCATGCCAAGAGCCAACGTATAATCACTCCGCTGAAAATCATGGATATATGGTTATCTATCTTACGGCTTAGCTGAAATCCGGTTTATAAGGCAGGAAATAATTGCCGTGTAGGCTGATTTTTTCAGGATCGTGCGATACTGCGGCTTGACAAGTTTATTCACTAACGGTACAATAACGCTGATATGTGCCCTGGGCGATCCGAATGGTTCCATACATGCAGACTCAGGATTAACTTATGGTCGAAATCATCTTACTGCTCTTTTCCCTTGCAGTGCTTGCCTATTTCGGAATTTCCTTTTTTAACAGGTGTAAAAGGAAGAAGCTCGAAAAAAAGCTGGAGAATTATCAAAGGTTGATCGAGCAGGCTCGCCAGTGCCGCCATAAATATATCATGGCCCTGGAAAAGGCCGAAAACGCCAAGTTACAGATTGATGCGATTGAGACTGAATTGGCCGTGATGAAATCCAAGTTAAAAGAATTCCACCTTGACCTTAGAAAGCAGCTTCTGGAACTTCGCCGGTTCCGTTTCAGTGACCTCGACCTCAACTCCGATTTGAAAATGATTGAGCAGAAAAAAGTCGCCTTTGCCTCAACCTGGAAAGCTGCTGACTCACTTAAAGGCTCTTATAATGAAAAGCTCGAGGAAGTAAAAACTTTGCGCAAAACATTCGCTATTCTTTCGAAAGAATCCAGGGAAAAAACCGAACTATGGCATAATGACAAGAGGATTGTGATGAAAATGTACGGCGAACTCAGGTCAGAGGTGAAAATCAGCAACCCGAGAGAAGTGCTTCTGAAGAGTGGAAGGGAATAGCGCCTTTTTCGTGCAATAGAAAAAAATGAGCTCTGTTTAATCCTTTGGAAATATTATTATCCCGGCAGCCCGAGCGAAAGGAGGCTACCGGGATAATTATTTAAATCTTGTTAACTTTCTCCTTTTTCAAGTCCCGATACCAGCCACGAACAGGGTCAGCGCGATTACGAGAATCGTGCCGAGAATCCCCAGCAAAAAACCGTAAGTGTCCTGTTTGGTCCACCTGGTAAATTCAAACTGGGAGTTGGGGAAAACCTTCACGTGGTCGAAACGGGTGGGATTGGCGTAGGAAAGTTCAACCTCTTTTCTGTCCTTTTCAGGATCCGGGTTCACTGGTGTTTTCATCCGGGCGTAGAAACGCCCGAGAACGGTTCTGTCCACCGAGCTGGTAAACAGGGAAAAAATCACCATTAACAAAATCGGCAGGATAATCCGGAAAGGCAGCCTGAGTGTCTCGATCATCGGGTTTGGTAGAGATGCCAGGTCGGCACCAATCCAACTCAGGAAAGCCATCTCGATATTGAAAAAGCCCTGGCCGCTCCGGCTTCCGTCATTCTGAACCTTTATCCCTTTGGTCCAATAGATCGACTTGGCAGGCGGCTTGGTGGTGATCTCGATCGGTTCGCCAAGCGCCAATGGTTTCGGCTCCAGTGTTTCGGCAAGTTCGGCCGCGTTCAGTTCTTTCCACTCCGTGATCTCCTGCTGCCTGTGCCAGACGTCGATTTCTTTCGCTTCATACATGCGGACAATTTCCTTGGTCCGGGTTGTCGCCAGGTATTTTTCATTTGCGCCCAGGGAGGGATGAACCACGGGTAACAGAATCGGGATGATAAAAAAGAGCAGGGCGCTGCTGAGAATCGACACCCAGGCTGCAGAGGTACTTGCACGCCGCCAGAACATCGCCACCCAGACCGTGGCCGCAAAGATCACCGGCAACTCCCAGGCCACTTTCAACTGGTCGAAGATATCATAGTAGTAGATCGAGAAAAACACCCCTCCGGTAATCGCCAGGGCGCTGCAGATGCGCCCTACAAAAACATAGTGTCCCTCCTGGCGGGCAGGGCTGATCCACCTGTAGAGATTGCGCACCAGCAGGCTGCTGGCCACCAGGATATAGCAACTGGCACTGGACATCAGGGCGGCCATCAGGGCAACAATCATCAGGCCCACCAGCCCACATCCCACAGGGCCCAGGAGGTCAAGCGTGGCATGGCCCCAAACCAGGTCCGGGTCTGCTATCTCACGGGCATAGAGAGTCAGGGCAAGTAATCCGGCCAGGGTCCAGGCGATTGTGAGAAAGCGCTTGATAAAATTTCCTACCATTATCCCCACTCTGGCGCTCATTTCATCACGGGCAGACCCGCCGCCGACCACTATCATATGCGGCTGAACCACGATACCCACCAGGTTTATGGTGGTAACGGCCAGCAAGTAATACCAGGTGAAATCGCTGGCATAAGGCGAGCCAAGGATGTCGAAAAACTCCTCCGGTACCCTCTGGTGCATAATTCTGAACCCGTCCATTATTCCCGCACCTCCGAAACGGGCGCTGATCTGGTGCAGCCCGAACGGGATGAGGATAAACGAAAGAAGGATGATAAAAATCCCCTGGATGAAATCGGTCAGATAGACTGCTGTCAACCCACCTGCCCAACTATAAATAAGAACCACAAGGCCGATAAAGACGATCACCATCGTCCCGCTCAGGTAGCTGTACTTCCCGCGCGGATCCAGTTCCCTTAGTTCCGCAAGTTCCTGCTTTTCCACCTCTGTAAGCAGCTTATAATCCCTGCTCTCGATCTCTTTCATCCGGGTAAACATCCCCAGTTCCCGGCTCTCTTCAACTGTTAGTTCCTGGGCCGGTTTGGGAGTCAGGGCAAGAATAGTTTTTGAGGCCGCGGAAAAACCGACCGAGAGCCAGACAATAAAGAAAAAAAGGCCGAATATTGCATACATTCCCGCCATTGAACGGCTCTGGTAGCGCTCCTCGAAAAAATCGCCCAGTGTCATCATCCGGTAACGCCGGTACCACAGGCCGATAAACCAGTAAAAGGGGGTACAGAAAAGGTAGTTCAGCACAGTCCAGATTCCGGACAGGCCGCCGGCGAAAGTATTGCGGGCGGTTCCCACCGGACTGTCGATGGAAGTGCCTGAGCCGAACATGGCAAAAACCTGCAGGATTTTACCGAAAGCCCGGCCGCCCATGAAAAAATCCTCCTGGGTCCTGATCCTTTTCATCGACCAGTAACCGATTCCAATCACCACTCCGATATACAGCACGATTACTGTCAGATCGGCATGCGCGAGCCCGAACATAGCACCTTCCTTTCGAGTGGCTGATCGCGGGAAACGTTAGATCATGGCTAATATCAAGCTTTCGATGCAACCAAAAACAAAATTTACTCTGATAAGTGTCAATTTACAAATACAATCGAAAAACCGGAAAACCCGACAGGCTGCGGGAAAAGATCTATCGGGTTTTTCAGTTTAATGGAAGTATTAAGTTTATTTCGAAAAAGGCGATTTTCCTTCACCAGGAAACTGCCGGTTAATTTTCCGAATCAATCTGCTAGAAATGCACTATAGAGAAAATATCCATGTCTTTCAGTTTTTCCCTGCCGTTGAGGAAATCAAGTTCCACCAGGAAGGCCACCCCGGCCAGCTCGGCCCCCTGTTGTCGCAGCAGTTTGCATGTTGCCTGGGCAGTGCCACCGGTTGCCAGCAGATCATCAATCAGCAGAACTTTTTCTGCCGGGGCAATGGCGTCTTGGTGCATCTCGACACTGTCCGTGCCGTATTCCAGCTCATAAGTAACCGAAACGGTCTCTGCAGGCAGTTTGCCCGGCTTTCGTATGGGAACCAATCCTGCATTCAAACGGTAGGCCAGAGGTGAGGCAAAAAGGTATCCTCGCGCTTCGATACCGACTACCTTGTCTATTTTACAGTTCTTATAATGATCGTAGAATATATCGATTACCTCGGCGAACAGATCGGGTTTTCCAATCAGGGTAGTGATATCCTTGAAAAGGATCCCCTTTTTGGGGAAATCCGGGACATCACGGATAGCCGCCGCAAGATGTTCGTAGCTTTGCATGGATGCTCCTTTTTTTATATTTTGCCCTATCTTTCGACAGGCCGCATTTCAGAGTTTTCTAAGTTTAGGCATCAGGAGAAAAGGGTCGAAATGCCGCCCGTGCTTCCTGGTTTCGAAATGAAGGTGGGAGCCGGTTGTGCGGCCCGAGGCTCCCATCAAGGCAATCACCTGCCCACGATTTATCCTGTCGCCCCGCTGGAGGAGCAGGCGCGAGCAATGGCCGTAGTAGGTTGTCAAACCCTTGCTGTGATCGATTATCAGCAGGAGCCCATAGCCGCTTCTCCTACCGCTGAATATTACTTTGCCTGCGCCGGCGGCATGAATCGGTGTGCCAATTTCTCCATCGAAGTCCACCCCTGTGTGGAAAGTGCGCATCCCATCCAGAGGATCCTTACGGTCACCGTAGTAAGAGGTAATCCGGGCGGTGGTGATAATCGGCAGAGGCCAGATGAGACGGTAGTCAGATTTATCAAACCTCACCTGCCTGGCCACAGAAGGCGTCGTTTTTCCAATGCCGCAACCTGAAAGCCCCACTGAAACCGGCACAAACCAGGCTAAAAGAAAGTATTTGCTTCCGAGTCTGAGGCCGAATTTCAGAGGATTCAAGTTAATCAATCCTTTTATTGCCAAGGAAGCACAGGGCACAGAGCAAGAACCTGTCGTCTATTTTAACAGCTTAATAAACATGAAAAGGGGAGTTTCAGTATCCAATGCCGAAGACCTTGAAATTGCCCTGGGGTTCCTCCACGAACGACTTGACACTTCTAACATGGGCATAACCCGGTCCACGTCCTGCCCTGAAAAGAAAAGATTTGACAGCCTTTTTCGTGCCTTCGGCTACAATCTCGACATCTCCGTTCGGCAGGTTCCTTGCATACCCGGTCACTGGATATTCCTGGGCCAGCCGGCAGGTAAAATAACGGAATCCGACACCCTGTACCATACCGCTAACCACCATTCGCTCTCGGTATTCCGCCATACTTTTATCTCCGACTGAGATAATTTCAATCCGCCACTCAGGCTGATAACAGCCCCAAATATAGATCGTGGCGCACTGCCAGTCAAGTTGCGGGGCCAGGCCTGAATATTCAACAAATCGGCTTCAGAAAAATTCAATCCAAATGAACTACTCCGCCCAAGCCGCGGAGTATCAGTGTGATTTTTGTGTGAATCCCTGAAATCCGTGATCCCGATTTCGGGTA
>CAZJQI010000022.1:0-62581 GCA_964548275.1 uncultured Gemmatimonadales bacterium
ATTCACACACAGATCACACTGATACCCCGCAGCTCTGCTGCGGGGTAGTTCATTCGCTCCTGTTTTGATCTATCTCTGCCAATGGAAGATGAACGAAATCAGAGAAAAAAAGGCATTGCTGCGAAAAAAAGTCCTTCAACTCCGCTCTTCCACCGACCCTGGAACCCTTGCCGAACTTAGCGAGCGAATCCGGCTCCGGCTGGAGGAACATCAGCTATGGCGAACCTCAAGATTTGCCTGCATCTATATCAGCAGCAAGCCGGGTGAAGTCGACACTCAGGGGCTGATCCGCAGTGCCCTGGAAGAGGGCAAAAAGGTCTGTGTTCCGGTTATTGATCCCAAAGATGCCGGGCTGGGTCTGGTGGAAATCGACAGATTCGACAATCTCCAGTTAGGCTATTTCGGAATCCTGGAACCCTCGAACGGGGTGCGTCAGCCTTTCGACTCAATCGACTGGGACCTGACAGTTGTTCCCGGTATTGCTTTCGACCCTCTGGGACACCGGATAGGTTTCGGCAAGGGTTATTACGACAAGCTGCTTGCAGCAAAAGATTCTCCCAAAGTCGGACTGGCTTTCAGTTTCCAGATGGTCGAGCCGTTCGAGACCCTTGCTCACGATGTGGCAATGGACCTGATAATCACCGAAAACGAAACAATCCAGCCAGTTTGACCGGTCCCGCCTGTCAAATCTTTACATTTGGACAAGCCCCGGTTAGTTTTAATTCCTTGATCATGAAATGTCCTTTCCTGTTTATGAAGTCTTTTCAGGCCGAGATAACACGCCATGTTTTATTTGCCCGGCTTGCAGGGCCGAAAGCCGGATTTATTTTGATACAGAATAATACTTCCTGGAGAATTGTTTCTGCATGAAGGGAGGGGAAGATGTCCCTTGAAAACAAACTTCTCGACGATCTGAAAGAGGCGATGAAAAGAAAGGATGAGCTTGCCACCTCTGTGCTGAGAATGCTCAAGAGCCAGTTGATGCTGGAAAAAACCAAAAAGGGCGGCTCCAAAGAGCTGAGCGATGAGACAGTGCAGCAGGTTTTCGCAGGCTATGCAAAAAAGCTCACTGACGCTGTGGAGCAGTTCGAGAAAGGCAGCCGGGATGACCTTGTCACCAGGCATAAGGCTGAACTGGAGGTTGTCCAGCGTTACCTGCCTGAGGCAGCAAGCCAGGAGGAAATAAATCAGGTGATCGAGGAGGTGATCACCGCCACCGAAGCCTCCGGGCCGTCCGATATGGGCAGGGTGATGGGCCAGGTGATGGGCAAGCTCAGGGGCCGCGCCGACGGCAAAGCACTCAGCCAGCTCGTTCGCCAGCGGCTCGCAGGCGAGTGATTTAATGCGGACCAGGAGTGAGTCCGGATGGTGGGATTCATTCACAGAGAGGTATTTCTCGCAGGCAGGTCAATACTCGGCTGCTCTGGCATAATAGCACAGGCAAAAATAGGACTGTAAAACGCCCCATTACATCTGTATAAAAGGTTCTCTACGTGGAGAAAAAAACTTACTATAAAGAAAGATTATTGCTTTGGCTTTGGATTTACATATGCCACCTGATCTGAACTCAAGTTGGTTTCATACCAGTAAAAAGTTTTATTTGACGTACTCAGCAATGGTTTATTTTATACAGCCCACAGATATAAACGAGTGGTGATTAAGTGAGTAAAAAAACATAGTAAATAAACAGAAATAATGTAAATTGATAGACTGAGGAACTTAATAAATGGCTAATAAAAGTACATGTAAACATAAATACAAGGGAATTGGTATTTTTTATCACGAATATTGTCCATATCCTATTTATAAAAATGGTTTATGTATTTTTCATTTGCCTAAGTATAGCCAAAATAAAATAACAAGGGATAGAGAAAAAGTTAATACTCAAAAATTAGAAAAAGACTTTGAAGAACATATCTATAATCTTTTAAAATATAACGAACAAAATAGCAAAGTGATTTCCCATGATTTTATTGAATTTGAATTCCCGAACTTAAAACTAACAAGAAAAACAATTGAAGAAATATTATGTGAAAAAGAATTGAAAAAGCCTCTATTATTAGTGAACGCATTATTCAAAGGCGATGCAGATTTTTCAGGGACAATTTTCAAAAGCGCTTACTTTGATGGTGCTAGATTCAATAAAGCATATTTTTCTAATACAACTTTCAAACAAAAATCATCTTTTCGTGAAACAGTATTCGATAATGTAGATTTTGGTCTTTCAACTTTCAATAGCTTTGTTAGGTTTTGGCACTTGACTACAAATTATGCCAATTTTAGGCAATCAACTTTTGAAGGAAATGTCGAATTTAATGGAGCAAAATTCTTTAAAAATGTAGATTTTAGATGGTGTTCTTTTAAAGGACTTGTAATATTTTTCGGAATAAAAGATTATAGTTGTTTTTTAGGAAAATGTAATTTTAAATCTGTAAATTTAGATAAAGAAGCAAAAATAATATTTGATAAAATAAACTTAGATAACACTATTTTAATCGATACTGATTTATCTAAGATAGATTTTAAAGATGTAAAATGGTATAAACCCCAAAAAGTCTTTACGAGAAGAGAAATTGCTCTCTGGGATGAGTTTATAGAATTGGAAAAATCTGAAAACATTCGTGATTATGTAAAAATTTCGGAATCCTATCATCAACTAGTTAGAAATTATGAAAAAAAAAGGGATTTTTATACAGCAGATCAATTTCACATAGGTGAAATGGAAGTACAAAGAAAAATGAAAGGAGCAGGAACAAAGTCTAAAATATATAGAAATATAAAAGAATGGCTAAATACTTATAATATTTACAGGGTATTGAGTAATTATGGCACTAGCTTCTGGCATGCTTTTATTGTTCTTTTATTATTGGTTTTTGTTTTATTTCCCCTTCTTTTTCTTATTCCAAGCTTCAGACCAATGCCATCAACTCCAGATTCTCCCCAGTTAATTAAAAACTACTGGGATTCAATATCATTTACTATTTCAACTCTTCCCATATCAAATATCGAAACAACTCAATATAAGGGCTTGGGTGCTCAAATAATGTCTGCAGTTACCATTATTGTTTTGTCATCTCAATTTGCCATACTACTTCTTGCAATACGGCGCCGCTTCAAGCGTTAATTGTATCCCAAGCGGCCGCAAGGCCGCTCCCGGGGGCGCCTGTCCGAGCCATGTAAAAGGAGCGTGTAGCAGTTGAGTAATTTCCATCGTGGGTTGCGGTAGCCAGGGAAGGACGGCAGGCCATTGCGCGTACCCAACGGGTCGCGCAGGCGAGCAATAAAGGAAGCGTGTTTTTTGCAGCGTAAACACCGAGGGTTATATTAACCAGTGAGGTCAGGCGAGTTGCGGCCCCGAAAAGATTTTTGGTACTTTTGATCGCCTGCAAAAGTACAGAATAAATCATGGAACGCCGGTATATATCACGGGCACGGCACGCCGTGCCCCTACGAAAGGTGGACACACCCCGCCCGCTGCGCGGGCACCCCTCTTTTTAGAGGGGATTTTTCCTAAGGCGGCCGCGAGGCCGCTCCCGGGGCCGCATGTTCGGGCCAGGCAGGAGAAACACTTCGTGTGCGAAGCCTACCTAACCCTACGAAAAAACTGAAGAAACAGAGGTTCTCCATGAGCTTCACAAACCCCAATTTCTTCGAGGTCATTCTCATTAAGTATCTGGAAGATCCGGTGACAAGACCTCTTTGCAAGCGTTATGTCAACAGCCTCGGCTTGAAAGGCGATGAAAAGGTTCTTGATTTCGGCTCGGGCTATGGCGGCAATGCAAGCCATATCGCGCGGGTCCTGCAAAAGGGCAACGGCCGCCTGACCTGCGCGGATATATCCGAGTTCTGGATAAATGTCACCAGAAAGAAGCTTAAAGAATATTCCAACATTGATTTTAAAGTCGGCGAAATATCAACCCTGGACATAGAGGATTCCTACTTTGATGCTATTGTTGTCCATTTCACGCTTCACGATATCGAGAGGGATTTGAGACGGAAGGTTATGAAAGTCCTGGCGCGCAAATTGAAGGATACCGGAAAACTTTTTGTCCGGGAACCCACCAAAAAGAGACACGGAATGCAGCCTGAGGAAATCAGGGAACTGATGACTGAGGCCGGGTTGAAAGAAACATGGTACAATTTGAGCAAAACCATGTTCTCAGGACCGATGTATTCTGGTATTTATATCAAGCAGTAAAAGCGAAATAATCTGGTACTTTTAATCGCCTGCAAAAGTACAGAATAAATCATGGAACGCCGGTATATATCACGGGCACGGCACGCCGTGCCCCTGCGAAAGGTAAACACCCGCCGCCCGCAAGAGACATCCCCCGTTCACTGGTGCGGGCATCCCTCTTTTTACGTGCGGCCTTGACACGCCTTTTGGTACTTTTGGACAAGACCAAAAGTACAAACTTATTCCAGTTCTTTTCTCCTGCGTTCCAGCTTATCCCAGCGTTCGTAGAGCCGGCTGACCTCTTTCTCCCAGGTTTTCACCTCCTCATATATTCTGGAAAGCGCCTCCGCATCCGCGGCAATGGAACTCTCTTCGAGCTTTGCCCCGGCAGCGGCCAGGTTGTACTCGGCTTGCTGGATCCGTTGCTCTATTGTCTCCAGCTCCTTTTTTTCAAGGTAGTGCAGCGCACCCGCTCTTTTAGGTTTCTGCTCACCAGAGGCGGTAGATTTTTTCTGCTGCTCTTCCTGCTGCCTGATTCGCTCCTTTTCTTCCTCCTTGCACTGCAAGTAATAGCTGTAGTTACCGGGATAGTGGCGAATCCTGCCCGCGCCCTCGAAAGCGTACAGTTCCTCGACGATCCGATCCAGAAAGTAGCGGTCGTGGGTGACCATAATCAGCGAGCCATTGAAATTTTTAAGCTGCTCCTCGAGCACCTCAAGAGTTTGAAGGTCCAGGTCGTTGGTGGGCTCATCCAACATGAGCACATTCGCCCCGGCGAGCATCAGCCTGGCAAGCAACAGCCGGTTTCGCTCACCGCCGCTGAGCAGCTCCACCCTGAAGCGGTGGATCGCTGCCGGGAAGAGGAAACTTTCGAGGAATGCTTTCTTGTGCAGGCGCTGGCTGCTCACCAGCACGTGGTCTCCACCCGGGGCGACAGAGTCCCAGATCGTGGCCTTGGGGTCGAGCTGCTCCCGAGTCTGGTCGAAATAGGCGATCCTCGTGTTCGCACCCTCTTTCACGTAGCCTGAATCCGGTTCCAGCTCGCCGACCAGCATCCTGATCAGGGTGGTTTTCCCGCAGCCGTTCGGCCCGATAATCCCGATACGCTCCTTGCCCAGGAGTTCGAAGGAGAAATCATCGATAAACTTGCGTCCTCCGAAAGACTTGTGCAGCCGGTGGGCCTTGAGAATCGTGTGGCCAAGCCTTTTTTTAGGATCGAATAGAAGTTGTACTGGTTTGTCCCTTTTGGCGGACTTTACGCTCGCCAGTTTCCTGATCCGCTGGATCCGCGCTTTCTGTTTGGTTGTGCGCGCCTTTATTCCACTCTTGAGCCATGCGATCTCGCGCACCAAGATTTTCAAGCGTTTTTCATCGGCCCGCTTTGCAAGCTCCCATTGCTTTTTCTTGGCTTCGAGATAGGCGCTGTAGTTGCCGGGATAATTCTGCAGCCTGCCGCAGGAGATTTCGGCTATCCGGTCAACTACGGACTCGAGGAAATAGCGGTCGTGGGTGATAAGAATAAGGGTGCCCCTGTAGTTCTGAAGCCATTTTTCGAGCCAGACCACGGTTTCGGTATCGAGGTGGTTTGTCGGCTCGTCCAGGAAGAGGATGTCGGGGCGGCAGAGCAGCCCCTGTCCCAGGGCCACTCGCTTGACTGTACCGCCGGACTGGTTGTCGAGAAGAGTTTCAGGGTCAGGCAGCCGCAGCCGGGTGACCATCTCCTCGATGCGCGGCTGAATGTCCCAGGCGCTGGCAGTATCCAGAGTGTCGTGGAGTTTCTGGGCCCGGGCGGTAAGCTCTGCGCGAAGTGTCCGGTCGAGTTTTTTCTTCAGTTTTACCGTGACCTGTTCGTATTCTTCCTTGAGTTCTGCCAGGTCCGCCAGGCCTTCTTCGAGTGCCCCGTAAATACTGGTACCGGGACGAAATCGAGGCTCCTGGGCCAGAAAGGCGGTTTTCACTTTCCTGGTAAAAGTCACCGTGCCCCCAAGCGGCACTTCGATCCCGTCGAGTATGCGTATCAACGTGGACTTGCCGCAGCCGTTCGGTCCCACCAGGCCTACTTTCTCGCCCTCCTCGAGCACCAGCTCCAATCCCTCGAACAGCGGCCGTAAGCCGTAGTCGTGAGTGATATTTTCAGCTTTCAGTACTTGCATCCTGGCCGCCTGAAAAGTTAGCTCGTGACCAGAAAAATCTATGTCTCTGTCAATCTGCTGTCAACCGCGCAACCTGACTTTTCACTGTAGTTTAAAAAAAACGGGTTCTCTTTTGACAAAACCAATTATATTGTTCATCTGTTATGTGTTCTAACGCTACAAAGAAACTGTCCACAGGATTAACCCGAATCAAGCAGAAGGGAACAGGGATTGAAGGTATTCAGCAGGTTGAAAGGATTTATACAGGATAAAGGAAAACCTCAGGCAGCCGCGACCGGTGAGTCATCATCTGGCGAAAAGCCTGAAGGAAAGGAACACAGGCCCTCGCAGCCCAGGGATAGAAAGGGCAACCGGCAGCACAGGCGAGGCAAAGGCAGGTATCATCCCGGGTCGAGAGGGACGGAAATGAGCGATCAGGCTTCCCGGCGGGTATCCGATTCAGGTGAGAAAAGGGAGTCTGAAAGAGAGAGTTACCCAAAACAAGGCCAAAAGCGACAGGGCAAAAGAGAACGTTCTACAACCGAACCCAGGGGAAAACCCGGTTCAGGGCAAAGAACTGGAAGTCCGAGGCGTAAAGGCAAACCAAGAGCGAAAAGAAAAGACCTTGGAGGAAGGCTCCAGCGGATAGACTTTCCTGAACTTTTGCCGATAGACGAATCAAGTGAGGAGTTTCGCAACAACGAGTTCCGGCCCCTGGAGCTTTCGGACAGGATCGTAATGGTTCTGGCGGCCAACCGTTTCCGCACACCTACCGATATCCAGAAAGCATTCATCCCCGTTGCGCTGCGGGGCGTGGACCTGCTGGGCCAGGCGAAAACCGGCACCGGCAAGACAGTGGCTTTCCTGATGCCGATTTTCGACCGCCTGGATAACTCATCCAGCGCAGTGCAGGCACTGGTGGTCGTTCCCACACGCGAACTATGCCGCCAGGTGTCCTGGGAGGCAATGCGGTTCGGCCGTACTCTGAATTTCAAAGTCCTGAGCCTTTACGGGGGTACCTCGGTAAATCGGGAAATCGAGCGCCTGAAAAAGGGTGCGCAGATCGTGGTCGGCACACCCGGCAGGCTTCTGGACCATATTTTCAACCGCAAGCTCGACCTATCGGGATTGGAAATCCTTGTTCTGGATGAAGCCGACCGCATGTTCGATATCGGTTTCAGGCAGGATATTATCAAGATTATCAAGGCCTGCCCGCAACAGCGCCAGGTGATGCTTCTTTCCGCCACCCTGGACAAGGAAGTGGAGGACCTGAGCAAGCATTATATGAAAGACCCGGTGCCGCTCTATTTGAGCAGAGATGAGATTTCGGTGGAATCTATCTGGCAGCGCTATATCCCAGTGGACAGGCGTAATAAACCGAAAACACTCGCCCGCCTGCTCGAAGACCAGAAACCCACACAGTCGCTCATTTTCACCAATACCAAGAAAATGAGCGATGCTGTGGCACTCAGGCTCCACAGGCTCGGGTTCAAGGCGCGCTGTATCCACAGCGACCTGACCCAGAACAAGCGTGAACGGATAATGGACGATTTCCGCACCGGTAAAATCGAACATCTCGTGGCCACGGATGTGGCTGCTCGTGGGCTGGATATTACAGGAATCAGCCATGTGATCAACTACGATATCCCGGAAAATCCGGGGGATTACCTGCACCGGGTGGGCCGTACGGGCAGAATGGGCGCTGCTGGAAAAGCATTCACCTTTGTCAGCTCAAACGAGGGCAAGCAGCTCACCGGGGTGGAAAAATTTATCAACAAGCTGATCAAGGAGTGGGACGGGCTTTAAAGCTGATAATATGTGTCGGCAAATTTTTTTATCCTGACCCGGATTATTCATGAACCCCAGACCTTGACGGGTCTAATCACTTATTTTCACATTTTTATCAGCCACCGAGGGCGGGGGCGGCGGCTGTGCGACTTGGGTCGCACAGAGCGTTGCGCTTTTGCGCAACGGAGCGCATTTCATGCGCCCGCCGCCCCCCAGGCCCCGGGAAAACATAACATCTTGCTGATTTATTAATAATACGGGCTAAATAAAAACCCGGCTGCTTTGAGAATGCAACCGGGTTTTTAATTTTTTACTTAAAAAAGACGGGTTTACAGCGCGTGAAGAAGAAAGCCTTTAAGATATTCGCCCTCCGGGTGGTAGAGGCTTACCGGATGGTCAGGTCCGGCTCCCAGATGAGCCAACACTCTCACCTCTCTCCCAACTTCGTGTGCAGCAGAGAATGCAATCTGCTGGAAGAGGCGCTTTCCAACATGGCCTGAGCAGGAAAAGGTGAACATTACTCCCCCGGCGGCCAGCCTTGATAACCCGAGACGGTTGATATCCTTGTAAGCCCGGCTTGCTTTCCTCACGTGCGAACTTCTCCTGGCAAGCGGAGGAGGGTCGATCACTATCAGATCGAATTCCTCGTTGCATTTGCGCAGGTAGTCGAAGGCATCGGATATTACCAGCGGATGATCTTTGGCTGAGAGACCGTTTGCCGCAAGGTTTTCCTCAGCCAGGGCAATCGCCTTTTCGCTTGAATCCACGCTCACCACACTCGAGGCCCCGGCCTGGGCTAAATAGACTGCAAAGGCTCCGCTGTAGGAAAAAAGATTGAGGGCCCGGGCACCTTTGGTTGTCCAATGTGCGGCCAGGCGGCGGTTCTCCCGCTGATCCAGGTAAAACCCGGTTTTCTGGCCCTCCACTGGATCGACCAGGAAGCTGTGGCCGTACTCTGTGACTTCCACCCGTGAGCCGGGATCCTTGTGAAGAGCCTGCCTGACCTCGCCCAGCCCCTCTTGGGTCCTTGCCGGCTCGGTCGAATTCTCGTAGATAAATGAAGGTTTAAACCGTTTCTTGAGCCAGCTGGCCAGTTTATCCCGCATCTGCTCGGCTCCGGCTGTGGTCAGCTCCACAACCAGGCCCTTTCCATAGCGGTCTACAATAATGCCCGGCAGACCGTCTCCCTCGGAATTGACTATCCGCAGGCAGTCTGTCTCCGGCGGCATGATCCGCTCTCGGAAAGTGGCTGCCTGTTCGAGACGCTCCCCAAGCAGTTCAGCTCCCCACTCTTCCCCTTGGCGCCTGCTGACCAGCCTGCAGATGATCTGGGACTCCGGGTTAAAATAGCCCGCGGCAAGCCATTCGCCCTCAGCGGAATACACATCGCACCGGCTGCCCGGCTCGGGTTCCTCCGGGCTGATACTTTCAACAGCCCCGCTGAAAATCCAGGGATGACCGTTCATTACCGGACGCTCGCGCCCTCGGCGCAGAGTCACTTTAACATTCATCGTCTCTCCTGTCGGAATCCCTTAGGCGAAAAGTTCCTGAAGTTGCTTTATATACCTTGGTATCGCTACCAGCGGATCCTCCTTGGCCTCGTATTCCAGGGCAACCCAGCCCTTGTAGTTGGCCTGGATCAGGATGTTCCTGAATCTTGCCAGATCAGCAGGCACGGGATTGCCGCTTTCATCTGCAACCTCGACTTTCACCTGCACGTTTACCGACCGCGGAGCGGCCATAGCGAGCTCCTCATAGGGATTCGTCCGGTAGTTTCCTGTATCAAGGTTTATGCCGAACCAGGGATGCTCGCCGACAGCGTCGCAGATCGCCAGGTGATCCTTGGCCCTGGCTGTGATTCCACCATGGTTTTCCAAACCGAGCACCACGCCTCTTTTTCCGGCATAATCGAGGCATTCCTTGATTCCATCCACCGCCCAGCCGATCGCTGTCTGAAGTTCCACTCCCTTGGGGGCGCGACCAGCGAAAATCCTGATATGCGGAGCGCTGAACTCCACTGCATGGTCAATCCATTTCTTGACATGCGCGATCTGCTCATCCCTTTCCGGCCCCAGAGGCAGGCAGAAATTGTTCCCCACCGCGGTTCCGCTGACTGTAACACCCTGGCGGAAGGCGTGAAGTTTCAGCTGGTGGAGATAGTTTTTGTCGAAGCCCTCCTTGAAATAGTACGAAGTCAGCTCTGTGCCGGGAAGGCCCATTTCAGCGCACCAGTCGATAAAGCCGAACAGGTCCATCTCATCCTTGGTCAGTGCATCACGCATCGAGTAGGCCGCCAGAGACAGGTTCATGTTCTTTGTCGGACTCTCTCCTCCCGACGTTTTCAGCGCCGCACTTTTCGGCTCAGAGGCCTTGCAGGTGGTAAATCCGGTCAGGGCTGCAGCACCGGCAGCCAGGGCACCGGTTCTGATCATATCCCGCCTGGAGAAGCTGGGCTTTTCGGTTAAGGTATCTTTGTTCATGATAATCTCCTGTTACTGGTGGGTAAAAATATTTTTAGGGGAATGAATTTGGTCTTTAATTCAGTATTAGAATCCTACTAGATCGCTGCCGGAGTGTCAAGATTTCCATTATTCCTCACGCTTCTGAACTTGCTATTGCATGAATGTTAGAATATATTAAAACCCCCAGAATATGCTTTTCAGGGGCTGAAAAGCGCTTGCTTTCTCCAACAGGGAATTATTCTCCGGTTTGAAAATACTTGCCGGCGGCACGGGTAAATACCCTGTCACTTTTGAGGTACAATTTTACTTGTAATTTATATTAGGAGAACGAGTTGTCCAGAAGTTTCGGCAGAATAAAGCTGCTCACGGAACACGAGAAGCGGCTTCTGCACGATGGGGCACGGCTGATCCTCGAACAGGTGGGCATGAAAATCTACCACAAAGGAGCGCGCGAGTACCTTTACGCCTTCGGTTGCAAGGTGGATGAAGAGAGCCTCATGGTCAAATTCCCGGCCGCACTCGTGGAGGAATCTGTCGAACAAATGCGCCAGGATTTCCATAAAACCACAAGACAGGGTTTCAGGCAGGCCGTACGCTATACGGAGGCGAGTTATTTCAGCCGTGCCGAGGAACTGCACCAGGATTTCACGGTCAACGCGGGTGGATTCTGTGCCCTGGTCTATGACCCTGAGCGCAGGCGCCGCTATGCAAACATTCATGATGTACGCGACAGTTTTAAACTGGTCAACGCACTGGATGAGATTACCTGGGCCGGCCTTCCTTGCTCGGACCAGGAAACCCCTTACCCACTGCGGCCTGTTAAAATGGCCGCCGAGCTGGTGAAATACACCACCAAAATCGGCGGGGTGGAAGCCTGGAGCGCGCAGGATGTGGCCTGGCTTGAAAAGATAGCCACCGTGGTGAGAGGCAGTAAGGAACGGCTGATGGCCGAACCATGCCTTGTCGGCTACGGGGAAAGCCGCAGTCCGCTTGCCCTGGATGAGAACATGGCCGAGATATTTATCGAGTATGTCAAGCGAGGTTTTCCCCAGTCCCTGGATACCATGCCCTCTGCAGGCACCACCGCCCCGGCCACCGGCGCGGGCACCCTCGCTCTCGGCCTGGCCGAAACCCTGGCCGGGCTGGTGCTCGGCTATGCAGTGAACCGGGATGCGGTTTTGAGCCTCGATTTCACCGGCAGCTATTGCGACATGAAAAGCCTCCTTTTCCCGTATGCTGGAGCGGATCGGATGCCCCTGCTGGGTGCCTGGGTTCAGATGCTGAAAGAATTCTACGGGATTACCTCAGGGATTCACGGTGGGAAAACCAATGCCTGTGAACCCGGTTTCCAGGCGGGAATGGAAAAAGCGATGAGCACCCTTTTTCCCCTGATCTGCGGCGCCTCGGGAATCGGCACGATCGGCCAGCTCGAGTCCGGCACCACGTTCAGTCCGGTACAGCTTGTGCTCGATTCAGAGGTCGTGCGATTTGTCAGAAGAAGCCTGGCCGGATTCGAGATCAACGAGGATACCCTGGCCCTGGATCTGATCGGCCGGGTGGGCCCTGAGGGAAATTATATTTCAGAGCCGCATACTGCGGATCATTTCCAGCGCGAGTTCTGGCTCAGCGATCTCACTGAGTGCCTGACGTGGGAATCCTACAGCAGGAAAAAAGTCAAAGGTATGGAACGGCTGGCCGAGGAAATGGTGCGGGAAATCATCGCCAGGCCTCTCGAGCCAGTGCTGGATCAGCACCAGATAGCCGAAATCGACAGGATCGTTGCAGCGTGCGAAAAAGAGCTGAAAGAGCGGTGAATGTACGAAACAGCATTAGCAGTTGTTATGAGCCGCTGGCTCACCCGGAAACAATGAAAATGTTTCATGTAGGGACACGGCGTGCCGTGTCCTTCAGTGGTTTTTACCGAAGCCATGGAGTAACGTACCTTTGGTACATTATTTTCGGAGCAGCATTAGCAGCCTTGATACCGGGATATAAATATTGCCAAAATTTTTCCTTTAGTCTATTTTAATTTCTTTATTGGGCTAATCGTCATGAGCCGCTGGCTCACCCGGAAACAATGAAAATGTTTCATGTAGGGACACGGCGTGCCGTGTCCTTCAGTGGTTTTTACCGAAACCATGGAATAACGCCTCTTTGGTACATTATTTTCGGAGCAGATTTGCAAATAAAAATTTGACGCGTTCCAACCACAATTCAGGAGAAGGACAGGTTTCATGGCGGATAAATTCGTATTCACATCTGAATCGGTGACTGAGGGACACCCGGACAAGATCTGCGATAAGATAAGCGACAGCGTCCTGGATGCGGCAAAGAGACTGGACCCGGCTAACCGCGTGGCCTGCGAAGCGTTGGTCACAGAGGGACTGGCGGTAATCACCGGAGAGGTTTCCCGGAGTTGCATTGAAAACCTGGATTTCGAAAACATAGCGCGCGGGGCGATTCGCAGGATCGGCTACACTGAGCCTGGGATAGGATTCGACGCCAACGGGGTGAAGATCGATGTCCGGATGAAACCCCAGAGCGAGGATATATCGAAAGGTGTGGACGGCACAGGCCTGTTCAAGGAGCAGGGCGCAGGAGACCAGGGGATGATGTTCGGTTACGCCACCAATGAGGGAAACCGAGTGGGGCTGAATGCCCGGTATATGCCGGTACCGATTTTCCTGGCGCACAGTCTGAGCAGGAAACTCGCCGAGGTCAGGAAAAATGGCATCCTGCCGAAACTCTACCCTGACGGCAAGACCCAGGTGTCGGTTGAATACGAGAACGGCAAGCCGGTGGCGATCCACAACGTGGTGGTCAGCAGCCATCACCGGAAAGACTACTCACTTGCTGATGTGCGAGCCGATATCCTCGAGCAGGTGGTCATCCCGGTTCTGGTTCCAACCGGCCTGGCCGAGAAAGAAGACCTTCTCGCTGAAAAAGAAAGGGTGGAAAGCCGCACGGTTTTTATCAACCCCACAGGCGCTTTTTGCGTGGGTGGCCCCAAGGCGGATGCCGGGCTTACGGGGCGCAAGATTATCGTGGACACCTACGGCGGCATGGGCCGCCACGGAGGAGGTGCTTTCAGCGGGAAAGACCCCTCCAAGGTGGACCGCAGCGCGGCCTACATGGCCCGCTGCGTGGCCAAAAATGTGGTCGCAGCCGGGCTGGCAGATGTCTGTGAGGTGGAAATCGCCTATGCAATTGGAGTGGCCGAGCCGGTCTCGGTCTATGTCAACGCGATTAACAACATAGTGCCTGTGGAAAAAATCGCCAGGGCGGTGCGCGAGGTATTCCCGCTCAAACCGGCAGAGATTATCTCCGCTCTCGATCTTCTGCGTCCGATCTACGAGCCGACTGCCGCTTACGGGCATTTCGGCAGGACCGAGGAAACTTTCACCTGGGAGCGTACTGATAAGATCCAGGATCTGCTTTCGGCAATTGGTTAGCTGATTTCATTTAACAGGATTTGAAAACTGACGTCCCGCACTCCTTACCTTAGCAGGGCGATATTCAAGGCGAGTGAGAAAATACTGATGGACTCTCAGAAAATACTTGTGACCAGCGCTCTGCCATACGCCAACGGCCCCATTCACCTGGGACATCTGGCCGGGGCCTATCTGCCTGCGGATATTTTCGTCCGTTTCTGCAGGCTGATGGGCCGGGATGTCGTATATATCTGCGGCACGGATGAGCACGGTGTGCCGATTACTCTCACCGCGGACAGGGAGGGAAAAACGCCTCAGGAGGTGGTGGATCACTGGTATGTCCATATCAGCGAAACATTCAGGCGCGCGGGGATCTCTTTCGACCATTTCAGCCGCACAAGCCTGCCCATACACCATGAAACCAGCCAGGACTTTTTTCTCAAAATATACAACAAGGGTTTGCTGACCAAAAAGAAAGAGAATCAGCTTTACGATGAAACCAGCCGCCGCTTCCTGCCTGACCGCTATGTGGTGGGTACCTGCTACCATTGCGGTTACGAGGAGTGCAGCGGCGACCAATGTGAAAACTGCGGCAAGCCGATCGACCCTCTTCTGCTGAAAAACCCCAAGAGCAAATTGACCGGCGAAACACCGGTGGTGAAAGAAACCGAACACTGGTACCTCCCGCTCGACCAGTTCCAGGACAAGCTCGCTGCCTGGCTTGCCGGTAAGAAACACTGGAAAGAAAATGTGCTGAATTTCTGCAACGGCCTGCTCAAGGAAGGGCTCAAGGAACGCGCGGTAACCCGCGACCTTCACTGGGGCATCCCTGTACCGCTGGGGGGTACGCAAGGAAAGGTACTTTATGTCTGGTTCGATGCGCCGATCGGCTATATCAGCTCGACCAGGGAATGGGCTGAGAAACAGGGCGATCCCGAACTTTGGAAAAAATACTGGTGGGACAGTGAAACCAGGCTGGTTCATTTTATCGGAAAAGATAATATCTTCTTTCATGCGCTGATGTTCCCGGCAATGCTCAAGGCCTACGGCAAATACGTGCTGCCTGAAAACGTGCCGGCCAACGAGTATCTGAACCTCGAGGGACTGAAATTTTCCACCAGCCGCAATTTCGCAGTCTGGCTGCACGACTACCTGGACAGGTTCCATCCCGACCCCCTGCGCTACTATCTATGCGCCAACATGCCCGAGACCCGGGACATGGATTTCAATCTCAAGGAGTTCCAGGCGCACAACAACAACGAGCTGGCAGACACGGTGGGCAATTTTATCAACCGCACGCTGACCTTTATCCAACGCTATTTTGACAGCCGTATTCCTGAGCGCGGCCCTATCGGCGATCTCGACAGCCAGATGATCGAGCGTCTGGGCAAGATTGCCGGCCAGATCGGAGAACTGCTGGATACATTCCGGTTCCGCGCCGCTGTAGACACTTTCGGCGAGTTCTCCAGGTTCTGCAACAAGTATTTCAATGACAAGGCACCGTGGGAAACCAGAAAAAGCAACCCGGAGGACTGCGCAGCCACTCTGAATCTCTGCTGCCAGGCAGTCTACGGCCTCTCTGTGGTCATGTGGCCGATCATGCCGTTCTCGGCGGAAAATCTTTGGGGTCAATTAGGTCTATCAAAAGATTGGAGAAAGCATCCCTGGAGAATTGATTTCACAAACAGTCTACCAGTAGGCCATAAGATCGGCCATGTCGAGGTGCTCTTTCCCAAGATCGAGGACCAGGCGATCCAGGCCCAGGAGGATTCTTACAAAGAAGGTGCAGCCCCTGCCGAAAAAGGTGATGAGAAAAAGGCCGAGATTGAACCGGAAATCGAGTTCAATGATTTTGTGAAGGTCGATATCCGGGTGGCCCTGGTAAAAGCGGCCGAAGCCGTGCCAAAGAGCAAGAAACTGCTCAAGCTCACCCTGGATTTGGGGCCGCTCGGCGAACGAACCGTGGCAGCCGGTATTGCAGAGCACTACCAGCCTGCCTCTCTTGTGGGCCGCAAGGTGCTGGCAGTAGTTAACCTCAAGCCGCGCAAGGTGATGGGCGTGACCAGCCAGGGAATGATCCTCGCCGCGGTTGAGGGGGAAGGAGCCAGCGAAAAGCTCTCCATGGCCACAATCGACAGCGTGGATCTCCCCCCTGGTACAAGGATAAGCTGATCCATGCCCCTGTTCCACCCTTCTTGCATCCTGCCCTCTGTCTTCTTACATTCTCTAAGAAAAGTCAAACCCTTTTCTAACCGGAACCATCGTTAAAAGCAGAGCCTGATATGTGCAGATCAGAACGTGAAATCACCGACAGGACGGAAATAGAGGAAATCATCCGCAAAGCCTCGATCTGCAGGCTTGCTCTCAGCGACAACGGCACTCCCTATATCGTACCGGTCTGTTTCGGATACGAAAACGACACGCTCTATTTCCACTCCGCCACCGAGGGGCGCAAACTCGATATTCTGAAACGAAACAACAGGGTCTGTTTCGAGATGGATATCGAAACAAAACTGGTCATGGCAGAAAAGAGTTGCACCTGTGGAATGAAATACCGTTCCGTGATCGGTTTCGGCACCGCTTCGGTTGTGGAAGACCAGGCCGGGAAGCAAAAAGGCCTGGATGCGATCATACGCCAGTATTCCGGGCCGGAAGGCGATTACAGCCAGGAGGCGCTGAATCGAACAACCGTGATCAAAGTTGAAATCGAAAGTCTCACTGGCAAACAGGCTCTTTGACTCAATTGTCTGCCTGGTATCAGTCCCTTGATGTGAATAATCTCAATTAAAAATAAATGACCGGCGTACTCTTACATTCCGCCGGTCATTATTTTGTTCGCCGGGAATAAATCCCCTGCCCGAATATTTATATCCCCTCAGCTTCCCATTAAAGCAATCAGAATAACCACTGCAACAAGCAGTGCCGCCAGTGCGAGAAAAGTCAGCACGTTTGCAGTGAAAACCGGGGGCTCGTCAACCTGCTCGTTCATGCCGACCAGCTTGCGCTGCAGGATGCAACTGGCTGCCCTGGCGAGGAATATCAGGAAGATCGCGTAAAAAATGGATATCAAAACCAGCGCCATGATCGGGCCGATCACTTCAGGACCTGGGAGGGCAATCATTGCGATCAAACCGGATAAGGCAGCCATCAGCATGGTTGCAGCGATAATGTCGTTGAACTGCCAGGAGATTCTCACCGCTCTTTTCCCCTGCTTCGCACTCAGAGCGGCCGGGGAGAAAACCGCTTTCAGCGAATCGGCAATCCCCAGCTCGCAGGTAAAGAAAAGCAGGCCGAAAACAGAGCCGCCCACCACGATCAACAGGGATGCTGTATCAAAAAAAGTGGCAAGGCTGCCGCCTGACTGCAGTAGAGCAAGAACAGCCAGAATGATGAACAGGATCAGACCGGTGACAAACTGCCTTGCCGGGGAGGCCGGACCGATCTCGTAGCTTTCCTCTGTCACCTCACAGAGATTCAGCTTTCTCTGAGCCAGAACAGCCATCAGTTTTGCCGCCAGACCGTACAAAAGAGTTACCAGCGCCACTGCCAGTCTCGGCCCTATGGTGCTTGGATCATGCATCTCTGTGAGCATGAGAATGACACCAATAAAGGTACACCACACTCCCATCAAAAGCGCCAGATCTCCCCCTGCCTGGTACAGAATCGACAGCTTCAGCTTTTTCCCCTGCGGCATGCCTTTTTTCCTGGTGAAAATAAATCCCAGCGCCTCAAGCAGGTCTCGTACCGGAAAGGCCATGTAGAGCAAAAATATTACCCCGAGTACTACAATTACTGTGCTTGCCAGATCAGTCAGAGGAAGCAGAATGTCAGCTACGTAGAGCCCTGCCAGAACGAACAAAAATGTTACAATAAAGAATACTATTCCTTTCAACATGGGCTCCCCCTCCCGTTAAGGAGTTTTAAATGGAACTGCACCCGGCGAAATAAATAATTTATGCTGATGGACTATTTAATCATAACTCTCTGACAATTTATTATCAATAAGTTGTCAATCATTTATTAATTGAAGAGACTTTTGAAAAATCCTGATAAAGAGATGATTGTTCTCCGTTGGGAAGGTTAGTGCATCTTCCTGAGAGAATTCAATATTGAAATTCTGACACACCCCTGTATCCCCTCTTGAGAGGGGTGCCCACGAAGTGGGCGGGGTGTGTAACTCCCCTCTTGAGAGGGGTGCCTGCATCCCCCTTAACAAAGGGGGTGTCCGCGATTCGCGGACGAGGGATGTCCCTTGCAGGCGGGGTGTGTCATCCACCGGATTGTTGAAAAATTCACCCCTTCTTCTGTGATTTTTTCAAAGGTCCTTTGAAATGTTAATTCTTTTAGCTCTCCATTCAGATGCAGTCAAGAATGATCTGGCGCTCAGCTCCAGTGAATATACCTGTTCAAAAAATAGATAATATTTTATCTTTATGACCACAGGCAGTAGTTATTGATCGGTTGATTTACATTCGAATGCAATAACATCCACACAAGAGGACAGGACAAGCATGACCCGGCGTGAAAGGGTGCTCAAGGCCCTGGCTCACGAACAGCCTGATATCTGCCCCTGGCACATTACATTTACCATTCCGGCGCGCGAAAAGCTCACCGCCTATCTCGGCACCGGGGATCTGGAGCGCGCTGTGGGAAACCATTTCGCCAAGATCGAGGCAGTGCCGGATGACGGCTGGCAGGAGATAAAACCCGATTTCTGGCAGGACGAGTTCGGCGTGATCTGGGACCGCACACTGGACAAGGATATCGGCAACGTGGATTACAACGCGCTGATCCTCCCTGAGCCGGACCTTGAGCGGCTGGAGTTCCCTGATCCTTTGTCGCCTGAGCGATTCGAGCATCACGAGAGTTTCTGCCGCGAAAACCCTGACCTCTTTCGGGTAAACGATTTCGGCTTCACCCTTTTCGAGCGGGCCTGGACTCTGCGCGGGATGGAGAACCTGCTGATGGATATGGTCGAGCGCCCCGGTTTCGTGCATGAGCTGCTGGATCGTATCCTGGAGTGGAACCTGAAAATAATCGAGGGCTTGAGCCGCTTTGACATAGATGCGATCCTGTTCGGGGACGACTGGGGCCAGCAGCACGGCCTGATCATGGGTCCCCAGATGTGGCGTGCCTTTTTCAAGCCCCGGGCCGAGCAGGAGTACCGTTTATGCCACGAGAAAGGCATGTATGTAATGATCCACTCCTGCGGTGATGTGAGCCGGATAATCCCGGAGCTGATCGAGATCGGCGTGGAAGTGTTCAACCCCTTCCAGCCGGAGGTGATGGATATCGCAGCTATCAAGAAAGAGTTCGGCGACAGGCTGGCCTTTTTCGGCGGGATGAGCACCCAGCAAACCCTGCCCAAGGCCACTACTGAAGAGGTAAAGGAAAAAACCCGCTGGCTGATCGAGACCATAGGCGAAAGCGGGGGCTATGTTTTCAGCCCGGCCCACGACGTGCCCAAGGATGTGCCGGCTGAGAATATGGTGGCAATGGTCGAGGCGCTGAAAAACCAGTGAAAGGCTCCAACTAGGTTGTGGCTTATTGAGAAAAGCGAATAATTAATTGTTTTTTAAAATTGAGGTAAATATGTATCAAGAGCACCCAAATATTACTACACCTGGGGATCAGGTAAAAATTTGGAGATATATAGAATTAACGAAGCTCATTGGAATTTTAGAATATAATGCCTTGTACTTTAGAAGAGTTGACAAGTTAGGAGACCCATTTGAGGGTTCTTTGCCAAAAAAACACAATTTTAAATATTTCGCTGGCACAATTGAAGAAAGGAAAAAGGCAATTAAGGAAATTAAAAAAAAAGGTCAACTAAATAAAAAATCTGAGAGAGCCCTTATTGATTTTTCAATGGCGGGGGCTTTTAGAAATTTTATTTACGTAAATTGTTGGCATATGAACAGATATGAATCTGACGCAATGTGGAAACTATATCAACAAAGTAACGAGGGAGTGGCTATACAATCTACTGTTGGTAGAGTCAAGAAAAGTTTAAAATCAACTGATATAGGGGTTCATATTGGAAGGATAAATTATATTGACTATGATAGGGATGAAGTTAAAGATACAAACTTATTAACCTTTTCTTATATAAAGCGAAAAAGCTTCGAGCATGAAAGGGAACTCCGCTTAACGATTACTTATACTCCAAAAGAAGCTTTTGCTAATCCAAACGATTATAAATGCCCTAAAAATATACGAGTTGTAGACTTATATGGGATATACGTTAATGTAGAATTAGATATATTAGTTAGTAAAGTTTATCTTAATCCTAACTCTCAAGACTGGCTTTATGGCTTAGTTCAAGCATTGTTGAATAGATATAATTTTAAATTTCCAATTGTTAAATCTGATCTGAATAAATTACCGCTATTTTAGAAATTAACTTCTTTCAGATCCTCACTAAAACCACTACAGTTTCTTTGCATTACATTCAAAATTATTTTTCCCCAATACGCAGTGTTAGGGGATTATTTGACATTATAAATCAAAATTTTTCATATCTAAATTTTTTACTTATTTTCAGGAAATCCTCTCTTGCCCCAAGCCTCTGACATCCAGCGGATGTTCGGCAGTATCGTGCGCCGCTACGATATGCTCAACCGCCTGCTCAGCCTGGGCCGGGACAGGACCTGGCGAGCTGCGCTCGTGCGCAGCCTCGATGATCCCGCCCTTGGCAAAGGTCTTGATCTCTGCTGCGGCACAGGGGATGTGGCCTCCGCCCTGCTCGAAAGGGGAAAAGAGCTCGAATTACTTGTCGCGGTGGATTTTGCCCTGCCGATGTGCCTTGCTGCACGAGAAAAAATCTCCTCCCGCCTAACCGGCCCGGCCCGGGTCAGCCTGGCCTGTGCTGACGGCCTCGCTCTGCCCTTTGCCGATGGGGCTTTCGATTTTGTTACCGTGGCTTTCGGTGTGCGCAATTTCGAAAACCTCCTACAGGGCCTGTCCGAGATCGCCAGGATAACCGCACCCGGCGGCAGGATCGGTGTACTTGAATTCGCCCCGCCGCAAGGATTTCTGCTCAGGCTTCTCTACCGGCCTTACCTGAAAATTGCTCTTCCATTAGCCGGTAGAATCCTTGCCGGAGCCAGCGGGTCGTACAGGTACCTTTCCGCCTCGATTGAATCATTCCTTACACCCGAGGCCATGCTCCAGGCCCTGGCAGACGCGGGATTTCAAAACCCTGTGGCAAAAAAACTCACTCTCGGAGTAACCTGGCTTTATACTGCGGAGCGCTCCACAAAGTAGAGCCACAGTTGCGCTTACCTCTATGCTCTGTTTAGATTAAATAGGGTTTTCCTTTGAGCCGTGGAATCAACCAGGCCCACGCAAGAGTTTTATTATGAAGCAACCTGTAAAGAATCCACTTGCGTTAACTGCGCTGATCCTTGTCCTTGTGGCCATGCTCCTGCCCCTGACTGCTTACCTGGGATACCGGCGCAACATGGGCAACCTCGAGCAGATGCTTTATAGCAAAGGCTCGGCGCTCCTAGAAGCGGTGCTTCACGAGGCTGAAAACGCCCTGATTGCTGACAGGGAAATACTGGATGGGCTGGGCGCACGGCTTGCCGATAACTGCCGCTTCGTTCTCCTTCTGGATCAGAACCGCGCGCTCGATCAGGCTCAACTCAGCGCCCTGGCCCGGAAAGCCGGGCTGGCCCGGTTCGATCTTTACTCTCCCACAGGCAGGCTGAGACTCAGCAGCGATCCGCAGCGCGCCCCGGAGCAAATGCCCGATAATTTTTATCAGATTGAAGAGGAAGAGGGGTACACTGCGGCTTTTCTCGCTGAGCGTGCGGAAGATCAAGACGAAAGTTACAGCAGGGAATATTCCGCTGTGCTGGTATTCTCCCCGGACTCCTCTACTTGCATTGCCTATCTGGACACAGAAAAGCTGGCGCAATTGAGACGGAGGTTTGGAATCGGCTTGATTCTGGAGGATATAGCGGCGATCCCTGGAGTAGGCTACGCGGTTCTTCAGGACACCCTGGGAATAATCGCAGCCTCACACCAGGTAGCCTCGCTGGGCAGTATCCAGGGAGATCCGTTCTTTCCTATTCCTGGTGGGGAAACCAGGGGCCGCTATACTGATTTCAATGCCGAGGAGGTTTATGAACTTGCCTCGAGTTTTCAGCTTGGCGGTGAGAATTACGGCTACCTTCGTGTGGGACTCACCACCGAGGAAATACGTTCTATCGCAGCGCGGGACAGGAGGAGATTCATCCAGGGCGTGGTTGTGCTGGGCGTGCTTCTGGTTGTTGTCGGGGTATTATATTTTGCCGGGCGCAGACAATTAAGGCTCGAACAGGAACATTCGCGAATCAAAGGATTCTCCCAAAGCGTGCTGGAGGGAATGGCCGAGGCGGTAATCGTAGTCGATGAGGAAAAGCGGATCGTCCAGATCAACCAGGCCTGCGAAAATCTCTGCGGATGTTCGGACACCCCCTCTGACAGAGAGAACCTTCACAGCCTCAGTGCGGAACTTGCAGAGGCGGTCCTCAGGCTGGAAGAAGAGAGCCTTGCCGCCTCTGAAATAGAGATTCAGCGGCCGGATGGTTCCCTGGTGCCGGTGATAATCTCCACCTCTGCTATCGAGGTTGCCGGCAAGCGCTATACGACTATAATTCTGAGCGATCTGACTGACCGCAAAGAGGCCGAACAACTGGCCCTTCACACCCAGAAATACAAAACCATGGCCGAGGTCTCGGCCGGCATGGCCCACGAGATCCGCAATCCGCTCAATGCGATCGGAATGAATGTCCAGCGGCTGAAACTCGAGTTTTCCCCGGAAAAAGAATCCAGAAGCGAGTACGAGGATTTTATCGATACGATCCGGTCCGAAGTTGCCAGGCTGAACAGCATTGTCGAACAATTCCTTGGCCTGGCAAGCTTTCCCGAGCCGAAAATGGAGCTCTCCCGGATCGATAAGCTTGTCCGGGAAACACTTAATTTTATTCGACCGGAACTTACCAGGCGGGGTATAAAACTGGTGGCGAACCTGGCCGAAGCTCCGGAATTCCTGTTCGATCCGGGACAGATAAAGCAGGTTGTCACAAATCTGGTTAACAATGCTACAGAGTCAATTGAAGACTCCGGCACCCTGACAATCGAGGGGACTCTGCGTGGTGGAAGCTACCGGATAACTCTCAGCGACACCGGGCCTGGTATTCCAGCCCGGGAGCGGGAACGGATTTTCGAGCCCTTTTTCAGCACCAAGCGCAGCGGCATGGGGCTCGGCCTGGCAATCGTTGGGCGTATCGTGAACGAACACGGAGGTACTGTGCGCATGGAGAGCGAGCAGGGAAGCGGTGCGACATTTATTGTTTCGATTCCGCTTAGAGCTGAATAAGGCAAATTTTAAATGAAATAAATAGTGTCCGGTGAGAATGGTGTATGAATTAAGAGTTGGTATTATTTAAGGCAGTTACATAGAGATAATGCAAAATGGATTGATGATAGGAATATCTTTATCTTTCTAGAAGGGTGTTGAAATTTCATCGATTTACTTTTGTAGAAAACGAAACAATGTCCGGGTTGAATTAAAACTGTTTAAGAAACGATCACTTGCGGGGCACGGCGCGCCGTGCCCCTACGGCGTCCAGGGTTAAAGACCTACTTATCGATTTATCAACACGCCTCTAGAGGTGCTCGGTTTCTCTGTTGCGGCCGCAGGCCGCCTCATCAGGGCCGCATGTTCGAGAAACTCCAAAGGAGCGTGTAAAGGCCGGGTAATTTCCATCCCAGGCAGAGCGAAGCCAGACCGGTGGGCATGCCATTGATTCGGCTTGCCTGGCTCAAGCCGAATCAGGCGAGCACCCCAGGAGCGCCTTTTTACCTGGAAAACAACAAAGGATATAAAAGCTGTATTGGTAGTCGAGTTTGCGGCCCGAAAAAACTTTTGGTTACTTTTGGTTACAAAAGTAACATGAAAAAGGTTCTTTTTCTTTCTGCCTGTTAGTTACCCGGACATACATGATAAGTTTAGTTTTCAGAGGGAGAAATCAATGGAATCGAGCCGTATCCTGGTGGTAGAGGATGAGCAAACCCAGCTCCGGACACTCGCCGGGTTCCTTGAGAAAAAAGGCTTCAGCACTGAGACTGCCTCCTCAGGCGAACAGGCTCTCGAACTGATCGGGAAAAAATCTTTCGACCTCGTGCTAACAGACCAGAAAATGGAGGGTATCAGCGGGCTGGAGCTGCTCGAGCGAGTGAAACAGGAGAACCCTGAAACCGAGGTGATCGTTCTGACCGCTTTCGGAGACGTGCGCTCGGCAGTGCAGGCAACCAAAGAAGGCGCCTATGATTACCTGACCAAGCCGGTGGATCTCGAAGCACTCGATTTGTCAATCCGCAGGGCGTTGGAGCGCCGCCAGCTGGTGCTTGAAAACCGTATCCTGCGCGAATCCCTGGGCGAGCGGCACCGCTTCGAAAGCATAATCTCCACCAGCGGAGCGATGGAATCGGTGCTCAACATGGCCGCCCGCCTGGCCAAGGTCGACACTCCGGTGCTGATCACGGGAGAAAGCGGCACAGGCAAGGAGATGATCGCCCGGGCGATCCACCAGGCCAGCCAGCGAAAGAACGAGCCATTCGTAGCAGTCAACTGCGCAGCGCTGAACCAGAATCTGATCGAAAGCGAGCTTTTCGGCCACGAGAAGGGCGCTTTCACCGGCGCAGTCAAGCAGAGGCAGGGCAAGTTGGAGACTGCAAACAGAGGAACCCTTTTCCTGGACGAACTGGGCGAGATAAACCCTGAAATCCAGGTCAAGCTCCTGCGCTTCCTTCAGGAGGGCGCTTTCGAGCGGGTCGGCTCGGACACAGTGCTCAAGACGGATGTACGCCTGTTGGCCGCAACCAACCGCGATCTGGAAAAAGCTCTCCAGGAGGGAAATTTCAGGGAGGATTTCTACTACAGGATAAACGTGGTCAATATCCACATTCCACCCCTGCGCTCGCGAAAGGAAGATATCAGGCCCCTGGTGGATTATTCCCTGAGAACCAATGAGCAGCGCCTGGGTCACAAGGTTTTTTCCAGAGAGGCTCTTGACGCTTTGTTGCGCTACGATTTCCCAGGCAATATCCGCGAACTTCAAAACATTGTCGAGCGCGCGATGGTCCTTGCCCGCTCCGAGGTGATCGGTATTGACGACCTCCCGCCAAGCGTGACCACAAGGGATTCAGCCCGCCCGGTGAGTCCCTCCGAGTCAGGTTCCCTGCCTGAAGCTGTGGAAGCGCTGGAAAGGTCGATGATTATCGACGCACTGGCCGAATCCAGCGGTGTGCAGGTAAAGGCTGCCGAAAAACTTGGCATCACTGAACGTAACATTCGATATAAGATCAAGAAGCTGGGGATTCCCTGATCGTTCCTTTGAATCCGGTCCGATTTTCGACAATTTTGTCGATAATTTTCGACCAAATTGTCGAATTAAACTCCATTAAGAAAATAAGTTAATGTTTCAAAACACTCGGTTCTAACATGTAACTTGCTAAAATTAAACGCATTACAAAAACATCGATAATCACGTCTCCTGTCTGGCATCCTTTTTGTATTAGTAAAAGATGCGCGCACCTTGAAGAGTTCATTTCAATCCACCAAAGATTCACTCTCAGAAGAAAGGAGAGGCAAAATGAGAATTCCGAGATTTCTCCTGGCAACTCTGCTCGTAGCTGGAATGAGCCTGACCGGCGTTTCTCTTTACGCACAGGACGAAACAACCGACGAGGGAACCACTGCTACTTTTCAGCACCGTTTCGACAGGGGCATGAGAGGCCCCCGCGCCCTCGGCCTGCAGTTTGTCGATGAGAACGGTAACGGGATCAACGACCGCCTCGAAGACGATGACGGCGACGGCGTGATCAACGCCCACGACCCTGACAGCGAGCTCTACCGCGGTACCATCGCTCTTGGCAAGGGTTACGGCTTTGTCGATGAGAACGGCAACGGGATCAACGACTGCCTCGAGGACGATGACGGCGACGGTGTGATCAACGTCCTGGACCCGGACAGCAAACTCTACCGCGACCCGGCCACAATGGTTCTCGGACGCGGTTTCATCGATGAGAACGGTAACGGGATCAACGACTTGTTCGAGGACGAAGACGGCGACGGGGTGATCAACCACCTCGATCCGGACAGCAAATATTACCGTACACCTGGCTCAGGCCGCGCCGGTTTCGGCCATGGTCTGGGCTTTGTCGATGAGAACGGCGATGGGATCAACGACCGTCTGGAAGACTCTGACGGAGACGGTGTGATCAACGCGCTCGATCCGGATAGCCCGCTATATCGCTCTGCTACAGGGCGGCTCGGCCAGGGGCGCGGGTTTGGCCGTGGCTTTATTGATGAAAACGCTGACGGTATCAACGATTGCTTCCAGGATGACGACGGCGACGGCGTGCTCAATGCCCTTGACCCTGACAGCAAGCTTTTTCGTGGGGCCGCTGCACGGCAGGGTACAGCCGGAAGAGGCAGGATGGGACGCCGCGGCGGGGCGGCCGGAACCGGAGCAGGTAGTTCCAGGTAAGGTTATAAGTTCACCCGGGCCGGAGTTCCCATCCGGGAACTCCGGCGCCTCTTTTTCACTGTTATTTTCGCAGGAACTTAAGCATGAGAGCAAGAGTACTATACATTACACTGGCCGCAGCGTTTATCGCGCTCAACTCTACAGCTCTGCAGGGCCAGGAGCAAAAGCAGCAAATCAAGACTCAAAAAACGGAAGTAAAAACAGGAGAATCTGCCGAAAAAGCCGAACTATCTGCAAAAACAGAGCTGAAAAAAGGTGAGCAAAGCCAAAATGTAACAATCATAGTTTTCGGCTTCGTGGATCGAAACAAAGACGGGAAGAACGATCTATTCCAGGATGCCGACGGGGACGGAATCAACGATATAACTAAAAAACGCTACCCGCACAGCTTCAAGTTCGAAGACAAAAACCAGGACAGGATAAACGATTTATATGTGGATGCCGACGGAGATGGGGTGAACGATCTGCGGGCTGGATTTGTCGATCTGGACGGTGACGGGATCTGTGACAATGCGATAGATATGAATAGTGATTTTATCAACGATATCACCGGCTTGCGTTACAACCGGAAAAACCTAAGGGGTTACAAGTTCGGTTTTATCAAGGAGGAGAGGCTGAGGCTGATGCGCGGCTTTATTGACGAGGACGCAGACGGTATCCCCGATTTCAGGATGTCACGGGAGCGCCTCGGAGGAAAAGATATTTTTATCGACCGGGACGGCGACGGAATCGACGACAGAAGACCAATTCAACGAGGGTTCAGAAAGGGACCGATGAGAGGGGAAAAATGAGAAAGATAACTTTTGCAGTTGTATGGCTAATGCTCAGCATGGCTGGTTTTTCTTACGCCCAGAAAGACATCCGCGTGGGTACCAACATGCTGGTCGATAACAATATCTTCCGCAACTACGCCGGCCAGAGCGATGTTATATTTATTCCTTACGCAAACCTTGGCTACGGGGTACAGGCCTCAGAGTTGGGAAACCTTTATTTCGGCTATAACGGGGAGTTTTTCCTTTTCAACGAGTTGAGCCACCGCGACTTCTCCGTGCACCAGATCGGCGCGGATTACAACCACATGTGGCCTGAATCCCAGACCCTGCTGGCCCTGGGCGGCCAGGTGGAAACCAGGTTTAACCCGGAGGACTACAGCTACTACAACTACACCAAAGGCGGGTTTTACCTTAACTTCAAAAGGTATCTCAAAGACAACGTGATGTTTCTTGCCCGTTATAATCTGAACGGTAAGCGTTTCAAGGAATTCCCGGAATTCAATTATGCAGAGCAGATCATCGCTCTGCAGACCAACATCTACCTGCCCAGCAGAACCACGTTTTCGCTGAGCGGCACCTATTACCACAAGAACTATACCTCGAATGTGGAGAGCCTGGACTCGACTTTCGTAACTGGAGAGGATCTCCCCCGGATGGGCCGCAGAATGGGTATGGGCGGAAGGTTCTGGGATTGGCTCGATCCCTCAGAAGGAGAAGGCTTTTACCTTTACGGAGTCAGGGAAGAGCAGTTTGCCAGCACTGATCAGTTGAAACTCGGTGCCACCGTGGCACAGAACCTCGCCGAGGGAACAGGGCTCATGTTCGGTTATCTCGCCAGGGTAAATCCGCATAGCCGCAACCGCTTTCTCTCCAATCTCGGCGAATCGGTGCTCAATAACGAGGAGGTTTTCGACGACCATTACAGCTACATCGGCCACGAGGGCAAGCTCCAGTTGAAACAGTTGCTGCCCGGAGGAAGCTCGCTCACCCTTCTTCTCACCGCGCGGAGCAGAAAATTCAGCGGCCGACCGGCAATGGACCTGGAGGGCAATTTCCTGCCCGGTGGCGAAAGCCGTCTCGACCGCGCAGTGCTGTTCCAGGCTCAGTTCACCAAGAGAATCAGCGCTGGCAGTTTCGAAATGCTCAAGGATTTCAACTTCTCTGTCAACGCCGGCGCTGGCAAGAACAGATCCAATGACGAGTACTATGACTACAAGAGCGCCTGGTTTTCGATCGCAGTGGAAAAGGGATTCTGAAAGCGAGCTATTGCTCTTTCATCAACCTGTTAATAATTCCCCCCAATCTTAAAGACAGCTCCAGGGGATACCGCTTTACAGACAACCGGTATTCCCGGGATAAGCCGGATGCAAAGATTAAACCCGGATTATTGATAAATTAGTAAGATGTTATGTTTCCCCGGGGCCTGGGGGGGTGGGGGGGCGGCGGGCGCATGAAATGCGCGCCGTTGCGCAGGAGCGCAACGCTCTGTGCGACTTGGGTCGCACAGCCGCCGCCCCCTCCCTCGGTGGCTGATAAAAATGTGAAAATAAGTGATTAACCCTGTCAAGGTCTGGGTTTCATGAATAATCCGGGGTAAGAGGCACATTCAGCAAATAAGCTCATATCTCCTTTTGCAGCAGATAGCAAATTACCCTCAAAATCATGTAACCAAGCGGCCTGTTTAGTTGTCGAAAGTATAGTATTTATTGCATTTAGACAATAGGTGCAGCAAACGATAATTGAGATGGCAATTCTGAGATAACTTTAGCTTGGAAGATCCTGATGTGCAGTCCAAAGAAAAGCTGGTTTTTAACAGTGGCCTGTATGCTTATGCTATGCTCGATGGCGATTTTGCCCTCCGAGCTTGACGCACAGCGCAGAGGAGAATCAGGAAACATCCCCGGACGGGGAGACGTGCCGAAACGCAGCCAGGAGATGCAAAAACTACAGGCCGAGAAACAGTTCGAAAAGATATGCGAATATCTGGAGCTGGATAAGAAGCAGAAAAAAAAGGCCCGCAAACTGTTTGATGATATGCAGAAGAAGACGGAAAAAGTTGCTCGTGAGATGCGCGAAGGCAAGCTCGACCAGACCGAGGCCAGCAAAGAGAGGATAAAGATATATTTGAATTATCGTGAGAAGTTCAGAGCCCTTCTTAGTAAAGAGCAGAATGAGAAATACGAGAAATTGCGGGAGAGTGGATTGAGATCAGGCAGATGAGATACGTTAAGAAATTTTTTCGAAAGTTCAGCCTTCTTACAAGGAGGATTAATGGATAAAAAAGTTAAAAGTAAATCCGGAACGACACATTTCTCAATGTCGAGATTTGTTATAAAATCTTTTTACATATTGTGTTTTCTAACTTTTGCCTGCAGGATAGGCGACTCGTTTTCGCAGGTGAATTTCGACTCCAAACAGAGCAAATTTTTGAAACAGGACATTAAGGGCTATGTCCGTGATACGGAAACCAATGAAGCTCTGCCGTTTGCAAATGTTCTGCTCAAGGGAACCTCTCTGGGGGCGGCTACTAATACCGATGGGTACTTCGTGATAGTCAATGCCCCTGTAGGTAAATGTACTCTCCAGGTCAAATATATTGGATTTGCCACCAAAGAAGTCGAGATTGAGAACGGTATAGGCGAGGACAAAACGATCGACATAGAAATGGAAAGGGTGGTGATTGAGCTCGATGGAATTACGGTTGAAGGTGAAGTTCAGACTGTGGATGTGTCCGAAAATGTAAGCCAGGTAGTTATGGCTCCCCAGGAACTTCTTGTTTTACCCAATATCGGCGAAGTGGATATCTTCCGGTCCCTTCAGTTATTGCCCGGAATCAGCGGGGTCAGTGACGGGTCTTCGGGCCTCTATGTGCGGGGAGGAACACCGGATCAGAATCTTATTCTGTTCGACGGCATGACTATCTACCACGTGGATCATTTCTTCGGTATGTTCAGCGCGTTCAACGCAGATGCTATCAAAGATATCAGAGTGTACAAGGGCGGATATCCTGCGGAGTTCGGGGGCAGGATATCCAGCGTGGTCAATCTCACCGGCAAGACCGGGGACGCCTATGATACCCGGTATGGAGCGGGAATTAACCTTCTCAGCGCCAACGGCACCCTGGAATTCCCCCTGTCCGACAAGGGAACTTTCCTGTTTTCCGCACGCCGCTCGTATACCGATATAGTCAAAAGTTCCCTTTATAATTCATTGTTCGATTTCATGACCGGAGACCAGAATTCTTCTCAACCCAATTTCAATGTCGGCGGCATGAATATGAACAGGCCTGGAGGCAGAGGTGGAAGAAACATAGCCATGGTCGACGAAAACCCCGATTTCTATTTCTACGATATTAATACCAAAGTCACCTTGAATCCAACTACAAAAGATATTTTAACTTTTAGTCTATACAGGGGGAAAGACAATCTGGACCAGTCCCAGGAGCTGGGCGGCAGTCAGTTCGGGTTCAGGGGCCAAGGCGGTTCCTCTTTTTTTGCCAATGAGGGCTTGACCCGTCTGAGAGAGGAATATACCACCTGGGGCAATACCGGTATCAGTGCCAAGTGGTCACGCAAGATTCACGACCGGTTCTACTCGAATTTCCTGATCTCCTATTCCTCATATTTCAGCACCTATGACCGCAACCAGGGTTTCACCACGGACCCGACCGCAACTGATGACAGCTTGAACTTTTTCCGCGGTAACAGAAGTGCTTCCGAGGAAGACAACGAAGTCGAGGACTTTACCGTTCGCCTGGATAACGAATTGCACTTGACCAGTGCTCATGACCTGAAAATCGGACTGGGTCTTTCCAGTTTCAATTCCAACTACTTAGCCACGATGAATGATTCGATCAATCTGGTGAGTCGTGGAGCCGAAGCTAATCAGGGCTTTCTCTATATACAGGATTTATGGGAAATCACCCCTGTATGCGAGCTGACCGTTGGCGTGCGGGGAAATTATTATAGCAAGACCGGATCGAGCTATCTGGAACCCCGGGCTGCGTTGATCTATTACCTCACGGAAAATGTCAAGCTGAAAGGCGCCTGGGGGCAGTACCATCAGTTCATCAACCGGATAACCAATGAGAACGTCCTGGAGGGAAGCAGGGATTTCTGGATCCTGGCGGATGAAGAGCTCCAGCCGAACTTCGCGGAGCACTATATAGGGGGAGTGAGCTACGAGAACAGTGATTATCTGTTTGATGTCGAGGGCTATTACAATGACCTGAATAATCTGGTCGAGTACACTCGAAGGGTGGTACGGCGCAACGTGTTGGACCTGTCAAGAACCAGGGGCTTTTTCCAGGGAACGGGTCTTGCCAAAGGCCTCGAGTTCCTTCTCCAGAAAAAGACGGGCAAACTTACAGGCTGGCTTGGATACAGCCTGGCTAAAGTGGAGTATGATTTCCCGGAGCTTAACAGCGGAGAGCCGTTTCCTGCTACGCATGACAGAACCCATGAGATTAATTTCGTGGGGATATATTCCATCGGGAACTGGGACCTTTCGGCAACCTGGGTCTATGCCACCGGCAAGCCGTACACAGCTCCGGAGAGCCAGTATTACATAGAATTGCTGGATGGGAACTCGCAGAGCTACATACATGTAAGCGATAAAAACACTTATCGCCTTCCTGCTTACCATCGGCTCGATGCAAGCATCTCACGCAGCTTCTACACTGATTCTAATAAATTCGTACTCGGTTTTTCGATTTTCAACCTGTATAACAATAAAAACATCTGGTACCGCCAGTATGACCTGGACACGCAGCCAATAACCGTGACCGATGTCAAAATGCTGGGGGCCACGCCGACTGTTTATCTGCAGGTTTATTCCAGATAAAGAGAGGGAATTATGAAAAAATATATTTCAGCAATAGTGCTAATAATCGTCTTAATAGCTGCAGCATGCACCGAAGAAACTCTTTTTGTGCCGGAATCGGACCTGGTAGTAGTCCGGGCTTACCTATACGCCAATGAACCGGTCACCGAAATCCAGTTGACATCCACAGTCGGGTTGGGCAGCGAGGATTCGCTCGGGCCGCCGATCAGTGACGCGGATGTGAAGCTTTTCAAGGACGGAGTTACCTATCAGCTCGTGCCGACATTCGGCCGCGAGGGATACTACAATTATCCGGGAACCGATCTGTCAGTGAACACCGGGGATGAGTTTAAAATCGAGGTGGCATACTTCGGTAAGCTGGCCGGCGCAGAGACGGTTGTACCTCCCGCTCCGGTGGGTGTTCAAATGACACTAGATGAGCTGGTGGTTCAGGATTTTTCAATGGGAGGCTTCGGATTCAGAAGACGCTTTATGGTTGAAGATACAAACGCGGTAAAAGTGACCTGGCTGAACGAGGAAAACGTCTCATATTATGTGACCCTTGAAAACGTGGAGACCGACCCTCAACAGATCGAAACAGGCATGCCTTTCTTCCGGCCCGGCAGAATCATCTCGATACCGATCACTGGCGATGAATATATAATCAGCCTGTTCAGCGTTACCCACTACGGTCGGCATAAAGCGAAAGTGTACCGGGTCAACCAGGAATACGTGGACCTGTATTCTACAAGGCAGCAGGATACCAGGGATTTGAACGAACCGCTGAGTAATATTGTCAATGGCCTGGGTGTTTTTACTGCATTCAACAGCGCCAATGCCTTCTTTGATGTCGTGCATGAATGAGGCAAGAGTTCGTTTCACCCGGATAACCGGGCACTATCTGGGCCGCCTGGATTTAATCCCGGCGGATCTGCTGCGGGACTGTTTATTTTAGACTAATTCTCACACAGGAATGCCCGTGTGCTGATCCATTTAGAAAAACCATGTCAGTAAGCTTAAGCTAATAACCTTTAAACAGGAACTTGTAATGCTGAAAAGACAATTCATCCCGCGCAACGTGCCAAGACTTTTTATCGCCTTACTTATTGTTTCATCTGCATGCAGTGATGATGACAACCTGCCTACGGGTTCAGATGCAACCAGTATTATCGAGCTGTCTTTTAGCGGCCTGAAACCTCTTAATACCGGATTGAATTATCAGGCCTGGGTGATCGAGTATTATAGCGGCTATTTTTATGGACATCCATTGGAAATTTTCAATGTCAATGAGAACGGCCAAATGGTTGATGTGTCGGGAGACTCCCTGCTGGCTGGAGAGTTTGAGGTTAATATCGCGGCTGAAAATATCTCTGGCTTCGCAATAAGCATCGAACCTCTGGATGTGATGGCTACAACTCCCTCATACTCGATTATTCTGGGTGGCGTAGTGTCTGAGGGCCAGGCTGTTCTCACAGTCGAGGATGAGCTGGGAATAGGAGTCAGCTTCGAGGACGCCACAGGGAAATACATACTCGCTACCCCCACGGACAATATCGATACCAACGAAAGGAGCGGTATCTGGTTCATGGACCTGACAACAGGGGTCTCCCTAAAAGGCCTCGACCTGCCTGAACTCCCTGCAGGCTGGGATTACGAGGGATGGGTGATATTGGACGATACTCCCATATCAACAGGCAAGTTTAGCCAGTTTACTACCGCGGATGAATCGGCTAATTACAGTGGGACCGTGGCAGGTCCACCTTTTCCCGGGGAGGATTTCCTTCAAAACGCGCCGGAAGGGCTGAGCTTCCCTTTAGATCTTGCCGGGGCTTCCGTGATGATTACTATCGAGCCATGGAACGAGTACGACGATAACGAGGAAGAGCCGTTTGTAAAAGTCCTGGTTGCCGATATACCACCAGATGCAGCGGATCATATTACCTATGATATGAGCGCCAGCAACGACCCCTTGCCCACAGGAACAGCCACTTTGAAATAGCCTGAATCAAAACGGTTCAGGTTGAATTGCAATGCGCACTGGTGGACATTGCTTTGCCGGTGATGCTCGTATTGCCTCTTGGGAGGCTATTTCAAGTAGGTAAGCTTTGCGTCGAGCTCTTTCTGGAATTACAATAATAGGAATTATTCTATGTTAGCTTATGTCAGTTTAAAATAGAGGTCTCGTACTTCGGAAAACTGGCGACTGCCCAAACCGTGGTTCCACCATTACCGGTGGGTGTGAGCATTTACCCGGAGGAACTGGTTGTTCGGAGTTTTTCTTTTGATGGTGGAGGCTGGGGTTTCAGAAGACAATTTTTCGAAGACGATACCACGGCCTTGAAAGTAACCTGGCTCAATGAGGACGGCTCAACATTCTACGTGACTCTGGACAACCTGGAACCCGATCCCCGGTCCATTACAACCGGATTACCTTTTGCGCGTCCCGGCAGAATCATATCAGTCCCTATCATGGGTGATGAGTACCGGATTACCCGGATAAATGTAACCCACCTCGGCCTTCACCGGGTAAAGCTCTACCGGGTCAATCAGGAATATGCAGACCTTTACAGATCGCGAAACCAGGATTCAAGGGACCTGAATGAACCATTAACCAATATTGCAAACGGCCTTGGAGTATTCACCGCATTCAACAGCGACAGTGTCTTTTTCCGTGTTGTGCAGGAATGAGCCTCCGTTTTGATATGCTTGAAAATGAAATAATTCCCCTCGGGCGATTCGCCTCTTCAACCCTGCCGTGCTCTGCTCAAATTACTGTAATAGTAGTCCTCAAAATAGAATCCGGATTGAGAAAAGTCTGTTACTGGAAGTTATGATCGAATAATCTTTGTAGTTTAAAAGCTCAGACCACGGCAAAAGCTGCCTTTTTGATAATAGATTTTCCTTTCCTTCTGCCGACATTTGGAAATCATTATTGACCTCCCAGTGCTAATTGGTTATCAATAAGTGATATAATTTTGGCCGGTATTAAACCGGATGAAACACAACTATTACTGGAGGAAAACATCCGGGCGGATGGTTTCTCTCCGGCTGCCCGGTTTCTTGTTTGGCAAAACCAGGCAAAGATGCGAATATGATATCCGGTATCCAGTCCAGCGGTTTAGCAAGGCATTATCGGCAAGGCCTGGCGGGAATCTGTTTTCTGGCCTTCCCGTTTGTCTCTCTTCAGGCCTGGGACCGCGGTACAGTGGCTTACGGGGGAGGCGACAGCGTAGTTATCGAGCCGGTTATGCCGGAAGCCAAAACTCACCTGATCGGACGAACGCCTGGTGGTCCCACGCTCAGGCTTTCGATCAAAAGTTCTCGCAGTGATGCTGTCAACGGGGCTTTCTTGTATGCTGGAATAACTGATTTTACCGGCAGGGGGATTGAGGATTTCACACAGAATATAAACCTTCGCCCAGGAGAGGAAAAATTTGTAGAGTTCAAGGCCAAAGTTTTGACAGAAAGGCCCGGATTTTATGATGTCCGGGTTTTTCTTTTCAACCACGGCCGTGAACTCGCAAAAAAGGAGTTCTCTTTTGGCTATGAGGTGGAAAGCCTGCCGGTCAGGGTTTACCGCGCCGATGATTTTGATCAATTCTGGAAAGCGACACTGGATAGTCTCGCCGAAGTCGATCTTTCCCCGAGAGTGCAGAAAGATACCGCGCTTTCAAGTGATATGGTTGATGTCTTCCGGGTTAGTTTTGCAAGCCTGTACAATGTGCGCGTGTACGGCTGGTATACAGTTCCCCGCTGGAAACCGGGACCGCATGCCGCCCTGGCTATTTATCCCGGGTACAGTTCGGGTCGCATTTCGCCTGCAACAGCGCTCTGTCGTGAAGGATACGCCACCCTGGCAATCCAGGTCAGGGGCTACGAGGTCGACCAGCAGTCATACCCGGAGGACAACCGAAGATACATGACAATCGGCGTGGAGAGCCCGGAGAGCTACGTTTACCGTGAAATTATCTGTCACTGCCTGCGGGCTATCGATTTTCTGGCCGCCAGGCCCGAGGTCGATCCTGAGAAAATCGGCGCGGTGGGGGGAAGCCAGGGCGGAGGCCTCTCGCTTCTGGTTGCAGGGCTTGACCGAAGGCTCAGGATGGCAGCAGCCAGCGTACCGTTTCTCACCGATTTCCCCCGTTCGCTGACCATGACCGGTAACCCATATCGGGAACTGGTGCGCTATATTGAAAGCCACCCGGAAAGCCGTGAGTGGGTGATGCGCACCGTGAGCTATTTTGACGTGCTGAACCTCGCTGAAAAGATAACCGTACCGGTGATTGTTTCAATCGGCCTGTTCGACAGAACCTGCCCTGCACCTTCGATCTACGGGATGTACCTCAAACTGGCATCATCGGACAAAAGAGTGGAAATTTATCCCTATTTTGACCACCACGAGGTCAATAAAAAGTTCGGCCCTGTCCGTGGAAAGTGGATTAGAGAGCACCTTACGCCAGTGGAAAGCGGAAACTGAATCTATAACGAATCGAATAAATATTAAACCTGGAGCAAGATTGATGGATCAGATCTTACATTATGAGTTTCTCGGCCAGGAGATTTACCGCTTCGGCGTTGCGTTTCTGATTGTCCTGGCCTCGCTGGTCTTGCGGAAAATCTTCGACAAGCTGATTTCGAAAAAACTTCACCAATGGGCAGCGAAAACCCATTTCCTCTACGACGACATCCTTATTTCCTCGCTCAGTCCGCCGGTAAGCGCGCTCATTTTCAGTATGGGTATTTTCTTTGCCCTGTTCGTCTTTGATCTGCCTCGCGAGCCTTACGATTGGCCGAGGTGGATCACCCAGGCCTACCGCGTGACCATCTCCCTGATCGCAGTCTGGGCAGCCTATCGCCTTTGTGAACTGATAACGGAAATTTCGAAAAATTTCCTCTCCAGACAGGATACCGATCTGGCCGACCATTTCACCCCCCTGGTTCGCCAGTCTTTGCGGATTACTGTGCTGCTGGTGGGCGGCATCCTGATCGTGCAGAATCTCGGCTACTCGGTGACCAGTTTGGTCGCCGGCCTGGGAATCGGCGGTCTGGCTATTGCGCTGGCGGCCCAGGACACAGTGGCCAACCTTTTCGGTACGGTGGTGATGTTCACGGACAAGCCGTTCAAGATCGGCGACTGGATCAAGTTCGGGGAGGTGGACGGGTTTGTCGAACAGTTCGGCTTTCGCTCGGTGAAAGTTCGCACATGGGCCAACACCCTGCTTTACATTCCCAACAAAATGATCACCAGCGACGTAATCGAGAACTGTTCCAGCATGAAAAAACGCCGGGTTAAAATGACTATCGGCATCCAGTACGACAGCCCACCCGACAAGGTGCGTGAGCTGGTGCGCCGGATAGAGGAGATGCTGAAAAGCGATCCCGATGTCAACCAGGAATACATGCTGGTGCGATTTACTGATTTCGGACCGAGTTCGCTCGATATTTTCATATACTATTTCACAAATAGCACGGCCTGGGCGGAATACCTCGACGTTCGCCAGAGAATCAACCTTCGGATGATGGATATGGTCCACGAACTGGGCCTCAGTTTTGCCTTTCCCAGTCATAGCTTGTATTTCGGCAATACTCTGGCTGTGGAGAACCGAAAGACAGATCATCCCGGCGGTCATCCGGTTGAGGGAGCATGACCAGGCTTTTTCTTTTGTAGAAAGCTGTACGCCCAATGCGAATACTCACACTCGACTGCGGCACATCGCGTATCAAGGCCGGAGTTTTCCAGATACCGACAGAGCAGCCGGTCAGAGGGAAGCTGCATTCAGCAGTTAAGGCCCCGGTGCGCCTGTGGATCGAGAAAACCGACGGCCCGGCCACTGAGGGCACTCTGGCCTTGCGCGATCACAGCCACCTCGATGTGGACATGTATATCAAGCGGGTGATGACCCTTCTGAGCCGGGTCACAGAGGAATTGAAAGAGGACGGCCTTTCTGTTGACGCTCTCTGCCCCGCATTCTGCTGTCCTGCGCTTGTTGCGCTCGATGAACACCTTCGGCCTATGTACCCTGCCCTTAGCCACCTTCACCGGGCATGTCAGCCACAGGCCGAGGAACTGGCGAACACAATCGGCAGAGAGCGCTGGCTGCACACTGCCGGCAACCTCCCATTTCCAGGAGGTATTTCAGCCAGTTCGCTCCACTGGCTGACCGCCAGGCATCCGCACGTGGTAGCCAATGCGGCCCACTGGGTTCATCTTCACTCCCTGCTGCTCTACGAGCTTACAGGCAAGCTGGTTACAGACCCGACCCAGGCGGCATATACCGGAGCTTACGACGTCTTGAACGCCGGAGGGTGGCTCGATGACGAGTGGCTAAAACTGATCGGCCTGCGGCGAGAGCAGCTTGCTGAAATCCTGCCCTCTGCCTCGATAGCAGGCAATCTCAAGGCCAGCGCAGCCAGGAAAATCGGCCTTCCCCGCGGCCTTCCTGTAATAACCGGCGGGGCTGACATCCCCATTGCGCTTCTTGCCGCCGAGGAACTTCTTCCCGGATGCTTCCTGAACATGAGCGGCACAACGGAAATCGTGGCCGCCTCCCGCAAGGGCAGCATCGAGCCGGGAGAAAATTACCTTCTGCGCCCCCATGTGGTTCCCGGCAGTTGGGTAGTGGTAAAAGTGAGTCCGATCGGCGGAGAACTCCTTTTCTGGTTTCACGATCGGTATTGCAGGGAAATGTCGCCGGGGCGGTTCTGGGACGGGGTGTTACGGCTGGATGATAGGGTGGAACAGATTATCGAAGACCAGAAACTGGCAGTCGAAGGCGAGGAAAACCTTGAATTTATCCCTTACCTTTTCGGGGACAGACATAGCCTTCAGCCCAGGAAAGCCGCCTTTATCGGACTTACGGCCGAGACCACACGGGAAGACATGCTCTGCGCAGTGCTGGCTGCATACCGGCTGTGTCTCCGTGAAGCCGTCAGGGAGGTCTCCGCTGCAGTGGGCAGGCCGCCGTACCGGGTTGTCACCTCAGGTGGTTACGATATAAGCTCACTGGGTTTCCACCGGCGTTCAGCGCTCAATCGTTCGACTCTCACCCCCCTGGAGACAGCAGTTATCCGCGGCGCAGCAGTGCTGGCTGCTACCACATTGGAAAAGGCTTGAGCAATCCGCTGCTCACACCCCGAACGCCCAGGTCGGCATTTCCATCCGGGCACCCTTAGTGGGATCAACAATCTGGTTAATTTTCAGGTCGCCCACCAGGTTCACAAGCATCCGAGCATCCCTGGGCTTGCGTCCGGTCACCGCCTCGACCAGATTGACCATGTCGTCAGTGGCCTGCCAGGCGGCTTCTGTCAGATCCTCCTGGGCACTCAGCGTGGCAACAAATTCCCGGCGCATGATAACCGGCCGGTCCGATAATTTCTCCGGCAATTTGCGGAAACGCACCAGCACCTCGGCGTCGGTTTCGATACCCTGCCCGGCAATCTCGCCGTCTCCCTGAAGGGCATGGGTATCGCCCATGCCTACAAGCGCCCCGGGAACCTGGGTGGTGAGCACGAGTGTGCTGCCTGCGCGCACCTCTTTGCAGTCCAGGTTGCCGCCTGTGTCGGCTGGCCTCTTTGTATCCATCTCACCTTCGGCTGGTGCAATCCCCACCCCGCCGATCATTGGACTCAACTGCAGGCGCAGCTTATCGTCGAAAATCGCATACCCGTCGGCCAGTTCGAATATCCGTCCTCCGGCATAACCCCAGTCGCCAACCCTGATCTCCAGCAGGTCAATCGCCAGAGGGTCACCCGGCTCGATTCCCTCCACATATACCGGACCGGTCTGCGGATTGACCTTGTCTCCCTCGCGCGCTTTACGGAAAGTACCATCTCTGGTCACCAGGCCAGGCAGCCCGTGCTGGAGTTCCATAATCACGATCTCTGTTAATTTTACTCTGTAATTGGGTTCGAGCCCGGCGTGCCAGAGGGTGAAATGTTTTTCACTTCCTAAACGCCTTACCCCGGTTGTAGGACTTTCTCCCAGAAACAGGTTCGAACCCAACCAGCCACTGGCACATAGAGGGGCGCTATTTCCTGACAAATCCCCGGCCTGGCAGCCAGTAGCTGTGGCTGCCGCTCCGAAAGCGAAACATTTGAAAAACGTGCTGCGGTCCATTGCGCTCTCCTTTGCATGGTGATCTGGAACATTTTCTGTTTCCGGGATGGGAAAAAAGGATTTTCTCTAATGTTTGCACTAAATAATCAATACCAGTCCGTGTCAAGCTTTATCGCCCCCCTTCTCCCTCTTTCCGCATAAATAAGCAGAGGCCCCTTGATAAGGAACCTCGGCTAATCTCTGGCTATGCAAGCCCTGCCCTTACGATTAAAATATTTCTGAAATATTATCTCGCATCGGTTTGTATCTACTGGGGCAGCGGATCCACCACGTCGCGGCGCAGCTCGAAACGGGGGCCCAGCATGTCAGGCTCGAGCTGCACGGCCTCTTGAAACAGTTTTTCAGCCTTGGCGACATTGCCCTCCTTTTTCTCAACAAGAGCCAGAAGGTAACGAGCCTGGGCGCGGTGGCGTCTGTAGCGGCGGTTCATCTGGCTCAGCGCGAAATTTCTCATCGATTGGAGCATTTTCCGGGCCCCTTCATGCCGTCCAAGCCGGTCCAGGGAAAGCGCCATGTAAAAATTCTCGCTGTTCCAGCTGTCCCGGTCGCCGGAGAGCTGGTCCCAGCCCACGATAGATTTTTCGAAAGATTCTTTCGCCTGCGCCTTGTCTCCTGATTTTTCCAGTACCTTTCCGAGATAATAATACAGCCTCGGAGCGCTCTGGAACTCGAAATCATCAGCACCGAGCGAGCCGGGCGGGAACAGTGCAAGCTCGATCTGGCGCAGGGCCTGGTTGTATTCCCCCTTTTGATAGGCCCTGGCCCCCAGGCCGTAACGCATGAAACGGTACTTGTCACGCAGGCCGTAATCACGGTGGCGCTGGGCGAATTCATGGGAACTGATCAGGCTGTCTACCGCAGAATAGTCGCCCTTGACCAGGTTGGCATTAATCAGGCCTTCGATAATATAGTCATCCTTTGGAGAGCGTTCGAGCGCTCGCCTTAGCAGGGCCACCTGCTGGTCGAAATACCCCTCCCTTGAATAAAGATAGCTCAGGTCGGTAAAAGTGCGGACATGATCCGGATTCAACTTGATTGCTGCTTCCAGGTGCTCTGCGGCTTTATCCATTCCATCGCCGTTTTCATAGTATGCAATACCCAGGGTGCGGCGCAGGCTGAACATATCGGGAGCTGCTTGGGCACCTCTTTCCCAGTGGTAAATCGCTTCCTCTCTTCGGCCCAGGTGGTAAAGCAGGCAGCCCAGGTGGAAACGGGCTGTTGGATCGCCGGGATCGAAAACCAGCGCCTGGGCAAGGGGTTCTACGCTCTCAGGCCTGAAAGGAAGCCGGTCGAGATTGCCTATCGAGTTACGACCCTTGCGATAATATCCGGCAGCCTCTTCAAGCCTGCCCAGAACTTTCAGGCAATATGCCTTGGTATAATAGAAAATCGGCGGGGTGCCGTAGGGGTCCTGGTTGTTTTTTTCTACCAGCGTAAGCACGTCGAGCGCCTCCTCGAAGCGTGCGAGGTGTCGATAATCCGCCGCCAGTTCGAGGGCTTCCTGGCTCTGACCTCCGAGAAAAGCGAGCAGTGCATGGCGATCCCCGCTATCGCGGCTCAGGAATACGCGCTCGGCGGCTGCCCAGCGGTTAGTGGGATCAATCTCTTCAACTTCTTCGATCTGCGCCAGGGCATCTTGAGTACGGCCCTTGAGGCGGTATGTTAAGGCGAGCAGATTACGCGCGGAAAGGTTGTAGCCATTGACCCTGGCAGCTTCGAAAAAGTGCCGTTCGGCAGCGGCCAGGTCCGCCTGAAACCAGGCGATTCTGCCCAGCATGTATTCACGCAATGAGTAAAACAAACCGGTGCGCGAGATGTAATAAAGGTTGCGCTCGGCGCTGAGTGTGTCTCCCAGCTCCATCCGGGTCAGGGCCAGATAATAATAAGCCTCGTCAGCGTACGGATCGCGGTCGATCACCTTTTCAAGATGCACGATTGCGCTATCCCGTTGTCCCTGCTCGTAATGCATGATACCCAGATTCAGGTGGGCACGGGAGTGCCCACTGTCATGCGAGAGCGCCTGCCGAAGAAGCAAGGCGCCGGCGGCCGTACGCATTTCTTTGATCTTTGTCTCTGCATCCAGCACCAGTTCCTCGGCACTCATCTGGGCGGGATCTTTTTTGGGTTTTTCGAGCTGTCTGGTAAAAGGAGTGTATTCCTTGCCTCCGGGGCTCTCATCAGGACGCAGATAATCGAGGGCCACTTTGCCGTGGGTATCGATCACGGTTACTCTCATGCCGGTCAGGCCGCTGCTGTCTGCGGGGATACTGGAGACAGTGCGGTTAAACGGCTTGCCTGGAGCCAGGTCGGCTCGGGTATCCAGTATTTGGCCATAACGGGACACAACTCTGACAGTAGCCCCGGGCATTGCACGGTTGGCTGACAGACCGAGCTTAACACTGGATTTTTTGCCTTCCGGATCGGCATTCACCTCCAGGTTCAGCGCCACGTCCAGGCTTGTGGTAGTAAAGCCGCCGATATCCGCTACCGGGAACCACCATTCGCTCCAGCCTTCGTATGAATGCGCAAGCAGCCACTCGTAGTGGCCGTCCCAGACATGTCGGCCACTCTGGATTTCAATATAGGGTCCGGCATTATCGGTATAATTTCGTGTGATACGCTCGGCGTACCTGCTGTCGCCCCAGGTCCAGGTTTTCATCCCGGTGACCACCCTTCGGTCTGCGAAACGAAATGTCCCGTAGTCTGCATCGTGATCATATGCGCCGAGGAAATTGTCATAGATATCGATCCCGAAAACCCCGAGCATGTGCTTGTTGTTTCTGAACCAACTGAAATCGACCCCACCGTAATAAGGCCAGCTCGCGACCTCTGCCGTGGTATGGCCGATAGTGCGGGTCATCGGGTAGACAAACCGCGAGCCTCGAGTGACCGGCACCCCTGCGTTGGTCCAGAACATGTACGGCTTTCTTGTATCTCGGCGGTTGTAGCAGAATATGGTCAGTTCCATCGCGGCAAGCCCCGGAACCAGGCGGGCTGTGAAATTGACTTTCATCCGGTAAAACGGGTCGATACTGCTTATCACCAGCGATGCGCTGCCGTCCTTGTGGCGTTTCACCCTGGTGAACCAGTGCGGCTCCCCCTTGAGAGTCATCATGTGTGTGTCATACGGGCCGGTAAGCTCTATATTTCCTACAGGCCAGGCCCCTTTTGCATTTACGCCGGAAAACTTGAGCACATCGTTCTTGTAAAAAACTTCGCGCCGATTTACCTTGTCGTAAAGCGAGTAGACACGGCCGCCGAAATCCGGCACCACAGTGAGTTTCAGGTACTCGTTTTCCAAAAAAATGGCATCGTAAACCGCAGGTGACGGCCCACCGGGTTTATACGGCCTGATAAACTGCGGCAACGGGTATTTGCCTTCAACAGTGGAGCTGGAAAAAAGCGGGGGTTCCAGTTCCCTGCCGGTAAACTCGTAACTGGGCAGGTCAATCTTGCCCTGGTAAACCTTGACTTCTTTCCAGTTATTTTGTGCAGATACCGGGTGAGAAGACATGCTTATCAGGCCGGCGCCCAACAGAAAAAGTAGAGAAATCCTGAATCCAGTCATACCTTCCCTCAACCTTGAGTGCATCTTGAATTTTATCGGCCAGAGCATTTACTCTCTCCGAAATAAAAAAAGATATATTTTATAAAGCGGTATTAGAAAAGATAATCTCAAAAATAAAAAAATAGAACTTTTATTTTAATAAAATTAGGTAATATCATCAAGATCAAAGCCATGCTGAAGGAATATAAATTGGCCTGCCGAATAATCTTCAAAGAACTGGACTGTCCTATCGGGCGGCTCCTGCTGGCCCATTCCAGTGCCGGTTTGTGCGCGATCCAATTGCCTGTAAGCGGTAGTGATCAGGCGCGGCGAAAGCTCGAAAACTCACTTAGAAAGCGTTTCGGGTCGATTGAATTAGTTGAGGATGACAAAGGCTACCTGGAAGAGGCCGTTGGTTTCCTGAAAGCCTATTTTGAAGTTCCTGAAGCAAGCGACCCTTTCAGCGGAGCTCTCGACCCTGGCGGAACGGCTTTTCAGCAAATGGTCTGGAACGAATTGAAACTGATCCGGCCAGGTGCGGTTCTCTCTTACGGAGAGATTGCCCGCAGGATAGGCCACCCGCAAGCCCTCCGCGCGGTGGGCTCAGCCTGCGGCGCAAACCCGCTGCCGATCATCGTTCCCTGCCACCGCGTGGTGGGATCAGGGGGCAGGCTGGGTGGGTTCGGTGGGGGAGTCGAACTCAAAAAACGTCTGCTAGTGGCAGAGGGCTGGACGATGTCAGCTTAGCCCGGGTTTGAGAAAAAGGGAAAAAGCGGATGAAAGGATTGAAAACAGTGGGAAAACTTGGTGTTCTTGGGGCGGCCAGCCTTGTATTCTCTAATATGGTTGGGGCGGGGATATTTACCACCAGCGGTTTTGTGATTGAATCTCTTCGTTCTCCGCTCCTGCTTCTTGCCGTATGGGCTCTGGGAGGATTCCTGGCTCTTGCTGGTGCAGCTACATATGGGGAGCTGGGGGCAAGCCTTCCCAGGGTGGGTGGAGACTATGTTTACCTGCGCAAGGCATACGGGCCTCTGGCTGCGTTCTTGAGCGGCTGGATGTCGTTTTTCGTGGGGTTCGGTGCACCTATCGCGCTTACCGCGCTCGGCTTTGTCGAATACCTCACCCCCTTGGCTCCCTGGCTGACCACCCAGGGCCACGAGCCGCTGGTCAGTATATTCGGGTTTTCTCCCACGGTTTCTGCCGGACACCTGGCTGCTGTGGGTGTGATCTGGCTCCTGAGCCTGATTCATTATCTCGGAATCAGGACAAGCGGCAGGATTCAATTTTCTATCACCCTGCTCAACGTGCTGCTTATCGCCTCTTTCCTGATAGCCGCGCTCAGTTCCAATGCCGGAAGCTGGAGCAATTTCACCCCTGGCCCGGGCACACCGGTGCTCTCCGCGGGCGAAATCCTGCCTGCCGTGGCAGTTTCTTTGATCATAGTGTTTTACGCCTACATAGGATTTAACGCCGCTGCGTATGTGGCCGGGGAAATCCGGAACCCGGGCAGGAACCTGCCGCGCTCGCTTCTGACCGGAACCGTAGTTGTGGTTGTACTCTATCTTGCGCTTAATCTGGTCTATGTCTACGCCCTTCCTGTGGAAAAGATGTCCGGCAGGATTGACGTAGCCGGTCTGGCCGCAACCGAGTTGATCGGCCGACGCGCCGGGGGGTTCTTTTCGATTGTTGTAGCGATCTGCGTTCTCGCCTGCTCGAGCGCGATGATCTGTATCGGGCCGCGGATCTATTATGTCATGGCCGGTGACGGAGTTTTTTTCAGCTCTGTCGGGCGCTTAAGCCGGCGTTACGGGACCCCTGGCGTGGCACTCGTTCTCCAGGCGCTCTGGGCCTCGGTACTGGTTATCATAGGCACTTTCGAGCAACTGCTGACATACTGCGGTTTCATGCTGAGCCTTTTTACCAGCCTCACGATCGCAGGGGTATTTGTACTCAGGCGCCGCTATCCCGACCTCCAGCGGCCTTACCGGGTCTGGGGCTATCCCCTGACTCCGGCGTCCTACCTGGCGGTTTCGATCTGGATGATGATCTATGTAATTTTCAGCAAGCCCGGGGAGTCTTTGGTGGGTATCACAATTGTCGGTCTGGGGATCCCGGCTTATTTCTTCTGGAAAAGAAAGAACAGGGATAAAACAAACCGCCGCGACTAATAAAACTCCTGCCTTTCCCGGAAAGAACTGAATCTTTCATCTTGCGCTTCTGTTTTTATTTTTCAATCCAGATCCTCCTTGATATCCGGCAAAGTATCGGCCCTGATTACCAGCCTTCCGCCGAACTTGCCGGCCACGATTCCGTACTTGCCCTCCTCTATCCAGCGCCTCACCGTGGACTTTGATACCGGGATCGGCATCCTTTCTACTGCCTGCGCTATAGTTAGCCATTCTTCTTTTTTTACTGCAGGGGTATTCATTGCGCCTCCCTTTGATTCAGGTTAAATCGGATTACCACACTTTCCTTTCGATTTATTGCCATAGATACACAAACTCTTGACATAAGTCTGATATTTTGATAAGCTTGCTTATAGGATCAGCCATAATTATTTACATCACGTATTGTACGTCTTTTACTAAGCAGGCCTTCATTTAAAATTTTCAAATTAAGGGGCCTAAAATAAGATTAGGAAGACTTTGCTTAATATTTATGTTATGATTTGTAATTCATTATAGTATATCTGTTACGATTTGTCAACTATTTTATAATCTTTTTACTTTCAACCATTCCTTAATCCGGGTGCGGTTCCATGACCCCGAAAAAAGTTTCGAATGCCGTTGTTTCGCGTGGTACAGATATCGAGCTGAGGTTCGCCAGGTTGCTTTCCGTGATGAAAGGACGTTACCTGGCCGCGGGCTATGAACTGGATGACGTGCATCTGGCGGAAATACTCGGTGTGCACGACGGAGTGCTGCGCAAGGGCAAGTCGATGAGTGTTTCGCCCGCCCTGGCAAAGGCTGTGGGGAATATTTGGAAAGTGGATCTCAACTGGCTGCTGCTCGGCGAGGGTGAGGGGCCTGTGGCGGCCGGTGCGCCTTGGGGGATCGAACGCCTGTCTTTAGACAGCCGTATTGCGCGTGGAAGATGGGATGAACATAAAGTACGCCTCCTGCTTGCCGAGAAAAAACTGACACAGCGCGAATTGGCCAAATTGCTGGATAACGATCCCCAGCGAGCCGGGAATCTGGTCAGGGGCACTCTTCGCGACCCGGGGCTGAGAAAACGCCTGGCCGGGATCCTCAAAGTTACCCCGGATTCACTTTTCCTTGTTTCAAGATCTCTGCACGAAAGGACAGCCCCCAGGTCCTTAGGGTCAACAGCCAGGGGTGGAAAGCTTTTTAGTGCCGAGACTGTGCGCCGCGCCCTTGAAAACCTGATCTCCGAGCGCCTGGACGAGGCTCTCGCCAGCTATAGCGTTAGAGCCGGTTCCTCCGGTTTCGAGCCTTCGGAGGTGCGTATTTTCGTGCCCCCGGCGCCAGAAGGCCTCTCTGACAGCGAACGTAAAAGATACGAACACAACCGGGAAGTCCTCGAACGCTGGAGCAGAACCTCCAGAGCTTTCGAAATACCATCCGAGGTGGCCGAACGCTACTGCTGTGAGGTAGTCGGTTTTTATGAAGGCGGCCGGGTGGACGATGTCGGAGGGATCCTGCGGGATTTCCTGCAAGAGCAACTAGAACGCAGCGATACGAAACAATCAGCAGACGCAGAGCGGATAAAGATGAAAAAAAACGTTCTGCTGATCGGAGATACCGAAATCGAGATCGGTGATCCCGAATTGCTGGCGAAAATTCCTGAATATCTCGGAAGCAAATTAGGCCGCAAACGTCTTCTGGACTGGCTGAGAAAAAACGTAAAGTCAAAATAGAAACCTTTCCCGCCCTGCCTGAGAACCTGTTTCATCACCCCTGGCATAACCTGGATCAATCTCTCTCTAATCCGGGCTTTCTAACCAATTCTCCCCTGTCGTGCTGAAGTTCTGTTGGATGCCTCGGCCCGGATAAATGTCAGCAGGTGATCACGGCTTGTTTTATCACTCAGGGCCTCGATCAGCAGATTTATCAGTTCCTCCTCGATAGCAGTCTGCTCTATCCTGCGGTCGGTAACATGAAGGGGAACGCCCAGTTTTTCACCCTTTCTGCGCAGAAGGCGGTAATTGCTGCAGATCACTTTCAACAGGTGAGCAGCGTGGCGTTTCATCACCTCCAGCCCCTGGCGATCCACAGTATCGGAGAACATGGAACCTCTGCCGTGAACCATGAACTCCCGCCTTATACCCGCCGCCTCGAGCACCCGGACAACATTCCGCGGAAGATCGGCTGAGTGCGTGAGAAACAAACCCACCAGACTATCTTCCGGCAGCTTTAACAGACGCTCGAGTTCTTTTGGCTCCTCGCAGTGAAAATGGCGCATAACCTCTACCAAACGGTCAAGCACCTCCGGGAAAGACTCGCTGTTGTTTTTAATTTTCACAACTAACCTCCGCAATACTGTTGGTTATTTTAAGTTAAAAATGAAAAGCAGTTCAACCTGCCCGCAACTATGCTCTTACCGCAAAATTGGTAAAACTTGAGAAGTTAAGATAAGATTTTAACCTCAGGGTAACTGAAGGCTCCTGCTCGGTATAAGTTGCAGACAGGTTGAAAATACAGAAAACATGAGTTATCCCTGCCGGAAGAAACGAACGGAAATATGCAAGGTGTTACCTCCATATTATCCTTGCTTTGAAAAATGACCAATCAGGTAAAAGGTCGGCTAATCGTGAGATTGTTGGTATTACCAGAATGTGTCGAAGGCAATACGCTGTCTGAGATTGCCCTCCTTTTCAAAAAGCTGGTATTCCGTTTATTCTAATTATTATGAATTTTATCGTTTTTAGTTACCTAAATCTCATATTCTACGTTGAAATAGTTTAAAGAACAATTCTGAATACATCTCTGAAGTGCAGGATCGAAAGGTAACTCTCTTTTACCTTGAATCCCTTAAGCCTTGGTAACGTATATTTAAATCGCTCTTGAGGACGGTTTTCCGCGTAGTATCAGGGCAACCGTATCTTGATTTAATATACCTTTTAACAGGGCCGGATCGAATGCGGATTTTTCCTTTTTCTGCCTGGTATTCTCAGCAGCCGGCGCAGTTGTCCGGAATGTTGCCCATGGCACAGGGGATGAAATAGAAGGGACCGAGTAAGTAAAGGAAATAGAGAAGATCGGAGAAGTTGAATATCGCCGCAGAAATAGCCTGCCTAGCGGCCCTGGTCCTGCGGATCAATAAAGGAGGCAGGTTTGGGGGGTCAGCCAGACAGCCTCATTTCGTACTTGTAATTTTTTCCACACTGCCTGTGCTGATTGCCAGCCATTATGGCGGCAAAATGGTGTTCGGCGAAAATTTTCTACCGTTTGAATCCAGAGCAATCGACCGGGCTATCATGCCTGGATATTATATTCTGCAAAGGCATTTTATACTGGTAAAAAAAAGTCCCGTTTTACCGTCTGGCAAAACGGGACCCATCTCCGGCGGCTAATCGGTCCCCCTCCCGGAACAGCAGTCAAACTGCTCATGTGCCGCCGGAAACTTGAAACACCTTTTCTCTGGCCTAAAAACCGATGTCCCACTCTCTCCACAACTGAATTCGCAAACAACATGCCAGAATGGTCGGTTCGGCAAATTTTCCGGCAAAGTGCGATATTGCATGATTCCGGGCGAGAGCTATTGAATTCAATACTCCTGTTTATCTGTTACCCGGATAGAGCAGGTGCAACCTGACAGGTAACAGTATTATCTGAACGGGATTCTCGGGAAAGGGAGAAAAACGGGAGGCAAAATAGAAGTATTTTTCTCAGAAAGAACAGGGGCTGTGAAAAAATATTTTCACAAGCCTCGAACTATCAGTGAAAAACAACTTTGGTTTGGTTATTCAGTTTCCAGGGGTGCCCATAAATCGGTGCTCAAATATTTCATTCCTGAATCGCAGAGCAGAACAGCTATGGTTTTACCCTTGCAGGGGCCTTTGAGCAGCCGAAGGGCACCTGCCACGTTCGCGCCAGAAGAAAACCCCGCAAAAAGCCCTTCCTCCCTTGCCAGGCGCCAGGCAGTGGCGATCGCTTCTTCATCCGTTACCTGAATGTATCCGTCCACCCTGACACCCCGCAAGAATTTCAACTCCCGAATCGAATAGCCGCCGCCCTGAATCTTATGGTTCTGATTGGTAACTTCCCCGCCTGAAAGAACCGCCGCCCCTTGGGGTTCTATCAGGTAACACAGGGTCTGGGGATTGTTCTCTCTCAAAGCTTTTGATATACCGGCGAAACTTCCTCCTGTGCCTGCAAAATCACAGAAAACATCGACCCTGCCGTCTGACTGCCGGATAATCTCCCTGCCGGTGTGAAGGTAATGAGCCCTCACATTGCTCTCCAGCTTGAACTGGTCAGCACGAAATGCTCCCCGCTTTTTTACAATTCGCTGAGTCACCTTTTCCACCAGGGCCAGGGATTCGCCGGAAACCTGTCCCGGCAGCGCGCCCGGAGCCTGGTCGACCAGCACAACCTCGGCCCCCAGAGCAGCCATCATACGCACTCTTTCGACTGTATTCCCCTTGCTCATCACTGCGACAAAAGGATAGCCTTTCACCGCGCAGACAATCGCCAGGCCAGTGCCCGTATTGCCGCTTGTCAGTTCCACAACAGTTTGTCCCGGTTTCAGATCCCCAGACTTCTCAGCGTCTTCGATCATCTGAAGAGCTATGCGGTCTTTTTTCGATAAACCCGGGTTGAGGTATTCCAGCTTGGCAAGGATACGGCCCGCCAGAGCCTGGGTTATCCGGGAAAGCTCGACCAATGGAGTGCGGCCAATCGCTTCTATTGCGGATTTACATATTTTACCAGCTCTATCCATGCTTGTATAATCCTGAACATTATCAACTCATAGAGCTCTTTGTCTAATCACCAGTAATACAAGAGTTTTTCTGCTCAAAATATACGATTTTTTAAATTATCATCACACGAAGTTTTAATCAAGAAGTACACTGGAGCGGTTTAAAGTAAAAAGACCGGATGGTGATCTGTTCCATCCGGTCTGAAATCTGGCGGAGAGGGAGGGATTCGAACCCTCGGTAGAGTTGCCCCTACAACACCTTAGCAGGGTGCCGCCTTCAGCCAGCTCGGCCACCTCTCCACACGAGTGTGATTCCGTTCTGAATGCCCCCTAAGCTAATCCTACCCCTTTTTACTGTCAAGTTTTAAGTACCTGGCGATGATTCAGGCCTGGCTATTCTTGGAAACAAAAACAGATTTAAAGATTTAACCCATGCAGAATTTTGGATTCAGCGGCCCGCCGGTTTACATCTCCTTGAGATTCAAACCGCCGAATTCCTTCTGGTAGTTCGAGATATATTCGGTAACATCGCCTATATTCTGCCATTTGGCCCAGGTTTGATCAGGCACCAAAATCGAGAAATGATTCTCCAGATCCATAAGAAGTTTAGTCAATTCTATGGAATCAAGTTCCAGGTCTTCGACCCTGGTTTCCGCATCGATATTTTCGAGCGGACAGGGGCTACTTTTGAGCACGTGTATCACTTCCTTAAGGATTTCTTCATTGCCCATTGTTCCTCCTCAGACTTGAAAGAGAAACTCAACAACTGGCCAGATCAACCGGCGCTCCATCGGCGGCACGGCTCCTCACCCCGGCCTCGATAACTTTCACCACCTCGAGTGCTTCATCGTAATTCACTACTGGAAGGTTGGTTACAAAAGAATCCAGCACTGCCTCCACCATTGGCTTGAAACTGTCTATCACCCCTACTTTCCCTAACTCCTGGCCGTTCTCCCCGGTCACTGTGACCGAGTAGGCATGGTTCTCCCAACTATGAATTACTCCGCAGGATCCGTCAACGAATTCCACGAGAATCAGGTGTCGCCTCGTTCCCGTGCCTATATTTCTCACCCTGCCAACCGCGGCTCCTCCGGTTACCTCCATCAGAATTTCAATCCCGTGCACTGAATAACGGGCGAGGTCCTGGTAGCAAGGGCAGCAGACAGTGACTATGGAAGGCTTCCCCAGTTCCTTCTCGATTTTTCTTTTCAGCTTGCGCAGGTCCGGATCAAACCTGAGGCTGCTGCAGGTGGAAAGTGTCGTGCCATTGTCTTTGGCAGCGCAAATCATCACCTCGGCATCGGCAACACTTTCTGCCAGGGGTTTATCCACGAAAACAGGCTTGCCCCTTTCCAGAAAAGCCAATGTCTGCTCTCTGTGATACTCGCCCCACATATCGCAGACAAATGCTCCCTCGGTGCTTTCTGCAGCCTCTTCGAGAGTATCGCACACTTTGTCCACCAGCACCGCTTCCGCCACGGCCCGGGCGAAACGCGGATCGCGTGCCCAGGCTCTGGTAAAGCGCCATTTATCAATGTAAGCACCCTCCCAGTCGTGGTCTGGAAAAAGAGAATGTGTCCAGCCTGGAGAGTTGGCTGCAAACTTTTCCCTTTTACCACCATTGACCAGACCCCCAAATAAAAAAGGGTGCGAATTGTTCAATCCAATCAGTGCAAGCTCTTTCACAGGGTAAGCTCCTCGAGGACTTGACAATCAAGCTCGATGACAACCAATCTGTTAAAATTAAGTGATATTCGCAAGGATAAACGAATTCATGGCCCGATCACAAACAACTAAAACAAAAGCGATAAAAGCATGATTTTCTTGTCAAAGCATTGATTTTCCTTTAGTTTTTATCCAGATTCATCCCTGTTGTTAAGTATCCGGGAACTTTTCCGCTGGGGGATTTTTTTGAAAATACACGAATACCAGGCCAAGCAAATCCTCAAAACTTTCGGTGTGCCGGTTCCCGCGGGCGAACCGTGTACCAGCTCCGGTCAGGTAGCAGAGCTTGGCGCAAAACTGGCAGAAGCTGGCAAACCGCTGGTGGTCAAGGCGCAGATTCATGCAGGCGGCCGGGGCAAAGGCGGCGGCATAAAGCTGGTCAAAACAGTCCAGGAGGCAGTCTCTGCAGCCCGGCAACTTCTTGGATCGAAACTGATTACACCGCAGACCGGCCCGGAAGGCAGGCTGGTGAGCCGGATCCTGGTTGAACAGGGTATAAATATCGAAAGCGAACTCTATGCCGGTATCACATTCGACCGCGCCACAATCAGGGATGTTTTTATGGTCAGCACGGAGGGGGGAGTGGAGATCGAGAAGGTCGCTGCAAAAACCCCGGAGAAAATCCACAAGGAGTATATCGATCCGATATTCGGGATAAACACCTATCAGGCGCGTTCTCTTGCCTACAAGCTGAATCTCGCGCCCGAGGTCACTAAAGAGGCGACGAAAGTCTTCTTGCGTCTCTACGCGGCTTACCGGGCAAAGGAAGCTTCCCTGGCTGAGATAAATCCACTGGTGGTAACAGGTGAAGGTACAGTGCTGGCCCTGGATGCCAAGATGAATTTCGATGACAACGCTCTTTTCCGCCAGAAAGAAGTGGCGGCGATGCGCGATCCCGGTGAAGAAGATCCTCTGGAGCGTGAGGCCAACGAGTTCGGACTGAACTATATCAAGCTTAACGGTAATGTGGGCTGTATGGTCAACGGGGCCGGTCTGGCAATGGCTACCATGGACATTATCAAGCAGACTGGCGGCGAACCGGCAAATTTCCTCGATGTCGGCGGCGGCGCCAACGTGGAGACTATCGGCAACGGGTTCAGGATTATCTGCAAGGACCCGAACGTGGGGGCAGTGCTGATCAATATTTTCGGCGGTATAGTGCGCTGCGACCGGGTGGCCAGCGGAGTGGTGGAAGCGCTGGGAAATCTCCAGATTGACATGCCGGTTGTCGTGCGGCTCCAGGGAACCAACGCAGAGGATGGCAAAAGAATTATCGAGGAGGCCGAGCTGGGATTCCGGTGGGCCGACACGTTCAAGCAAGCAGCGCAGATGGCGGTCCAGGCAGCCTCATCCGGTATACCGGGAGGCGCGCGATGAGTATCCTGGTATCAAAACACACCAAGGTTCTCGTCCAGGGAATCACAGGAGGCGAGGGAAGCTTTCACACCCACCAGATGATCGAATACGGCACCAGGATCGTGGCCGGGGTTACTCCAGGCCGCGGCGGGGAGAAATTCAACGGCAACGTACCGGTGTTCAACACCGTGGAGGAAGCTGTTAACAGGACAGAGGCAAACGCCTCGGTGATTTTTGTGCCCGCATCCTTTGCTGCCGATGCAGTGCTGGAAGCCGCCGCGGGCGGTCTCGATCTGGTGGTCTGTATCACCGAGGGCATCCCGACACTCGACATGGTCCGTGTCAAGCGTTTCCTCGAGGGCCGCAGAACCAGACTTATCGGACCTAACTGTCCCGGGGTGATCACACCCGGAGCCTGCAAGCTCGGGATCATGCCCGGTTTTATCCATAAACCAGGCAGGGTGGGTGTTGTTTCCCGCAGTGGCACGCTGACATACGAGGCTGTCTGGCAGCTAACCGAGAGAGGAATCGGCCAGAGCACCTGTATCGGTATCGGCGGCGATCCGGTGGTGGGCACAACGCATCTGGACGCGCTGAAACTGTTTAATGATGACCCCGATACGGACGTGGTGCTGATGATTGGCGAGATTGGCGGCACTGCCGAGGAGGAAGCGGCCGCTTATGCAAAAGAGCACATGGATAAGCCGGTGGTGGCCTTTATCGCCGGCAGAACCGCGCCTCCGGGCAGAAGAATGGGCCATGCCGGGGCGATTATCTCCGGCGGGGTGGGAACCGCCCAGAGCAAGATCGAGTTCCTTCGCAGTGCCGGGGTGACCGTGGCCGAGAGCCCGGCCGAGATCGGCCAGGTGCTTGCCACCGTGCTTTGAGAGAAAAACTGAAAGGCTAGAGGAGATAACCGATTGAAAGAAATGACCTTAATGATAATCAAGCCGGATTCGGTTGCAGCCGGAAACGTGGGAAACATTCTGGCACACCTTGAAGAGGCCGGGTTCGAGATTTGCGCCATGCGCATGCTTAAACTGACCGGAAAAACCGCCACCGGATTCTACGCCGAGCATACCGGCAAAGAATTTTTTGCCCCGCTGATTGAGTTCATGACCGGCGGACCGGTGATCGTGGCCGCCCTGAAACGGGAGAACGCAGTGGAAGAACTCAGACGGGTAATCGGCGCTACAGACCCTGAGGAGGCCGATCCCGGCACTGTGCGGGATCTTTACGCAGAGAACAAAACCCGAAATGCGATCCACGCTTCGGATTCACCGGAATCCGCCGAGCGAGAATTGAATTTCTTTTTCAGCCGGAGCGAACTCATCCTTAACCAGTTTTAGAACTTTTACTTTGAAAGGCGCCTTGTGGGCGAGTTCGAACAAATCGCAAATATCCGGCGCCTCGCCGAGAAAACAGCCCTACCAGGCGGGAGTGTAAGACTTGGAATAGGCGATGACTGCTGCCTGGTCGCTGCAAGCAGTGATGAGGAAATCGCCCTGAGCACGGACACGATTGTCGAGGGAGTGCATTTCCGGCTGGACTATTTCAGTTACTACCAGATAGGCGTAAAAGCCGCCGCTGCGGCAATCAGCGATCTGGCGGCAATGGCCGCCGAGCCGGTGGGTAGTCTGGCTGCGGTTTCGATTTCCCAAACTGCCGGGGAAAACGCACTCGAAGAGCTGGCCCGAGGCCTGGTCGAGACTTGCAAAAAATACGGTTGTCCGTTGCTCGGCGGGGACCTGACCCGAAGTCCCGCACCGCTCGTGGCCACTGTTACAGTGATCGGCAAGTTGCCCGCCGGCGCTGCAATCAGGCGTTCCACAGCCCGTGTCGGCGATGAGATCTGGGTTACCGGCTCGCCTGGTGATGCCGGGGCCGTGCTGGCTGTTCTGGAGAGTACCCCCGCAGCAGCCGGGCCTCGGCCTCAGGTGACTGAGGAGCAGGCATCACGCCTGCACGAGCCGGTTCCCCGGCTCGCCGAGGCCCGGCTGCTGCGGGAAGCTGGGATTCCTACTGCGATGATAGATATCTCCGACGGTGTGGCCGCGGATCTGAACCACATACTCGAAAATTCAGGCTGCGGGGCTCTCCTTTTCGGCAACAGGCTTCATGTAAGCGATTTTTCGCGCTCCGTTGCCGGGGATCTCGAATTGGCCCCGGAGTACTTTTTCCTGTACGGCGGAGAGGATTTCGAACTGCTGTTTACTGCACCGGAAGGTGCCATGAAGGAACACCTTGCCAGCCTGAAAGAAAAGAGCGGCACCTCTTTCAGCCTGATCGGCCGGATTACCGAAAAAACCGGCGAACTTTCGATCAAGCGGGAGGACGGCCGGATGGAGGTTCTCGAGAAAACCGGATTCGACCATTTCAATAAACCTGGAAGCACTCACCGAAAGGAGAACTCATGAACAAGGCGGAACTTGTCAGCAAAGTGGCGGAATCGACCAATCAGAGTAAAGCTGCAACCCGCAAGATCCTGGATAACTTTCTGGAGGCAATGGGCGATACGCTGGCCGCTGGCAACAACATCGAAATCCGTGGATTCGGCTCATTCAAAGTGAAAAAGCGGAAAGCTCAGGTTGCGAGAAACCCGCGCACCGGAGAACAGGTCAAAGTCCCCAGCCGCTTTGTGCCCGCGTTCAAGCCCTCGCGCAACCTGCTGGAAAAGGTGAAGAAAAAGTAGGTGTGGAAATTCGCTGAAAGCATGATCCTGCTTTTCTATCGCTCGTTGGGAAAACTTCCCGCCGTTTCGGGTGTATATGCTGGAAATACCATATTCCCGGTTTCGATAACGCTTATATAATATAAAGGCTGGATTTCAATTCACAGGGGGCTATAGACCAGCCCCCTTTTTAACAGAAGGAAGTTAAAAATTGAGCAACACACCTTTAGTCCGCTTTGCTCCAAGTCCTACGGGATACCTTCATATCGGCGGGGCTCGCACCGCGCTGTTCAACTACCTTTTTGCACGCAACACAGACGGCAGGTTCCTGCTCCGTATCGAGGACACAGACCGCGAACGCTCAACACCTGAAGCCATTGAGGCCATACTGGAGGGACTGCGCTGGCTCGGCCTGGAATGGGACGGGGAGATCCTGTTACAGAGCCACGGCAGGGAGCGCCATGTGGAAGCTGCAAGCCGGCTTCTGGAAAAAGGCGCTGCTTACAGGTGTTTCTGCACACCCGAAGAACTGGAAACCAGGCGCAGGCTGGCCCGGGCCGAAAAGCGGGATTTTGTTTATGACCGCACCTGCCTCGGCCTATCACCCGGGCAATCACAGCGGCTGGCACAACAGGGCAAACCCTTCGTGAAGCGATTCAAGATTCCCGAAGGCACAACAGAGTATAATGACCTGGTGCACGGCAAGGTGGGTTTCTCCAATGAAACTATCGATGATTTTATCCTCCTGCGCTCGGACGGCACACCGACATACCAGCTGGCAGTGGTGGCTGATGACATCCATATGGGAATAACCCACATCATCCGCGGAGACGACCATATCTCCAATACACCCAAGCAGATTCTCCTTTACCGCGCACTTGGGGCCCCGGTGCCGCAGTTTGCTCATGTGCCGCTCATTCTCGGTCCGGACAAAAAGAGGCTCAGCAAACGCCACGGTGCCACGAGCCTAACCGAATACTGCGGCATGGGTATCCTCGCCCCGGCCCTTTTCAACTTTCTGGCCCTTCTCGGCTGGACTCCAGGTGAGGACAGGGAAATCCTTTCCCGCAAGGAAATCATAAGCCTGTTCAGTATCGAAAGCATCAACAAGAAAAGCGCGGTTTTCGATCAGACTAAGCTGGAGTGGATGAATGGTCGATATCTATCAATGATGAAGGCAGAGGAAATTCTGGAGCTTGTCAGGAGGGATTTCGAAGCGGCTGGTCTGTTGAAAGAGAGCGGCGCCGCGGAAACCAGCCACATCTTGCGAGTTATCGACACGATCAAAGACAGATGCCGGCTCACCGGAGATTTCCTGCCCCGGAGCAGATGTTTCTTTCCTGGGGAACTGGAATACGATCCCAAGGCTGTGGCCAAACACTGGAAAGACAATTCCGGCAAACTGTTAATTACTCTTGCAGAGGAATTGAATAAAGTCGAGCACTGGAGCGAGGAGCCTATGGAGGCTGTTTTGCGCTCCCTGGCAGAAAAATTGCAGATATCTGCATCGAAGCTGATCCATCCACTAAGGGTGGCGATTACCGGAACCAGCGTAAGTCCAGGAATTTTCGTCACTATGGCGCTTATGGGCAAGCGGCTTACCCTTTCCCGTATCCGAGAGGCGGTAGAACGTTTGGGCTGAAGATAACGGGTAAAAACTTCCTTTTGCTAATCCTGTTTTCCTTCAGTTCTGCTACTGGTGGACTTTTTGCTCTAGAAAAAGTATAATAAAATAAAGTCTGCCAACTCTGTTTTTTCGAGTTTAAACCCCTGCACGTGGATCTCGAGATGTTTTATCCGGTTTACATATCCCTATGCAACAGTCTGAAAAAGGTGCTCTCTACGGGCAATCAGTTTTCAAGTGGGCTGGCCTCTCAGGCCATGTGCACGCTCTTTCTGCTCGGCCTGTCTTTTTTGATCCATTTCAGCCCTCTTATCGCCCGGAATCCTATCGAAGATGGGACTATCACCAACGGCGATGTCGACGGGGACGGCTATTTCGATCTTTTCGACCTGATCCGCCTGGAGCGTACAGTGGCCCTGAATATGTCCGCCACTGCGGATGAGCTCAAATCCGCCGATGTGGACGGAGACGGGCAGCTTACAGGCTACGACCTCCTGGTGATGAACGATGCCCTGAAAAAGGTAAACGCCGGCATGGATATGTTCGATGCAGTCAAGACCGCGATAGAGGATGATCTCGGCAAGACCGGAGACAATGTGGAAATTTATCTTGACTTGGCAAGGTTTTACCGTAAGGAGGGCATTCTGAGCCGGTCGAAAAGTGTGCTGGAAAGTATTGTGGAGGTCCTGGACCTTCGCCATCCGCTCTACCAGACAATTGTCACCACGCTGGACAGGATAAAGGACGAGGGATTTGAGGCAATGAACCAGAATGAGGATTACCTGAACCAGGACGTTTACCAGACCTCGGATGATATTACTGGCAAGATCGGCCTCCGGCGGAAAGTGGTGCAGTTGAAAGGCCGTTTGTCCAAGCTGCTGAAAGATAAAAGTTTCGCCGCACATTACGACAGCAAAAGGATCAAATCCAGACTTGGCGATGTGATGGACGATATGCTGCGTTCAATCAGTAAGGATAAGATGGTTGACCCCGAGTCGTTTACGAATTTCAACAACGAGATCCGGCGCGTACTGGAAGACCCCGATAATCTCATAAAACCACTAGATAACGAGCATAGAGTCAAGCTCCGGCAAATAGTGAACCAGGCCACCGCCGGCATGCGCGAGGAAGCGATCAAGATCAGGCAGGAGAATCTTGCTTACCAGCAGGCTGCCAGTCAGGGCTTTCAAGCTCCCGCCGCTCCAGGCACCGGCCCTACCGGCGAAATACTGGACCGTCGCGATTGGCGTCGCGATGCCACAAGCCGCAGAGAAAACCTGACAATGGACAGGCTTATACTGACCAACCCTCCACTGCTGGAACCTGATACGATCAGTCTCGTCGCCCCAGCCTATAATCTGAAATGGGATGTTTCCAACGTGCTGGGTGCAAAAAATGCAGCTCTTGAAATTAGCAAGGCCAACCTGAAATTCACCAATCCCCGGGGAGAGGTTCCAAACCAGGAGAATACTCTCTACTACACACCTGCTCTGGGAGGGATGGACGGCACGAGGAAAGGAAGTGCCCTGGAGCTCGAAGGCGTTGGTACTTACTATTACAGGGTGGCCGCACTCAACGCAAAAGGCGAATTTATCAGCCGTTTTAGCGATTCAACGCCTCTGATAGTGGTTTATAACAACATGGATATAATTGCAAATAAGCCGGTGTTGGAACCCCACCACGTCAGTCCTGATAATCCTGATTATACTTTCCGCTGGGATATTTCCAATGTGGAGGGAGCAAAAGACGTTGCTGTTGAAATCTCCAGACCGAACCTAACTTTCGACAATCCCAACGGCCGCAAACGGGACCGTTCCAACTCCTGGTTTTTCAACCACTCGCTGGGCAGGTTGAAGGAGACTCAGAGTTCGAATATCGACGGTCTGCCGGGTCCAGGGAATTATCTTTTCCGCGTGATTGGAGTCAGCCCATACGGTGACTTTGTCGGCCGGTGGTCCGATCCCGAAACCCTGATCGTCCATGCCGGTGAGATTTTACCAGAGGAGGTTACACCGCCTGAAGAGCTGTTTATCCCCGAGGCTCCGCAAATCGAAACAACTGATTCGGATTTCTCCGTTTCCTGGGATGTGAGTTCGATTACAGACGCCAGGGGGGTTAATCTGGAGGTTGCCAGAGTCGCCCCCGGAGACTCCCTGAATGCGGATGATTTCAGAAAACTTAGCCCGGATCAGATCGTTTACAAGGACTCAATCGAAGGCACAAAAGGGGCGCTGAAAATCTCCCCCACCCAGCTTTCCGGTCCGGGTGATTATATTCTTCACATTGTTGCAGTAAACTCTGTCGGCAATCTGATAAGTTCCTGGAGTAAACCCTCCCGCCTGGTTTTAAATGAAGACAGCATAACTAAATCTCAGGTCTTACCCCCGGCCGAGAAGGCAAGTGGCCCGTCCCAGATTGAACAGACTGAAGCCGCTCAGCCATCCCCAGAGGGAGAATCGTTTGAGGTTATAAGGAACAACACGCCGCTATATGAACAGAATAGCCCCTCCAGTTCCGAGATCGCCAATTTGCAAAAGGGGGAAAAACTCGTCAGAGTCAGTACCAATGGGCTCTGGTATCGCGTATTCTACCCGGTTGGCGGCAAATACGGGTGGGTGTTGAATTTCAACGTGAAAAGTTCCGAGTGAGAATGTTGATCTAAGAACAGGGTTGACATTACTGCGGAATTTTATAAATTACGTATCTCAAAATTTGAAAACAACTTTGCCCGATGGTGTAACTGGCAACACGCCTGACTCTGGATCAGGAGTCTCCAGGTTCGAATCCTGGTCGGGCAGCCAATAATAACAGGGGTTTGCCGAACACGGGATTAAAACCATCATATCAAATGTGACACATTTTATACCAAATCCCCCCACAGGTAAACCCTATTGAGCCTCGGATGTTGCCGCATCCGGGGCTTTTTATTGCATCCCTGGTTGATAAAATAATTTACCTGGTTGACCAATCTTTAATTTCCGCCAGAGCTAGGTAATATTGCGAACCAGGCTCAGAAAAGCGCGCCTGCCATAGTAGCTTATTTCGCTCTCGTAAACCTCTACAATAAACTGGCGCCCCGTACGGGAAACACAAGTGGTATTATATTTATTTACTCCATATTCAAAGGTTCTACTCTCACGATCAAGTATCTGGCTTAAATCACTTTTTAAAGGAAGGATATTGCTGAGGTGGTTTCCAATTAAATCTGAGACATTCCATTCCAGTAGTTTAGCGCCAGCGGCGTTAATGTAGAGGATCGCCCCTTCTTCGTCATGGATCAGAACGGGAGCGGGTGTATTATCAAAGATAATGTTCTTCTTCTGCTCACTCTCCTGTAATTTTTTCTCCAGTTTCTTGCGGTCTGAGATGTCGCGGCTGAAAAATGCGAGTCGCTCTACCTTTCCAGTTTCATCGAAAACCGGATAGATCGTGTTATCAAAAAAAACTTCCAAGATTGCGGCATCAAGCAGCCTTACTTCCCGCTCTCCCTCGTATCTAACAGGCAGGCCCGAGTCAATGACTTTCTCATTATAAGCCTTCAATTTTTCGGCTGCCTCCGCTGGGAAAAGGTCGTATATACATCTGCCGATATATTTATCCGCGCTTTTCCCAAAAGCCCTGGCCGCTGTTTCATTCAAGTCAATGATGGTTCCTCGGGTGTCAAGTAACACTAACGGCTCTGTCGGGGCGTTCAGAAGAGCCCGCGCTGTCTCCTCGCTTTCTCTCAGTTTCTCCTCCATCCGCTTACGCTCGGTGATATCGCGTGAACTCCCAATTACTCCGACAACCTCACCATGCTGATCATGCATAACCGCAACGGAGAGAAGGCTGGTAAAAGTTTCGCCATTTTTACGAACGTTGGTTATTTCGCCGACGAACTTACCTCCTTTTAAAACCTGCTCTGAAATCCTTTTCCCTTCCTCCTTATCGTGATAGAGAATGTCGACATGTTTTCCAAGGACTTCCTCTTTCTTGTATCCAAATGTTTTCTGGGCGGCCGGGTTGAACTCGATGATACGGCGGTCTTTTCCAACCGCAACTATCATATCCAGGGAACTTTCTATGATAATCTGAGCATAGTCTCTAGCCGCCCTCAATGCCTCCTCTGACTGTTTTCCCTTTCTCACTTCTTGCTCAAGTTCTTCGATTCTCCTTTCCAGCTTCTCATATGTTAGTTTCTTCTTAGTCATTAGTAAAACTCCAATGGGATTCTAAGGCAGTTAACCAAAAAAAGAAACTACTATATCTTAACTTCTCATAAATTTCATTGTAAGTCAATGAGATACATTCTTTTTCATTGAACTACCCTGGAAATTGATTCTATGGGAGTTTTGAATCAGACGATCAAGTTTAGGATTACCAATGATTGTAAATGTTTTTTCAATTGGGGGGCATGGTACAGGCGAAATTTGATGATTCGATTATGGGCAAGGAATTTTCGTTTGATTCCTTAGCTTGGGTGAATTAATTTTAATTGAAAAGAATTCCTCGGAGCTTGCTCCGGGGTAAATTGCTTGATGGTTTTATCCTT
>CAZJQI010000023.1:0-61153 GCA_964548275.1 uncultured Gemmatimonadales bacterium
ATTTTCCTTGGAAGAACCAAACGTCGAAGGAAATTGCCCAGGTTATAGGCCAGAACAAACAGCCAGAGCCTCACCTGATTTGAGACGAAACGTTTGCAGGAGAGTCGAGTCCAGTTCAAAGCATATTTGCCTTCTTTAATCCATTGTTCAGCAGTGCCTCGACCATTGTAGAAGTGTACAATACCGTATGCCTTAGCACTCATGTTGGTTACGATGAAACCCACTATCGGGAAAAGCTCTCCCTGATGCCACTCCACTTTGGCTACCATACGCCTCAACCGGTCCCAACTGGCTGCCTGATACATGAAATCGTACAATAACACAATCGGCTTCTCTGGCGGGCGGCCAACAGGTCGGGTCAGCAAGTGTCTGATTTTATCATACAGTATTTCGTTTGCAGGGAGCCGGATTGCATACAAAAAACCAGTTCAGTCAGTATCTCTGTTTCAAAGCGTCCTATCGTGTTAGCGCTGGCGGCATGCTTGTTCATTTTGCCGGTGATCGCTCGCATTACAGGATCAACCGATAAACGCTGGGCATCATTTACATCTTCATAACCGGCAAGACGACTATAAATGGATTGACGCAAAAGGGTGGGCATATCATGTTGGATGTTACGACCTGTACGTTTATCATTAAAAACTGCAGAGACGGAATCGAATAATCCTAATGCGTCATCAAGGTCACGATAGGCAAGAAGTCCGCCATCAGATGTTACCTTGGCACCATGAAATTCAAGCTTAATACCTCCATCAAATCCCATTTTCATGCTTTTACCTTCCGGATGATCAAGTTTTTGTACTTTGAAGAATCGCTATTTGTTGAAATATAATAGGTTAGATTAATTTGTAAAAGCATTTTTTTGGTCTAATATGGGGAATGCGGGTTAAAAAGCATCAGAATGCAAACCACTCATATTTAGGCGAGTGCGTGACGATTCTCGAACTCGTGCAAAAGGCCGCTATACTTTACGATAAGCAAAATATGGCTGAAAAGCGTCGATTGATAAATTTTGTATTATCGAACTCCATTTGGCAGCAAGGGAAGCTTATTCCCACCTGTCGCAAACCCTTTGATATGCTTACAGTTACAAATCTGTTTTCTCAAAAAAAGAAGGCTGTCAACGGTAAAATTGACAGCCTCCGTCTGATCTGGCTCCCCGGATTGGTGTCCCAGAGCGTGTTACTATGGGATGGGGTGAAACTTGAAATGAAGCGGACAGTCAAAAACCATATAAAAATCAATCTTTTACAACAGATAAACGATGTAAAAGAAGCGCCGCTTTACACCTCCGTACATGAGTAAGTGTTCATACTATTTTTAAATCAATGGTGAGATATTGTCCCCCGGCCCCGGAGGCGGTCGCAGCATTGGATTCGATCTTACCTCAATAATCCTAAATCTTGCCATTCCCTGTCAAGTCCCTGGGCAAAAAATACGCTCTCGATGGAAGAACGTTTCTGTGTGGTGAGAAGTTTGAGAGCGTAAAGATTGAAACTTAGCTAAGTTTTTTTTAAGAACCTGTAGATTTCTTTGCGATCTCCAATGCGTAACACCAGAACCAAGAGCTTGTCATCTTTGATTTGATAAATGATTCGATAATCGCCTGAAGATATCCGATAAAAAACTTCCGGCCCTTTAAGCTTTTTACATCCCGGCGGTCTTGGATTCTCTGCCAACCCGTTAATTTTGCTTGAAACCTGCCGACGAAATTTCACAGAAAGAGATTCCAGAAACTTTTCCGCTTTGGGGTGAAATTCTATCTCATAACTCAAAGACCCAACCGCCGTTTAATTTCTTCCCAGGGAACGGTAGTAGCTTTACCCTCTTCTATCTCTTTTAACGCCTTAGATGCCTCGGTTATATCAATATAATCTTCTATTGCCTCCAATACCGCAAGGTCGTTGTCGGAAACAAGAACCACACACTGCCCGTTCCGGTGCTGGACACGGACACGCTCTCCCCGATATACCACGCCGTTAAAAATAGTGGGCGGTATTCGTGTTTTCGATGCGGCTAAAGTGGTCATGTCGGCTACCCCCATGCGAATGTATTAACTGTACTAACGGTACTAACGGTACTAACGGTACTATTATTATCGGCATAAATTGACAAAAAGTCAAGGGCTTTTGATTTATTATCCTGAAATTGATATTTATCTCGAATTGAGCGATAATTTTAAAATGTTAAACTTTAGGTTTTAACAGGTGCGATGGTTTGGTGTCCTTATTCCTAATGCCGTAAGAATAATGCCAATTGGTATCAAACCTTCTATCTGAAAATGATAATCAATATAATTCCTATCCAGGTTATATCCGTTTTCAGTAGCGGAAAAGTGTCTATTTTTGTCCATTTCTGAACCTTTGGCCGTCAAAAGAAGAAGGCCGTATCTCCTTAAACTTATTGGAAATACGGCCTTTACGATGGCTCCCCAGGCCGGACTCGAACCAGCGACACGGTGGTTAACAGCCACCTGCTCTCCCAACTGAGCTACTGGGGAAAATTTTCAGGCAAGCCGGTACGATTCTGTTCACTATTTGAAGCGAAACCTAAGATAATTTCCCCACTTGCAGTTGTCAATAATTTTTGAGCAATCAGGGCTGGTGAAACGATGGGACACGGCATGCCATGCCCTACAAGCTATTCCAATCCCATGGGGTTCTTTAGGCGTTGACAAAAAATCCCCCGCTCTCTAATTTGAATCATTCTTACTTGCATATTCCACGATGTTCCTTTCTTTCACACGCTCTCACAAGGCAGGTTGAATATGGCAGAAAACAGGCTCGAGATCAATAAGAGAAAATTAAGAATGGGCATGGTCGGCGGTGGGCAGGGCGCTTTTATCGGCGCAGTGCACCGTCGTGCAGCGATAATGGACGGCCAGATCGAACTGATCTGCGGGGTCTTTGATGAGGTTCCGGAAAAAGGGCGCACCTTTGGGATTGAGGAACTTTATCTCGATCCAGCGCGTTCCTATGGCACATATCAGGAGATGGCCGAAAAGGAAACAGCCCTGCCTCCAGGTGATAAGCCCATGGATTTTGTCTCGATTGTCACCCCTAACCACATGCACTTTCCAATAGCGAAAACCTTTCTCGAGGCCGGTTTCCATGTGGTCTGCGAAAAGCCGATGACAATAAGCCTCGAAGAGGCTCTTCAACTGCGGGAGATCGTCAACAAAACCGGCAAAGTATTCGTGCTGACTCACACCTATACCGGGTATCCGATAGTCAAGCATGCCAAAGAGATGGTAGCCGAGGGCAAAATCGGCAAGGTCAACAAGGTGATCGTGGAATACCCCCAGGACTGGCTGCTGAAACGGCTCGAACTCGAGGGTGTCCGCCAGGCTGTGTGGCGCACCGATCCCAGGCAGTCCGGGCCGGCCGGGGCGATAGGAGATATCGGCACGCATTGCGCGAACCTGGTTCATTATATCACCGGCCTGGAGATCGAGGCCCTCTGCGCGGATTTGACCACCTTCCTTCCCGGGCGTCAGCTGGAAGATGATGCCAACGTGTTGATAAGGTACAAGGGCGGTGCGCGGGGCATCCTCCAGGTGAGCCAGATCTCCTGCGGCGAGGAGAACCACCTCAACATCCGAGTCTGGGGCGACAGGGGAGCATTGCACTGGAACCAGGAGAATCCGAACTATCTGGATTTTTACGCTCCGGACGAACCGGTCCAGATCTACCGAAGGGGCCAGGGATACCTTGCGGATCTGGCCAAACTCGGCACCCGCCTGCCACCGGGTCACCCAGAGGCCTTTATCGAGGCTTTCGCCAATATCTATCTCGCAGCAGCAACCGCCATCCGAGAGGCTGAAAGCAGTGTCAAACCCGAAGCGGCGCTGGATTACCCGACTGTGGATGACGGCGTGATGGGCATGGCCTTTATCGAGACAGTGCTCGAAAGCGCCCGTTCGGACAAGAAATGGACGCTGTTTAAGAAGTACTAGGAGGGGCAAAGGGAAGAGGAGAAGTAAAAACTTTCAGGATAAGTTATCGTTTTAATCGAAAAGAGTTCCTCGAGGCTCTTCTTCGGGTTAACATCCCCGGGGTTTGTCGTAGGGGCGAACCCATGTGTTCGCCCGCGGGGAGAGTTGGTCAAAGATAAAACAAATTTAACCTTGTGATACCTCGCGGCTCTGCCCCGGGGTAGTTCATTCAAAAAGTTGAATGCCAGATCATCATTATAACTTTGTCCCTTTGACACTCTGTCCCTTTGACCCTTTGCTACTTATAGAACTAAAGGACCTTAGAGAAATTTCCCTCTATTTAAAACATCGAGGAGGAAACCAATGCCAAAACCCGTAACACTTTTTACCGGCCAGTGGGCTGACCTGCCCCTGGAGACAATGTGCAAAAAGGCGGCCGAGTTTGGTTACGACGGCCTGGAGTTGGCCTGCTGGGGCGACCACATGGAACTGGACAAGGCTGACAGCCAGCCCGATTACTGCACAAAGAAAAAAGAACTGCTCGCCAAACACGGGCTGAAAGTGTGGGCGATCAGTAACCACCTCTCTGGTCAGCTCACCCTGGACCCGAACGACGATGAACGCAGTGACGCTTTCGCCCCGGCAGAATGCCATGGCGACCCTGAAGCCAAGCGCGCCTGGGCGATCGAGGCCCAGAAAGTTGCCGCCCGGGCAGCCAAAAAACTCGGTGTGGATGTTGTTTGCGGCTTCACCGGCTCACCGATCTGGCACCTGATTTATTCCTTTCCCCCGGTGCCTGCTAAAATGATCGAGGATGGATTCAAGCTCCTGGCCGATGTCTGGAACCCGATTCTCGACATTTACGCCGAGGAGGGTGTCAAGTTCGCCCTGGAGGTTCATCCCACCGAGATCGCCTTCGATATTATCACAGCCAAACGGACGCTCGAGGCCCTGGACAACCGCAAGGAGTTCGGCTTCAATTTCGACCCGAGCCACTTTCACTGGCAGGGCGTGGACCCGGTGAGGTTTATCCAGGAGTTCGGCGACAGGATCTACCACGTGCACATGAAAGATGCGATTATCACTCTTGACGGCAAGTCGGGCATACTTTCGAGCTATCTCAATTTCGATCAGCCGGGCAGGGGCTGGAATTTCCGCAGCCTGGGACGCGGCGATGTGGATTTCGAGGCGATAATCCGCGAGCTGAACCATATCGGCTACCAGGGTCCTCTTTCGGTTGAGTGGGAGGATGCAGCAATGGACCGCGAGCACGGCGCGGTTGAAGCATGCGAGTTCGTGCGAAACATGGACTTTCCCCCCTCTGAACGCATCTTCGATGAAGCTTTCGGCGAATAAAGCTTAAAGAAGGAGGAACTAATGCTCTACAACAGGAGATTAGCCGGTATGCTGGCCCTGGCCTGCTTCCTGTTACTTGCCGTTTTCACACTTCAGGGGCAGCAGGAGGAAGAAATCAGGGGACGGCTCCTTCTGCTCACCGGTGTGGACCGGTATCACGACTGGAAGGCGAACAGCGCCAGGTTGAGAGAGATCCTCGAAGACTATGGGTTTAAAGTGGTGGTGACCGAGGACCCCTGGGTGTTGACCACCGAGGGGATGAAAGACTACCACGGGATAGTAATGGTGTTGAATCAGGATCCGCGCTGGCCGGTTCCAGTGGAACAAGCCATGATAAGCCATGTCAGGGGAGGCATGGGTATCGGGATCATCCATTCGGCCAATAACTGTTTCCCAGGCTGGGCCGAGTTCGAGGACATGGTCGGATTGCTCTGGCGGATCGACGACAAGTACAAAGCCGGCCACGACCATTACGGGCCCTATACGGTGAAAATTGTGGACAGGGAGCATTTTATCACCCGGGGCATGGAGGATTTCCCGGTCACCGACGAGCTGTATCGAGACCTCGCCAGGTTCTCGGATTTCCGTGTTCTGGCCGAGGCTTTCAGCAGGGACAAACAGAAAGATTATCCGATTATCATGGTCAAGACCTATGGCAAGGGCCGTGTGTTTCACACAGTGCTCGGCCACAGTGTCGAATCAATGCTCTCCCAGGGGTTCCAGCGCACGACAACGCGGGGAATGCTCTGGGCGATTAAGAGAGACAAATAAAGGATCTGGAGATTTACCCATAGCTTGCCGGGAGAAAATTGATGAATAAGGATAATTGCAGTAAAAAAATGGGCCGCCGCGATCTGATCAAATCCGGCGCGGCCCTGGCAGTGGCCGCGGCGGGTATTGCCAAAGGTGCCGCGCCTGCTGTGGCTGCCGGGAAAAATATCATGGGCGCCAATGACGCTCTTCAGGTAGGCGTGGTCGGCACAGGAAAAATGGGCCGATCCAACATGATGGCCTTTTCCAGGGAAAAGAACGTGCGGATTGCCGCGGTCTGCGACTGCTACAAGCCCAACATGGACCTGGCGCTCGAAGCCCTGGAAAAAGCCGATCTGCCAAAACCTCGGGCCTACGGTGACTTCCGCCGCCTTCTCGATCAAAAAGATATCGATGTGGTTATTGCCGCAACTCCCGACCATTGGCACCCGCTCAACACGGTAATGGCCTGCCGGGCAGGCAAGGATGTCTATGTGGAAAAGCCGGTTTCTGTGGCGGTGTCCGAGGGCCGCAAGATGATTGAAGTAGCCCGCGAGACGAATCGTGTCGTGGGGGTGGGCACCCAGCAGCGAAGCGGTGAGCATTTCCAGCGTGCGGTCGAAATCGTCCAGAGCGGCCGCCTGGGCCGAATAACCAAAGTGAGCACCTGGAATTACGAAAACGAATACCCTGAGGGAATCGGCAACCCACCGGACAGTGATCCGCCGGAGGGCCTGGATTGGGACATGTGGCTGGGGCCGGCGCCCATGCGGCCGTTCAATATCAACCGCTTCGGAGTGGTGGATGACGGCCGCTGGTCCAGTTTCCGCTGGTTCTGGGACTATGCCGGCGGCATGATGACCGACTGGGGCACCCACCTGATCGATATCGTCCTCTGGGCGATGAAAGTCGAAACACCCAATGCGGTAAGTACCTCAGGGGGCAGGTTCGCCCTGCTCGACAACCGGGAAACCCCTGACACCGTGGTTGCCACTTTCCAGTTCCCTGGCTTTGTCTGTATCTACGAAAACCGTAAGGCCGCAAGACACGCCAAGGACGGCCGCGGGTACGGGATAATTTTCCATGGGACTGATGCCAGCCTGTTTGTCGACCGGGAAGGTTTCAGCCTGGAACCTGAGATGGTCAGCCGTGGCCGCGAGATCGAAGCAAAAACTATGCCCCTTGAAAGCCGGGGTAGCGATCAACATCAGACCCATGTGAGAGCCTTTATCGACTGCGTGAGAAGCCGTAAGCGCTTTATTTCCGACATCGAGGACGGCCACTACGCCTCAGCAACGCCTCACCTGGCTAATATCTCGCTCAGGCTCGGACGAAGCCTGCGCTGGGAGCCAAAGGCTGAGCGCTTTATCAATGATTCGGAAGCAAATAGGATGCTCAGCCGCTCCTACAGGGCACCCTGGTCACTGGCCTGAGGCTGATCGGGTCGCTGTCAGTCTGCATAAAGGGGTACGGCGAATCGTGCCCCTTTATTTTTTATTGTGGATCTTTCAAGTGAAACTACCAGCTCACAGGGCGGAGTATTCTGCGGGATTTTCATGATTTGAGAAAGAATTAACTGGCGAGATATGATTTTCAGCTATTTTCCCAAGTGTGAAATCGATAGTCAGTTCCACACTTATCCACAGTTTATCCACAGAAAGCGAGATGAGAAACAGGCGGCTCAAAGAGTCGGGTCTATTTTTATAACATATTGAAATAGAAGCAATTAAAAGAGTCTATGTCAAATTATCAATCAATTTGATAAATGTAACAAAATCCAATAACTCCTTACACTGTGGATAACTCATTGCAATTCCGTTAACCTCTTATTCGTCGGATAAGTCAATATAAATCCGTTAAACCTATACGTATCGGATAATCCTATTCGTGTCCGTCAATCCTTTGTCTTATCTGCAGTTATAAGCTACAATCTCTCGCTCCATTCGTGCCTGCTGTTTTTATCTCGCCCGTTTCACTGTAAAAATGCGCTTAACAATCGGATTTCTACAGCTTTTCGCTGGTTCGATATTGACAACATAAAGCCTAAATTAAACCGGCCGATTAACCGATATTAATACAGGAAAGCTTTACAGATTTAGGAACAGGGGAGAAGTGTGTCCTCTGCTGAGGCTTGATTTAGCCAATATCGCCTGATTTGTTGAATCGAGTCATACCGGACCAAGTTCAGAGGATCATGTCCACAGATATTTCTACTCTAATATCCAATCTCAAGTTGATCAGGAGCAGGTATCCTGCCATTCATCATCAGTTGAACCAGAAAGTTGTGGGCACAGTACTCGATGGCCTCTATCAATGTGAGGACGGCCGTTTCGCCTATCTTGTGAAGGATGAGAAGGAGCACAAAATCCTGGTCAAGGAGTCTGCACGCAAGGTCGATATCACCGGTAAGCGCCTGGTTATTCTCCTGGGTATCGGGCTTGGCTACCAGCTATTCGAGATTTACAAGCAGCTTGCAGCCAACCAGTTCCTGATCGCCGTGGAGACCCGCCCGGACCTGCTCTGCAAATCCCTTTATGTGCACGATTGGAAGAATTTACTGACCTCCGAGCGTTTCAGGTTGTTTCTGGGCTCGGACAGCCACGGGCTGAGCGAGCTGGCCGGTCAGCTTGACCGCGCTCCCGAGAAAAAGGACCTGATTGTGCTGGATAACAAGGTTCTGGTCACTATCGACCAGAAGCCTTACGCATGGTGGAACATTTATTTCTACCTGATATCGGGACTCGATTTCGACGGGATTCGGGTGATTAACAGCGTGATGAGTGGATTCAACCTCTGGGATCCGGACAACCTGTACCTGAACCTGCCGAGCGAATTCCTCGGCAAGCGGCCCTCGGACCTGGAGGTTGAAAAAATCTACGGCCGGTTCAATCTGCTCGCCCGTACGCTTGCCCCTGGCTTGCGTACCATTCGACTCGGCGACTTGCCCCGGATCAAGGGACCGGATAACGGCTCGATCCACGGAAGGGTGTCGATAATCGTTCTCTGCTGGAACAAAAAAGATTATACCCGGCGCTGCCTGAAAAGCCTGCTTGAGAAAACCGATTACAAGGATTTCAGGGTGATCGCTGTGGACAACGGCAGCACGGACGGTACGCCAACGATGCTCGAATCCATGGCCGGCGATGACAGCAGGCTTCAGCCGGTGCTTCTTGATACAAACCTGGGGATACCCGCGGGCCGTCAGGCGGGCATGGAAGAGGCCGACGGTGAGTTCATCCTTTTCATGGACAACGATACCGAGGTGGAATGCCCGGATTTCCTGCGAGTGATGGTCAACGCAATAAACAGCCATCCGAATATCGGCTCCACCGGCGCTTTCCCGATTATTTACACCAGCGATGAGAACGACAGTTTTATCCAGTGTGTTCACATACCCTCTCTGGCGGCTCCGGTAGCTTGGTGCAGCGGTTACTGCCTGATGGTCCGCCGCTCGACACTGGAAGAAATCGGCGGGATCGACGCAGAGGAGTTCGAAGCCTACGGGGCAGAGGATGTTTATCTGGGATATAAACTGCGACAGCACGGCTGGATAACCGTTTCGACATCGCGCCTGGTCGGGGTGAGCCACCATATAGCCCACCACGATAACCACTACAACTATGACTGGGAAGCCTCAGGCAAAAAAAACAGCGAGTTCTTTTACCGCGCTTTCGGCCCCAGGCGCAGGCTGCTCGACACGGCTCGTGACAACTCCATTGCACAGGGTCTCTGGGACAAAGACAAACAGGGATTCATCCAGGCCTGATTCCCTCTCCATTCCCATCCTCGGACCTATACCTCAAAAAGTGATCGTTTTTGCCCCAAATAGGGCATGCGTAATTCATTTGTACTTGATCCTTTCTGCCCAATTGCTTATAATATACGCTAATTTTCTTTGGAACGCATGCGGCATACAGTTTGCGGATGCCTTTGATCCGAACCGGATATGAATTTTTTCTTGCCCCGGGAGGTTCTTTGAACCGTCAGGAAGTCTACGAGCTTTTAACCGAGTACACCAAGAGCGAAAGACTCCTCCGTCACAGCCTGGCGGTTGAGGCGGCGATGAGAGCCTATGCCCGCAAGTACGATGAGGATGAGGAGCTATGGGGTGCGGTCGGGCTGATCCATGATTTCGACTACGAGCAGAACCCCACCCTGGACAAGCATCCGATGGTTGGCGGCGAAATCCTTCACAACAAGGGATGGCCGGAGGTTGCTGTTCGGGCGGTTCTCTCCCACTCTGACGAAAGCGGGATACAGCGCGAAAGCCGGCTGGAGCAAACTCTCTACGCGGTGGATGAACTCACCGGTTTTATCACGGCCGTGGCACTGGTGCGACCCTCCCGCTCCCTGGATGATCTGAAAGCCAGGAGTGTCAGGAAAAAGATGAAAGACAGGGGTTTTGCCGCTGCGATTGACCGCGAGCAGCTTCTCCGGTCAACTGAAGAGCTGGGTGAGGATTTCACCGAGCATGTAGACTTCGTGATTCAGGCCATGCGTCTTGTGGGTAAGGAACTCGGTTTCCAGACACTGGAAGGTAAATAAATGTTGGTTCCAGGTTTGCATATAAAATCCGGCCTGCCGGTTTTTCTGATTGCATGGTTCATCTCAGGCTGCACTGTTGCTGATCGGCCATCCGCAGCGGATGAGCTCTGGAACAAAGGCGAACTTCTTGCCGAGGAGGATTTTGCGGGTGATTTGAGTAACTGGCTGGCCGAGGGGGATGTGGCGGCAAGCATAGAGAACGGCCGCCTGAGGTTTGAAGCCCTGGAGAAAACCGAGGTCAAGAAAGGCAATATCTGGTGGAGGAAACATTTCACCGGGCCCCTGCTGATCGAGTATGACTACCAGTCGGCCACCCCGTATGGGCTTTCGATGATCTGGTGGTATGCCCACGGAAAAGAGGGCGAGGACCTGCTGTCGTTCACCAGGAGTGGGGTGTATGATGAGTATGTCAAGGGCAGGATGAACGGCTACCATATCTCTTATCACAGATTCGACTCCGGAAAGAGCAATTTGCGAAAGTCATACGGTTTCCACAAGCTCTCCTCGAATGATGATCCGATTCCTATTGATGAGCTGGATTTGCACCATATCACGATTTACTGCCGCCAAGGGCATATCCGTTTCACAGTGGACGGCAAGCTGGTGCACGATTTTATCGACCGGGGCCAGCCATGCCTGGAGGGCAAGGCCTGGCTTCACGACTACCCCTGCAAGGGTACCGGGGCGGTTTTGAGCCAAGGCAGGATCGGCATTCGCCATACCCAGAAACAGGTTGCGTATTACGACAATTTCCGGGTTTACCGGCTGGTGAAGCCCTGAAAATTATTGTTAATTTCATTTTTGAATATTAATCTTCGTTTCGCGCCAGTTCACGGCTCAGTGCGTAACTGGAACTTTTAAACATCAAACCCCTGGATACCATGGTTACAATTGAAAACCTGACCAAGTACTACGGCCCGGTCCTTGCTGTGGACTCGGTTTCTTTCGAGGTGGCAAAAGGCGAGGTAGTAGGATTCCTCGGGCCGAACGCGGCGGGCAAGACCACCACGATGCGGGTAATCACCTGCTATCTCAAGCCCACCTCGGGAACGGTATCTGTGGCCGGATACGACATCTACAAGCACCCTGTGGAGGTGCGCAAGCGTATCGGCTACCTGCCGGAGAACAACCCGCTGTATCCTGAAATGAACGTGGTGGACTATCTCGACTACATCGCCGAACTCCGCCAGGTGCCCGCTGCAGAGCGCTCCCGGCGGGTGAAAGAAATGATCGGCATTACCGGTCTCGAGGACGTGCTGTGGAAGGATATCGGCGAGCTTTCCAGAGGTTACCGGCAGCGCGTGGGACTGGCCCAGTCGATGGTTCACGATCCGGACATCCTGATTTTCGACGAGCCCACCAGCGGGCTGGACCCGAACCAGATTATCGAGATCAGGAAGCTCATCCGGGAGATCGGCCGCGAGAAAACGGTTATCCTCTCCACTCATATCCTGCCCGAGGTGAGCGCCACGTGCGACAGGGTGCTGATAATCAACGACGCCAGGCTGGTGGCCAGCGGCACCACTGACGAGCTTATCAACCGGGCCAAGGGCGCCGATGTGGTCACTGCCGTGATTAAGGGACCTGAGGAGGCGGTTTATCAGGCTCTGCGCGAGGCAGACTTTGTCGGCGAATTCCGTAAGATCAAGGAAGAGCCCGAGGGAGAAGAAGCCTGGCTGAGTCTTGAAATCGAAAGCACCAGCGGAGATATCAGGGAAAAACTTTTCCGACTGGTGGTGGAGAAAAACTGGTCCATGCGTGAACTGAAACTTGAAAAGATGAGCCTCGAGGAGGTTTTCGCCAAGCTGACTACCTCGTAGATGTGAAATCTCATCTTTGAATCTTTAACCTGAAAAAGACGAGTAGCAGAGAGAAAATGAAAAACGCCATTACAGTCGCCAGGAAGGAATTCAGAACCTACTTCGAATCGCCGATAGCCTATATTTTTATCACGGCTTTCCTGCTGTTGGTCAACTTCCTTTATCTCTGGACATTTTTCGTTACAGGACAGGCCGATATGCGCCCGTTTTTCGGCTTCATGCCTTTCGTTTTCCTCTTCCTTGTGCCCTCGATTACCATGCGTCTCTGGGCAGAGGAGCGCAAGATGGGAACCCTGGAGGTGCTGCTGACACTGCCTGTACAGGAAAGGGAGGTGGTGCTGGGCAAATTTATCGCCAGTTTTCTTTTCCTGCTGGTGATGCTCGCGCTTACTTTCAACATCCCCCTGCTTGTGGGTGTTCTGGGTGATCCGGACTGGGGCACGATTATCTGCGGTTACCTGGGTTGCCTGCTCATGGGAGCCAGCTATCTGGCGATCGGCCTTTTTGCCTCGGCCATCAGCGATAACCAGATTGTCGCTTTCATCCTGGCAATCGCAATCTGTACCGCCATGCTGATCGTGGGCGAATGGTTTTTCCTGATCCTCGTGCCTGATGTTTTCGTTCCCTTTTTCAATTTTCTGGGTCTTGGCACCCATTTCGAGAGCATGGGCCGCGGGGTGATCGATACCCGCGATTTGCTCTATTACATCTCAGTAATCGGCGTTTTCCTCTATCTCAATGTCAACACGGTAGAAAACCGGACCTGGGTCTGAAGTTCCCGGGCCAATTGTCTCAAGGGTTGCACACTATGAACGGAAAAAAACCGACAGATCAAGTTTCCAACGTTGCCTATGTGGCGGTTATTCTCGCTATCGTGATCGTGGTGAACGTTCTTGGCAGCAATTTTTTCGGCAGGCTGGATCTCACCCAGAACAAGCTTTACTCGATCAGTCCAACCACACAAGAAATTCTTGGCGATCTTGACGATGTAGTCTCAATCAAAGCTTATTTTTCCAAGAAATTGCCCGTACAGCTGAACCGGCTGCCCAAAGAAATAGACGATATGCTCGAGGAGTATATGATTTACTCCGACGGCAACATCCACTATGAACGGATTGATCCCGGGGACGATGAGAACCTGAAACGGCAGCTCGCCCAGTCGGGGATTATGCCGGTTACGATGACTATCATCGAGAAGGACGAGCGACAGCAGATCAACGGCTACCTCGCGATGACTGTTTCCTACGGCGAGAAAACCGAGCCGATCCCCATGGTAGAGAACACGAGAGACCTGGAATACGAGCTTACAAGCAGAGTCTACCGGGTGACAACCGAGCCGCAGCATGTGGGTTTCCTCTCCTCGCACACGAGGCACGACCCGATGGGCGACTACAGCGTTTTCGCCCAGGAAGTCCGCAAAATCCACGAGATCGAACTCGTGGATCTGAGCTCGGATACGGAAATACCCGATCGAATCGACGCCCTGATCGTGGCTGGCCCCGCTGATTCGGTTCCCGATCAGGTAAAATTCGCAGTGGATCAGTTTATCATGCGCGGGGGAAGGGCGCTTTTTCTGGTGGACAACCTGGTGGTGGAACAGCGCATGCCCAGGATAGTGGACCACGGGCTCAAATGGATGTTTTTAAAATACGGGCTTAACATGACAGGCGATATCGTGCGGGACCAGAAATCTCATTCGCCGCAGCGGGTTACCCAGGGCATCTTTACTTTCAACCAGCCCAATCCGTTTTTCCCCCACGTTATCAAGGAGCAGTTCGGTGATCAGTCGGTGGTGTCAAGGCTCAGTGAGCTGACCCTTCCCTGGACCGGTACTGTCGAGCCAAGCGCCGAATCGGACAGCAATATAGCCTATTCTGTGCTGGCTACCACCAGTGATGCGGGCCAGAGCCTGAGGCCTCCCACTTTCCAGCCCTCGGGCACCCAGGCGAAACTGCCCCTGATTGTGCTCGCCTCCGGCAAATTCAAGAGCGCTTTCGATGGCAGGACGGATCTGTTGCAAGAGGGCGACAGCCTTCTCAATAGGAGCACGGTCGAAACGGATATTATGCTGGTGGGAAGTTCATCGTTTGTGGAAAACCAGTATCTTTATCCGGGCAACATGGAGTTCATGCTCAACGCTATCGATTTTCTCACAATCGGCGACAAACTGATCTCCATCCGCACCAGGCCCACCACGGACAGGCCGCTTAAATCGATCAGCGCCGAGATGAAAAAATTCCTGCGCATCATGAGTATCGTGGCCGTGCCGATATTCGTTATCCTTTTCGGTTCGATGCGTTTTTACCTCAAACGGCGGGACAAGACGATCCGTTCCCGCTCGTTATAGGACTGACAAATGTTTCTCCCCGGGCAGAGCGGACTGCCCCGGAAATACAGGCAATCACTTCAACTGTAACGACAGGACGATGAAAAAGCTGATCAAACCACTGATAGTTCTCATGCTTCTTCTCGTTGTCTGGCTGGTGGTAGAATTCACCGGCCGCGATTTCAGCCGCCCGGACCCTGAGAAAACCCTGGCAGTGCAGCTCGACGAGGCATCAATCAGACGGATCGAGATCAGCCGGGGAGAGGAGGGTGTCACCCTTCTTCACAGCGCAACCGGCGATTGGCAGGTAAAGACCGATCAGGGAATCAAGCCGGCCGAGTCCGAGGCGGTTGCCAGCGCCCTGGCCAACCTGAACGGGATCAATACCACTGATATCGTGAGCCACAACCCCAACAAGCAGGCCGACTACAGAGTGGATGATGCAGGCGGCACGAAAGTGCGGGTCTACGGCGACGGGGATATGCTGCTGGAGGAGCTGGTGTTTGGCAAGTTAGGCGGTTTCGAGTCCCAGGCAATGGCCCTCCAGCAGGGCCGGATCGACGAAAGCCGTTTTTTCACCTACATGCGCCGGGGAGCCAGCGAGCGTGTATATAAAGTAAAGGGCTTTTTCGCCGGTATGCTGGGTGTGGATACCGAACAGTGGCGTGACCACGTCCTGATGAAATTCGAACCCTCGCAGCTACAGCAGATCAGCCTGGTTTACCCGGAGGAGAAAATAGTACTGGAGAAAGATGTCAACGGCTCCTGGGCGATGACCGAACCGCAAGCCTCAACTGTTGACTCGACCGTTGTGGAACGGATGGCCGCCTCGTTGAGTACCATGCGGGCCTCGAGCTTCGTGGACTCGCTCCTTCCGGCTGAAACGCTCGGGTTCGCTCAGCCGACCGTGATGGTGGGCGTGAAACTCGCCGATGGTAGCGAGCAGAAAGTCACTGTCGGCAACGAACTGGAAGACAACCTCTCCTACTGCGTGAAAGAGCATGACGAGCAGGTTTATACTCTTGCCAGTTTCCGCCTGGACCAGTTCATGAAAAAGCTGGCTGAGTTGGTTAAAGAGGATGTGGAAGAAGCGGAGAAAGAAGGGGAATAGTAAAAGCTATAAAAATTAACAAATGAAGAAAAATCCAAAAGCGCGCCTAGAGACAGGGGCGCGTTTTTTATTTGTTGACAAATCCCTTCTCAGTGCCTCTTTTTTTGATCATCCCGCTTTAATAAACCCACTCCCGGAGGCAGATTTGAAACTCACCAGCTCTTTTATCTTATTTACAACTTTTTTGTTAATCAGCCTTTATACTGGTTCAGCCAATGGACAGGCAGCCTCTTTTGCTGTTGAGCAAGAAGCGGCCTCGATTGAAATACGATTGCCATCATATCATGTTTCAATTACCAGGGAACCGTACAGCCTGACAATCATGCGCGGCGGAAAGCCTGTCGCCCAAAGCGCAAGCAGCTTTTTCTTTCGTAAAGGCAGGCGCTACGCGCTCACCGGCGTAGAGCAATGCAAAGAAAGCCTGGACGGTATCTCCCTGACTGTGGGCACCACTTCATCCGGGGTGAGTGCTAATATCATGATGGCATTTTTCAAGGATAATATCCTGGTACAGTGGTCCTTTCACGACAGCAAAGCCAATAACCGGATGGGCGAAAGTTTTCTGCTCGACACCAGCGGGCACTTCTACGGCGGCAATGTCACCTCAGGCCACCACTGGCCACTGGAGACAGGCAGTATCGAGCTGGACCCGTTTCTGGCAACCAGCAACCAGACCACGCCGTTCTGGCTCACCTCCAACGGAGTCGGTTTTTTTGTGCCCACTTACCGGCCAATGGGATTCAGTATCAACAAGGATGGCGACGGGCTTTTTTCCTTTAACCTCAAGGAAGTTGCTACGCTCGAATACCGGATTGTTGTCGGCAACAGCATTGTCGAGGCTTTCGACACATTCACCGCCCTTGCCGGCCGGCCGCAGGTCACTCCTCCCAGAGGTTATTTCGCTGAACCGGTTTTCAACACCTGGATCGAATTGAAAATAGACGTGAACCAGGCTGACGTGCTGAGCTATGCCGAAACTCTGCGGACACACGAGTTTCCCTGTGAAGTGTTCATGATCGACGACCGCTGGCAGCGCGCCTATGGCGATCACGAGTTCGACCCGGTGAAATTCCCTGATCCGAAAGCGATGATCCACCGCCTGCACGAGCTCGGATTCAAGGTGATCCTCTGGGTCGTGCCGTTTGTGCACGATAATGGTGAAAATTACAGGTTCCTCAAGGAAAAGGGCTGGCTTGTGCGGGACGAAAGCGGGCAGAACCCCTGCAGGGTCAGGTGGTGGAACGGCGAGGCCAGCCTGGTAGATCTCAGCAATCCGCAAGCTTTCAACTGGTTTGTGCGCGAACTGAAAGGCCTGCAGGAGCGATACGGCGTGGACGGATTCAAGCTCGACGGCGGCGACGCGGAGTATTTCGACCCTGGTTTCAGGACATTCGGCAATGTGAGCGCCAACCGCTACACCGATCTGTTTGCGCAAGTGGGGGCGCATCTGGCGATCAATGAATACAGGGTGAGCTGGCTGGTCCAGGGCCTTGGCCTGGTGCAGCGGCTGAGAGACAAGAACAATAACTGGAGCAGGGCAAGAGGCCTTGGCTCGCTTATCCCGCACGGATTGACCGAATCGCTGATCGGCTATGCCTATTTCTGCCCGGACATTATTGGGGGCGGGCTTGGAGGGGATTTCGCCTCTGAGAGATTCAAGGGAATGGATCCGGAGATTTTTATCCGCTGGACACAGGCCTCTGCCCTGATGCCGATGATGCAGTTCTCGTTCGCCCCGTGGAACCTGGACGAGGAATCTATCGGTATCTGCAGGCGCTATGCGAACCTTCACGTGAAATTAGGCGATTACATTTACAGCCTGGCAAAAGAAACGCGCGAAACGGGCCGCCCGGTGATCCGGCCGCTTTTTTTCCGCAACCCCGAGGATGAGGCTACATACACGATCTCAGACCAGTTCCTGCTCGGCGAGCGGTTCCTGGTGGCACCCGTGCTCACCAAAGGCGCAACCAGCAGGGATGTTTACCTGCCCTCCGGCCTGTGGAAAGATTTCTGGAGCGGGGAGATTTACCAGGGCAGGCAGACCCTTAAAGGCTACCCCGCCCCTCTGGAAAAGCTGCCGGTGTTCGTGAGTGTTGAATAGCTGGCGACGAGTAAAAGAAAGGTTTGCAGGAGCCAAAAACGCGCCCGAAGCTTGAGGTGCGTTCTTAATTGGCGAAAGCGATAAAAATTCACTTTTTTCTGGACAATCCGGTTAAATCCGCTTAAATTTTGCCGCTATTTATTGATCTTACACTTAACTCCTTTATTACAAAGAGGTTAAGTGCATAATAGAAAGCTCTGTTCGATATCGCAATATATATGGAACTTATTCTTGAATCGAATTTAAACTGGAGAGCGATAATCGAACTGTTGAGCTTGTTACATCATTCCGATTGGCCGTTTTTCTATCCAATACCGTATCGGTAGATATTTTTCTTAAAACAGATTTGAATTGTTACTTTTTTGCCCGGCAAGATTTCGCTGATTAAGCGATTGCTGGCTGATTGCTATCAGCCAGCCGCGGGCAGGCTGATTACCTCATCGGGAATAAACAGATCGGGTTATCCCCGGTTACTCCCGTGCATTCGGGAAGGAAAGGCAGTAAAATGGAGAAGAAAAAACCTCCTCATAGCAGGGTTCAGCCAAAAAGCAGGAACGGCAAACCCAGGATCAAGACTTTAGGCCCTGTTTTCAATCTCGAAGAGCATGTGACTCCCGATTGGTGGAACAGGATATTCAACCACCTCTATCTCAAGACAGATGGCGATGTGGTTGACGATTTGAATATAACCCGCAGCGAAGTGGACCAGATAACCGAGATCCTTGAACTTTCAGCCAGGCACAGGATTCTGGACCTCTGCTGCGGTCAGGGACGCCATTCTTTGGAGCTGGCCCGCCGGGGATTCTGCAACGTGGAGGGCATAGATAGATCGCACTACCTAATCCAGAAAGCCAGGGAAAGCTCCCGGAACGAGGGTCTGGGAGTAAAGTTCAGGGAGGGTGACGCCCGCAAACTTCCCTACCAGGCTGACACATTCGATACGGTGCTCATTCTCGGCAACAGCTTCGGATATTTCGAGACCCTGCAGGATGACCTGCGTGTGCTGCGCGAGGTGCGAAGAATGCTCAAGCCCTGGGGCAAGCTGCTGATCGATCTTGCCGACGGAGATTATCTCAAGGATAATTTCCAGCACCGCTCCTGGGAATGGATTAACAATAAACTCTTTGTCTGTCGGGAGAGGGAATTATCCCTGGATGGCGAACGCCTGGTGTCCAGAGAGGTGATCACCCATGTGGAAAAAGGTATCATTGCGGACCAGTTTTACGCCGAGCGGCTATACTCCAGGGAAAGAATATCCAGGCTGCTTGGCGAGGCGGGTTTCAGCGCTGTTGCCTTCCCGCTTGAACTCTCGCCGGATTCCCAACGGGCTCAGGACCTGGGCATGATGGAGCGCAGGATTGTTGTCACCGCCCAGGTACGCAAGGAATGGACTCCAATCACCAGGAAAGCGGCCGGTGTTGAAAGACACGTGGCCGTAATCCTGGGCGATCCGAAAAAGCCGGATAGACTTAAACCCTCGAGCGTTTTCGACGAGGATGATTTCTATACTATCGACAGAATGAAAGAGGCCTTGCGGGAACTGGACGGCTACCGTTTTACATATCTGGACAACCACGATACCCTGATCCAGGATTTTGCCAAGCTCGTCGGCAAAATAGACTATGCATTCAACCTCTGCGACGAGGGTTATAACAACAATCCCCGGATGGAACTTCACCTGCCTGCTCTGCTTGAATCACTCGGGATTCCTTACACCGGTTCCGGACCGCAATGCCTGGGCTACTGCTACGACAAGTCCCTGGTGCGCGGTGCCGCCAAGGAAGTGGGAATACCCGTGCCTGAGGCGTTTTTTGTCAGTCCGGAGGATACGGCTTTCGAGCTGCCGTTTGATTTCCCGGTGATTGTCAAGCCGAATCTGGGCGATTCGAGTTTCGGGATCACCGTGCGCAGCGTAGCGCACAAGGCAGAGGAGCTGATCAATGCTATCCAGGAGATCCGCACCAAGTTCGGCTATGAGAAGCCGATCCTGGTCGAGGAGTTTCTCACCGGCAAGGACCTTAGTGTGGGGCTGATCGGCACGCCGCCCAGCTCTTACATGATGTTGCCGATTATCGAGGAGGACTATTCCTGCATTCCGAAAGGTATGCCACAGATCTGCGGCTACGAGGCCAAGTGGGATCCGGAATCAGCCTACTGGAAAATAAAGTCCGTTCCAGCCGATCTCCCGGAGGAGGTCGAGAGAGCGATAGTGGGCTGGTGTGTGGAGCTTGCCGGGCGGCTCGAGTGCCGGGACTACGTGCGCATGGACTGGCGTCTGGATGCTTCAGGCACACCCAAGCTTCTGGAGGTGAACCCGAATCCGGGCTGGTGCTGGGACGGGCACCTGGCGAAAATGGCAGCTCACGCCGGCCTGGACTACTCAGAGCTGCTTGGTGCGATCCTGCGCTCTGCCGAGGTGCGGCTTGGCCTGGAAACCGTGGGTGAGGTTCCCGAGTTGAAAGCCAGGATCGGCAAGACAGTGGCAGAGAAGGGGCAGAAAGAGATGGCAGAGGTGGATTGAGTTATAGTCCCTGGCAGTGGGAAACAAGCGGCCCTTGGTTTACCCCGACACCCCGCCAATAAACTTTTAGAAGTAGAATTGGCTTTTTTTATCTGAGATTGTTGTTTTCAGGCAAATATTTTGTAGGGGCGAACCTGTATGTTCGCCCGCATGGGTTGGGCAGGGGGCATAGCGGTCAAAACAAAAAAAAAGGCGGCTGATTGTCAGCCGCCCTTTTTTTTGTATTCTAAAATGAATTTTTTTCTATATCACGGCGTGTTACGGCTCGGGTGCGGTGGAAACCAGGTTGAAAAAAGAACCCGGTAAGATCACTGTCTGCGATGTGCTTCAGCTGTTATCCAGTGAGCTCAATTCACACGGCCATTGCGCGAAATTCAACAAGAAAAAAGCCCATGCCTGCCATGGAGTGGAGAAATGCGAGGTTAAGCCTCTCTGGGATACGATTTTCCGTTTCTACGAGGAATTCGGCTCCAAGGTAACTATTCAGGATCTGATCGACAGAAAAGTTCCCACAATCCAGGTTGTTTTTTGATATATTTCCTGCCCCACTCCCAGTGAATAGAGCTCTCCAAATACTATTAAAATCCGGAAAGAACTTATCCCACGGATTATTTTTCCCCTCATTTATCAGCGCCTGAATGCTGCTGCATAGGCCCGGGTGATCTCCAGTCCTGCCTGGCGTTCTGCTATCAGAAAATTTCCAAGGCGCCCCAGGATTTTGTAACAGTGCTCGATCTGGCCGTATTCGGCAGCCACCTGCTCCGGGGCCAGTGTGTGTCCCATCGGGTCGGCCACGTTTGCCAGCACCAGAGTGCGCGGCGCCAGTGCCGCTGCCAGGGCCGGCAGGTCGTATTCAGCCAGGGCTCCCAGTACAATATTATCGAGCTGGCGGCGATGGTACTTCGCCTTGACAACCGCTTTCCAGGAAACCAGCCCACCCTCGAGAATTACACGCGATATCCGGTTGTCGAAAGCAGCGGCATGAAGAAGCCCAACAGCGGCGCTGCCCTTGCCCACAGCAATTACCTGCGAGTTCCTGTTGCCGTGTACAGCTTTGAGCACGTCTACCCCACGCACCAGGTCCAGCGCCTGCATGCCCACCAGAGACTTTTTCACGTGAAAAGCCATCATCGGTATATCCCAGTCAGGAGAAAACCACTCCTGGAAAAGGCTGCTGCGTTTGGACGGTCGGGCTGTTTCGCCCTTGCCTCGCACATCCGGGGCGAGCACGGTGTAGCCCTCGGCCACCAGCGCGGCGATATCCCCTCCGGCATCATCCGCCTTACTGTTATGCGCTGCGTAAAGCACAGGGGGCAGCTCTCCGGCTGTTTCCGGCTCGGGTCGGAACACCAGAGCCGGAACGGTGATTCCAGGCTCGCTGTCGTAGGTGATCAGCTCCACTTTCGCGCCGGGCTGCCGAGCGTAGCCGCGGTTCTGAATATTCAGCTCGCCGGTGACCCGCTCGTAGGCCACAAGCTCGCGTACTTTAGCCAGCAGCTCTTCTCTAAAACTCTCGAACTCCCGAACTGAATTGGGATGCCCGGGCGAATACATAATTCTGCGCGCGTATGCCTGGTTCAGCGAACCGATTGTTTCGGCGTTCTTGTAACTGGTGATAACCTGGCCCGTGGGGGTGACCTGGAGATCCCTGTCGCGCTCCGGCAGGTGAGGTTTTTCTTTCTGCGGAGCTCTTAAACCCAGCAGGTGCCTGCCTAGCCAGCTCATGCAGGCTTCCCTGCGGGGAAGCGTGTATCCGTGATAATCGTCCGCCTCGAACTTCTCGATCTTACTGCCTGCTCCGTAAAGCTCATAGATTCTTTTAGCCTCGGCGAAAGTTTCGCGGGCGCCGATTATCGAGAAAAAGTCCCGGATCGCCGTGTTCATCAGATAAGGTTTGGGCGCAAAGGATAGCGCGTAGTCGCCGAAATCCAGCCCGGAGCCGATAAAGGGCAGCATGTTCTGCTCCGCATCCTGCGGGCCGATAGTCTCCCACAGCCGGCGCCAGGAGGTCATGTAGCAGCTCGGCACAGCCACTGCAAGCCTGTCATCCAGCGCGGCGATATAGGCACTCTGCATGCCGCCGCCGGAATTGCCGGTGACCGCGATACGTTTGGGATCGACCTCCGGGCGGCTGATCAGGTAGTCGATACTCCGGATCATGTCCCAGATAAAATAGGCGGCCGCATTGGAGCCTGTCAGCAGGCACTGGATGCCTGCCATGCTGTGCTCGGTGGTAGTGCCTTTAAGCAGGGTTTCACCCAACTCCTCGTCCCAGTACATCAGACGCTCGCCCTGGCCCGGCGGGTCGAAAGTAAGCACCACGAAACCCATCCTCGCAAGCCCGATCCAGAGGCTCTGGTACACGTCGGCTGCCTTGCCGTTTATCGAATGCCCGCAGGTGGCGAGCACTGCAGGGTGGGGTTTTTTGCCCTTTGCGGGAAGATAAAGATTGGCAGTAACATAGAATCCAGGCCGGCTCTGGTAGAGCACTTTCTCCACCGTGTAACCTTCCCGCTCCAGATGGCCGGTGATTTGTGCCTTGAGAGCGGTTTTTTCCGGCAGAGGGCCGAGTGTTGCGAGAATCCGCTCGCGGACCAGCCGCTTGCGTGCCTCGACCTGGGCGGGAGAATTTATCGCGGCGATTTCCTGCTCGCGCGCATCCAGGTACTCCCAGGCTATCTTTGTCAGGTAGTTGTAAAGCATCTGGGAGGCAGCCTGGGATTCAGCCTCGCTTTTTAGCACTGCGAACTCCGGCTGGGCGAAAGCAGGGCCGGTCAGCAGGCAGACCAGTATGAAAAAGGCAAGAGGAAAGACGTGGCACGGTTTCGGTTTCATCTTTGGCTCTCCCGGTTGAATTACTGGAAGGAAAACTGACAGATTCATGATAAAAGAAAACGGGCCGGGCACAAGAAAAAAGGCTACCTGCGCATTGTTATCCTTGATAGAGCCTTTTTGAATTATCCTGGGGTGTTAGGCTAAAAAATCCCCTGGAAACCGGTAATCTCCACCTCGAATTTTTCTACATGGCCCAGAATCGAGATGTCGTGGCTTTGAAGTTCAGTTGGTTCGAGCACGAATTCCATCCCGAAAACAACCTCCTCCTGGGCGAAAATCAGATTCAGGCGGCTGTCTGCGGTAACCAGATCCACCGTGTCCGGCATGATCTTTTTCTCTTCTACTGTGATCCCGGCGGGATCGTTGTAGATATCCACCTGGTTGCCGACATAGAGCCTGAGCGTGGTGTTGCCGGAAAAGTTTCGCGGTTGGAGGGACATTCTGAGCATCACGGTAACTTTTTTGAGCTCCACAACATCGAAGCCGCCCCTGGAGATAGTTGTCACTATCGGAGCGATACGCGCGGTATAGCTCGAAACCGAGCCGGGGGGCAGTTCCTGGTTGAGCGGCAACTCCTCAGGCAGGGTGAAAGTCTGGCTGTGATAGTTGATTACCGTTGCATCGAGAAAAGGGATCAGATCGGTGGTTCTCCGCTCCTCGCCCTTTTCGCATCCGGTAAGCAAAGCTCCCAATAGTATGAAAACCGCCATGAGAAACTCTGAGCGCCTTACAGCCATTTGAAAAAGTTCCTTTGGGACGCAGACAACTGATTCAGGCGAAGAGCTGAAAAAACAAGCCCGCCCTTTACAGAAAAGGCGGGCCCGGGAACTCCCGTACTCTGCTACCCGGCTGCCTCAGGCCGGAGCCTTGCGTGTAAGCTCGGCACCTGCACCGAAACGCTCGTGCCAGAAAATCAACGCCGGGGAGGCGACATAGATCGAGGAGTAAGTGCCCACGATAATCCCGATAAAAATCGCCAGCGCAAAGGGCCTGATAACCTCGCCGCCGAAAACCAGCAGAGTCAGAATCACCATCATCGTGGTGAGCGATGTTATTATCGTGCGCGAAAGCACGTTGTTGATACTCTTGTTGATTATCCGGTCCAGCGGCAACCTCTTACGCTCCTTGGGATATTCCTCTCTGATCCGGTCGAACAGCACGATCGTATCGTTGAGCGAGTAACCGACAATTGTCAGCAGTGCGGCAACGATAGAAAGGTTTATCTCCTTATCCAGTAAGGAAAAGATTCCGATAGTGATCAACACATCGTGAAGAAGGGCGACAATTGCGCTAACAGCGTACTTGAAATCGAATTTGAGGCAGATATATCCGACCACCGCCAGGGAGAACAGGATCAGCAGAACTGTCAGCAGGTCGGAGCTGAGTACTGCCCTGGTCGTACTGACAGTGAGCACGAGCAGGCCGAAAATGAGGGTGACCAGTACTCCGAGAAAGCTCTCGGCCTCGAAACGGATCGAGATGTAAATGATTATCCCTATCATAGAAAACAGCAGTGCCAGCAGGGCTTTCTCTCTGAGCTCGGTACCGATTTTTGGGCCTACCAGGTCGTTCTGCTCGATAATGTACTTGTTTTCCGGGAATATGCTGTCGAACCGGCTCTGGATCGCACCCAGGTAATCCTGTTTGCTGTGGACGAGCTTGAGTCGCACGAGCAAATGCCGCCTGTCGCCAAAATGGGTCACTTCATAAGACTCCATTCCGGCGCTCTGAAGGGCCTCACGCGCATCCTCGGCCTTGATTTCCTGGTCGAATTTGAATGTAATCGCCGCACCGCCGGTGAAATCGATACCCCAGCGTGGGCCACCGTGAAGGATGAGAGAAAAGACCCCGATCAGGATCAATGTCAACGAAATCTTGAACGCCTTGTTGCGTAGAGCGATAAACTCAAAATTCGGATTCTTGATTATTTCCATAGCGGTTGGCTCCTGGATTCCGAAAGCGATTCACTATTGTAAATTCGTCTTTTTACAGAGCGATGGATTTGACTCCTTTGCGCAAAGTCCAGAGGTCGAATACTACTCTGGTAACATAGATCGCGGTGAACATACTGGTTGCCAGCCCGATGCTCAGCGTTACGGCGAAGCCCTTGATCGGGCCGGTACCGAACTGAAACAGTACCACGGCAGTGATGAAAGTGGTGATATTTGCATCCAGAATGGTGGAGAACGCCTTGTCATAACCAGCGTCAATCGCGGCACGAAGCGTTTTACCGGATCTCAATTCCTCGCGGATACGCTCGAATATCAGCACATTTGCATCCACTGCCATACCGATTGTAAGTATCAGTCCGGCAATGCCCGGCAGGGTCAGCGTGGCGTTGAATCCGGCGAGAACGGCAAGGATAATAATCAAGTCGAAAATCAGCGCCACGTTGGCCACCAGCCCGCCAAACTTGTAGTAAACCAGCATGACAATGAGCACCAAGGCCAGCCCGATCATCGCCGCCTGACTACCTTTCTGGATCGAGTCCGCACCCAGGGAGGGCCCTATCGTGCGGCTTTCAGCAATGGTGAGCGGCGCAGGCAGCGCTCCGGCCCTGAGTACGATAGACAGGTCGCGGGCGCTTTCCATGGTCGGCTGGCCCTCGATCTGCGCCCTGCCGCCCGGTATCCGGCTCATGATCCGCGGCGCGGTTTTCACGATATTGTCCAGCACGATCGCCAGGTCCCGTTGAATGTAGCGTTCGGAGATGGTTGCAAAGGAATCGGCTCCTTCGCTGATGAGCTGCATCATCACCAAAGGCTTATTCGCAGTTTTAGGATCGTAACCGCTGCCCAGGGTGGCGTTGGCATCGGCGAGAAACTCGCCTGTCATTTCCGCGTGTTTTTTCAACAGGTAAATCAGCTTGTACACCGCTCCGTCCGGCCCGACATAGTTGTCTTTACTATCCCCCCAGAGCACTTCGAGCGTATCAGGTTCATCCTCCTCGTCCAGGCTCCGGTAGCGAAGGTAGTCCACCTGGTTGTTAACCTCTGCCAGTTTGATAACCTCCCGCACCTCGGGCAGATTGAGATATTCTTTGACCAAAGGTTCCCTGTCCATAGGCACCAGCAGATAGTTCTCCCGGCGATCGGTTTGCAGCCCTTGCGATTGCTGGTAAAAGAGCTGACTGAACGGCTTCTTTGTTTCACCGGCCAGCGCTCCCTCGCTCCCGAGCAACTCGTCAAGGCTGCTTTCCTCCTCGCTTTCGATAGAATCAGGCTCGGTCCTCTGTTCATCCTCCTTGCCGAAAAGATCCATCGGATCGAATTCCTCCCCGCGCTCCTGCTCCGCCTGTGCTGGAGCCTCCCCGGCTTCCTCCTCCTGGGGAAGGAGGTAGAGTTCGTTTTCAACAATCACTTCATCGACCAGGGCCAGAACCTCCTGAAACTCGTTCTGAAATTTGACCAACTGGAATTCCAGGTATGCGCTCTGCTCCACCAGAGCCCTGGCGCGCGCAGTATCCACCACACCCGCCAGTTCCACGATTATCCGCTCATCTCCGGCTTTCTGGATCAAAGGTTCGCTGACCCCGAACTGGTCCACACGGGTGCGGATAATCTCCAGAGCGCGGTCGATCGCATCTTCCTGCTCATCGGCCGCCATGCTGATCTCTGACTGGTCAAGCTCAAGAACCAGGTGCATTCCGCCCTGAAGGTCCAGCCCAAGCTTGATACTTCGTTCCTCCAGATCCCGGAGCCCCTGCGGATCAGACAGGCTCATCAGCCTCTTGTCCTCTGCCGGAAGCCGGCTCAGGTAGTAAGTCGGCCAGAGATAGTAAAGTGAACCGAGAAATATGACTAGGATAAAAATGATTTTGAACTTGATATTCTGGAACATCTGTTGTAACTCCATTATGGCTAAATATGTTAGCTATTAGGCGATCATCCTGAATGCATATTTTAAACCCTGAATCCCTGTTAAAAATTTCTGAAGAATTATAGACTTACAAAATAGAAATGCTCACACTTCTTGTCAACATAAAAAAAGACACTATATTAGTTAATCCGCTGTAAAATGAGAAGTTGGAGGCTCCCGCCGACCCTTTGCGAAAAGCTATAAACTGGATTCAATCTATGAGCAGTTTGCCTGAAGTCAGTGTTATTATCCCCACATATAACAGGGCCCACATGCTGGGTGATGCCCTAAGAAGTGTCCTGGGCCAGAGTTTCACGGATTTCGAACTGATCGTGGTGGATGACGGAAGCACGGATGATACCCAAAGCCTGCTCAGTTCCTGGGCCGGGCGTCTCGAGGTGATTAAAACTAATAGGTGCGGCGTTTCAGCCAGCCGCAACCTCGGTGCCCAACAGGCGCATGGGCGGTGGCTGGCCTTTCTCGATTCTGATGATCTCTGGCTGCCTGAAAAACTCGGATTACAGCTCGAGGCTCACCACCAGCAACCGGAGTTTCTGATCAGCCACACGGATGAGTTCTGGGTCCGGCGAGGAGTGCGGGTCAACCCGATGAAAAAGCATGCCAAACTGGGCGGGCGGATATTCGAGTACTGCCTGCCGATGTGCCGTATCAGTCCCTCCTCGGTTCTTATCGACCGCGGTCTTTTCTCTCGAATCGGCGGTTTTGACCAGCACTACCGGGTCTGTGAGGATTACGAGCTCTGGCTGCGGATTACCGCGCGCCACCCTGTGCTTTATATCCACAGAAAACTGGTTGTCAAGCGTGGTGGCCACGAGGACCAGCTTTCTTCTTCGCACTGGGGTTTCGACCGCTACCGGGTGCGGGCGATACGGAAGATTCTCGAAAGCGGAATACTTACAGATAGCCTGCGCCTGGCTGCATTAAAAGAGCTTGCTGCCAAATCGCATATTCTGGCTCTGGGGTACAGCAAAAGGAATAAAAAACTGCAAGCCGGACGCTACAGGCGTCTTGAGAAATGGGCCGGGGAGCAGATCGGACAGATTGCGCCTGTAAAAACGGTTAACGGGTAATTGATTCCAGATGGAGGAATTAAATAAATGGGTCAGGGAAATATATTAAACAGCGCCCGGTTTAAGATGATCGGTATAGAGGAGATAGACAGCACCGACCACGATTTCGCGCTTGAATGGCCGGTTGAGCGGGGGATCGACCCTCTGGCCGATAGCGTAAAAAAAGCGGGAGTCCTCGAACCGCTCTGGGTGGTGGAGAAAGGCGGGGGGCAGTACCGGCTTCTTGACGGTTTCCGAAGACTCGCTGCTGCGCGAAAAGCAGGCCTTGAGGAGATGCCTGCTCTGATCCTCTCGAGTGGCCTTGATCAGCTAGAACTTTTCAAGGCGCGCCTGGCCAGGCTGGAGGACAGGCTCTCCGCAGTCGAAGCCTCAAGAGTGATAGAGCGCCTTACCGGGGAATTCAGTGTCAGCGACGAGGATTTGGCAGCCACATTTCTGCCGCTTCTGGGCTTCGGATCCTCAAGGAAAATTCTCGGTGAGATTCGGCGGCTGAACCGGCTCGAGGACTCGGTGGCTCGTTTCTGTGCCAGCAACGGTGTGGCCCTGCGTGAGTCCTCACTCTGGGCAAACTTTTCCACAGAGGGCCAGCAGGCGATCCTGGTGCTCGTACGCGCAGTGAAACCGGGTCAGAACCTTCTGCGAAACTACCTTCAGTTGCTCGGTGAAATCGCCCTGCGCGACAGTCTCCCTGTGCAGGATATCCTGATTGACAAGGGTATCCGGGATGTAATGATCGACCCTCAAATGTCAAAATCCGGCGGGCGGGAAATCGTGCACAGGATACTGCGCCAGAAGAGAAACCCGGTGATGAGAAAAATCGAGAAGGATTTCCACTCAGCCCGCAAAGAGCTTAAATTGCCCGAGGAAGTGAGCCTGGAGCCTCCGCCGTTTTTCGAGGGAGATTTTTTTACTGTTTCATTCAAAATAAAATCAGCAGGTGAGTTCAAGCGAAAGGCGGAGGCTCTCCACGAGGCAAGTCGTAAGCCTGCGGCAGGCAAGCTGTTCGGCGTTCTTGGCGCTCCTCAGGAAAAGAAGCAGGGAGAGAAGTGATAAAGACTTTCGACACGCTCTACATTCACCCCGAATTGAAAGACCACATCCGGGCCAAAGAGCTCGTGCGCACGATCCCCCACCGACAGCTGAAAGAACTCGACCAAATCGAAATGCTCGCAGCCCGGCAAAGGGACGATCCGGCCAGGGCCGTGCGCCGCGGCAAGTTCAACCTGGCGCTTTCGCCCTACCAGGGCCGGATGGTGGAACCCTGCCCGGCAAGCAAGGGCATGCGCTGCTGCCGCTACCGGGTGATCAATCTCATTTCCGGCTGCCCGATCGACTGCTCCTACTGTATCCTTCAAGGCTACATCAACCGCCCAACGATCTTTATTTACCCGGAACTGGAGAAAATTTTCGCCGAGGTGGATGCCGAGCTTGCCGGGGATTGGGAATACCCCCTGCGCTACGGTACAGGGGAGCTTTCAGACAGCCTCGCTCTGGACCACATGACCGGCTTTTCTCACGATCTGGTTAAATTCTTTGGCTCACGGCAAAAAAACTGGTTCGAGTTCAAAACAAAAAGTGCCAACGTGGACAGGCTGTGCGAGCTTAAACCGGCTCCTCCCAATATTCTGGTGAGCTGGTCGGTGAACCCCCAGGTTGTGATCGACACAGAGGAGCTGGGCGCTCCGCCGCTTGAGGCAAGGTTGGAAGCTGCGGCCAGGGTGCAGGATGCCGGCTACAGTCTGGGCTTTCATTTCGACCCGATATTCTATTTCAACGGCTGGGAGGATGCATACAGGGAAGTTGTGGAAAAAATCTACCAGGTGGCCACACCAGGCAACGTGGCCTGGATCAGCCTGGGCTGTTTGCGTTTCAGTCCCTGGATGGCGCCCTATTTCGCCGCGCGGTTCAAAGACCATCCGCTGCTTGCCGGGGAGTTTTTCCCTGTGCCCCCGGACAGCAAATACCGCTACCCCCAGCCCGTGCGGATAGAGATTTACCGCAAGATCAACGAGTGGATCAAATCGTTCGACAGCCGGGTTTACGTTTATCTCTGTATGGAGAGCGCCACGGTTTACCGCTGGGCCCTGGGCCGGGAGGTGGGAGACGACTGGCTGGCAGTGGAGAAGGGTTTTCCCGCTCCGCCGGGGTGAGGGAAAGTTGAGGATTGATTAAAAGGCAAACCCGTAAAAAAACACGGCTTAGGCCGTGCCTTTTTTATTATTTATCCAATATCAAATGTGTAAAAGGTGTAATTTTCCTACTCCTCGTACTCTCCCATATGTGAATATTTCTCTATCCGCTGATTGACCAGCTCCTCTGGCGAAAGCCTGCCTAACTGCTGTAGATGCTTGCCCAGCACCTTGCCCAAGTTTTCCGCAGCCGAGCTGAAATCGCTGTGGGCCCCCCCGTTTGGCTCGGGGATTATCTCGTCGATCACGCCGAACTCTTTCAGGCTTGCCGCATTCAGCTTGAGCGCAACCGCGCTTTTCTCCTTTTCGCCGTCATCGCGCCAGAGGATCGAGGCGCAGCCCTCGGGCGAGATCACTGAGTAGATTGCATTTTCCATAATCAGCACACGGTTGCCCACCCCGAGCGCCAGCGCCCCTCCGCTTCCACCCTCGCCGATAATCACCGCAACGAGCGGCGTCTCCAGCATGGCCATCTCGCGCAGGTTGCGCGCGATTGCCTCGGCCTGGCCGCGCTCCTCGGCCCCGATCCCGGGATAGGCTCCGGGAGTGTCGATCAACGTAATTACCGGACGGGAGAATTTCTCGGCCATTTTCATCAGCCTCAAGGCCTTGCGGTAACCCTCGGGATGCGCCATACCGAAATTGCGGTAGAGCTTCTCCTTGGTGTCTCTGCCTTTTTGCTGGCCGATCACCATCACAGCTTTGCCCTCGAAGCGCGCCCAGCCGGCCACGATACTCGGGTCGTCCCGGAATTGACGGTCGCCGTGGAGTTCGAGAAAATCCTCGAATACTGTATTGATATAATCCAGTGAATAGGGACGGTTCGGGTGGCGGGCAAGCTGAACCCGCTGGTAGGGAGTGATCTTGCGGTAGATATCCTCGCGCAGGCGAACGAGCTTTTTCTCAAGCTTCTCGATCTCGTCGTGAAGTTCCAGGTCCTCGCTGGTAGCAATATGGCGCAATTCCTCGATCCGCTGGACTATTTTCTGAATCGGACGTTCAAAGTCAAGATACGTGCCGTTCATATTTTTTTCTTTCCCCGCTGATTGAGGCGAAACCCCCAGCCGGTGTTTAGATTCTTGCCCGGTTGTAATCCCTCAAATTTGGGGCTGCCCTGGTGCGCGGTCAAGTATTTTGAAAAAACGGGATTTTCCAAGCGAAAAAAAGCAGCTACCAGAAAGGATTCTTGTCGGCAACAGCCTGTGATCGGATATCTTACAATCCCAGCAATCCCCTGGCCACGTCGCGGCAGAGCTTGTTGAGAATTTCCTGCTCCAGGCCCAGTCCGTCCACCAGCCAGTCTCCCTGTCCCGGATAAAAAGTGGCCCAGGTGTAGTCCAGGTCCTTGCTATCAGAACGCAGAAATATCGACCAGAGTTTGTACAGCTTGTCTGTTGGAAGGATATCCGTGCCCCAGAGGATCTTGTCCTGGCAGTGGATAAACAGACGCCTGGCCGCCTCGGTCCGGCTCTCGGTGGCCTCCAGAGTTTTGCCTTTGCCTATTTCGGCCATCCTGCCCGAGATGTCGCTGTAGAGGTTGGGGTAGTCCAGGAGAAGCCGGGAGAACTCGTCGATCCTGTCCCAGGGGTAGTTGGCAAGGTGCACAGCGTTGAAATTGGTTTTTTTCACGTCCTCGATCATCCGGAAAAAGTGCTCTTGGAGTTTCCAGTACTCCTTCTCAGCGAAATTTTTCTGGTACCAATGCCAGTCCGGAAAGCAGGTCAATTCGCGCTTTCTTGCGTTACCCTCCAGGGGAAAAAAGAAATCGTAGGGATCGCCGTAATGGATCCAGACCGGAACGCCCAGCTCGCCGGCATAGCTGAAAATTTCCTTGAAACGCGTATCTGTGAGCGGGGCGATGCTGCCGTTAGTGGTCACTGAAAGACCGACATTCTTATGCACCTTGAGGCCCCGGATTCCTATGGAACGGCACTTGTCGAGATGGGCGCAGGCTTTTTCGACAAAGCCCGGCTCATCAAGTTTCCAGTCCAGGCTGGCGAAAAGAACCACCCGGTCGGCAAGAGGTCCGGAAAGCCAGTTATCCGCCTCGCGAAAAAATTCGTCCCGGAATTTATTTATCGGCAGGGCCACAATGTACCCGACTCCCGCCCTGTCGAGGATCTCTTTTAGCTCTTCCACCAGGCCCGGTGTCCCGGGATAGCTTTCCAGGTGGCTGTGGCCGTCGATTGCGCTCTCTACAGCGAGCCTGCTGTACTCGGAATCCCAGTCAACCGGCTCAGCTCCGAGCTTGAGCCGGGCCACACGGTGATAGCTGTCGATTTCAAGCATTACGTCTTCCGGCATTTTTATCCAGCTCCATCCGGGATAAGCCTCAGGGGCCTTACGTGCCAGGAACTCCTCTACCTGGCTGATTTCCTGCTCGATATTGCTGTCGTTTAAGGCTGAAGTTTTCATTTAAACTCACTAGTGTTCGGGGAAATTACATGGGAATTTTTGGGTCATGATCATGTTCTCAATTTGGAGCGAGCAGGAGATATAGAGATCCAATTATAGCCTTAGTTGTCCCTTCTGAGAGATTGAAATCTTTCGATAATCTTTCATGCAATTAGCAGAGCTGTTCTCACCCGAGCGCAGCCGCAGGCTGCGCCAGCGGGCCGCCTGTTTGAGCCAGGCAACAAGTAGCGTGTAGAAGCCGGGTAATTTCCATCGTGGCAGCCACGAAACAAGGCGCTCAGGCATGCCTTTTGCCGTGGTGACCAAAGGTTACCCGGCAAGGCGACCGATAGAGGAGCGTGTTTTTTATCACGTAAACGCCGAAGGTTATAACATCCTCAAGCGTTTGCGAGTTGCGGCCTGCAAGCGATTTTTGCCCACTTTTGATCGCCAGCAAAAGTGGGAGAAATAAGAATTTAAGAACCTGGGAGTTCATAGCTGAAAAGAGATGAAAATTAACCGGACAATATTGATTTAAAGCAAATTTCCATTGGCGTATCGGTCTGGTAAAATTTCATTCTGGAAAAAATATTAGAGTAATGTATCAATTTGAGAAAATCAATGCCAAAATTTTTTTCCCGCAAATAAGTTAAGACTCTAATTTCTCCTGAATTAAAACCGCATACTTGCCACATCCGGCTTTGAAAATTAATTTATACATAGCGTCAGTAGTGTCCGGTAAAAATGGTTTACGAATTAAGAGTTGGTATTATTTAAGGCAGTTGCATAGAGATAATGCAAAATGGATTGATGAAAGGAATATGTTTATTTTCTTTGAGGTGCACTGATTCTTAAGCGGCCGCAGGCCGCGTGGGAGTGAGTGTCGAGGCTGAGATGCCCTGTGTTTTACACCTCCAGCTCAACTGTACAAAGGGCGCGATCCGCCAGAAAGGCGATTTATGCATCCCTTTTTGATCGTGAATACTGCAATGGGGATTTATCGTGGCACATGTGGATAAGCAGCGCATCGAACTGCCCCGCGGGCTGGCTGAACAGATTCGCCTTGTGCTCGAATTCCACCAATGGGGCGGAACTGCCGAGGGTGTAACAGCGGGTGAAACGATTTACAGCAACAGCTACTCGCGCCTGCGCAGCGACACGATCAAACTTCAGCAGTTGTGCCACTCGATTGAGCACAGTCTCACCGGCAGCCTGCCCGGGGAGGCGGAGACCCTTCTCAGTGCAGGCCGGATGTACCGCAGAAGTGCCGACTACGTGAAAGCGCGCGAGTATTTCCTGCGGGCGCTGGAAATTGTTTACCGGGGGTGCCGATGCGCCTGATCCACCTCACCAGTTCCGGAGGCTGGGGCGGAAGGGAGATGTACCCGGCGGCTCTGGCCCGGGTCCAGAAAGACAGAGGCCACGAGGTTTCCCTGGTGGCGAAAAATAACACCCCGCTGGCACGCTTCCTGGCTGCCTCGGACCTCGAATACGACCTTCTCCGGGTAGGACCCTATATAGATCCGGCGGCAAGCTGGCAGCTTGCCCGGATAATCGAAAAACGCATGCCCCGGATCATCCATATCCACCTCTCCCGCGACCTGGCCCTGGTAAGCCTGGCCTGCTCGTTCGCCCACATTCGCCCGGCGCTTATCCTTCACAAGCATATCGCCTCAGCCGGCAACAAGCGCGACATCTTTCATCGCTATCTATACGGTAAACTCGCCGCAGTGGTGGCGGTTTCGGAATATGTCAGGCAGAGCATTCTGGAATCATGCCCTTTGCAGGCAAACCGGGTGCGGGTCATTTTCAACGGAGTGGATACGAGCCGGTTCGAGCTGCCTCTTCGGGAAACTAAACCCGGCCGTGATTCCTTGCGCAGAGAACTGGGAGCAGCGGATACGGGCACCGTGCTTGCCGGGGTGGTGGGAAGGCTCGAGCCGCGAAAAGGGCAGGAGGTGTTCCTGGAGGCTGCTGCAAAAGTCGCCGGACGTATGGAAAAACTTCGCTTTGCAGTGGTGGGCGCGCCGGAGGGGGAATACGACCGTTTTCTTAAGAAAAAGTGCGCTGCCCTCGGCCTGGAAGACAAGGTGGTTTTCAGCGGTTACCGAAAGGATTCGCAGGCCGTTTTCGCCGCGCTGGATATCCTGGTCGTGCCATCCTTCGAGGAGGCTTTCGGCCTGGTGGCAACCGAGGGCATGCTGGCCGGATTGCCGGTGATCGCGGCCTCTTCCGGCGCACTGCCTGAGTTTATCGAAAAGGGCCGCACAGGGCTGCTTGTGCCTGTGCGGGATTCAGACGCCCTGGCCGACACCCTGGCGCGCCTGGCCGAAAGCGGCAATCTGCGCCGCGAGCTTGGAGAGCGTGCCCGCGCCTGGGCGCAGGAGAACCTGTCCATGGAGAAAATTCTGGATCAGATCGATAATTTATACGAAGAATGTGTTAAAAATATGTAGGGGCGAATCTTGAATTCGCCCCTTTCAATAAAAACCGATGACAAATAAAGCAAATTTTGGGCGATCACAAGGATCGCCCCTGCAATCTCCTGCCTGTTAGTTATTCTCCTCTCCCAGTTTCTGCTCCCAGGCCCAGGCGTGCTCGATAATAGATTTCAGGTCCGGATAGCGCGGCGTCCAGCCCAGTTCTTCCTGCAGCTTACGGCTTGAGGCAACCAGTTGAGGAGCGTCTCCGGGCCGGCGGCCTGTGTATTCTATCTTCGGCTCGCCTCCGGTAACCTCTATCGCAGTGCGGATCACTTCCCGCACGCTGAACCCGCTGCCGTTTCCTGCATTGTAGTATTTCACCGGCTCATCACTTTCTGGCTTCTCCACCAGGCGTTTCAGACCCAGCACGTGGGATTCGGCCAGGTCTGTCACGTGGATGAAATCGCGGATACAGGTGCCGTCCGGGGTGTCGTAGTCAGTACCGAACACTCTGAGCGTGCGCTCCGGATTTTTGATAGCCTTGAGCACCAGGGGGATCAGGTGGTTTTCCGGGTCGTGGTTTTCGCCCACCTCGCAGTCCGGATCAGCCCCGGCCGCGTTGAAATAACGGAAAATGATCGAGCACATGCCATAGGCCCGGGCGAAATCAGCGATCATTTTCTCAATGGCCAGTTTGCTCCAGCCGTAGGGGTTGATCGGCTCGGTGGCATGCTCCTCCGGGATCGGTGTCCTGCGGGGGGTGCCGTACACTGCCGCAGTGGAGGAGAAAATGATCTTGTCAACAGAGCGTGCCCGCATGGCCCGCAGCAGGTTCAGGCTTCCCACCACGTTGTTCAGGTAGTAGGTTTCCGGCTTTCGCACGGATTCGCCCACAAAGATCAGCGCTGCGAAATGCATCACCGCATCGAATTTTTCCCTTTCGAACAGTTTCGACAGGGAGTCGTAATCCAGAATATCGAGCACCTCGAGCCTGCCCCACCTGACCGCCTCCCTGTGTCCGCGGGAGAGGTTGTCCACCACCACGGTCTCGATCCCGCTGCGGCTGAGCAGCTTGTTGGCGTGCGAGCCGATATATCCTGCACCCCCGGTGAGCAGAACTTTCATTTGATTTCCTTCCTGTATGATTTCATTCCTCAGGCGCAGTGATTATCCTGGCCTTGCGCACGCAGAAAGCGTCGTATGAAGTATCTTCGTGGATCCTGCCTGAGAACAACAGATAGAAACTCTTGCCGTCAGCAGCGATCCATTTCGACGGGATACGGTAGCCGTGGGTATCCCCCAGTCCCCAGTAATCCGTGTAAAAAGCTTTTTTCCAGGGGCCCCAGGGCTCGCATGCCTCGTATATGCCCCAGCTACCCTGATGGTTATGAGCCAGAGCCATCAGATAGCGTCCCAGCCCGGGATTGTATACTACATCCAGACGGTGGCAGTGGCCGGGAAAGCTGAACACGTGCGCCCTTTGCTTTGGATCGGGGCTCCAGAGAGGGTTGCCTGCGCTGTTTTTGCCCTTGAAATACTCGTAAGCCCTTCGATCCCGAATTTTTTCCCTGGGCACGCGGGCCAGAACCACCCCGTTGTAATTTTCATACGCACTGTGGCCGTCCTGGGAGTAGACATAGACATAGTTGTCCCTTGCGCCCTCGTAGTTTTGGCCGAAATTGAGAAAGGCGGGGCAGCCGAGACTTTCTGTGAACTTGAACCCGTAGGTCCAGTTTATCCCGTGGTTCTGGCTCCATACAAGCTGGGAGTTGCCCACATTGCGGATCAGCATGTAGAGCGTGCCGTTGACTGTCAGCATGCCGCTGGCCTTGGCGCCCTGGGGGCCGTCGCCGACAGTTTCTCCCTCTGAGGTGCGGATATTCTCTCCCCTGAAATCCCCACCTTCGCCAACAATCCTGACAAGGCCGTTACTGAGCTTTTTCTCTGTCCTCGGCTCGAACCCCCAGCCGTCCCCGTAGGCAGTGTACATGTGGCCGTCATCGGCCCAGGTGATAGGCCAGTTGTCGCAGTCTATTGCTCTGCGCACGATCCTTTCCACCGGCTCGAACTCGATCCCCAGGATCGTTTCGCTCTTCGCACAGGGTGGTTTGATCACAGCTTCCATGACCGGGTTGAAAAGGTATACTTCGGTGCCGCCCCAGAACCCGAGCTTGCCCGAGGTATCCAGCAGGCTGCCGTTCCTGACCACGATCATGTCCAGGCTCGGTACCACGATCATCACCTGGTTGCCGGCCCCTGCCCCGGCGAAAGCGTCCCGCGGCACCCTGGGCCACACTCCGTCGTAATTGGTGTACCAGCCGAGTCCGGAGGCCGGGTCCGGATTGCCCTCTTCCCGGGTGGGAAGTGGTGTGCCGGCATAGCTTACCACCTGCTCGACCATTTCAGGCCGGATAAGCTGCCTGCCTTCACAGTTGCCCTTGCGCAGCATCAGCCTGCCCACACGGGCTGTTGCCCGGGCGGTATAGCCTCCGCCGCCCCAGTTGGCAACCAGTTTCAGCCCGTCCAACTCAAAAGTTTTACCGTAGCCCATCGAATATGCGTTCTCTGCTACACCGATCCGATCCATCACCTGTGTTTTCAACAGGGTGCGGATATCCTTGTATTTCGTTCCCTTGTAGCTTGCAGTGACAGCATAGGCCAGCGCGCCCATGCCGGGATTGCTGTAATGGTATTTCGCACCGGGTTCGAAAATCACCGGCGCCTGGCGCACCGCCATTGAAAACGGGTCAGGCTCCTGCGTCCAGAAAAGAAGTTTCCAGCCGGTCTGCTCGAAATGGGTTTTGCCCTCTGTCTCCGCATTCTCGATTCCGGAGCTGTGCGTGGCCAGGTGGCGGATAGTGATTTTGTTCCTGAGCGGATCATTTTTCCACAACGGGATATATTTCCATGCCGGGTCATCCGCCTCGAGCCGATTGTCGTTAAGTGCCAGCAAAAGGGACATCCCGCCCACCAGCGCCTTGGCCAGCGAGGCGGTATAATGCCTGCGATCCGGGCCGTGATCGGCGCTGTACCATTCCCAGGCGATCCGGTCTCTGCGCACGATCAGCACCGCTTTGGTTCCCCTGGCCGCCAGCTCCTTTGTCATTGCGGCGAGTTTCACACTGTCCAGGCCGCATTTTTCAGGCGATTCAGGCAGCCACTCGAAATCTTTCGCCCTGGAGGATACCGCTGATGTAATCAGGAAAATGGATAAGAATCCCACAGTGATTCTTACTCTCGGTGCAATCATTTTCATCCGCCTTTTTTAAGGGGTTAGAATTGGATAATATTCGTGGCGATACTTTCTGCATCACCGTAGCAGATAAGCTTATCTCCGGTCCTGATCACCTCCTCCGGTTTGAGCAGGGGGGTCATTTTCCCGTCCCGTTCGATGGAGAGGATCAGGATGTTGCGCGCCCGGAAATCGGTATCCCGAAGGGCTTTGCCCACATTGCTGTCCAATTCCTGCACGGTGATCTTCACTATCGAGTAATTGTCGTGGAAACTGAGCAGTTCCTCGACTGTGCTCTTGCGGAAAAGCGGCCTTTTCTCGATGAAATGCTCCAGCCACTCGTTCAGCTTGCGCCACAGCTTCCTCTTCCCTGATATCCAGAAGATGAAAGCCAGAAGGGCGATCAGCGCCCCGGCCCGCACCAGATTCAATTGGGCTCCGCGGCTGCGGAAGATATTGATCAGCACCACGACTCCGCCGACAAGGCCCAGGTTGCCGATCACCATCAGCACCATCGCGATCCTGCGCCGCATCTCGTGGTTCACGATCATTTCCGAGGCCCGCGTGGTGAAACCTGTGCCGGTCAGCGCGCTCAAGGCCTGGAACTGAGCGGTCGGCTGATCCAGCCCGGTCATGGTCAACAGGATCGCTCCCACGCGGCAGACCAGAAGATAGACCACAATAATCGCTACTATAGGAACAAACTCCCAGAAAATTGACACTCTTATCCTCCATTCCCCGGACAGGGTTCTTTTAATCAAAAAGTGAATCAGGCTTTTTTAGCCATGAAGCTTACTTGTCAACAAATCCCTTTTGCTCTAATATATAACCTGACAATTTTTGGGAAAACACCTTTTTCAAAGGAAATAGTGTTGTTCTACCGGAGGTTTGGAGGTTCCATAATCGGTTTTGCGCTGATATCCGCCCTGGCTTTCTGCTGCTCGCCCCCGTCCGGGCAACCTGCGGGGGATTCTCTCGCCGGAATCGACAGCATACCCGGCTGGCCGCGTGATGTACGCAGGGTCGAGATCAGAAGCAGTTACGACAGTACCGTTCAGCCCGCTCTTTTCCAGGCCCCGGAGCAGCTCGAAAAGCCCGCGCCCCTGCTGGTGGTCCTGCACACCTGGTCCGGCGATTACTTTCAGCAGTCGAGCCTGCCTTACCTGGAGCAGGCCAGAGAGCACGGCTGGGTGTTTATTCACCCCGATTTCCGCGGCCCGAACAATAATCCGCAGGCCACCGGAAGCCAAGCGGCAATCTCGGATATCCTCGACGCGGTGGCCTACGCTAAGTCCAACTCGCCGGTCGATACGAGCCGGATTTACCTTGTGGGAACCAGCGGCGGCGGCCACATGGCTCTTCTTACCGCAGGCAGCAGGCCGCAGCTCTGGGCCGGGGTCTCGGCCTGGGTGCCGATAACCGACCTTGCACGCTGGTATGAAGAATCTCTCCAGCGGCAGCTCAAATACGCAGCCGAGATTGCCGCCTCCTGCGGCGGGCCGCCTGAACAGTCGGAAGAAATCCGCTCCCGCTACGAGCAGCGTTCGTCCGTTTCGGTTCTCGCCGGCGCAGCCGGTGTGGCAGTGGAGATCTGCGCGGGAATTCATGACGGCCACACCGGCTCGGTCCCGGTGGGACACACCCTGCACGCGTTCAATATCCTGGCCGGCGCCAACGGACACGGGGAAAAGCGATTGGCCGACCGGCAGATCGAATGGTTTGAAAAGGAAGAATCTGTGCCGGCCGAGCTTGCCGCAGAGAGGGAGGACGACCCGGATTACGGCGAAAAGGCGGTGCTTTTCCGGAGAACTGCAGGGCCGTCGCGCGTAACAATTTTCGCCGGCGGGCACGAGGGCATTGCCCTGGCCGCTGTCAACTGGCTGGCCAGCCAGCGAAAGAAGTGATAAATGTCTTGTTCTGCGGGAAGGGATGATCGTGGCTCCCTGAGATAGATCTATTTTCACCTGGCTGCAGCAATAGCTGCTCTTTTGAACGGTTTCTTTCGCGTGTCCTTAATGGATCAGGAGGAAAAAATGAAAGGATTCTTCTCTATTCTGCTATTATTCTTACTGCCACAGGGCTTATTTTCCGCAAATATCCAGGCTCTCAAGCCTGAATTTTCGGCAGTGGTCAGTGAGGATGCCCGGCTGGTTGAGATCGCCAGCGGCCTTCAGTTTACCGAGGGCCCGGTTTGGGTGGAAAGCGAGGGCAAGGGCTACCTTCTTTTCAGCGATATTCCGGCAGATAAAATCTACCGCTGGGCTCCGGAAGAGGGCCTTTCGGTGTGGAGAACTCCGAGCGGCAACTCCAACGGGCTGTTGCTCGACAGTCAGGGCAGGTTCTTGGCTTGCGAACATGGAGGCCGCAGGGTCAGTCTGACACTGGATTCCGGAGAGGTTGTCACACTCTGCGACAGATTCAAGGGAGGCAGGCTGAACAGCCCGAATGACATTGCCCTGGGAGCCGACGGCTCGCTATGGTTCACGGATCCGCCCTACGGGCTCGGAAGGCAGGAACCCGAGCAGCCGGCCAACTACGTTTTCCGGCTCGCACGTGAGACGAAAGAGCCGGCCGCGGTGGTTGATAATTTCGACCGGCCAAACGGCATCGTCTTTTCCCCGGATAAAAAGGTGCTCTATATCTCCGACAGCGGCAAACCCCACCACATCAGATATTTTCGTGTAGCAGGAGAAAGCCTGGAGGAAATCGGTGTATTCGCCACCATCTCCCCCGGCGGCCCGGACGGCATGTGTGTGGATGTGATGGGAAGGCTTTATTCCACAGCCGGGGACGGCGTGCATGTGTTTTCAACAGACGGGGTTCTTATCGGCAAGATCCTTACCCCCAATAATCCGACAAACTGCTGTTTCGGCGGCAAGGAGTGGAAAACCCTCTTTATCACAGCCAGGCCGGACGTTTACGCGGTGAAACTCAAAGTGAAAGGTTTGCCTTGAAAGATGACTGATTTTTTCTCCTCCGAGATTCCCGGCAAAGAATGTGTCTGAGGGTTGGACAGAATGATTGGTTCTTCTCCGGAAAAAAGTCGGGAAGTTGCTGACTAATCTATTGCTTTTACAGGCATTTTGCATTATATAATTTTTTTTAAAATCTATTATCAAAAAGTTTTCATCTGCACTGAACGTGCCGGATAGCCTGGCTGTCAGGCGGGCTAGGGCTGTTTGACAGCCTTGTCCAATAATTTGGTAATTGACAGCAGAAAATATCCAGGATTCTCTGAAAGGTAATTCACTCATTATAACTTTCTAAATTGCAGGAGATAATTCATGTTTAACCGGGTGGCCGTTTTTTCGGCATCGTTGCTTCTTTTAGTACTCTTGATAGTTTCCTGCGGACGGTATTATTCAGAAGGTCTGATCGAGGTAAACAGTCCGGACGGCAGGATCGAGTTCAGCTTCGAGTTGAAAGAAATGCCCGCGCCCTATCCTGCGGGCGACAACATGTATTACAGGGTTTCCTACAATGGGAAAGAGTTGCTGAGAGACTCCCCGCTGGGTTTAAATTTCGGAGATGCCGGTGTTGTGCTGGGTGACCTGGTAATGATTGAAATCAGCCAATCCAGTGGCGTGGACCAGTTCGAGGCGCCTTTCAGCAAGCAGTCCAGTGTCCGGGCTGAATATAACGAGACTGTGATCTCGTTACGCGAGAAAGACATTCCTGCGAAAACATTCGACCTTATCGTTCGCGCCTACAACGATGGCGTGGCCTTCCGTTTCCACTTCCCCGAGCAGGAACCGAAAATCGGGATTCCCTCTGCCAAACATTCTGGTTTTATGAAAGAGTTCATACTCACCGATGAGTTCACCGGCTACTATTTTCCCCCGGATGTTGAAGCCCTGGCGATTTTTTCCTCTGTGCTTCCCCCGCACAATTATGAGAGATACTACACCAGGCTGAAAGTATCCGAGATCACCCGCGACAGTACTGCCGCCCTGCCGATGCTCCTGCTCTATTCAAACGGAGAGGCGATGTGTATCGCAGAGGCCGGACTGACCCCTGATTACACGGCTTTTTTTCTCTCAGGCGCGCGCAATATTGACGACGCGCTTAATACAGTACTGATCCCCCGACTGGGCGAAAAACAGGTGAAGGCTCTCGGCGAGGTGCCATTCACCACCCCGTGGCGTGTACTGATGATCGCCGATCATCCCGGCAAGCTTATCGAATCCAACCTTATCCTGGCACTTAACGAACCTTCCAGGATCAGCGACATCTCCTGGATCAAGCCCGGAAAGGCTTCCTGGGACTGGTGGAGCGGCCGCGTGGTCGGAAAACGCCGCGGCAGAGCACAGGTCGGAGGGTATGAGACCAGCACCTACGAACACTATATCGATTTCGCCGCTGAGAGCGGTCTCGAATATTGCCTGATTGATGCCGGCTGGTATGGCGACCACCTGGAGCCCACGGCGGATATTACCACTCCGGTGCCTGAAATCGATATGGAACACCTGGTGCAGTACGCCGACTCCCAGGGAGTCAGGCTGATTCTCTGGCTGAACTGGGAATGCGTGGACAAGCAGATAGACCAGGCTTTCCCGCTTTATGAGAGATGGGGGATCGCCGGAGTGAAAGTCGATTACATGAACCGTGACGACCAGGAGATGATCGCTTTTTATCATCAGGTGCTGGAGAAAGCAGCCCAGCACAAACTGCTGGTGGATTTCCACGGCGCTTACCGACCCACCGGTATCCGCCGCACCTGGCCCAACCTGATTACCCGTGAGGGTGTGATCGGGCTGGAATACCTGAAATGGAGCGACTGGGCCAACCCCGAACACAATGTTACCATTCCCTACATCCGGATGCTGGTCGGGCCGATGGACTATACCCCCGGTGGATTCAACAATGCCACTCAGAAGTCTTTTTCTCCCAGAGATGTCGATCCGATGACCCTGGGCACCAGGTGCCATCAACTGGCAATGTTCGTTGTCTATGAAAGCCCGCTTCAGGTGCTGGCGGACAGTCCCACCAGCTACAGCAAGGAAAAGGGCCTCGATTTCCTGAGTATGGTTCCCACTGTCTGGGACCAGACCCGCTTTATCGAAGGCGAGGTCGGAGACTATATCGTGCTTGCCCGCAAGAGGGGCGACAAGTGGTATCTGGGCGCAATGACCGACTGGGATGAGAGAGAACTCGAAATCCCGCTTGATTTCCTGGGCAGCGGTTCCTGGAAAGCCACGGCCTGGTCCGATGGCAAAAGGGCTGCAACCAGGCCCGAGGAGGTGGATATAGTCGAAGGCGAGGTTAACGCCGGCGAGGTGCTCCCTGTCAAGATGGCCCCCGGCGGCGGCTTGGTGGCGGTTTTCGAACCGGCCAACTGACAGTTGCGTTTACACAGGTTGAAATTGAAAGCGGCGAGTCTCCCGACTCGCCGCTTTTTTCCACCTTTTATCAGAGTGGACAATTATTTTAGCTCTTTAATCAAGCAGGGGCACGGCGTGCCGTGCCCCTGCTTTAGTTAATCCCGTTATCCTGCCGCTTTCCCCTCTTCCACATAGCGTGTAACCCAGTCAACCACTTCGGGCACCGGCACCCGAACCTGCTCCATCGAGTCCCGCTCGCGGATCGTGACCGTGTTGTCCTCCAGTGTCTGGCCGTCGGTGGTGATTCCGAGCGGTGTTCCGGCCTCGTCCTGGCGGCGGTAGCGCCTGCCGATCGATCCGCCCTCATCGTAAAATGTCTTGAGCTTTTTTCGCAGAGCCTCGTAAGTCTCTTTCGCCGCAGCGACCATTCCCTCCTTTTTCACCAGCGGGAAAACCGCGGCCTTGATCGGGGCCAGTTTGGGTGAGAGGCGAAGGACCACCCGCTCCTCTTCCTCGTCATAGGCGTCAACCAGGCAGGTGAGCATTGTCCTGTCCGCCCCGGCGCTGCTTTCGATCACATAGGGTACGTAGCGCTCCCCGGTGGATTCATCGAAATAACTCAGGTTCGATTTTCCGGAGCACTCGTTGTGCCTGGCCAGGTCGTAATCCGTACGGTTATGCACACCCTCGATCTCCTGCCAGCCGAAAGGAAACTCGTATTCGATATCAAACGCAGCGCGGGCGTAATGGGGGAGTTCATCCGGCCCGTGCTCGTGCCAGCGCAGTTTCTTTTTTTTCAACCCAAGCGCCAGGTAGAAATTCATCCGGTTCTCTTTCCATTTCTCGAACCACTCCTCGTCCGTGCCTGGCTGGACAAAATACTGCATCTCCATCTGCTCGAACTCCCGGGTGCGGAAAATAAAATTGCCCGGAGTGATCTCGTTGCGGAAAGCCTTGCCGATCTGGGCGATACCGAACGGGATCTTGCGGCGCATCGCGGTTTGCACGTTCAGGAAATTGACAAATATGCCCTGGGCGGTTTCCGGGCGAAGGTAGACCAGGGCGGTGTCGTCCTCCACCGGCCCCATGTGGGTCTTGAGCATCAGGTTGAACATGCGCGCCTCGGTGAGAGCCTCCTTGCCGCACGCCGGGCATTTGTTTCCCTCCACCTTGTCCGCGCGGAAACGCTGCTTGCAGTTTCTGCAATCAACCAGCGGATCGGTGAACCCCTCCACGTGCCCGCTTGCCTCCCAGACCTTCGAGTGCATCAGGATGCTTGCGTCCAGGCCCTCCACGTCGTCCCTTTCCAGGGTCATCCAGCGCCACCAGAAATCTTTCACGTTCTGCTTGAGTTCAACTCCCAGCGGGCCGTAATCCCAGCAGGAGCCGAGCCCGCCGTAGATCTCGCTGCTCTGGAAAATATAGCCGCGCCGCTTGCAGAGGCTGACCAGTTTCTCCATCAGGGATTCGATTGGTTTGGCCGCCATTCGATGTTGCTCCTTAAGTACTTGGCCGACAGTTTCTTCTATTCGAGTTCGGAAATGTGAAAATCTAATCTGAAACAGGCGATAAGTCAACCGAAGATAGAGATTTGCTTCTGTTAATAAATACTTGTCAAACCGGTTCAGGGGGCTGATAGAGTTCAAAATTCGGGATAGCGGAGATTATCTTTGGCAGGAATATATTTTGCGCTGATAAGCCTGCACGGGCAGGCTGCCGCCCTGAGGGCGTTTGTTTTACTGGAGTGTTTGGAAGAGTGAGGCGAGGTGTGAAATTTGAGTCATTCGGTCCACCAGCCTTTTTTCTGCTCGACCCTGGTGACATTTTCCGCCTGGGGCCCTTTGCGCCCGGTCATCTGTTTGAACTCGACAATATTGCCCTCTTCCAGGTCGCTAAAATCCAATCCTTCCAGGGATGAGGAGTGGAAGAAGACCTCTTTGCCGTTCTCCGCGATGATAAAACCGAAACTCCGGTCCCGGACGATTTTTTTGATTCTTCCTCTCACAAGAAAACCTCCATCGAAATGGCAAGACGAGCTTACCGGGCCACACATTTCGCTCACGGCTATCGTTCGGGATAAAAAAGCCCCCGGCAAGTCTATTGTACCGGGGGCTCACGCATTGTCAAATGTGTCGTTTATTTTGCGGATTTGACATTTGCGGCCTGGGGACCTTTCGGCCCATCCACGATATCGAACTCGACTTCCTGGTCCTCGTAGAGGGTCTTGAACCCCTCCGCCTGGATAGCGGTATAATGGACGAACACGTCCGGGCCGTTTTCCTGTTCAATAAAGCCGAAACCCTTGGATTCATTGAACCATTTGACTTTTCCTGTGGCCATACTGCGGTACTCCTTGAACAATAAAAAAGATACAGACAACGCCTGTCCGAAAGCTTTGCCAGCTCCGGACAGCCACAACAAAAAGGCAGGTGAGGGCAAGCCACACCTGCCGACAAAAATAAAATAACACATTTTCTTAATTTTACAAGGAAATTTTTTTTGCCATAAAAAAAACGGGCGGGAAAGAGCATTTATAGAGGCCATACTGCGGCTGGGGATTGCTTTCGCCGCCTGGGAGGCTTTTTTATTTTATTGTTATTATAGCGTTTCGAGGGGTAAGGATAGTTACTACTCCATCACACTAACCTCCCACAAATATCTCGAACACCTCACATTGTCTATTTTGTGTACGCAAATCACTCCGCGTTGTCAGCCCTGATAAGGTATTTTTTCGTTTGGTAACGCCGCACCCACGGCCCACCTTTCACCCCTTGCGAGCCGAAAAAGCAACCGAGCAAGCTGTTAACTCAATCCATTGCCAGGCTCAATTGCTCGCGCTCTTTTTCTTCTGTGACCCCCAGGATAGATTGGTACGGATTATGGATATAATGCGCGCTCACCGGCCCCCAGCCCTGGCAGTAGCGGGTGATAAAACGTGCCGGATCGGTTGCGATCTCGCCCACCGGGCTGGTGTCGTTGTGGTCGTTCCAGGACCAGGGCGGGTTGGCTGAGCCGCCCTCCAGCCTGCCCTTTCTATTATAGACAAACCCCCATTTGCCGTTTCCTCTCTGAAGGAAAACGTTCTTGTTGAACCGGTGTTCCCACAAACCGCCAGGGGCGAAAATATCCTCGAGTTCATACTCTACTGCCTTTGTGTTACCTTTTTCGTTTTTGTCCAGAGTTCCGGGCTTATTTTCCTCTCCGGCAGGGTAGTAATACCAGATCTGGTCTCCGCCGCCCCAGCGCTTATGATCCCCGTAGGTGCCGTGCCCCCGCGATTGGATATAGAGGTTTACTCTCCTGGTGCTCTTATCCAGCCAGATATGCCCGTCAACTGTCTCGTTGAATTTAGCGATTCGCAAGCTGCTGTGCGGGAACGCATGCTGGGCATTATTAATACCGCGGGGTGTCATGGGTTCGGTATAGAGATAGAAATTGTTATGCGCAACTGCGACAACCCCGTCAACAAGCCTTCTCGGCTGCTTGGTGATCACCAGAAGAGCCCCTTCCATATCGTGTATGTGCTCATCCAGCAGGTCCCGGAACAGGTTGATCGGGTCGAACGGCCTGCCCCGTTTCCACCAGTCAATGATATGGTAGACCGCGTAAATAAGGAAATAGTGTGTCGAGGTTTCGCAGACACTGTAGTAAATCTTGGCTGGAATCACGTAGGTCTCTTCGTTCTCTTCACGCTCTATCCTGTTCAATTCCTGCGGGTTGCCTGCAACATCGGCAATACTGCCCAGTACGTCCACCGGTGCTATCTGGTCTGCAGGACGCCATTCAATGCTCACTTTCTGTGCAAACACAGGAGCATACCCGAACGCCAACTCGTGATATTCCTGCGATGTCATAATTTCCTCCTATGATATCAAAGGGTTTCAAAGCGAAGCTCGGATATTTTTTCACCAGGCGGGATTACTGTGAATTCTTCCAGATTACATACTCAAGAGGCCGGGGCTATCCATTCAATCAGATACTTCTTTTAAGAACGATTCAATACTGTCCGTTTAAATTTGAGATTTATTTGGTGGACTGGATTTTTCCGGAAAACAAACCAGTTTCAGTCTTATCATTTTTTCAAAGGACTAGAAAGGTGTTGAAATTTCATCGATTTCCTTTTGTAGAAAAACGAAACAATGTCCGGGTTGAATTGAAACTGTTTAAGAAACGATAGCTTGTGTAGGGACACGGCGCGCCGTGTCCCTACGGCGTCCAGGGTTAAAGACATACTTATCGATTTATCAACACGCCTCTAGCATTACCCTTAGTATTTCAGTACTTTCCCCCAGCGGCCGCAGGCCGCACCCGGGGCCGCCTGTTCGAGCCAGGCAAGAGGAGCGTGTGTAGAGCTTGCAATTTCCATGATAGTCAGGGAATAGCCACTACAGGCCGGCATGCCATTGCGCGTTCTTTCGCGCAGGCGAGCAACTATAGAGCGTGGTTTTCCCTGGGCAGACAACGCAGGCTACTAAAAGTCGCCGGCTCTGGCGAGTTACGGCGTGCGAGACGCTTTTTGCCTACTTTTGTGCATGAACAAAAATAGGAATCAAAAGCAGGGACTGTTATCTGCGGCAGCCGTTTGGTCAATAATGTCATCGTAACCTGAACAAACACAGGCTGAGGATGACTAAGAAGAAAAAAGCATTAGCCCGCTTTCTTTGTTTTTTTACCGAACACTACTGAGAACAATTGACAAACTGCTGAGAATGAAGGCCTAATTATTCACCCTCACCTCCCACAAATAGCTTGATCTTCTTACATTGTCTATTTCTCCGCCGTAAAGCACCCCGCGCTGATGGTCCATTGTCAGGCAGTGGATTTTTTCTGCGCAGGTGCCGCGCTGGTGGTCAAAAACCGGGCCGAGGTCGGAAAATTTCCCGCTTTGCCGGTCGTAGGTGAAAATCCGCGCACCGTCCCTGTCGCCCACCGCGAGGTATATCAGGCCGTTAGCGGCAACCACTATCCCGCCAATCCGGTTCAGGTAATAGTTCGGCTTGCCCAGGCATTCGGGCACGGCTGTTTTCGCCTCCAGCCGGTAAAGCTTGCCTGAACGAGCTCCGAAATAAAGGTACCCGTCGCGGCCGTTTACCGCCTCGTCTATCATCTCCGTGGAGTTTATTCCCTCACCCTCCAGGCCGTACTGAAAATATTCGATCCCCTCGCTTTTCTCCGGATGATAGCGCAACAGGCAAATCCGGTGGCCCTCGGTAGGCAGGAAATTCTCGCTGTAGTAGCTGCCCCAGGTGCCCCACACCCAACCGTTATCGTCCACAACCGGCCTGTGCGCCTGCCCGATAAAAAGGCAGCTTCCGATCAGTCCCAGGCGCTGCGCCTTACCGCTTTCGATATCATAGCGGAACATGTGCTCTGGCATGAATGTGAACCCGTAAAGGATTTTCCTTGCCTGATCCAGGGCCAGGGACTGGATATAGGCCTGCGGCACAGGGATAGAAAGCACCTCGATCTCGCCCTCTGCGCCGGGCCTGTAACGGAAGATTTTCCCGCCCGGCGCGCGGTTGACGTCGTTTATATCGTGAAGCAGTGCCGTGGCCCCGTAGATATAGCCGTCATCTGCCAGCACCAGGCTGCGGTGAATCTTGACCTCGAACTGCTCGGCAACCTTGTTGTAGCCCAGCGAGCGGAATTTTTTACTATCTGGATCGAAAACGTAAAGGATGTCGTTGTCGAATCTGGTCAGGCCACAGTGCACCAGGCCGTCTGTGGGACAGTACACCACAGTGGTGAAAGCGATCCAGTCGTGGCAGGCTTTCGGATCATTCTGGAAATCGCGGAATGTCCAGCCATTGAACGCGCTGTAAAAGTCCCCGTATTCGAGCTCAGTAATCGCGTGCGACCTGACTTCGATCCTGCCTGACATGATAATCCCCGCTGGTTCAATTGAGTGCACGGTTTTCAACGATAAATATCATTGAGATAGCTCCGGGGACACACCCCGCCTGCAAGGGACATCCCCCGTCCGCTATACGGACACCCCCTTTGTTAAGGGGGATGCAGGCACCTCTCTTGATAGAGGGGATTGGAGCGGGTCAGACCACAGCGCCTTGAGAGACCAGCTTGCTGCGCAACGCTTGTACGTCCACTTTCCTGAAATCGCACCCGTTTTCGCAGGCCATTGCGGCGGCCACCCCTGCGGCATGTCCTATACTCATCACTATCGGCTGCACGCGGTAGGCGGAGTGGGCCTCGTGGGTTCCCCAGATCGCCCGGCAGCCCATGATCAGATTGTCGAGCCCCTTGACTGTCATCGAGCGGTAGGGGATGCAGTAGGACTCGCCCTCCTCGAGGTGGATGATCGTGGTTCCGCTTCCGGCCGGGTTGTGGATATCGATCGGGTAGCAGCCCCGGGCCACGCTGTCCTCGAACTTGCGGCAGGACAGAAGGTCCTCCTTGGTGATCTTGTAGTCGCAGACCACGCGCCTGGATTCGCGCACGCCGATGTTAGCAGCCACCTGGCTGATATAGGCTTTCTTGAATCCGGGGAGGTACTTGTTGGCAAAGGTGGCAACTCCTTTTACCTGGCGCAGCCCCTCGATCTCCATCCGGGTGAGGTGCCAGGGATTGGTAGCGTCGAACTTGATCAGCCTGGTGGTGTTGAAAGCGATAGTGTCTCTTCGCGGGGTCTGGAACCAGAGAGTATCCTCGCGCGGGCTGGGAAACTCGCCCAGAGCACGCGCCTTTTCGGTCAGGTTCTTGAATGAGCGGGTGTCTTTCTCAGAGCGCACAGCCTTGAGCAGCCTGTCCGTGTCCACGTCGGACATCTTGAAAAACAGAGTAGAGGGCTGGGTCAGGCCATCCTGCTGGCGGCCCAGCTCCCAGTCCGCCCCGGTAAAAAAGGCAACATCCCCGTCGCCTGTGGCGTCCACGAATACCTCCGCTGAGAAACGCATTTCACCGGCCTTGTTCGCCACGCGCACCTCACGAACCCGCTTCCTGCGCACCGTGGCCCTGAAAACGAACGAATGGAAGAGAATCTCCACTCCGGCATCCAGGCAGAGATCGAGCTCGACCATCTTGAGTACTTCCGAATCTGTGGCGCTCTTGTGAAGTTCCGAGCCGAAACCATTGTTCTTTTTCAAATCCTTGCAGACCTCGTTGAAAATCCCCGCATTGGTAAGCTTGCCGCCTGTTTCGTAAGGCATGAACGGTTCGACCAGCCCGGCAGTGGCCATGCCGCCCAGAAAACCGTACTGCTCGATCAAAAGCACTTTCTTTCCTTCACGCGCCGCGGCCACTGCTGCGCAGACCCCGCCCGGGCCGCCGCCGCAGACTATCACATCGTAATGCCTGTCAACTGCTGTGTGGGAGACACCAGCTTTCGAGTTTCTGCCAGCAAAGCCGACAAATGCACCGGAAAAAAGGAGACTCTTGAAAAAGGTACGCCTGCCCTGAGCGCTGCTCATGGGAAACTCCTTGTGCTAGGTAAAAAAGTTCCAGAATAAAGTTTCGAATATATTTACAGGCGCCGGCTGCGGCAGCTTGTAATACGCTCTGGCCGGGCCGGTCAATCACTGGAAGCTTTGGACAGGGTCCCGGACTCCTCACCGGGGGCCTTACGCACCAGCAGAAGGTCGCCCTGGGCTGCGCCGATATCGCGCGCGATTACCGCGCACTTGGCTTTGAGCATAAAGTAAACCTCGTGCGGCAGCTCGCTCAGGGTCTCGTAGTTGCCCTGTCCCTTGGAGATTATCAGATCCGCTCGGCTAAGATGATTGTGGAACTCCTCGGAACAGTCATCAAGAAGGCAGCCGGGGGCATCCGAGCCGTTGGCCACCACTTTCGCCGTCTCATGCATTCCCGCCTGCCGGGCGTCCCCCAGGGTAACGTCGTTGAGTATCGGGGCGCCGCGTACGATGAAAGTAATATCGAGCGTGGCGTAAGCTTTTTTGATTGTCTCGATAAACACACGGTCGAAAACCACCTCCCCGACATTGTCTCCCACATAGAGAATCCGGCTGGCATTGGCCAAAGAGCTTTTGAACTGTGCGACAGTCTCTTTGTCCAGTTCGAGTGCCAGGGCCTGGCGCACGGCGTTTTCGATGTCACTGCTGGTGAGATTGATATTCACCCCGAAATCGATGACATTACCCGCAATCGCCAGCTTCAGCGCTGTCTCGAACGGGTCGGCGGACTGTTCGACTTGCTTTTTCAGCCCAGGCATCAGTCCGAGAATAAAGTCGTTGAAACGCGCCTTGGCCTCACGGTATGGATCCTCCACTCCGCTTAACCTGCGGATCAGGCGGTGAATGTCGCGGCCCATTGCCGGGGGAGGTGCGGAGTAGTCAAGCTCAGCAGCAATCTGACAGGCCCGGCGGAGGACCTCCTCGTGGAATGAGGGATCGTCGCTTACCAGGCGGGCCGCCTCAAGAGACTGGCGCACGAAGCAGGGTATGCAGTCAGGGTAGGTTTTCATCAATACAGTCTTCTTTCTGTCTATTTTTCATTAAGGAAGCTTCACCGGATTAGGCGGGGTCTCGCCCCTGAGCACTGCGGCGAGATTATCCACTGCCATTTGGGCCATGCGCACACGCGTTGCCGTGGAGCCGCTGCCGATATGGGGCATAAGAACCGTATTGGGTAGTTCTGTGAGGCCCGGGTGAAGTTCGGGTTCTTCCTCGTAAACATCAAACCCGGCCCCGGCGATCCGCCTTTCGCGCAGCGTGTCCACCAGAGCAGCCTCGTCCACCACCGGCCCCCGGGCGGTGTTGATCAGAAAAGCGGTCGGTTTCATTAACCTGAGCCGGCGCCTGTTGATCAGATGCCTGGTCTCCGGCACCAGGGGTGTATGAATGGAAACATAGTCGGCTTCAGCTAACAGGGTGTCCAGCTCCACGGCCTGCGCACCGAGGTTTTTTTCAAGTTCGGGCTTGGGAGAGCGGCTGTAGTAAATGATTTTCATGTTGAAACCCAGACTCCTGCGGGCCACTGCCGCGCCGATCCGGCCCATGCCGACAATCCCCAGGGTCTTGCCGTAAATGTCCTCGCCCAGGAAAAGCTCTGGCGCCCAGCCTGTGAAACCTCCCTCGCGGGTATATCGATCCGCCTCGACTATCCTCCTGCCGCAAGCCATGATCAATGCCCAGGCCAGGTCAGCAGTGGTTTCGGTAAGCACACCCGGTGTGTTGGTCACCACGATTCCGTGCTTTGCCGCAGCCTCAAGGTCGATATTATTATAGCCCACTGCATAGTTCGAGATGACTTTCAGTCCGGGGTTGTTCTCGATAAAGGCCTTATCCACCTGATTGCCGAGCATGCTGAGCAAGCCCGAACACCCCTCTGCCATGCGCGTCATTTCCTCGTGGCTCAGGTCGCGGTCATAGGGGTTGAGCACAACTTCGAAATCCTTTTTAAGACCTTCAACAATCTCTCCGGGTAGCTTGCGTGTTACCAGAACCTTATCTCGCATTTCGTCCTGTCCTTGTCATTTAGTTCAGGCTTTCGCCCAGGCGCGCCTGAACACCCTGTGCGCTGCGGCGATCAGGGTTTCGCTCTGTTCTCCGGGCTGAGGTTTGATCTCGTAGCTTACCATGGGCGGTGACTTACGGTTCAGAAAGCCGATATTTTTGAGGACATGGATGAAATCCCGGGTCTGGTTCACCTTGTTTGCCCCTTCCGGCGTGCCGAAACCGGGGTGCTGATCGCCGTAGAGCGGATGTCCCTTGTGGGTTACCGCATTGCCCAGGTGGGCTGCGCGAAGGTAATCTTTCACCGGTTCGAGTGCTTCGACAGGCGACTCCCCCAGAAGCGGCAGGTGGCTTAGATCGACCAGTACGCCGAAATTTTGCGCACCGCGGGCGAAAACGAGTTCGCAAAGATGGAGAGCGGTTTCGGCAGGCCCGACCAGGGCTTTCTTGTCCACCTCGCGGTCGAATATTTCCAGCACGATTGCAGGCCCCTCGTGCACCTTGCTGTATAGGCAGATTTCAGCAATCAGGTCTGCTGTGCGCTGAAGGGCGTCGGCGCGTTTGCTACCACCCGGATCCGGACCGGAAAGCATGGCGACTGATTCTGCACCGAGAGCTATTGCCTGATCTGCATGTTTCTTGAGCACCTCGATCGTTCGTTTACGCATTTGCTGATCTTTGGAACCAGGGTCGAGACCAGCTCCCAGAATCGCCGGCTGGGCCGCGATACTTAAATCGAGCATAGCGGTGGTGAGAAGATTTTTTACCGGTTCGAGAAACTTCTCATCCTCGATCAGTTTCAATTCCACGCAGCGAAAATGAGGATCGTGCGCAACCTTTTCGAGTGTCGGCAAAAGGAGGCTTTCATCACTGACAGTCTCCGGGAATGCCATGAAATGCACGATCCCAAGTCTCAGATACTGTTCGATCAGTTCGGTCAATGCTTCTTTCCTGGCTGAATTTAACTCGAATTATTCATGAAACCCGGATCTTAACAGGTCTAATCACTTATTTTCATATTTTTATCAGCCACCGAGGGAGGGGGGCGGCGGCTGTGCGACCCAAGTCGCACAGACCGTTGCGCAAGCGCAACGGCGCGCATTTCATGCGCCCGCCGCCCCCCAGGCCCCGGGGAAACATAATATCTTACTAATTTATGAATAATCCGGGCTAAAAAAATCGGGCTATTAGGGCTCGATACCAGCCACCGGACAGATATCCCGGGCAAGGAGTAGAATTCCAGCCACCGTTTTGGAATCGGTGATCTCGCCGCGGGCGATCATGTCGAGAGCCTCGAGAATATTGAAAATCCTCACTTCGAAGCTTTCCTCTTGATCGGGTTTCGCTTCTCCCGGTTTCAAACTGTCTGCGCGAAAGAGAAAAATCACCTCGTCGCTGAAACCTGGCGAGCTGTGAAGAGTTGCCAGAAAGCTGAGCTTTCCGGCCTCATAGCCGGTTTCCTCGATAAGTTCTCTTGAAGCGCAGTCTTCCGGTTCTTCATTCGGTTCGAGAATGCCGGCTGGGACCTCCCAGAGCCAGGTATCCGGGGCGTAACGGTACTGGCGAACCAGGACGATTTTCGCCCCTGGCAGGCAGGGCACCACCGCTGCTGCTCCAGGGTGCCTGACCACCTCGCGCCGGGCCGGCTTAGAGGAATGTGGCTCGATTACCTGATCAACATCGAGATTGAGAAGCTTGCCTGCGAGTACCCGCTCGCCGGATAGTTTTTTCGCTTTCCGTTCCAAAAATTCCCCTTTGGTTTTTTAATCTGTCCTGCGGATCACCAGTCCGGCTTCACCCTTTCGCAGGCATCCCTGAGGTTTTTGATAGTAGCACCGTAATCAGCGCTTCTGAAAATAAAAGTACCTGCTACCAGAGTATTCACTCCTGCCGCCGCTGCAAGCGGTGCAGTCTCCAGGTTGATCCCGCCGTCGATCTGGATCATCGGGTCCAGACCGTTTTCCACGCAGTAGCGCTTGAGGGTGCGAACCTTATCCAGTACCTCTTCGATAAATTCCTGGCCACCATAACCCGGATAAACACTCATGAAAAGCACCAGTTCGACCATGTGCGCAACCTCGAGCACCCCATCCACAGGAGTGTCCGGGTTGATCGTCACCCCGGCCTCCACCCCCTGTGCGTGCAGGTGATCGATCAAAGCCTTGAAATTCCCTGCGACCTCGAGATGGAAATTCACCAGGTCAGCCCCTGCCAGGACATACTTATCCACGTGTTTTTCCGGCTCCACGATCATCAGATGCGCATCGAACGGCAGATCGCACATCTTGACATAGCGCTCAATGGTGTGGATGTCGAAAGTCACCGGCTTGACAAATTTTCCGTCCATGATATCGAGATGGATTCCGTCTGCTCCGCCTTCAGCCACACGGTCCAACTCGCGCTGCATGTTGTCGTGGTCTGCGTTCAGGATTGAGGGATGAATTCGTAGGGGCATTTTACCTTATCTCTGGCTTGCAAGTTTCTCTTTAAACCTTTTCGGCAACGGTAAAATTGCTTTTATTCAACAGCCATTCCAGCGTGCTGTAGCGTTCCTTCTCCAGTTTTTTCGCCAGGCTTATTTCGTTTTCGGTCGGTTCACAGTTGATCAATGCACAGCCGAAATAGTGAGCAAATCCCTGCTGGAAAGCCTCGGCCGCCTCATCGAAACCGACCGGCCGGCTGAGGAGATCCTCAAGGCCCACCGCCTGCGAGTTGAGCGTTCCGGCAAGCTGAGCGCGCTCTTGTTCGCTGCGCATGCCGGGCATCAGTTCGGCCAGGCGTGCCTGCTCATTTTTAAGAAGAAGCGAGCCTTGCTGCAGGAACGCCCTGCTGCCACCCAGGCGCTTCTGCGCACTGCCTGCCAGTTTTTTCCCGCCAACCGTAATCTCATAGCGTGAGAGGCTGGTAAAACAGGGCTTTTTAAGCTCAGAGGAATGCCTGCCGGTTTTCCGGGCGTTTCGCCCACTGTCGGTCTCTACCGTGAGAAAAGCCAGTGAGTGTCGGATCGCTCCGCTGATCAGACAGCAGGTCTCTTCGATTGTACGGCCGAGTTGGCTGGAAGTTCCAGGTCCCGCCACGCTATAGGTCAGTTCTGCGCTATGATAAACACTCCGGCCGCCGGTGGGACGGCGCACTGCCTGCACACCGAGCCTCCTGCAGCACTCCAGGTCCAGTTCCCGCCCGCAGGACTGATTGTATCCAAGCGAAACGGAAGGGCCGCTCCAGGAGTAGACCCGCAGCACTGGCGGCGAATCGCCGGAGGCCACAGAATGAAGGAGCGCCTCATCGAGTGCCATGTTTGCCAACGCATCTAGCGGGGCGCTTTTTATATATCGCCAGTCAGTCAAGGCAGTTGATGATTAATTTTGGTTAAGAATTGATCCGGATAGCTGCGGTTTAAGTCCTTTGCAACTAATTTCCGCCCTTGCTGGCCCCTGTCGGCTGGGGGAGATCGATTCGGCAGCAGACATTCAACTCGCGGGCCGCCTTGCCCTCGTTGAGCCGGCCTACCGGGGTAGTGACCGGCGCCCCGGTAACCAGTTCCGGCTTTTTATCGGCTTCACGGGCGATGGCAAGCAGTGCATCACAAAAAGCATCCAGAGTTTCCTTGCTCTCTGTTTCTGTCGGCTCGATCATCAGCGCCTCGTGCACGATCAGCGGGAAATAGATTGTCGGCGCGTGGAAGCCGTAATCAAGCAGGCGTTTGGCGATATCCAGAGTTCTCACTCCCAGCTCTTTCTGGCCCTCACCGCTGAAAACGCATTCATGAAGGCAGTCGCCGGGGTAAGGCAGCTCGAAAGTTTTTTCAAGGCGTTTTTTCACGTAATTGGCGTTGAGCACAGCCATCTCGCTCACTTTTTTCAACCCTTGCGCCCCGTGCATGTGGATATAGAAATAGGCGCGCACCATCATTCCGAAATTGCCCAGAAAGGCGTGAAGTTTGCCTATGGACTGTGGCTTGTCGTAGTCCAGGTAATACAGACCGTTTTCCTCTTTCTCCACCAGCGGCACAGGGAGGAACGGTTCGAGCTTTCTGGTTACTCCCACCGGTCCGGAACCCGGGCCGCCTCCGCCGTGCGGGGTGCTGAAAGTCTTGTGAAGGTTGAAATGCATCACGTCCACGCCGAGCCCGCCAGGCTTGGCTCTGCCGAGAATGGCATTGAGGTTTGCGCCGTCCATGTAAACAAGAGCTCCTTTGGCGTGAAGTATCTCCGCGGCGCGAGCCAGGTTTTTCTCGAAAAGGCCCAGGGTGTTCGGGTTGGTGATCATCATTGCCGCCACCTTCTCGTCCAGCACGCTAGATAGCGCCTCGATATCGAGCAGGCCATCCGAATCTGAGGCAAGCACCACCGGCTCATATCCTGCAATCGACAGGCTGGCCGGGTTAGTGCCGTGGGCGCTGTCCGGGATAATCACCTTTGAGCGGGGGTGCCCCTGGCTTTGGTGATAAGCACGCACCATCAGCATACCGGCCAGCTCGCCCTGGGCCCCGGCTGCCGGTTGAAGGCTCACACGGTGCATACCCGAGATTTCAGTTAAATAATCGGCAAGTTCGTACATCAGGTGCAGCGCTCCCTGCACCACCCTCTCTGGAGCATGGGGGTGGATTCCGCCGAAACCGGGTTTGCGAGCGGCGACCTCGTTGACCTTCGGATTGTATTTCATCGTGCACGAGCCTAGCGGGTAGAGCCCCTTGTCCACGTGATAGTTGAGCGTGGAGAGTTTCACGAAATGCCGCACCACATCCACCTCGCCGAGCTCCGGAAACTGTGGCGCCTCCTTTCGCCGAGCCCATTCAGGAAGCAGATTATCCACCGGCACCTCCGGTACATCGAGCGCCGGCAGGCTCAATCCCCGGCGGCCGGGCACGCTGAGATCGAAAATCGTTTTTTCCGCCATCTTATCCGGTATTCCCTTTCGAGTGATTCAGCCCGTTCAGATCTCCACTGTTGCCCCGGGTTCGACAACCTGGACTTTCGCGTCAGTTTCGCTTTCAACCCTGGATTTGAAACTCTGCGGGTCCTGGGCGATCAACTCCCAGGTGTTGTAGTGCATGGGCACAACCTTCTTCGGCTTGAGCATCCGCACCGCCTCGAATGCATCTTCCGGGCCCATGGTGAAATTATCCCCGATCGGCAACAATGCGATATCGATCCGGTTCATCCGCCCGATCAGTTCGAACTCGACAGTGAGGCTCGTGTCTCCGGGATGGAACAGGCAGGTGTTGTTAAAGAAGAAAAGGAAGCCGCAGGGGGTGCAGGCAATGTCAGCGCCTTCCACACCGCCGCCGTGGAAAGCAGGGGTGAGTTTCACAGCGCCGAAATCGAAACGGTGAAAACCCCCGATATGCATCGGGTGGCTTTTCACGTCCTGGCTGTCCATGAAACCGGCGAGTTCGTAAGTGGTCACCACCAGGGCGCCGCAGCGCCGGGCGATTGACACCGTGTCCCCGAGATGGTCGCCGTGGCCGTGGGTCAGAAGAATGGCGTCGCAGTTGATTTCCTCTGCGCTGAGCGTGGCCTGCGGGTTGCCGGAGATGAATGGATCGATCAGCACCTTGTGGCTCCCGGTATCGATCCCGAAAGCCGCATGTCCGTAGTAGATTAGGCTGGCCATAAGACTGACTCCTTCGCTTCTTGCCGGATGAAAAGTAAAAGAGTGCAAAGGAATGAATTTTTCATTAAATCAGGTGGAAAATCAATATAAGGAGAACGGAAGCTATCTTCAAGGGAAAGAGGGTAAACTAATTGTGGATGTCATATTTTTGGGGCTGAATGTATGATCGGAAATCTTGGGATGCGGGTGATTTTTGAAAGGGCGATCCGCGTAAGCTGCGCGGATCGCCCCTAGCTTTCACCTCTCGTCTTGGGCAACCACCGCAGTGCCGAAAACCAGGATCTCCGCCGCGCCCTGCATCAGCGAGCTGGTGGTGAAACGCAGGCAGACTATAGCGTTGGCCCCCTGCTCGGCCGCGCTCTCGATCATCCGGTCAACCGCCTGCTCTCTTGCCTCGGCAATCGCCTTGGTGTAGTCGGTGATCTCACCTCCCACCACGTTGCGCAGGCCAGCCAGGATGTCTCTTCCCAGGTGCCTGGCGCGGATCGTGTTGCCTTTGACCAGTCCGATAGTTTTAACGATCTTCTTGCCTGGGATGTTTTCTGTGGTTGTCAGTATCATCGTACGATCTCCCTGTATCTGTCTGTCTTCCTGATAAAAAGCCTCTCGCGAAGAACTGAGACCAAAAGTATTATCACTCCCAGGGTCGCCGTGGATACGCCAATTTTCATGATTAGAGGCGGTTCCGGATCAAGAAGGAAATCCTGCACGAAATGAAACACCCCGAAAGACAACAAGATAATGGCGCCCACTGAGAGCAGGATCCACCCGATCCCCCTCTCGATCCTGTTGTAAACCTGGTTCCAGTACATTTTCCAGACCTCCTCCTCAGGCTGGGCAAGCTGCATGTGTGATGTCAGGCGTTTCATTTTTTGCAGAGACTCGAGTTCCCGCCGAAGGTTCTCTGATTCGGCCAGGCGCTTTTCCACCTCCCTGCGGCCCTCCTCGTCCAGTTCGCCGTCCGCGTATGCGGTTAAAAGCTCTTTGAGCCTGTCGTTTTCCATCACTCATCACCCCCTAGATTACCCCGTTCAGTTTTTTCTTTAATGCCGCCCGCGCGCGGTAGAGGCGGCTTGCCACACTGCCCCGTGGTATGCCGAGCAGGTCGGCGATCTCGCTGTAATCCAGGCTCTGGAAATGCTGCATGATCAGTATCTCCTGCATATCCAGGGAAAGGCTGCGGATCGCCTCCTGAACAGTGCGGCAAACAGCGGCCCTCTCAGCATCCGGCACGCTTTGATCATTAAACAGCAAGAATGATTCCCTCTCCTCCAGGCTCTCCAGTCTTTTCCTTTTCGCTTTCTTGATAAAATTGACCGTTTCGTTGCGCAGGATGGAAAAGAACCAGGAGGGGAATTTCTCTCCCGAGCCAAGGCTTTTTATCCCACGGTAGGCCTTGACAAAGGCGTTCTGCGAGATATCAAGCGCGTCCTCGCGGTTGCCCACCAATCCGAGCGTAAAAAAGTAGGCTTTTTTCATGTACTGCCTGACCAGTTGCTCGAAGGCCTGAATCTCACCCTGCCGGGCGGCGTCCGCTAAGCTGGTTACTGACTGGTTCATTGAGATTGCCGTGCTTGGCGATTAATCTTCTCGGGTAAAATCTAATGTTTCGTAGATGAAACTCACTATATAGACAACACCGGACCGGGTTTTCTTCCAATTTTTATTGGATTATCTTTCCGATCCGGCCAAAATCGATTTTTCAGCCTGCAAACCTGCCTGCCGGTTTATTGCTGTTCTTGTTTGCCGGATTGAACCCTCTAATGAACATTTTGTGTTTTGCGTATCTCATAAAGCTTCAGGCAGAGTCTTCCTGTGCAGTTTCCAGATGACCAATATGAGGATTCCCATAATAAGTGTAAACGGGCTGGGAATCAGGGCCAGGAACGAAAAGAACAGGAGAATCATGTTTGTCTCCCTGCCCAGCATCTGCAGGATCGCCCTGACCAGTAAAGAATAATAGAGAACCAGCAGGGCTAGAAGCACAACTGCCCCGCTCACTATAAGTGTCAGATAGCTTCCCAGCATGGCACTCCTCCCGAATAATTTTTAAGGGTTTTGACTATTTATCCAGGATTATTAATAAATTCTTTGGCCGATTTTCTAAGTTTTTGTTTCCTAATGAAAACAGAATAAATCGATTTAGATAAGTTATTTTTCTTCTTTTGGTGGCAAAAGAAGCAAAACCATTTCTTTTATAACTAAAAGAAACAAAAGTTAATTCTTCATCTGTCTCTTTTACTTCGCTCCTTTGGAGGTCGCCTCGTGCTCAGGGTGTGCCCTGAGCACGAAAGGCATGCCGGAT
>CAZJQI010000024.1:0-59774 GCA_964548275.1 uncultured Gemmatimonadales bacterium
CATATGTAATTGCTCTATTCATATTAAAAGACTCTATATCTAATATACAAGGGGCCGTTCGCGAACGGCCCTTACTTCACCAGCGCCGATATCTTTTTGAATTCCCTGGTGCCCGCTTTCTCGAGAAGTTCGAAAAGGGCGGATTCGGTGCTGGTGATCACCGCACCCGCCTCGCGCATTCTCTCCAGAGCGATCCGCTTGTTCTCAGGAGTCCGGCTTGAGACTGCATCTGCGGCCACGTGCACCCTGAATCCGCGGCAGAGAGCGTCGAGCACTGTCTGAAGTACACAGACATGGGATTCGATACCGCAGACAAGAATGCTGTCGCGCGAGGTTTGCCTGATTATATCAGCAATTGATTGATCGCGCATGCAGGAAAATGTGATTTTTTCAAGCCTCCGGGCCTGCTCTAGAATTTCAGCCAGGGGGGCAACAGTCGGCCCGAGGCCTTTGGGATACTGCTCGCTGACAATAATCGGCAGCCCGAGTATGTCAGCCCCGCTCACCAGGCGCCGGATGTTCTGCAACAGCAGCTCGTTTTCGTGGATCACTGGGAGAAGTCTTTCCTGGACATCGACCACCAGAAGGCAACTCCTGCGGCGATCAAGCAGTTCGATGATACTCATTCTCAGGCCTCTATTTTAAGTGAGAGCTTTTCGAAATTAATTTGCTGCCTTTAAAGATCAGATTTCTCTGCCGTCTTCAATAATCCCGCCGCGCGGGATAATTACGATCCCTGAACGGATATAGAAGCCGTCACCGTCCTGGTCCGGCTCGTTCCGCTTGGGCCGGATTTTAACCTCATTGCCGATCCGGGCGTTTTTATCGATAATCGCACCTTCGATATCCGCGTTGACCCCGATCCCGAGCGGCACATTGCTGTCGGTTCGCCGGAAACCCTCGGGTTTATTCCCGGGCGAGTCGTAGAAATCGGCTCCGAGAACCAGGCTGTCGCGAATTTTCGCGCCTGAGCGGACAATCTGGCGGATGCCGATGATCGAACGTGTGATTTCCGCATTATCCACAATACACCCCTCGCAGAGAATCGCCAGGTCTGTCTTTCCGCCCACCACCTTGACCCCGGGGAGGGACCTGGGATGGGTGTGGATCGGCCAGTCTTCCTTGTAGAAATTAAACGGCGGAACCGGATCGGTAAGCGAGAGGTTCACCCTGTAGTAGGACTCGATCGTTCCGATATCTTCCCAGAAATCGTCGAACACATAAGCGTAGACCTTGTGGCTTTTGGCAGCCGCGGGGATCACCTCGCGGCCGAAATCAGTGTATTTCCCCTCGCTCAGCATTTCGATCAGGGCCTCACGGTTGAAAACATACACTCCCATTGATCCCAGGTGTTTGCGGCCCCTGGCCTGGATACCGAATTTTTGGAAGAAACTCTCATCCGTGGCAAGCTCGGCCTGAACCTCAGGCTCAGTAGGTTTTTCCACGAAATTAATGATCCGCCCCTCGTCGTTGATCTGCATGATCCCCATGCGGTAAACATCCTCGGGCGGCGCAGGCAGGCAGCTCACCGTAACATCGGCTGCTCTATCAACATGATAATTCAGCAGGTTCCTGTAGTCCATCGAATAAAGCTGGTCGCCGGAAAGGATCAGTATGTAGCTGATATTCCATTCGGTGATATAGCGCAGGCTTTGGCGGATTGCATCCGCTGTGCCCTGGAACCAGTCCATGTTGGTCGGGGTCTGCTCGGCCGCCAGAACCTCGACAAAACCCTCGGAGAAACGGTCGAAATGGTAGGTCTGGAAAAGATGCCGGTGAAGGCCGGCAGAGAGAAACTGGGTGACCACAAATATTTTCAGAACATTGGAATTGATACAATTCGATACGGGAATATCGATCAGTCTGTATTTACCGGCAAGGTTGATCGCTGGCTTGCAACGGGCCAGGGTCAGCGGAGCCAGGCGGGCTCCCTGTCCTCCGCCAAGGATCACTGCCAGAGTGTTTTTAGTGTTCATGGGAGCCTTTCACAGGATAAAATTGAATTCCAGCTTCGGATTTATCAAAGTTATTGTCTGTACGGTTTAATTTACAGGCTCGGTACCACCAGTCAAGGCTCAATGGAATTAGTTAAAATTATGTTTATACTTGATTTATGTTTGCAGGCTTTCTATAATTTTCGAAAACCCAATCAACCGGGAGAGATAGAAATGTCTTTAAGAAAAATAAGGCGGAGAGAGTTTATCGCCACAGCTTTGGCAGTCGCTGCCGGGAAAGGGCTATCTGATCCGCCGGACAGGATACTTCTGGCTGCGGCTAAAGGAACCGACACGGCTGGCTCGGTGCGGGGCTCAATCGGTGCGCTGGGCGGGATCGGTCGTTTTGTCAAGCCTGGACAACGGGTGATGCTACTGCCTAATCCGCAGGGTCGCCAGAGAGGCGCAAGTACCAGTCCGGAACTGGTGGAGGAGGTTGTCCGCCTCTGCCTGGGGGCCGGAGCGGCGAAAGTCCAGGTCTGCTCGATCCACTCCAGTTTCCGCTGGCGCCCTACCGGAATCGACAAAGCCGCAATACGCGCCGGGGCCGAGTTCTGGACTCCGGGTTCAGGAGGCGACTGGAGGACTGTGAAGGTTAAAGGAGCAAGGCGGCAGAAAGAGGTGCGGGTGATCGCTCCGGTTTTAGCTTCAGACGTGGTGATCAACATGCCGATTGCAAAGCAGCACGGCAGCACCCGCTTTACAGGCACACTGAAAAACCTGATGGGTGTCAATGACGGCAACATGGGCTGGCACCGGGGCACCGCCTATCTTGTCGACAGCATCGTCGATCTGGCCAGTGTCGTGCATGCCCATCTCTGCGTGGTTGACTCCACCGAGGTGCTGGCTGAAAACGGCCCTTTCGGACCGGGACGCACGATCAAACCGTATACGGTGATAGCCGGGATTGACCATGTGGCAGTGGATGCACACGCCTGCACCCTTCTGGGCATGAAACCCGAGAATGTCTCCACTATTGCGCAGGCAGCCGAAAGAGGTCTTGGCACAATGCGGATTGAAGAGGCTGCGAGCGATGGCACAGTAAAAAAATTCCGCGCCTCTGCCTGAACTGTTCCCGGAATAGAGTACAATGAAAAAAATTTCCCGCCAATGGACAGACTTCGTGATTCGCAGCCTTCCGGGGTCAGAAAATATATCTTTTCAGACTCTTTACGGCGATGGCTCGAGCCGCACTTTCTACCGCGTGAAAGGCGCTTGCAGGCCGAGCGTGCTGATGGTCAATCCCGATCCCCCGGCTGACAGCCGCACAGGTGTCAACGAGAACGACACCTATGTTTATCTCGCCGGGCTGCTGGAAGAGATAGCCAGCGGCTGCCCGCCTTCGATCTACGGCTACGACAGAAAGGCGGGCCTTATCCTTGTTGAGGATCTCGGCCACAGGCACCTCCAGTCGGAAGTGCTCTGCCTGGGGGTGGGTTCGGATTGGACGGAAAATATTTACTCCCGGCTGCTCCAACTGCTGGTGAAAGTACAGGTTGAGGGTGGAGCGCGTTTCGATCCTTCACGAAGTTTCAATCCGGCTTATGATGAGGCTTTCATGTACGAGGCAGAGGGGCTTTATTTCGCGCGCTTTTTTATCGGCTGTCTCTGCGGGATCACAGAGCCTGCCCTTGATAATGATCTGAAAAGACTGGCCCGGAAAGCCGGCGGCCTGATCGGGGACAACGTGCTTGTTTACCGCGATTTCCAGAGCCGCAATATCATGCTGGGCGCCGGAGTTAAAAAAGAAACGTTCCGGCTGCTGGATTTCCAGGGAGCGCGCCTGGGCCCCCCGGCTTACGACCTGGCGAGTCTGGTTTACGATCCCTACCTGCCCCTGCCGCAGGCGCTGCGGGATAAGCTGATCTCCCGGTACGTAAAGCTTCTGGCTGAACGTTCGAAAGCTCTGGCAGGGGAGTTCGAGGCCCAGTTTCCGTTTATCGCCTCCCACCGGCTGATGCAGGTTCTGGGAGCTTATGCAAAGCTTTCCCTGGTGCATGGCAAGAAAAAGTTCCTCGAGTATGTGCCCCGGGCACTGGGCGATTTTAAAGCGCTTCTCGAGGATAACGAATTCAGAGACTACAGTGTATTAAAGCAACTCACCCGCCAGGTTGATCTCAAGGGTTTGAAGCTGTAGCAACTTGAGTAAAAGGGAGGGGAAAAAGAGCCAAAGGGAAGGTCGGTTTTAAGTACTTTAAATAAACTATCGGAAAAGGAATTGACTAATGAAAAACACAGCATACCCGGGTATCATATTTCTGCTTATTGTAATAACCATGATTTCCTGCCTCGCTCCGGAAAGCGAAAGGGTTGAGAAACTTGAAAAAAGCAGGACGGCGGCAGAGGGCGCCCACCCCACCCTCACCTGGATTCTCGCCTGCCGCGTGGGGCAGGGAGGATTCGGCTGTTTTCCCGGTGACTCGGCCTTTGTCAGCCGCACCGGCATGGCGGTGGATGCCCTGGCAGAGTTAGGCCGGCTTGAAAACCTGCCGCAGCGGGAGTCGCTGATTGGCTGGCTTAAAGGAATGCAGCAGCCGGACGGCGGTTTCCTGGAGGCAGCTGACTTTTACAAAAATAAATATCTGCCCTGGGGAACGATAAGCGCCCTGGAGCCGACCTACTGGGCCGTAAGAACCCTGAAACTCCTGGGTGCCGAACCGGTCCGGCCCGGGGATGCGGTACGCTTCATCAGAGCGCGCCAACGCCCCAGCGGTGCCTTTGACGCTCGTGAGGTGAGCTGGGGTGGGGCCGAGGAGGCACTATATAGCACCTTCTGGGCTGTGGCCGCCTTGGAAGAACTGGGCGAGCCTATCCCTGATTCGGCCAGAATGGTCGAGTGGGCGGCAAGCATGCAGGACACCAGGGCTTTTCGGGGCGGGTTCAGGCTGAGCGTGGACAATTTCAACTACTCCTCGCCCTCCGGCACATACTACGGGGTACGCACCCTCTCTCTTCTCGGAGCAGCACCCAAGCGTCCGCGCGAGGTGAAAAAATTCCTGCTTTCCAGTTACGGGCAGGAGGCCGACGGCGGTTTCGAGCTGGGACATGGAGACAACTGGAACAATTTCGACCATTACTCCCTGATGCAGGACACCTACATGGCCCTGCACACACTTGAGATTCTGGGTATGCCACTGAAAGACAGCGACACCTCGCGTGCGGCCCGCCCGGCTACCGACTGCGCCCACTGGATCGCCTCATTGCAAAACGCGGACGGCGGATTTGCCCGGATTGGGGTGACCGACCAGACTCCTCTGCCCTCTCCGAGCGAGATGAGAGCCACCTGGCAGGCAGTAAAAGCTCTCAAGCTACTGGGCCGCGAGCCGCCCTGGCCGGATGAGCCGGAGAAGCCCCCGGAAAGCGAGGTTCAGCCCCACCTGCCTGTCCACCGCCATCCGACAATCCATAACGATGATCCGGCCGAGGTATGGGCTTACAGACGGATCGCTCTGCGGATCTACAGCCATTTCCTTGAGAAAACCGGAAGCCGGATCGAGGCTCTGGGCTGGCTGTCCCGCTGGGCCAGGGCAGTGGTCGGCCCGGAGAATGCTGTTTATCTTACCGGCGGACGTGGCCTTCTGATGCAGGGCTGGGGCCAGTGCGGCGAGATAAGCCTCCTGCTTCAGCAGCTTGCCTCCAGCGTGGACCATGCTGCCCGATACAGTTTTGTTATCGGGGATGTCAACTGCGAGATCCTGGTGGCCGAGCACGGCTGGGTCCAGCCCCACTGGTGCCTTTTCATTCCCTTTACCAATGAGTACCCGGACCCCGCAGTCTTCACTCCGGACGGCAGGCCCAACGGCTGGAGCCTGCTCGACTGCATCATAGACTACAACACAAGGCACAAAAACCTGAACTATCCCTCACGCACCAAACTTGGCGATCACCTGTTCAACAGCGTGAGGATCGAGACGATCGATTTCGTAAACGGAAACTGGGGAGAGGAGTTCAGGATGGACAGTACCACCACCTACACCTCCCCGGTTGTTGAAAATCTTTATCCGGGAGGAAGCTGGTAATTTCGCACAAGATGCTTGAAAGACAAACCTCTGCGCTGCTTGGTTTCTTTTGAGCAAAGCCTGGCAAATTGTTCTTATGGATTGCCGGGGTGAAATACCCACTTGACATGTATCGCTACCGGGATTAAAATAGAACACCAGTTATGTGGAAATTATTTGGTTCACAATCCAACTGGTTTCAACTCAACAATGATAAATCATTTTATCCAGGATTTTAAAGCGATAGGGAAAAACGATCCGGCGGCAAGGAACCGGCTCGAGACCTTGCTCTGCCACACGCCGTATCATGCGGTCGTGATGTACCGTATCGCCCACTGGCTGCACAGGCTCGGTCTCCCGATAATTCCCCGCCTGATCAGTGTGCTGGCCCGTTTCTGGGCAGGGGTGGAAATCCATCCGGCGGCGAAAATCGGCTGCTGTTTCTTTATTGACCACGGTGCCGGTGTGGTAATCGGGGAAACCGCCGAGATAGGAGACAGATGCGTTCTGTTTCACGGGGTGACTCTCGGGGGAACCGGCCACTACTCGGGCAAGCGCCACCCGACAGTCGGCAATGACGTGCTGATCGGCACCAGTGCGACCCTGCTCGGGCCGATCAATGTGGGAAGCAATGTCAAAATCGGTGCTGAGACCGTGGTAATCAACCGCGATGTGCCGGACAACTGTACAGTGGTCGGGGCTCCGGGAGTAATTGTCAAGCGGGATGGGGAAAAAGTGGAGGAGAAACTGCCGCCTGCCCATTACACAAATTCACCGGAAGACACGGAGCTGAAGGCTGATAATACGCCTGATCCTTGATTTTGCAGCCTGTTAAACCGGCGCTGAAAAAGGCACACAAAAACCCCCGGCAGAGACTTTACCGGGGGTTTTCTTTATTATGCATTGGAAGAATCAGAGCAGATTCTTGACATGGTTTTCGAAAAAACTCTTTGGACGGTAGCCGATCACCTTTTCCACAATCAGGCCCTTGCGGTCGATCACAAAGGTGGTCGGAATGCCCGAGTAAACCCCGTAAGCATCCACCACGTCCATGGTATACATTGCAACGGCATAGGGAACCTGGTATTTCTCCATGAATTTTTTTACCGCCGCGGAACCGCGGTCCACTGAAATGCCTACTACCTCGAGGCCCTGGTCCTTGTATTTCAGGTAAAGCTCGGAAAACTCCGGAATCCCCTTGATACAGGGTGGACACCAGGTCGCCCAGAAATCCACGATCACCACCTTGCCCTTGAGACTGGCAAGAGAAATATTAGCTCCACTGTTGACATTTTTCAGCGTAAAATCCGGAGCGAGATTGGTGGAGCCTTGCGCAACAGCGGCGCTCTCCTCCTGGTCCGAGGCGTATTTCGGGCTCGGGTTACCGGCCCCACAGGCGATAAGCACTGCCGTTAGCAAAATCGGCAAAGGTTTAGGGATATATTTAAGGGGGATCATTATTTTTTTCTCCTTTGCTGGTAAATTAACCTCGAAGCCAGATTATCCCATTTCTGTAAGAGCTGGGAACAGTTCGATCAGGTATCCACTCAGTATGGAGAACATATCGAAAAAGATCAAAGCTCCCACAACTAATAGAAATATACCAGCGATAATCTCAATTGTTCGCAAATATTTGCGCATTCGCCTGTAAACGCTCAGGAAACTGCTCAGGGCTAAACCTGTCAGGATAAACGGCAACCCCAGGCCCAGAGAGTAAACCGCCAGCAGGAACATGCCCGAGCCGACAGTTCCCTGCTGGGCGGCCAGCGCCAGGATCGCCGCCAGAATCGGTCCGATACACGGTGTCCAGCCGAAAGCGAAAGCGGCTCCGATCAGGAAAATACCGATTACACCGAACGGGTTTTTCCTCACATGGATCTTTTTCTCGTATTCCAGGAAGCCGATACGATAGATTCCTGTCATGTGCAAGCCCAGAATAACGATCAGCACACCGGCGACACGGCTGAACCAGAGGCGATGGGTAAAAAGCAGCTTACCGATAAAAGAGGCACCCGCCCCGAGAAGGATAAACACGGTCGAAAATCCGATCACAAAAGCAATCGTGCTTACCAGAACCTTGACCAGCTGGGATTTCCTGTCCTCACTGGCTTGAAGTTCCTCGATTGAAATGCCGGAAACGAATGAAATGTATGCCGGGATCAGCGGTAGAACGCACGGGCTGATAAAAGAAAAAATCCCGGCAGTAAAAGCTGTAACCAGCGAAACACCTTCCATCTATCAGACTCCTTCATCCGCTCAGTGATTCTCTCTTTTCCCGGAGCTGAAAACACGCGCCATTATCGACTTGGCTCCAAGTGCCAGATCATCGAATAAAGTATAGAGAGTCGGGGTAATAATCAAGGTCAGAAAAGTCGAGGTTGTCAGACCGCCCAGGATTGCCAGGCCTATCGGGCCCCAGTTGGCTGAGCGGCCCTCGGCGGGACCGAAAATCGAAGGGGCGATCAGCGGGGCGGTCATCGGCAGAAGGGACAGGATCGTGGTCGCCGCAGTCATCAGGATCGGCCGCAGCCGTTTCTGCACTCCATCGATTATCGCCTGCCGGCGCGAAAGCCCCCGCGCTCTTAGCAGGTTGATATAATCCACGAGTATGATACTGTTGTTGACCACCAGACCGCAAACTATTATCACACCGATATAGGCAATGGTTCCCAGGTTGATGTTGGTGGCGATAAAGATAAGAGCCACGCCGATTATAGCAAACGGCACCGAAAGCAGGATCGTGAAGGGGTGGATAAAAGACTCGAAAAGGGAAGCCAGCAGAATATAAATCAGCACCAGGGCGAAAAGAATTGCAAAATAGGACTGGCTCTCCTCCTCCATCATTGCCCGGAAACTACGTCCGAGCTCCCAGCTGTAGCCTGGAGCAAAGCTGATCTGGCTCATCCTGGCCATTACTTCCCCGCTGAGCATGTAAATCCCGCCACCGCCTGTGTCCATATCGACTTCCACCCTGTAGAGCCGGTCGGTTTTTTCAATCGAGCGCGGGCCGCGTCCGATTTCGATTTCAGCCAGGTTCTTGAGTTCTCTCTGCTGACCTGTTGGCGAGAACATTGTCATGGTTTCCAGCCCCTGGAGATTTAACCGGTCTTCCTCGGCCAGGCCGAGCTGAATATCGATCTCCCGTTCCGGAGCCTTGAAACGGCTGTTGGGCCGGCTGCTCAACTGGGAACTGACAGTACGGGCGACCTGGGTGGCCGAGATGCCGCTGGAGGCGGCGCGGTCGCGGTCCACCACAATCCGCACCTCCTGCTCGCCTTCCTCGGTGCTTATGTCAATATCTTTCACACCCGGCAAATCCTGCATCAGTGCTTCGACACGTTTGGCGTAGGTTTCAAGAAGTTCCATTTTTTCACCGACCAGAGCGATCTCTAGATCCCCCGAGCCGCCGCGGCCGTGCCACCTGGCGATTCGGAATGTAATACCAGGAACCTCGGGCAGCCTCCTCTTGATCTCTTCCTGAAGTTCTACCGTGGTGCGACTATTCTTTTTTGCCTCCTCAAAGTAAATCTGGATTCCACTCCTGTTACGGCGACCCATACTCAGATTCATGCCGACCGAGGAGATTTCCAGCTCCTCCTTATGTGCCAGAAGATCGGCCTCGATACCTTTCATTATCTTTTCGGCCTGCTCCATCCCGTAGTTGTGGCTGATTTCCGCATTGATATTCAGCCTCCGGTCCGGTTGCATGCCGCTGGGCTCCTTGTCAATCAATTTCTGCAGTTGGAACACGCCCCAGAGGATTCCGACCACGATCAACAATGTTACCAGGCGGAATCGCAAAGCACGATCCACAAGGTAGGTGAAAAAATTTTTCATCCGGGGGAAGTTGCGTTCCTTGTTCGGCTGAAGGTGGTGGATCAGCCAGGCACAGAGCAGGGGCACCACGCTTATCGCCACAACGAAACTCGCCACGCAGACTGCTATAAATGTTATGCCGAAATCGGCCATGAAACGCATGCCACCTCGCCCGCCGCCGAGAAAAATCAGCGGGACGAACACGATAATATTGGTCAGAATCGAGGCCAGTATCGGCATTCCCACCTCACGGCTGCCCTCGATACTCGCCGCGACAGAACTGAGCCCCTCTTCGTTACGGATGCGGAAAATATTCTCAAGTACCACGATTGAGGGATCGACCACAATTCCAATGGCATAGATCATCCCCATCATCGAGATTATATTCAGGGTCAGCTCGGAGTTGAACGGCTCGAGCCTGGCAATGTACATGATAAACAGGGTGCAGATAATCGAAACCGGGATGGCGATTGCAATGACCAGGGTGTTGCGAAAATTCCCCAGGAAGAAAAACAACACCAATACCGCGAGGATACCGCCGATAAAGCCCGATTTCTTGAGCGTGTCTATACTGGTTAGAATCTCCTCGGACTGGTTCCAGTAAATCTGGTAGTCTAAATCCGCATAGCGGGGATCGGCCTTTATTGCATCCAGTGTCCTGATCACCCGGCGGTTCACGTCGATAATATTGGCGTTTGAGGCTTTGAATATGCCCATCGACACGGCGTCGTGGCCATTCAGCCGCTGGAACCACCGTATCCTTTTCGGGTAGTCTAACCGGACATCTGCCACCTGCTCCAGACGCAGACCCCTGGAGTTGAGCGGCAGATCCCCGATTTCATCGACCGACTGGAACTGGCCGATCACGCGAAGGTTATACTTCTTGCCGCCGGTATAAACATGGCCGGCAGGGAGGTTCTCGTTGTCGCTGCGGATACGGTTGGAAAGCTGGTAGGTGTTGATCCTGGAAGCACGCATCAGGTCGTCGTTCAAATCGATCCAGATGCTTTTTTTCTTCAGGCCTTCGATACTTACATTTGCAACCCCGTCCAGGGCCATGAGCTTTTTTTCGAGCACGTTCTCCACAATACTTTCAAACCGGTCAGGATCACCTTTCCAGATTACGCCGAAATTGAGGATCGGCCAGTCAGTGGTGGACCAGCGGGTAACACGCGGCTGATCGAGCAGGTCATCCGGCAGTTGCAGCCTGACCCTGTCAAGCCGTTCCCTGACCTCCATTGCCGCAATATCCATGTCGCGGCCTTCCTCGAACTCCATACGCACGGAACTGAAGCTGGAGGAACTGTTGGAACTGATCGTCTTGATACCCGGCACCGTGCCCATTATCTCTTCGATTGGCCGGGTGATCAGCCTTTCCACCTCTTCCGGGTTACTGCCCTGGTAGGATACATGAACGCGAAGGTAGGGACGGCTTATATCAGGGAGAAACACGAGCGGAATCCGGCTGAGACTCAAAAGGCCGAGCACAATCACTGACAGCACGGCCATGGTCGTGGTAACCGGACGATTTATGGCAAACTCGGAGATTTTCATTGAACTCTTGACCGGGCTTTTGAACCAGCATGCCCTTTGAACTCTCTATCCGCCATCGGAGGCTGAGCTTTTACAGGTTGCGCATCGGTGCCGATTATTTTCACCGGCATGCCTTCATTGAGGCTTTCCTGGCCCACCAGCACTACCTGCTCGCCTTCACGAAGGCCATCGAGCACCTCCATGGTGTCTCCCTGTGTGATCCCGATTTTAAGCTGGCGGCGATGCACCACCATCGAGTCATCGATTATGAAAACCTCGGCAACCTCTGTTTCGGGAATCAAGGCCCTGCGGTTGATCACCAGGGCATCCTTGTGAGTTTCGATCAGGATGTAAACCGAACAGAACATACCGGGCTTTAGTTTCTCCAGTCCCTCGGTGACCTGCGCGGTTACCTTTATTGTTCCGGTTGCCGGATCGACAACAGGGGCGATCATTTCAACCACACCGCCGAAATATTCACCGGGGAGCATTTCGGTTTCAATCCGCACCGGGTTAGCGACAAAGATACGGCCCATCTCCTTTTCCGGCACGTGAAGGCGTATCCGCAGGTTGTCTGTATCAGCAAGGTGGAAAAGCACCGTGTTGAGCCGGATCATGTCTCCCCGCTCGACCAGACGCTGGGTGATAACGCCGGAGAACGGGGCAGTGATCGTGGTATACTGAAGGTTCAGCTGGGCGCGTTCGTATTGGGCCAGAGCGGTCTCGTAATTGAACCTGGCCCTGTCGAGCTCCTCCTGGCTGGTGAGCTCCTGCTCGATCATCTGCTTGCTTCGCTCGAAAAGGTTGCGGTTGTTTTCCAGGCGCGCCTTGTTCTCCTGAAGGCTGATCTTGAGCTCGGACTTGTCCAGCTCGGCAAGCACCTGGCCCTGGGCCACAATGTCGCCCTCCTCCACGAGCATGCGCTGCAACAGGCCGTTTACCCGGGCCACTATCTCCACCTCACGCAAAGCCTCGATATTGGCGTTGCCGAAAACATAGCTTGCCAGGTCAGCCCGCCACGGGGTGCCGGCCTCCACCGGAATTGCCTCCCGCATGCCGCGGTTGCCCAGACTCTCTCTGGCCCACTGGGCCTGCATTGAAGGACGGCGCTGGCTCTCATTCATGCCCTCCACATCCGAAGAGCAGTCCACACCGGAAAGGGCCAAACCCACTACTGCGGTAATAGAGAAAATCAAACGGACGCAATTAACCAATTTATACCTCGCCGCACGTAAATTGTTTGTCGGTTCACTGTTGGACGCAATAAACAAATCGCTAAAGAATATACACTTCTACGGCGAATATGGTTACAATTTTTTATACTATTGCAAGTTTTTGGCCAACGGAAAAACGGCCCCTGAAGTGCCGGGGCATTATCAGGTGAAACTTACATGTCCGAGTAATAATCTGCTCCGAAAATAATGGACCAAAGGAGCGTTATTCCATGGTTTCTGTAAAAACCACCCGTAGGGGCGCACGGCCGCGCGCCCCTACAGAAAACAAAACATTTTCATTGTTTCCGGGTGAGCCACCGGCTCATGATGACTAACTTCATAAAAACAGACAGGGCACGGTGCTCCGTGCCCTGTGCGTTAATTGCAGGCCCTGCAAGATGATTGACCCTCAGAAATGCTCGTCGATATAAACCACGGCAGTCTCGAGATCTTTGAGTATCTTGGTGCAGAAACGCACCATCCAGGGGTTGCACTCCTGGTAAGGCAGGGGGCTGAAAGCGATCACGAACTTGCCCAGGTTGTAGGAGGCGTGGAAAACCTCCATTGCCATGCCGATCGAGGGCTTGCTGTAGTTGGCAAGCACGATGTCGCAGTCTGCGATGTCCTGGAGGTCGAAGCTGACTATCTCGTTGGCCGAGTCCACCTCGCGGTCCTTGAAATTGCGCCGCATGGGATCAAGCAGGGTGAACCGCTCAGGGAAAAGCTGCTTGGCCCGCTCGCGCCAGGTGGTGCTCTCATCAACCGAGCAGTCCATGATCGGCCCGCAGAGATACACGGTTCTCTTCTTTTTCTGCTTCGGCATTGACTTGCCTGCCCTCCACCCGTGGAAAAATCAAGCCCAGCTTAATAATTTCTGGATTAAAAGGCTGCTCATATAATTTAAAAGCTATGGCAGGATGGGGCAATTAGTTTTGGAAAAAAGGTAGGTTTCACATGCCCTGAGCCAGAGGAGAGACTCTGCTGCAGGAGAGAGGAAACAAAACAAATATGTAGAAAAAGATTAAAATAAAGTACTTGTTTTTGGACACTTGCATTATTTCTGAAACTAACAATATCCTAAAGGATAAATAGGGATCTACTCGATCAACTTGAAATTTGCTGAAGTAACACTACCCTTGTGGCCACCGACACTCACAAATTCTTTCAGCGTGTAATCCAGTTCTACTATACCTTTATTTTCGACAAATGAGATAATGCTGGTAATTACATTCGGAAATGTCCCGCCGTTGTAGACCGCGCCTCGGAAGGAATAAATTAATTCATCTTCCTCCGAGCGCGTTTTGTAATCCAGGTCTGATCTGAATGACAGGTTTGGGGGATAGTTAAAGAGATCGAGATTAAGAGTACCCTGGCCGGCAATTTGAGGGCCCATCATCAGAAAACGAGAACCCTCATTCATTCTTAAAAAACTGGGTGCATCATTGACATACCAGAGCGTATCTTTTTCGAACAAGAGGTCAAATTCAAACTCTCTTGTGAAATCCACATTGGTATAAGCTTTAAGAATACCGCCGGGATATCTTTTAATGTATTCTTCTTTTTCTATTAAGAATTTTGATGCTATTCTAAAAAAGGCCGAATTCTGTTTTTGCAGGGCCTGAACCACCGCGATTTTAAATACCCCATCAATTTTATGTGATATTGATATTTCATTATAATATGAATAATCGTAAGAGAAGCTGTATTCAGCGTTATACCCGAATCTTAGGGGGAAATACTCCAGTTGGTTTGCGATTACTTCCGGCCCAGTTGGAGAATCCCCGCCGCAGGAGATCAAGATTAATATTAACATGACTACTGTGAAAAATGAAAAGCCTTTAAAGAACAAGGGTTTCTGTCCTTTTTACATTAACTGAATGTTTGAAATTTCATAATTTTGACCTAAAAATCCTGCTCACTCAACCGGCCGACCGGATTTATATGAGATCAAGTCAAGAGTGAGTTTTTGATATGTATAAGTGATCGTACCACCCTCATGCTTCCACCATGTTAAGTTCCACAGACCGGCCTTATTGTCTCTCCAGTTCCAGTCATTAATCGGTTTGACGATAACCGCTGTTATATCCCCATAGACAAGTGGCATATCATAAAAATATTTAATGGTATTTACCTTTCCCCAGCTTGTGTCGGCGGTTGTTCTCCAGATTGATCCAAGCTCTGGTTGAAATCCGGAAGCAACCGAAGAGCAACTGAATAATTTCAGGTCAGCCTGGCCCTTCTTAACATACTCGGGGTATTCAGTTGCCATCATGTATTCGAGAGAACCTTTATTATCGTACCAGAGAGTATCACGGTAAAGGGTTATATTGTATAGATAAGTTGTATCAACCGTATTTGATAAAGTATAAGTGGTGTCTAACTGTAAATTTTCTGCCAAACCTATCATTTGATGATAAGTTTCTGAGTCTATCTTGACTCTTTTTTCCACCAGGTATTTCCTCAAATCTTTTTCGACTTGTTCGGTTTGAACATTTATTTCAGCAAATCCATATCGATTGGTTTCGATAAATCTAGTCCGGCTATCTGTTGAAATTGAATAATAATCCAATTTGTATTGCCAGATCGAACCATGGGCCAAAGGAAACAGCCCGGGTGGCTGGTATTCAGGTTCTACTATATCGCTATCCTGTTCGTTTTCCTCAGGAGCTGTGGGAATGGATTCTCTGCTGCAGGTGATTAAACTGAAGCAAAAGAAAATTAATGATGTAGCTACAAAACGTAACATTAGAGATAAAAAGGCAGCGTTAATATTAAAGAACACTTATTAAATAGTATAAGCAATTATTGTGCCTTTTTATATCCTTAGGATTAGAATTGACGGTAATAAAACTGAAAGATAAGAGATAAAGCTATTTGCGGTTAATTCAAAGCAGGCGGCGGGATTTGTATTTCAGAAAAGGAAAGAATAATTGTTACTTATGTGGTAACAATGCCCTTTAATAATTCTCTATCAAAGTGAATTAATTAATGTGTTTTGCCAGACTATAGCCTGGCAGTAAAGGCGAGAATCAGCACACCTTCCATGTAAGTTGGCCCGGCAATCAGGAACGTTCCGCCCTCGGCGATCCGAATAGTGGACTGGAAAGCGCGCTTGCCGGATTCGCCGGTGGAGATCTTTACCTTGAGCCTGATCTTGCCCTCCTCGTAATCCTCCAGGGTGAGTTCGACATGGTTGTCACCCATCAGGTCGAACTTTCTGGATTCTCCTTTGAGGACAGTCTTACTGTAAGTGTGCTCGAGACGGTAGGCTGAGTAAGCGAGTTTTTTCAAATCCTTTTCCACATCCTCAAGCTCAGAGGCAACCCCGGTTTCCGAGTTGTCTGCCACGATCTCGCGAATGGTGATCTCGCACTGATCCTGCCAATCCTGGCTTCGAGCGGGAAAGGGATAGAGAAAAAGCAGGCCTAATAAAACGAGGATAAAGCTTGAAGCGCAAGTTCTCGGGAGGGGGATTCTTATCTGATTCATTTCTGCCTGTGGTTCTTTTGGATGTTGTTTTTATTGGTTGACATTGTTGTCCGAATCGCTGAGCCAGATAATCGTGTGCCCGGTTTCCGTCTCGGGCTGGATCAGCATGAAACTGGCATAGGTGCAGTCGATAGATTCGATCACCAGCTCGTTGCTCTGGGCTTTTTCGAACGGGCCGATAAAAAACAGCAGGAGCACGGCCGCTGCCGCAAGGCTCAGCCAGTATGCGGCCCGGCGTGGGACTTTGCTCTGCTTCTTTTCCAGCCTGGCCGAGATTTCCTCCCAGTTGCGGCGAGCGGTGAACTCGTCTGCTTCGCTCGCCTCTCCCACGAGCTGAATCAGCTCGCTCAGGCGTCCGTAGCGCGCCAATTTCTCTTCAGAGGCTGGATCAGCGGCCAGAGCCTCCTCGATCCTGGAGCGCTCCTGGCCGTGGACTTCGCCGTCGTAGTATCGCTGAATGATTTCCTCGGTAAGTTCGAATTTCCTGTCGGCCATGTTTATCCCTCCTGGTCCAGCACTTTCCAGCGCTGCAGGGTCTCAGCCACTTTCTTGCGCGCATAGTGCAGGCGGCTCATCACCGTGCCGATCGTAACACCTGTGACCTCGGCGATCTCGGCATAGCTCAGGCCGTTGATTTCGCGCAGCACCATGACTTCCCTGTGCTCCTTGCCCAGCGTGCCGAGTGCCTTTCGCACCAGAGCGGCCAGCTCCTTGCGGTATAACTGTCCCTCGGGACCTTCCTCACCGGGAGCGGCCACCTGCAGCTCTCCCCGGCCGATTTCAGACAGGGGCTGTTCCGGCACGCTCTGGGAGCGTCTTGCCTGTTTGCGCCTGAAATCCGTGGTGGCGTTCAGTGCTATCCGGTAAAGCCAGGTGTAAAAAGAACTCGCTCCCTTGAAACTGTCAAGGGAACCAAAGGCACGGATAAAAACTTCCTGCACGATATCGCCGGTATCTTCCGGCGAGTTGATCATCGAACCTACAAGGCCGCAGATTTTTTTCTGGTAACGGTCGTAGAGCTTGCGGAAGGCATTCTGGCTTCCGGCAAGAGCCTGCGAAACAAGCTGTTCGTCCTCTTCCGGCTGTTGCACCTTGGCTTCGGGCACTCTCCACCTATCAACTGTTTAGACGCTCGCCTCGAGCGTTTATTCAAGAAAATTTTTCACGCTTTATGAAAATCCCGCAGAATACTCCGCCCTGTGGGCGGAGATGAATGCGAAGCAGGGGCAAGGGGGATGCAATCCCCCTCCTCGCTTTTCAAGAAGCCCCGCCCTGTGGGCGGGGAGCTTCACTCAACGTAATTTTTTTGACGCTTTTTCCCCAAAATCGGTCAGAGGATAATTTTCCGCCAGTTGTCTGTAAACAGACCTTGCCAGCTCATCATCCTTGATTTTATCCTCGGCCAGTTCACCGGCCTGGTAAAGGTAGCGGGGAGCCAGGGGGCTGTCCGGGAAAAGCTCGGCGATCCGCCGGTAAGCCCTTATTGCATCAGCGTAATTCTTTGTCTTCTCCTCATGGATTCCACCGATTTTAATCAGAACCTCGGCAGCCCGGGTTTCGCCTGGGAACTCGCTTACTACACGTTCGTAAAATTCCAGGGATTTCTGTGTATTGTTCAGATAGTCAAGATATATTCTGCCGATTCGCCCGTAGCATTCTGTCCGGATTTCAACAAATGGAAACCTTTTTGCCGTGTCCTCGAGCTGGACCACGGCCTGGCTGTAATTCTCCTCGGCCTCATCCACCTCGGAGATCAATACCGAGGCGCGGCCGGCTATCAGTTCGGCCGGAAACTTGTCTATCACCTCCAGGTAAACCCGCCTCGCCATTTCGTAGTTCTCCAGTTCGCGTAAATAGACCTCGGCCGCACCCAGCAGCGCCTCGCCCACCCCGTCGCCGTACGGCTCGATCACCTCGGCAGTGCGGTAGGCAATCAGCGCATTGCGCCACTTTTTTTCCATACGGTACATGTTGCCCATTATCAGGCAGACACGGTCAGGCTGAAAGTCATAGTTCAGGAGGTAGAGATAGTGCCTGCACTCGTTGATCAGATAGCGGGAAAGCCTGTCGATTCTGGCGTCGGCCACAAGCTGAATCCAGTCCAGGTAACCTCGCTCACCCCCCGGGAAAGTTTGCCCTTCATCCAGAACTTTCAGCACGTGGCGCTTGAGAAGAGCAAGGTTGTCATCACTGAAAATCGCGGTAATGCCGCGCTTTTTGCTTTCGGCAAGCCGCTTGAGGTTCTCCTTGGTCTGCGGGATCAGCGCACTGGAGGGATAAACGAAAGACACCTTGAGAAAGCTTGCGATTGCAGCGGCCTCATTTTTCTGGTGTTCGTAGACTGTGGCGGCAAGGTATTCCAGGCTGTCGCTTTTGGCCGAATGCGGATAGAGACTGCGAAAGATGGCGAATTCCTCGGAAAGCGCCGCTGCATAATTTTCGCTTGAGGCGTCATACCTGCTCTTGAGAAGCTGCCAGTAGGCATCCTCAGGCGGGATCGCGCAACTTGTATGCCGCGGACAGATTACCGCAAGCAGGCAGGCGCACAGCAATAGTGAAATTGTACGCCTTAATTCGGGTGTGGGGAAAACCAGCATTCATTCCTCCTTAATCTTTTTATTTTTCATTTCCACTTGGACTGTCGCTTAATGACTCGGTCAACTGAGAGGGCGATACCTGGGGATTCAGCGGGAAACTGAACGTTGACTGGTCAATACCATTCAACAGGCCGCCGGTATAGGGAAACCTGGAAAACAGGCCGGTGAGTGATTCAAATAGTATCAGGCTGAATCCGGCCTGGTTTTGCATGTCATCCATGCTGTGGTGCATCGCAGTTTCTCGCAGAAAGCGGGTAGAGTAAATGTTCAGGCAACTGCGGAGCTGGAAGAAAACGACTCACTACAAATAATAATAATTGTCTCCCTAACTATTATCCAGCCTTGTCTAAAATGAAGCAGTTGATTTTTGCCGCTGGCTGAACTATGATAAAAAAGGAACTTAAATTTATATTTATTCGAAACTAATTTGAGGAACTGAGATCGATATGTCCAAATTTAAAGATTCCGGCGATATAACCAGGACTATTATCCTGGGGATGCTTGCAGAAGGTCAGAAACACGGATACGAGATAAAAAAACGCATCCGTAACGCCTTGGGCGAGTCTGCCGACATTAATTTCGGCTCCATTTATTACGGCTTGAAAAGTCTGACCGCCAACGGGTTTGTGGATCATATACGCGATGAGCCTGGAAAGGGCAGCCCGGAACGCTCGATTTACCGGATAACCCCCAAGGGACGCCGCGAGCTGGCGAATCTTCTCCAGAGAAGCCTTCAGGAGACGGATTTACCACTGCATGCGGTTGAGGTCGGCCTGCACTTCATGGATATACTCCCAGCAGGGAAAGTCCGGGATATCCTGGCCGAGCGTTACAGCATGCTCAAGGAAAGATACGAGAACGCCCTGGCCGAGGAATTCCCGACGGATGAGCCATCCTGGGCCTCTTTTATCCGTGAATACCGGCTCTACCAGCTCGGGGCTGAGGTGCACTGGCTGAAAAACCTGCTCCCCAAGCTGGAAAAGAAATAATCCTCACGATTTTCATCTGTCCTCAAGAAATCTTTCAATACGCTCGTAGTAGGATTCCCCGAGTACCGCGTACAGGTCGAGATGGCCCCCGCCCTCCACTGCCCAGAAAACTACCTGGCCGGCTGAGTGTTCCCGGGCCAGTTTCTCCCCGAGACTGAAAGGCACCACATCATCCAGCCTGCCGTGAAGGATCATTACCGGAACCCGTACGCGTTTCAGTGTCCGACTTACCTCCCAGTTGTTTTTCATTGCCAGGTGCAACGGCAGATAACCGAATATCCGTCGTGCCAAGTCGCCTCCGCTGGTAAAAGAACCCTCGAGCACAAGCCTGCCCACCTTCCTTCCAGCTGCCAGGTAAGTAGCAGGCGCGGCACCGATCGAGCGGCCGAATGCAACAAGCCGCTCAGGAGCAATGCCTTTGACTTGTGTCAGGTAATCCCAGACAGCCAGGGCGTCTTCCTGGAAAGCTTTCTCGCTCGGCTTCCCGGTCGACAGGCCGTAGCCCCGGTAGTCGAAAAGCAAAGCACCAAACCCGCGCCTGACAAACGGGGCAAGCAATTCGAGCCGATGAGAAATGTTACCGGCGTTGCCGTGAAAAAGCACTATTACCGGCGCATCCGCCCTCCCCGGTTTGAAATACCAGCCATGAATAGTATCGCCGCCACCTGACTGAATGCGAACCTCCTCAGCAGACAGGCCGAAATTCTCAGGCTTGAATTCGAGTTCGCGCCACGGGTGAAAAGTCATCCAGTTCTCAAGCAACCGCACAAGAATTGCCAGCACCAGGAGCACTGCCGCTACGGATAAGATTCCCAGAAATATGCTTTTTACCAGGGCCATGGTTTCGATTACCCTTGACAAAATATATGGTTCTTAGTTAACAAAGTAATCGCGTACCAGACTATTGGGCAAGAGAAAGCATAACTGGCCACATCTGTTGTTTTAATCCGGTTAAAGCTCCAATACTCAGCCGCTTCACGATAGAATGTCGAAAAAGGCCGGCAAGATTCCAAATCGTCAGAACAAACTCTACACCCGCACCCCACGGCCGGGCGGAAAACGGCCGAAACCTGCCATTAGGCGGAAGAAAAGATGACCGCCGATGTATCTTTTCGAAATATCAGATTGACTGGCTATTACGCGTTCAGGCAATGATTGCAACTTTTGCTAAGGCCGGGTTTTGATCAACAGTATTGTTAGCTTTATTGAACTTTTCTCAGGAGCCGATCATGCAGTTCTCAAGCTTGTCAGTTTCTGTTTGCCGGCTGGCCCCGGCCAGATGGCTGTCTTTTTTTGCTCTGTGCACAGTCGTATTTTTTACCACTTTTCTCGCCGGGTGCGGTAAAAAGGAGGAAGCTCCTATGGAGAAACTCAAGCCCTGGTTCGGGGTGACACACGATAAGTCAATCAGCGGCCAGCCTGTGGTTGTGCTGGAGAGAGGCGGCACTGATCCGATGATAGCTAAAATAGCACCGCATGCCGGAGCGAATCTGTTCAGCCTGGTTTATGAAGGAAAGGAACTCTTGTACTGCCCTGAAACCGATAACCTCGCCGAATTCACCGGACGCTCCTCGGGGACACCGGTGCTTTATCCGACACCGAACCGGGTTGCCGGTGGCAAGTTTACTTTCGAGGGCCGGACATTCAACTTCGGCCTTAATGACCACGACAGGTTCCTTCACGGCCTGGTCCGGGATGTGGTCTGGGACTATAGCGTACCGCATGCCTCAGATAGCAGCGCCTCGGTCACGTGCTGGATCGATTTCGCTCCCGGCACCGAGCTGTACGAGAAATTCGCCTTCGACCACCGTTTGAGCCTGTGTTACGAACTCGACGAAAGAGGACTCAAGATCAGCTATAAAGTGGAAAACCGCGACAGCCGCCAGCTGCCCTACGGCATCGCCCTGCATCCCTATTTCAATTTCCTGGGCGCTCGCGAAAGCGCCATTCTTTGTGTACCCGCCCAGTGGCACATGGAAGCTGTGAACCTGATGCCCACTGGCAAGCTGGAAAAACTTGACGGCACTGACTACGATATCCGCCAGCCCACACCGGTACCAAACCTGGTGCTGGATGATGTCTATTTCGGTATGCGGCCCGAGAGTCCGGCCTGGATCGAGTACCGCGAGGCTGGTATCAGGTTGAAACTGGCCGCATCACAAGAGTTCACCCACATGGTGGTCTACATTCAGCCGCAGAATCCATTTTTCTGCGTTGAGAACCAGAGTTGCTCCACGGATGCGCACAACCTTTACGCCCGGGGGCTGGTAGAAGAATCAAACCTGCTGATCACCTCTGCCGGTGGGGTGAAAGAGGGCTGGATACACTACATTGTCGAACCGCTCAACTAAACAGTCTACCTGCCGATCTCGTTAATCCAGGGGCACAGCGAACCGTGCCCCTGTGTTCTTTGGCATTTTCAGACCTGCTGGATTCAGCTTGCTGCACTTCTAACCCGGATTATTCATAAATTAGTAAGATGTTACGTTTCCCCGGGGCGTGGGGGCGGCGGGCGCATGAAATGCGCTCCGTTGCGTTTGCGCAACGGTCTGTGCGACTTGGGTCGCACAGCCGCCGCCCCCCTCCCTCGGTGGCTGATAAAAATGTGAAAAATAAGTGATTAGCACTGTCAAGATACGGGTTTCATGAATAATACGGGCTAATTAGCAAAAAAGGCCTCCAGAGATTTCCACCTGCGAAAAACCCCATCTTGTCAGGAATTTGTTAGACTTGCTTCTTGACACTCCGGCTGAGGTTGTTTATATAATTTCCCTCTGCCAAAAAGAATTATTCGATGCTTTTTCCCTGGAGTCTCAAATGAACAAATATGATAGTAAAGATATCAGGAACATTGCCGTTGTAGGCCACGGTAGCTGCGGCAAAACCACGCTCACCGGAGCACTCTGTTTTGCCGCAGGCTCTTCGAAACGTCTCGGAAGTGTGGATGAGGGCAACAGCATGACCGATTTCAGCCAGGAAGAGATCGAACGTAAAGTCTCGATCAATCTGGCCATCGCCTACGCTGAATGGAACAAGGTTAAGATTAATCTCATTGACTGTCCCGGCTACCTGGATTTCGTGGGTGATGCTCATGCTGCGTTACGCGGCGCGGACTGCGCCCTCCTGGTTGTACACGCAGTAAACGGGGTGGAAATCGGCACTGAGATGATGTGGCGCCTGGCAACAGAGCTGAATATGCCGGTGGCTTTTTTTATCAACATGATGGACAAAGAACACGTAAGTTTCAAGAAAGTTTTCGAACAGTTGAAAAACAGCTTCGAAGGCCATATCGTGCCGCTGACCCTGCCGCTCGGGGAAGGCGAAAATTTCAAAGGGGTGATTGACCTGACAAAGAAAAAAGCCTGTATCGGCGTGCCGAATAACAGCAAGGGTGAGTTCAAAACCGAAGATATTCCCGATGATATGGCTGGCGAGGTCGAGGAGGCCTATAAAGAGTTTATCGAGGATGTGGTGGAACAGGATGAAGCGTTGATGGAGAAATATTTCGCTGATGAGGAGTTGACCGAAGATGACATCTCCTCGGCACTCCGCAAGGGAGTGCTCAACCGGGAGTTCATCCCGGTTTTCTGCGGTTCCTCCATGTCCACTATCGGGGTCAGGCAGCTGCTGGACGGGATAGTGAATGATATGCCTGATCCGTCGATGATCCCACCGCTCAAGGCTCAGCAGGCCGGGAAAGAGGGGGAGGTTGAGATCGTCCCTGACGCGCACGGGCGGCTTGTCGCTCTTATTTTTAAAACCATCACCGAACCGCATGTGGGTGAATTGAGTTATTTCCGCATTTTTTCCGGAGTCCTGAAAAGCGGCGGGGAGGCGATCAACGCCAATGGCAGCCACATCGAGCGCATGGGACACCTGAGTATCATGCAGGGCCGGGAACGCGTGGAGGTGGAGGAACTCGCAGCCGGTGACATCGGAGTGGTGGCCAAGCTCAAGGAAACCCACACCGGCAATACCCTGTCTTCAAAGTCAAACCAGGTCATCCTGCCCGTTATAAAATTCCCTGAACCGGTAATGAACGTAGGCATCGAACCCAAGGCCCGCGGCGACGAGGAAAAGATTTCCACCGGCCTGAAAAAACTCCAGGAAGAAGATCAGACTTTTCACAGCTATTACGACTCCGACCTGCACCAGATGATGGTCTGGGGAATGGGAGAACTTCACCTCGAGGTGATTCTCTCCAAGCTGAAACGCAAGTTCAACGTGGATGCCGAATATGTCAAGCCGCTGATACCCTACAGGGAAACGGTTCGCAAAACGGCCCAGGGCCAGGGAAAATACAAGAAACAGAGCGGCGGTCGGGGCCAGTACGGAGACTGCTGGATCCGCCTATCGCCTCTGGAACGCGGCACAGGCGTCGAATTCGTGAATAAGATTGTCGGTGGAGCGATCCCCGGCAAGTTCGTCCTCTCGGTGGAGAAGGGGGTCAGGGAGGCTGCCTCCAGGGGCGTGATCGCCGGCTGCCCGTTCCAGGATTTCAAGGCCGAATGCTATGACGGCAGCTACCACAATGTTGACTCCTCCGATGTCGCCTTCCAGGTCGCCGGCAGCCTCGCTTTCCAGAAAGTTGCCCTTGAGGCTGACCCGATCCTCCTCGAACCGATCCAGAATGTCGAGGTGCTGGTACCTGAGGAATACATGGGCGATGTTATCGGGGACCTTAACAGCAGGCGTGGCCGAATCCAGGGTATGACCCGTGAGGGCAACTTCCAGAAAGTATCCGCTCAGGTTCCATTGGCGGAACTTTACAAATATTCCACCAGCCTTCGTTCTATTACCCAGGGAAGAGGTGTTTTCAAGAGCGAATTTTCACACTATGAGGAGGTTCCAAGAGAACTGGCCGAGAAGATTATCCAGGAGAGCAAAAAAGAGAAGGAAAAAGACTGATCCGGGATTTCCACCGCTAAATGGTCAACTGAAAAAATCCCCCCGCAGAGGAAGGAATTCGCCTTTACGGGGGGTTTTTTATCGCTCCATGTCATGGAACCAAAAAAATAGGCTTTGGGAACTGCAATTCCCAAAGCCCTGTCTGCACAGAGACTTCCGCGAAGAAGTCATTACCGGGGGGTCGGTAACGATAAAGCTGTTTGTGCAGCGACCCTTACGGGTCTATAAGTTTATCGGCAAAATGAAAAAATACTTTAAAAATCGTTTGAATTTAAGGCTTTATGTACAAATAACGATGTATTTCATGCTGTATAAGTGCCCCAGATTCAGCCTCTGACAGGTTACGGCTGGCCGGGCCTGAAAAAAAGTTCAAAAGTGCTTGAAAAATATAACTTGTTATGATAAGCTCAAGTCGAACAACAGTTGTCAAGGGATTAAGGAGCACGATGAAAAAAATCGCTGTTATGTCCACCAAGGGTGGAGTTGGCAAAACCACTACCTCGGTTAATATCGGGCATGGACTTTCGCTCAACGGCAAACGGGTGATCCTTCTGGACTGCGACCCCCAGAGCAATCTCGCCGACATATTTGATCTTGGGAGCGAGGATGGAATCAATGCTTTGTTGTTGGGCAGACATGCCTATATGTGCGAGGTGCGAAGAAACCTGTTCTTGATTCCCTCAGGCGGGCGCAAGTTGCTTGAGGCTGAGTGGGAGATCGCCAACCGCGAGAACAGAGAGAAACTGCTCAGTATTTCCCTGGAGGACCTTTCCAACTGCGATTATGTCGTCATGGATTGCAGCAGTTCGATGAACCTGATCAACATTAACGCACTGGTTTTTGCTGACCTGGTTATCGTGCCTGTGGGGATGGACTATTTCTCGATCAGCGGGCTGAAACAGACTTTCGAGCTGATCGAGGATGTCTGCCGGCAAACCAACCACCAGGTCCACTTGATGGGAATCCTGGCGACCCAGTTCGACACGCGCACCAGGATCAGCCGGGAGATTTACGGTATTTTGAACAGGCTTTTTCCCAAGGAAATGTTCAAGACCGTGATTTACGTCAATACAAGGCTCAGGGAGTCGCCTGCCTTCGGAAAGTCTATCTTTGAATACGACATCTCGAGCCACGGAGCCCGGGATTACATAAAGTTGACCGCAGAAATACTTGCCTATGAAAGATAGGAAATGCCCCCCGCGGGCGCTGACCGTGGCGGGAAGTGACAGTGGCGGTGGAGCCGGCATTCAGGCGGATTTGAAAACTTTCCAGTCGTTTGGCTGTTTCGGCATGAGTGTAATAACCGCCCTCACAGCGCAGAACTCAATCGGTGTGCAGGGAGTGCTCAAGATCCCGCCGGATTTCGTGAAACTCCAGATGGAATCGGTTTTTGGCGATATCGGGGTGGATGCTCTCAAGTGCGGGATGCTGGCCCATGCAGAAATTATCCACGCAGTGGCAGAGGTGCTCACCCGTTGGCCGGATGTACCGCTGGTTCTCGATACGGTGCTGGTTGCCAAAAGCGGTGACCCGCTTCTTGAAGACCAGGCAGTGGAGGTCCTGGTCGGGAAACTTTTCCCACGCTCTGCGCTGATCACGCCCAATGTGCTTGAGGCCGAAAGGCTTGCAGGCTTTCCGGTAACTGATCAAAAAAGTATGCGCAAGGCAGCAAGTGCTCTTCAGAAAATGGGCGCAAAAGGTGTGCTTCTCAAGGGCGGCCACCTGCAGGGGGACAGGCTGCTGGACCTTCTTCTTCTTCCCGGCGGTGAAAGTAAACTTTTCGAGGGGAAGCGGATCAAAACCGCTCACACCCACGGCACCGGATGCGCCCTGAGTGCCGCTGCCACCGCCGCGCTTGCCAGGGGGCTGCCGCTTGAAGAGGCTGTAGCGCTGGCGCGGGATTACGTGATTAACGGTATCAGAAATTCCCACCCCACAGGCGCAGGGTACGGCACCCTGCTGCACCAGCCTTTAGATTACTAAAAAATACTAAAAATTGACAAAAAATATAAAAGAGATAACATTATATCTTGCTACAAGAAAGATATTGCCTTAAATAAATTGTATGTGCTTTACCTTTGATAACAAATCTGGCACTTGTAGAGTATTTCAAGTTGAATTAAATATAACACTCTTGATTATCGCACCGTAGATGGGCTGGGGCTTGTAGAGTATTTCAAGTTGAATTAAATATCCGTCGGGCTGGCTGAGCAGGTCTTGCCGCTGGGGCTTGTAGAGTATTTCAAGTTGAATTAAATACAGTCTATTTGAGCAGAGGCTTATTAACGCTGGGGCTTGTAGAGTATTTCAAGTTGAATTAAATCGATTACCTCGGTGGTCTTCGATTCCATGGCTGGGGCTTGTAGAGTATTTCAAGTTGAATTAAATCGAGCTGAAGAAAGCGCGAGAGCATATCCTGCTGGGGCTTGTAGAGTATTTCAAGTTGAATTAAATTGATTGCCGCGGGAGTTTGCGCGCTGTAAGCTGGGGCTTGTAGAGTATTTCAAGTTGAATTAAATCAAAAGGGCAGACATCGTTCGTACCGCAATGCTGGGGCTTGTAGAGTATTTCAAGTTGAATTAAATTCTTATTTGCCTGTCGTCATGAAGAGAAGGGCTGGGGCTTGTAGAGTATTTCAAGTTGAATTAAATGGATGTAACGGCAAGTGGTACTGAGTTTAGGCTGGGGCTTGTAGAGTATTTCAAGTTGAATTAAATCCCAGACGGCAAAGGATGCTTGTAATCACAGCTGGGGCTTGTAGAGTATTTCAAGTTGAATTAAATCCAGATATTGCTTCATATTCGTACGGATGAGCTGGGGCTTGTAGAGTATTTCAAGTTGAATTAAATATCTTTTCGCTAACTCTGTATGTAGAAAGGAGATATTTCATATCAGAGCGGTGAAAAAAGTCACAGGAGCATGATTTGTTCCGGCTTTTTTTCCGGTTTTTTCTTCTTTTTTCCATAAAAGACCAGCATATCTGAGAACTGTTTGTCAGTCACGCAGAGTAGACGAACCTGGCCGGCAGAAGGAAGTACGTTTTTCAGTCTCTTTTGGTAAGTTAAGCTGTTTTCCCTTGACTGGCAATACTTGGCATATACTGAATATTGCAGCATGTTGAACCCCTCAGCCAGGAGAACCGACCGGAAGAAGGTATATTCTTTGCGTTTTTTCTTGCCTGTTACTGGCAGATCGAACATCGTAAAAAGCCACATTCCTTTAAACCTCGAAAAAGACTTCCTTTTTTGATCCTTGTTGGACATACTCAAAATCCAGTCTTTGATTTAGACTTTCGGATTGGAGAGCTGCCTTTCCTTTTAGGTTTCCGCTTGCTGAAAAGGGAATCCGGCAGAGTGAGTCTGCCGCCCTTATTACTGAAAACTTCTACCAGAGATGAAGACAGGCTGGTAAGAGCCTGGAATGCTGAGATCATTTCACCTGCTAATAGAACTTTGTTGTGCATAGTTCCTGCCAAAGCTGCCTTGGTCTCTTTGTCCAGGGGTGATTCCGCTCCTTTGCTTTTAACTATCTCAAAAGTGGCATGGTCAACCAGGGGCCTGAAAGGCTCCATCAGGTCACTGGCAAGGCAGAACTGGTCGTAGCGGTTGTGGTGGTGCAGACTGATGGAGGGGTGCAGCCCTACTGAGCAAACAGCCCTGGCTGCTGCAGCCCGCAGCACTGTGTATCCGTAGTTTAGCAGCCTATTCTGGTCTTCCGCACCCCTCCTTCTGCGAAAAGAGGGATCGTTAAATATGTGTTTCCAGTATCGCTGAGCTGCCTGGGATTCCACATTTTCAGGGTCTCCGCTTTTTACTTTGCCTGCCATTTGAATCAGTCCTTTATCACTTCCGTGGAGCAGATTGAGAAGCGCTGCCTGGTAGTTAACCTTGGCTTTGATTATCTGTTGCCAGCACCTTTTTTTGACTGGCAGGGAAACATTTGACTGCAGAGCTAACCTCTCGGTCTGGATGAAGTGCGAGGCCAAAGGAATCACCATGCCGGCAGGCAGGAAACGCCTGTCCGTGATTACTGCCATACCGCCGCTGGAGAGCAGGTTGGACAGTACTGGCAGAGTGAGGCTGATGGCCGGGTTGGAAAGCAGTAGCACACCGATCTCAGAGAAGGGTATGGTAATATTATTTCCATCCTGGCCGGTTACCACCAGTAGCCGGTTCCTGGCCTTGAGAAAAGCTTCAGTTTCAGAGATTTCTATAATCCGGTCAATCATTGGCGTATCTAACCTCGCCGAAAGGCGTAAGGAATACTTTGCTGCATTTTGCGGCCCTTAGCGGATTGGGTAATTTGGTTATCCAGTCTTTGGCAGCCTGGATATCTTTTTTCATTCTTGCATCGTTCACCCTGGCAAATGCCATTGGCTTGAAAACGGTTCGTACTACGAATATCTCTCTCTTACCTTTTTCAATCTCCATTTCAACCAGCTCGCCCCAGGCTAATGAAAACTTGAATCTTCTTCCCTCGCCGAACTCTCTTCTTACTACCGGTTCTTTCATCTTCTTTCGCTGGTAAGCCTCAAACAGCGAGACAACGTGTCCTTCCCATTCTGTCTCCTTGCCGGAATCATCCAGTACAGCCACGATCTCGATATGGTGGTTGCTTCCGCCCTTGACATTGCGCTTTTTATCGCCTGCCCCGACAGGGAATGTGGCGAGCTTTGTCTTGATTCTTGCACTGTTGATTGTTCGCACCCGACCATCACGTGATGTGATTACAGGCCGGTTACCCGGTTTGGCAAATGCTTTTTTCGGGTCGCTTTCCCCGAGCTCGTCAAGCTTTTCATTCACGAGCCTGCGGATAGTGCTGTCTGCAATCTTGCTCACCTCGCTCTCCTTCATCCCGACCAGGGGTCTTCTTATATGAGCTACGCCTTGTTCTACGCCCAGGCCGTACAGGGTCTCCTCGTGCAGGGGACCCCTTACCTTTTTGGAGTAGCGGTGTACAGGTATTATTCTCTCTACGTTATCTCGAACCTGCTTCAGAACTTCCTCACCCAGGGGCGACTCTTTGCCAAAAGAAATGCGGCCAAGGTGGCCGTATCTGCCCGCATATGTTGAAAGTCTTTTAATAATCAGTGGTGACGTGATTGCGACAACCAGGGCATCAATCACGTGATGCCTGTGATCCTCGCGTGTCTTTCCTCCTTCACCCAGAATTGAATTCAAACCGAGATAGTTCCTCATCAGTGCTGTAATCAGTCCCTTGACTGTCTGTATTTTTTGCTTCCCGGACGCATCCGAAATCCCCCCGTAAAGGCGCGAAATAAATTTCACCGTTTCTTTCGAAGCGTACCTGGTATCATTCAAGTGTCTTGCCGAAAAATTCTCGAATTCAGAGGTATCTGTCAGTAGAAAGCGTCTTAATTTCTCGCTTCTTGCACTCCCTCTAAACCTTTTAACCGATTGTATTATCGCTTCGTACCTTTCTTTGTCATTCCCGTAAGCTTCGTAAGGAGTACGGTTCTTTTTAACGTGGACGTTTTCCTGGTGAAAGCAGAGGGTTTTGTTTATGAAGGAATCGTCCAGGCTGCGGCTTAAAGGAATGATATGCTCGATATCGAACTCAGGGCTGGGGCCGAATAAGCCTTCCCATCCTATGCTTTTCCGGGTATAAGGACAAGTCCAGTTGCATTCTTCTGCAAGCAGGGCTTTAAGCACATCGTCCCTGCTGGGGTCTGAGATACCAGTTTCTTTCAGAATTTTAGCAGCCGCATTCTGCCTTGCCCTCTCATTGTCACGCATGTTCTTGGTTCTTTGTTCTTTCTCTTTCCTGGTCGATTTTACATCTCTGGCAAGCTCCACGTTAATTAAATCCGGTTTTCCATATCGCTTTAAAATGGGATTTAGGCAGTGCCGTACTTCTGTAAGGCATCTGTGGACAACAGGGTTTCTTAGATCACCTATTACATCATCCACCGTGGGTAGATTATCGTGAACTGGTGTACTCAGCTTAAAACTGCCATAGACCTCTTTCACAGCTTCTGGATATGTTTTTCCTGCTTCAAGGAATGGGGTAATTTTACGTATGGCTTGGAGGGATAGGTTACAGTAACCCTCCTCGAGGCGTATCTTGCTGAATTCTTCCGCTTTTTCTTCGTTCAGTTGCCATACGCTTTGTGCTCGTTTTGCAAGCGCCCATTCCTTCCTGTAACTTCGGAGGTCTTCGAGGATTTGCTCTTCTTGGTCTTTAGTAAAGTTCTCCCACCGATTACCGAAAATGTCTTTAAGTGCTGCGTTTGTTCTATTACCCCTTATATTCTTTTCTCCTCCGCCCTCTATAGTAAACCGGCATGACCTGGGCTTTAGGCCAAGGGCCTTTTTCGCCTCAGTGAACGTTACTTTTTCTTTATCCTCCAATAATTCTATCAGCTTAGCTCTTTCATTCTCGGTGAGTTGTCTCTCAACGCCATCTTCATCAATCAGCTTGAGGTTATTGATATTCTGGAGAATTCTGAATCTTTGCGCTTCAAAGCGATACCAGGGGCATCGTTTTTCTTCCGGCTCCAGAACGCACTTCCCGATGCGGCGCTTTACACTCTTCAGTTTCCTCTGGTAGAAAATTGTTCTTTCTATGTCCTTTTTTAAATCATCTGTAAGCTGCGAATGCCCTAATTCCCGTTGTGCATCCCAAATCGCGTTAAATTCATCGACAAACATCTGTCTGTGAGTATATCGGGCTCTTACCCTTTGTTCCTCAGGGTCTAATTTAGAGAGGTACTCTCCTAAAGTTCTGCACCCGCTTTCCTTTATCTCACGCCAAAGGGCAGAAATATCCTTTTTAACCACTCCTTCATTCTCTTTAGCCTGGGTCTTGCGGTTACTGAGAAATCCTCTTCGCTGGTTAAGGTGATAAATGGCTCTGCCCAGTTCGAACTTGTCAAGCTTGAAGTCAAGCGCTCTGGAGCGAAGAAAATACTGTACGGAATGAGCCAGCCGCCGGGTATCCTCCACTTCATCCCTGTAACGAAGGTATATCTGCTTATCCATTTCCTTGATTATCTCCGCAACCTCATCGGTCTCTGGAAACAGACCCGATCTCTTCAGGATATTTAGCAGCTTTATTTTTCTTCTTCTCCTGCGGGCATACTGCCGCCTCCTCAGCCTTGCCTCTCTCCTTTCACGGTTTTTTGGGCCGGCGGCCCCGGTTGCGGTTCCTTCTTGAATCCCGGCATCGAAAATTCGCACACCCATATTAACAACTTCCTCTGGTTGTCCATCACTCCCGATACTGACAATAGCCCAACCGATAGAATTACTTCCAATATCAAAGCCCAGAACTGTTTTGTTTTTCATTTTGCTAGCCTCGATTTTTTCAATAAAAGCTTGACATAAAACTCTCATTGTTTTAGAATGTTAAGTGAATACTCTACAAGTCCTGGTAAAGACATCAGGTTCTGCTGGCTCCATCTACGGAGACGCCACAACGGCCTTCAAGAGGCCGTTTTTTTTGACTTCATTATCATTATAAAAAATATCTATACTATCATAAGAAAAGCTAAATATATTATATCATATTAGTATATCATATTTTAATATAATAAAGACAGTACTCCTTTTTCAATAAATCCTTGTTTTTATAGAATATTGGGTTTTAAAACGAAATAATTTTTTTGTGAGAAACAAAAAAGGGCGCCGGATTGCTCCAGCGCCTTTTTTGTTTCAGGATTTAGTATTAAGCTCAGGCCAGGTGCGCTCGCGGGCCGCCGTCATCCACGTATGAGGGATCGAGGTAGGCCAGCTCGCCCATACTCGGCGCGAGCCTCTCGTTCCAGTAGTGCATTTCCTCTTCGCTCATCGGGGTGAAGCCAGCAGACATCTCGCAGGCGCTGGTCACGTGCTCCGGGGTGCTCATCCCCAGGATAATCCCGTGCACAGGCAGGCTGAACCCGTAGCGGATCAGCTCGCTGCCAGGGGCCTTGTGCGGCTCGTCTTTCCTCTGGATCAACCTTCTCTGGCCGGTGATCTTGAAAGCCCAGAGACCTGCTCCCTGCTCGTTTGCCAGCGGGATTGTCTCATCCTCGAAACTGCTCTTCGCCGGTCCCTCGAACTCCTCGACCCAGGGAGCCCGGGAGGCGTTGGTGGCTACCGAGACCACGTCGAACTGGAAGCGTTTCATCGCCTCCAGGGCCGGAGGCGGGCGGTGGCTTGTAAACCCGATATTTTTCACAACCCCTTCTTCCTTGAGCTTGACCAGGGTCTCCAGCGCTCCGGAGCTGAACATCGTCTCAGCATCCTCAAACTTGGTCAACCCGTGCATGTTGGCGTTGTCGATATAATCGGTCTGGAAGCGTTTCAACGACGTTTCGAACTTTCTCATCAGCTCGTCCGGGCTTTCTCCGGGGCCGTATTTCGTGCTCAGATAAATTTCCTTGCGATAGGGCGCCAGGGCCATGCCGAAACGCTCCTCGCTCTTGCCGTCACCGTAGCTCGAGCCTGTATCGAAGTAATTGATACCCTTGCGGCGGGCCAGATCGATCAGCGCGAGCGCGTCATCGTCTTTCTTGACCATCGAAAGCGCGCTCCCGCCGCCCATGGCCAGGATCGAGCAGATCATCTCGGTTTTACCGAGCTTCTTTTTGGGCACTATGGCCTCAGCCTGGGGTTTCTCAGCCTTTTTAGAGCAGGCCGAGACAGCGCCAGCCAGGGCGGCTCCGGCTGCCCCTATTTTGATAAAATTTCTCCTGGTAATTTTATCATTATTTTTTTTATCTTTAGTATCCATGGTTTACCGTGCTCCTTTTGAATGGAAAATTCAAGCCCTTTCTTTTTATTATTCCTCAATAGCAGCGAAATCGTCAAGCTCTGTCAGGTCGATCTCCAGGGCAAGCGCAGTGGCGGTCATTATCGACCAGCTTGCCACCGAGGCCCCGGATACAGCCTCCACAGGCAGCCGCTGGCTTTCGATTATACGCCGGGGTATCTCCCGCGCAGCCTCCTTATGCACCCATGCCGTATCGATAAACTCGATCCCGGTGATCCTGCCCTCTTCGAGTTTCACCCGCAGAGTGACCCTTACCGTGATCTCGTCGTTTACTTCCTCTTCGTACTCGCCCTGGAAAACGCCTGAGGTGGTGTCGAGCGCAGAGTAGTCCATCAGGTTGAATTCTTCGCCTTCCTCCTGAGCTTCCACAGCGGCCGATTCGGGACTTGCCTGGATTTGAGCCCCAGGATTGGCTTCATCCCGATTCGCTGATTGGCCGCAGCCTGTGGCAAGCCAGACTGCTGTAAGCAAAAGTATGGCAATAATTTTTCTGTGCATTTTCCTTGGCAAGCCGCAGGTTACGGATGGAGGAAAAAGGAATTCAATTGTGTTTTCGATTGTCACAGGGATAAACAAATTTAAATTAACGTTTTTTACAGATTAAATCAAGACCGGCAAAATTATTGCGGTTTTGATCCTGCCGATAATTTAAAAATATGGAATTGAGAGCATTTATCCTCTTGCGTTAAACATAAAAGCACTAAATATTTAACCTGATAATCTATGAAAGATAGCGTCTGAAGTTAGGATCTAGATAAATCCCCGTTTTTGTTCCGAAAGATAGTTTTTATCAGATTCCGGCGATTTGCCGCCGTTTCATCCGGGAGGTAAAAATGTTTTTTATCCGCCTGATGTTCTGTCTGTTGCCCGCTGTTTTGCTGGTTTTCTCCTCGCTTATCGCCCGGGATTCAAATGTCCCCGCTGGAGCGCGAATCCTTTTCGAGGATACCTTTCACCATTCCGAATGGCAAGGCGCGAAAGTGGATGATGGAGATGAATTCGGGCTGAGCGGCCGCGTGCTTGTGCCGGTTGGTTTCGAGAATACAGTCCGGTTCGAGCGCGAGGTTGATTTCACTCTCGAAGAGGAAAATTTCATCAATTTCCAGTTCATCTGCGCAGGTTACCAGCGCCTGCGTATCCTTGCCTGGGCCGATGGTCAGGAGAGTCCGAAAAGAGTTGCGATCACGCATTTCAGCCCTGGAGAAGCCTGCAATGTCGATATTCCGGTGGAGGGCAATTTCCACAACTATCACTGGCGGCAGGGTGATTACAGCAGCCTGAATCCAGGCGAGCGTATCCAGCGGCTTGCCCTGGATTTTTCGCTGGCAGAAAAGGTCCCGGCCAAAGTCGCTGTGGGCAAGATCACAGTGTACAGCCTCACCGGGCAGGTCCACAGGGAGCGTTTCGAGCGCTCGCTCGAACAGGCCCGCAACGCCGTAGAGAAAATTCCGGGATCTCTGGCAAGCCGCGGAGAGCGTCTTGGAGAGCGTATCGACAAAATAGCCGATGTTTTCCAGAAACTCCCTGAAGGCCGGCAGGAGCAGAACTTGAAAGAGTTTACCGGCAGGCTTGCTACGGTAACAGACGCAGCCAGCCGGCTGGACGACTACTACGAGCCTGCAGCACGCCACGCGCCGCATATTGAAAGGCTCGATTACTGCGTGGGCGCTGAAACCAGCTTGCGCCGGGTAACTCACCTGGACCCTCACCTTCGCTTTAAAGGGCAGGTGCCGGCCGCGCCTCAAATTGCCCTTGCCGCCAACGAGCACGAGGCTTTCCAGCTTGTGGTCCTGCCTTTCGACTGTTTCCTTCAGGACGTGCAGGTCTCTGTGTCCGGTCTGGTTTGTGAGGTGGGCCGTATCGACCGATCGAACATCTCCGTGGGCAAGGTAATCCCTGTGCGAACTCAGCTTTCCCCCCACTCCAACGGTACTGATCTGGGCTGGGTGCCGGACGTGATTATGCCGCTGGAGGAGGGAGAAAGTTTCGATGTCTCCCCGGAGGGCGAAATCCCGCTCTGGGTCAGCGTGTACGCCCCTGCGGGAACCCCTGCCGGTAGATACAGCGGCACGCTGACTGTTTCCCCGCGTAACAGCCACTCCACTGAAGTGCCGATTCAGGCCACTGTCTGGGACTACGAGATCCCGCTCAGGGGCATGTTCCGCACCCAGGGCCATTTCTCTATTGAGGAGGTGGAGGCTTACTACAACCGGAATATGGATACCGGGTGGCTGAAAGATTGGTACTCGTTCTGGCTGGATTACCGTTTCGACCCGGTCGGGCAGTATTCGGGCTATCTCACTCCCCAGCCGGAGCTTATCCCGTTTTGCGTGCAAAGGGGTCTGAAAACGATCAATCTCGGTGGGTTCTCCGGCGTGGGAGAGGTCGACCAGGCGGCCCTGGACAGTGTTTACCGCTTTATTGCAGACAACGGCTGGCTCGAATACAGCTATGTCTATATCGGGGACGAGACCGACAATTTCGCCCTGATGCGCACCAAAGCCGATGTGATCCATGCCCGCTATCCGGGGGTGAAAGTGATGATCGGCGGCAGTATCCCGCGCCAGGAGCTGATCGGTTATATCGATGTCTGGGACCCGGTCATGCGCCCCGGGGGAGTCTACGGGTTCGCTCCCGAGCCCTGCCGCGAGGCCCTGGCCAGAGGAGAGGAGGTTCTCTGGTATGTCTGTATCGCTCCGCACCCGCCCTATCCGAATGTCCAGATGGAGGATCCCCTGGTGGATTCGCGCTCGTTTTTCTGGATGACATACAAGTACGATATAATGGGCTACGAATACTGGGGCTACAATGTTTGGGCAAAAAATGTCAGGCCTGCGGGCAGTCCGCGCTGGCCGGATATCGAATGGGACAGCTACTCTTACGACCATACCAACGGTGACGGCCAGCTCTGCTATCCCGGGCCTGACGGCCTGCCCTGGGCCTCGGTGCGCCTGGCTGTGAACCGCGACGGTATCGAGGACTGGGAGGTGCTCTGGCTGGCCGAGGACCTGGCCCGGACAGCCTCGGAGCTGGGCCTTGACCGGAAAAAGAATGTTGCCGAACTCATCCGGCGAGCCCGCGAGCTTGCCGACATACCGGATGTGGTAGTCAAAGACTTGACCCACTACACCAAGAGCCCCCGCACGATCCTCGAGCACCGGGCCGAGGCAAGCCGGGTGATTGTCGCTCTGCAGGAAGCAATCGGAAAGGAGAAGGCTGCGCAGTACAGGCAGCGCCACATCTCTCAGAGAAAGGAGCTCGAGAAGAAAAGCCTCGAGCGTAATATCGAAAGAGCAAAACGGGAGATGAAATAAAGCCGGTCGGTTCAAAATAGACCGGATCACGCATTTTTTTCATCAACCCTGTTACTTCCTTTCAGTTAACGTATCTCCAGGAGGTGTAATGATGAGTAACTCCCGGGAGAAAAAAAGTATCAGCCGCCGCCGGTTCGTTACCGGTGTTTCCGGCGTGGCCGCAGCACTTGCCGCTGCTCCTTCGGTAATTGCACAGAACAAAACCAAAGAATTCAAAAAGTCTGACAGGCTTGTCAGGATCGGAGTGATAGGGGGGCGTTTCGGCTGCGAATTCTACTGGCACGAGCACCCGCACAGCCAGGTCACCGCCCTCTGCGATCTTCGTGATGACCGGATTGGGCGGCTCAAGCAAACCTACCGGTGTGATGTCGCCTACAAGGATTACAGGGAACTGATCGCTGATAAAAACGTGGATGCCGTGGGAGTATTTACCCCGATGCCCCTTCACGTGCCCATGGCTGTGGCGGCGATGAAAGCTGGCAAGCACGTGATCAGCGCCGTTGCCGCAGGAATGAATGAAGAAGAGTGTGTGGTGCTGCTGGAAACAGTGAAAAAAACCGGCGCGATCTACATGATGGCCGAAACCAGCTATTACCGGCCGGAAATTATCACCTGCCGCCAGTGGGCCGGAGAGAAAAAATTCGGCGAAATAATCTATTCAGAGGCGGAGTACCATCATGACGGGATAGAAGCCTACTGGTTCAACGATGACGGAACTCTGACCTGGCGCCATGGGCTGCCGCCGTTGCACTATCCCACGCACGCCACCGGCATGGTTGTCCCGGTCACCGGGGAGCGCCTGGTCGAGGTGACAGCGATCGGCTGGGGTGACGGTGCAGAGATTCAGAGTCCCAATCAGTACAATAATCCTTTCTGGAATGAAGCCGGGCTGTTTAAAACCAGCCGAGGCCATGCCTCGCGTATCTCTGTTTTCCGCAGAGTGGCCTCCGGAGGAGCCGAGCGGGGCCAGTTCTTCGGAACCGAGATGTCCTACTACATGCCCCGGCCCGGCGACACCCCTTCCATGGTCGCGCGGCGCGAGAAAGGCACCGTGGTCAAGAATAAATACGTGGAAAGCAAAATAATAACGGAAAGATACCACCAGCCGAACCACTGGGAGATGCTGCCTGAGCCGCTGCGACACCCTTCAGGCCACGGGGGCTCCCATACATTTTTAACCCATGAATTCGTTATGTCCGTTCTTGAAAAAAGGCAGCCTGAAATCAATGTCTACGAGGCATTGGCCTATACCATACCCGGTTTCTACGCCCATAAATCCGCTCTGGAGGGCGGGAAGACCTATAAGATCCCTGATTACGGCAGAAGCTGAAATACCAACAGCCCATCTTTGATTGTTTCAGAAAGATCGAGTTGCTATATTGCATATCAGCACCTGTAACACCCTAATATTAAAGGTCTTCCATTTACAGAATAAATCGGAGGGAAAATGGGAAAAGATCGAATGGATCGCCGCGATTTCCTCAACCGGCTCGGCCTGACAGGCCTGGCTCTCGGCTTGGGTGCAACGGGCTGCGGAGGTGGCCGGGAGCAAGCGCAGGCCGGATCGGGGGCAAAAGAACCGTTGGAGCCTTTAGACAGCGGTCCAAAAGTGGGCCTGTGCACAATCGCTTTTCAGGACCGGCCGTTTTACGAGGTGCTCGAACTGGCTGCCGGGGTCGGTTTCCACGGTGTTGAGCCCTGGGGCAAGCCGGACCACCTGCCGCTTACCCGCACTGATGACGAGGTCAAAGCGGTAAGAGACAAGATCGCCGAACTGGGGATGGAAACCAGCCACTACGGTTGCTACGTGTGGCTCGGGGACGGCCAGAAACCGGAAGATAAAGACAAAGATATGGATAGAGCAATCCAGATCACCAGACTCCTCGGCACGAATATCTGCCGCATCTGGGCAGGCACCAAAAACAGCGAACTGATGAGTGAGGATGAATGGAAACTGATGGTCGATGACGGCAAAAGATTCTGCGCAAGGGCCGAGGATGCAGGCATTTTGCTTGCCATGGAGATGCACTCGAACAGCGTAACCAACAAAGCCGCTGCCATGGTGGAGCTGATCGAGTGGGTGGGGAGTCCCGCGCTCAAGGCAAACTACCAGATTCTGAACAGTAGCGAGGACCCATACGAGCGGGCCCGCGTCGCCGGGCCGCACGTGGTCATGGTGCACGCCCAGAACGACAGCGCCGGGCGGGGGCAGCCGCTGATCTGCGAGGGCACGGTGGATTTCCAGAAAATTTACGACATCCTCAAACCTTTCGGGTTCAAGGGCTATTTCGAGGTCGAGTTCGTGCGGGGCAAGACCTACGAGGAAAAGGTGGAGGCTCTGAGGGCGGACTGCGCATGTTTGAAGGGGATCAGCTAGCTGTCAGGATAAGACGGATATTAATTGAAAAATAAAGGGGCACGCTATGCCGTGCCCCTGATTTTTAGGATGAGATCGGACGGAATAAAATTAACCCTACGGTATTATTAAATATCTAAAATATATAAATTTCAATACCCTAAATTTCTTTTGTGTGTTTTTGTATCTTCTAGTTTTGCCTCTTCTTCGTAGCCTTCTGCGATATTAAAAAGTATTAAAGCAGTTTGAGGAAATTTAGTGGTAATATTTTCGGCCATCTTTCTATATTTATCTGAAAGCTTTCTCTCTTGCTCGCCACCCTCATATCTACTTTTTGAAACTACCCCTCGATTATTATAAACCTGTATTGAAAACCCAGTATTAATGTCCTTACTTTTTATTGTCTCAATTACCTTACAAACTGGCTCTGGTGGCCAATTATTATTTTTGTCTGCAGGAGAGTTGGCCAATATCATACCAATATGTTGGTCTCCTATCTCCAAACGATTTGTCCCCATACATAATTCCCGAGCTTTTTCAATCCAACAATTTAAAGTGTTCTCATCAATTGTAGCATCATTTTTTAAACCCGGAATCTTTTTCCAAGAATGCAATAACTGCCAACCATTTCCAGCTCTATTTTTTTCCTGTTCGGACAAAGAAGAATCATCTTCATCGCTTTCAGACCCCTCTTTTGTATCTCTCGGACGATATACAATACTGATTACTTCTGCGAAAAAATTTGGGTCTTCTGAAAGAAAATCATGTAAAACAAAAGATCTATTCTCGTTATACTGTAATAGTGGAAGAAAGAACCACTCAAGTCTTCCTAGCCTATTACGATCAATATCGACTCTTTTGTATAATTCTTGTAAAATCATCTCGATGGTATGCGGTACCAAGTGATTTAGATTTATTAATCCCTTCGACGTGAGATTTTCAATATCTTCTAATACTTTAATAAATTCCTCACTAGAGATGTCTTCTGATTCAAATTCTAATAAATTAAGTGCTACCAAAGGTCTTTTTACTTCAATTAGCTTCCGAACGGCGAATACTTTTTCTTCAGTACTCAGATTAAATCTGTGTGGCGATAATTTGGACCAATACTCTTCCTCTACTTGATCTCCGAATGATTTAACCTTTTTCCATGTAACCATAGACTCTTCAAGACCCATGAGAAACAGAGCGATTGATCGGGATTCCCAGTTTTCTTTATTAATAAGTAAGTACATTTCCTCTACCCAAGATTCCCCCTTAGTAGCTTGAATTCGGGATATAAATGCCATTCCAAAGTAATTTAAACCTTCATTATCGGTTTGTAATGAAGCTCTTATTATCAAAGAAATTTGATCATTATCGGTTATTTCCTTAGCTGCTGCTATTCCGACAGTATGTGGATATTCAACCTTGGAGGCTATATCGACAAGACCAGGCATACTTTTTTCAAGAATAATTTGTTTTATTGCTTCCGAACGAGCAGTTTGAATCTTTTTATCATAAGCTTTAAACTCTTTTGGTCTACCCTCTGGTAGCTGAGGCCACTGATCATCAAATAACCACTTGTATTTTTCAACTACATCATCTTGTAGCAACAAATTATAAATCTCTTCAATTCTGAAAATCTCATCTACTGCGAGAAGCCCCGGTCCTTCAGTAAAGGTTTTGTTACGAAATAGGATTTCTTTCAATTTATTCACAATTTTTAACCCTCTACCCGAAAGAGATTTATCTCTAGCGCAATTTTCCAAAATATTTAATAAACTCGATCTATCCTCAGTAGAGAATGTGCTTAATTTGTCAATTACTATTATCCATCTATCCTCGTCACAATCAATGTTTTCTTGTAGCAAATCTGCTATCATTCTTACATTATTAAATACCTCAAGGTTTGTAGGTGGCCCATATTTTAGGCTTTTGTAATTTCGCCATTTAGGTGAATAGATAGGTGTAGCAAAATCATGCATTTTCGGTATAATATCTACTAGGAGTGTCCATCCGACTTCCGGTTCAGAAAAAAATAATGCTTTAATTGCATCTACTCGCTGCTCAAAACTCGCAGAAGTCTGTGGAAACCAAATGCAATAGATATTTCTAAGTGTATTTTGTGGACGATTTGACAATCTTCCGCCAGGATCAAGACTAGCCAATTCTCCTAAAATCATAGTAACCTTACCAAGGTATCTTGGAGACCAAGCCAGTACTTCTAATGCCCATAGCAATCCTGTATGTGGACTGCTTCCAAGAAATCCCTCTTCTGCAAACATACGCATTATCGAAGGCTTTTCTTTGTCTAATGAATCTTCGACCGCATTTATAAAAATCTCTGGTGCAGCTTCAGCTATTATAGGTAGTACATCTTCTAAAGAACACCATAGAATTCCATCTGATTCAAATAGCAAGTCGCGTACAATAGAAGATACGTATGTGTTTGGATTTTTACTGAAGCTGAAGCAGAATTTATCTGAAAATGTTGATAGAATCGCCAAGCTCTGTGCCAGTCCTATCCGTAGATTATCTGAATAAGGAGACTTTTTACCGTATAATTCTGTATCCCAACGCTTGTCTGGCTCCAGTTCAAAACGAGGTTTTGGATTCCCAAGAACATCCATAATAGCACTTTTAAGTCTATCAAGGTCTTTTTCCGTTAAATACCGGCCGATCCTTGACCATGTATCTATGGCAGAGGTAAGTTTCCAAGAACCACTAACGAATTGTAAAGGTGAATCGGAAATATCTATCCAATTACTCAAATTGTCAGTAACTTCCTCGTAAGTTTTACCTGAGATTTTTGCAATAATTTTTTTATCACCTTCTTTATCGTCTTCCCAATACCCAGTAAGTAAAGCCGGAATAATAACCCTTGCATTTTTTGGAATTGACCATACTGGTGGTTTATATGTTAAAGCAGGGATTAGTAATCTACGTAGAACCGTTAGCGACCTTCCTGAATTTTGAGCCAATTTTTCAGCTTCTTCTTTATTTATACCCATTTTTTGGATTGCTTTAACAAAAGGTTCCCAAGTTAGCCAGCCAAGTTCTTCGATTTCTTGATTGTTCAACTCCCCGTAAATTCCCTCAGGGCCAAGAGGAACAAATACATGGTGCCCATTCCCTACAGCAATTTGTGCCAATCCAGGTAAATCAATATTTAAAACAATTATCTGTTGTGGTTCTTTCATATTGGCTAGGATTCTCATACTATTTTCGTCTGAAACAATAATTGCACGTGATTTCCAAACCTCCCTTACTTCTTCTGGCATCGATGATAACGCCGCATAGAAAAAAGCTATAGACTCTTCTTTACTCTGGCTTCTGACAGCATGCAAATCAGCACGCGCTGAAAGCCATTCATCTATTTTTTCTAAATGCTTGTTTCGACCTGCTATTATTAGATCGATATTTAAAGGAGGTTTAGTTGCTTGTGACCATTCACGCCAATGAGTCTCCAGGCTCTTAATATTTGACGGGTATTTGCCTATTTCTTCTGCAAGCCATCTCCCTACTGAAGGTACTAGCTCTAGCCATTGCTCTAAATCGATTCCGTCATATACCTTTATATCTTTCCAGTTATTTTCTTCTTTTTTTTCTTTAACCCAATCTTCTTTATCTGCCCAGATCCTAGTGGTAACGAAAATGAAAGTTGAATTATCCCTTTCATCTTTTCTAGTTGCAGCAGTTCTCTTATCATAATCCTTATTAGCTTTATTTTTCTGATTTTGATTAACGCTCACTTCCCATTTGGAAATTCCTTCCGGTATATAAGCGTTCCCCGTTTTTGTTTCTAATGTACCATCCCAGCCTTTCTGCTGTATGCTTTCGCCGGCAGGGAATCTTAGATTACCCTGCAAACCAACACAGGCAAGAATTAGTCTTCTGACAAGCAAAGGCAATAGTTCTTGACTGACCCGCCTGTCAGACCAATAGTTTAAATCTTTTGCAGTTATCCAGTGCATAGTTTTTCTACTGAGGCATAATTTTTTTGGAAATGCCATTATTTTATTATGGTATTCATTAGGTTGCATGTCAATAATACCATGTAGCTGCCGTATTGTAGTATAAAAAAAAGCAGACACTCGTGTCTGCCTTTGTTGAATTTTTGATATTTTCTTGTTCTTGTCTTAGTCTATCACCTGCTCCCAGCCTGACCTGGAAAGAATCCTGTAGAGCACAAAAACATCACTGCAGCCAGAGCAACCACCGCCGGGCCTAACTGACCTGTTTCCGGGTCGAAAGCGCCAGTCGGAAACGTGGCAAATAACGGCAGTCGGCTCAAGAGGGGCGGGTCATTCCCAACTGTCCCTGAAAGATGATACGAAACGGCTGTGATACCGGGATTATAGCCATGCTGGTCAGGACATCCAGGGCCGTTTCCTTTGGATGCCTTTTGCGAGGATTTCCTGTACAAGGGCCGTATCATCCCTGACCTGCCAATCGAACATCCCCACAGTGATAAAATCAGCGCCCCTTTCGAAAGCATGGACGAAACCTTCCTGTGGCTTCTTCTCCCTTCCTGCTCCCAGAACCTTGAAAGCGATCCAGGGCTGACTGACTGTTTTCATGAAAGATTCGACCTCATCAGGGTCGCTGGACAAATAGTCCACCTTGTTCACAGTATACATGTAAAAATCCGGGTTCAGCCCTGCGTCCTCGCTGGCTTTGATAGTTTCCAGGCGATGGCCGCCCACCCCGGCAAATATCCCGGCTTTCTTCATTCCTTCAACTATTTCGCCAACCTCATCGATTTTCCCTTCACTGACCTTCCTGTCACACCTCCCGCCGTGGAAATAGACTGCGTAGGCACCATTATCTTGCACCATCTTGGCGTTTTCCACCGGGTCACCCTGCTCGGGAGCAGACTGAGCGATCCACTGTAACCTGCCTCCTCTTTCCTTACAATATTTCTTGTAATTTTTCACAATATGCGGGTCAGCTCTCATCAAGGAGGTGTTGATCCCATTTTGTTCGGCAAGCGCCCAGGTCTCCATTATTTTTTCATCGGTGAAATAATGTGTCATCAGTGCGGACTGATAAACCAGTTCTCCAGCGTGAGCAGAGCCACTGATCAGGTTACCCCCGATTATCAGCCTTGTTACTTCCAGTTCGCCGAATCTGCCTTTTTGTAATCCCTTGACTGGCTCTTGAACTTTCCCATAATTCGACCTGTCAGCTAATTGCGCCAGCAAAGCCTGGTGCTCTAAACTCAATCCGGCCAGGATCCCGGTTGATATGCCAAGAGATTCTTTCACAAACCGGCGGCGATTGGGATTCTTAGTCATTGGCTTTCCCTCTCCAAAATAGGTTCTTATCTTTTTCACTTATCCTCTCCAGGGGCGTTCTCTCTCGATATCTTTAGAAAGAATATTTTTAGCAACAATCACATCCTCTCTCACCTGGAAATCGAACATCCCCACCACGATAAAATCCGCGCCTTTCTCGAAAGCGTAACGGAAACCCTCCCTCGGATGGATCGCTCCGGCTCCGAGAATCTTGTAAGCTATCCACGGTTTTTCCACCGTTTTCATGAACTGGGCGGTTTCCTCCGGGGTTTTGGACCAGATATTGTCATGCTCCTCCTCCGGTATGGCCGACCAGTAGCCGTGGTGGTGCAGAGTCTTCATATAAAAATCGTTATCTATTCCCGCTTTTTCGATTGCCATCGGCACTTCCAGCGCATGTCCGGCAAAACCGGAAATCAGCTCGTTCTGTTTTACCAGCGAATTGACTTTCGCTAAATCGTCGATCTTTCCCTCGGCGACGAACTTATCGCTGATTCCTCCCTGGACGAACGCCCCGATAGCACCGTTATCGATAGCCAGCTTGATATTACTGGTCAGATCACCCACCTTAGGATAGGTCTGGGCCAGCCACTGCATTTTACCGCCTCTTTCTTTACTATATCGTTTCAACAGCCCGACAATTTGCTCGTCGCACCGTAAAATTGCTGTATTTATCCCGTTTTCCTCGCAAAGTTGAAGGGTATCGAGCACCTTTTCATCGGTGTGGTACGCCTTGATCAGCGGAGAGGCGTATATCAAGTCCCTGGCATGGGCAAACCCGCTGATCAGGTTGCCACCGCACATAAGCCTGGTTAAGGTAAGATTGCCGATCCTGCCAGTTTGAAGACCGCTGACAGGAGGCTCCTTCAATCGCTTTTCCGTTTTTTCCATCAGGGCTTTTTCCTCGCAACTGAGGAAAACCGATGCCCCGGTCGCCCCGAGAGCAGCATCTCTGATAAAACTTCTGCGGTTCAGCTTTTTAGACATGGCTTACCTCCAATTGAATACACTTTGCAGAAAGACAGGTATTTTTCTGTGGCTGTATAGTTAATTATTGAATAAATAATATTAAATGCCAAGTATTTTTTAAGGAACTCGGAATTATCAGGTATTTTCCACTGACCACATTAGCTCCCTCCCTCGTACTCTCTGACGACCCGGAACCCCACCTCCATGCAATCGGAATACCACCACTTGCTTTTAGGTGTGTGTGGATCGGTTAGCAGCCATTCGTCGTGGTGGGTTCTGCCTCTTACGGCGGCACGCAGGTCCGCCGGATCACTCAGGTATGAACCGCCGCGCACGACATGCTCTTTGCCGCTTGGCGGACCGATGGGGTTGACAACCTGGCCAGAGATGAAAGTCGAACCGGTGTCATCATACCTGCGCCAGTATGCATCTGGCACATAGACATCCAGACAGAACTCTTTCACGTTACCGAGCATATTATAAAGCCCCCAGAGATTGGCCTCGTTGGTATAGGGATTCTGAACCTCTCCGCGGCTGTTGCGCCTAAAAAAGACGTAGCGGTTGATAATGGTATCGTTCATGCCGAACACTCTGTTGATCAAGGACCTGCCGGTAAGCTTGGCCGGGCTTCCCTGGAAAAAGTAGGGTGCGCTGGTGCCTGCTCTGGCGCAATACTCCCACTCCGCCTCTGTGGGCAGCCTGTACTTTTTCCCGGTTACCTCCGATAGCCACTCGCAGTACTTGGTTGCAGCATAATGGGTCATCGAATAGGCCGCTCTCCATCCACCGATATCCTTTGAGCCATATTTTGGGGTCGGCCCGGTCATCGCATCCAGGGCAGTGGTATCAGTAGAACTGCTGTCTGAAACCGAATCATTTCTGGCCGGTTGTTTGTTCCGGTCGAAATATGCTTTGTATTCATTCCAGGTAACCTCTGTCTCGCCGATCCAGAAAAGGCTCAATGTGACCTCATGCACCGGCCCCTCATCCGGCTTGCGGTATGGTTCTGATTCCGGGCTGCCCATGCGGAAAGTACCGCCGGGGATTGCGACCATTTCGAAAAACACTTCCGTGCCGGGTATTAGCTCAGTGTAGCTTTTGAATTCGCCGGTATCAAGCGGCCTGGAACGCTGTTTTCTCTTCTCCCTGACAGGGGCTAATTCCGCAATTTCAACAAGCTCCTCCTGGAAATGACCGGCCGTTTTGTGGCAGTTTATGCAATAGATTTTATCCTTGGTATTTTCATAGTGTTGATGAGCCTCTACCCCTTTTGCAGATAACTCCAGGCTGTAAAGATCAGCATGGCAACGCAAGCATGAACTGTCGAAAGTATATGTCACAGCGTGGTACAGAGCCGATCTCTCCTCCCAGTCAATGCTCTCAGTATCTTTGAATACGGCACCGAAAACATCCCTGATGCCCAGGCGGGCTTTCTCTTTCAAATATTGCAAACCGCCAGGCGGGAGGTGGCACTCAGAACAATGAGTGACCACTCCACTTTTATTCTTATAATGTGTCGAGAGTTTCCAGGAGAATATCGCCTGTGGATGGACATGGCAAGCGCTGCAAAAATGATCTGAGGAGGTATATCGAATCCCGGCAAAGCTCACAACCACAATGAAAACTCCTAGAATCATTCCTGTAAAAAGCTGATATCTGACCCGTATTCTTTTTGCAATTCCTGACAGTGCTAAAAAGATCGCCATATTCCTCTCCTGTTGCCACCAGGATCTGATATCAGCTTGATCATCTAATATTCGGTATTACATAATATTCTCTATATCGGCCGCGCGCCCCTACAGAAAACAAAACATTTTCATTGTTTCCGGGTGAGCCACCAGTTCATGGTGACTGATTCCCGGAAAAAGAATATATTATCATGATCGACTGAAATTCGGAACAAAAAATTGTCGGCTCCCAGCGAAAGCGCCTATGCAAAAATGTTTTAGAATCTGAGTTGATCCGAATGATCTTTATACTATTTTCTCATACCCGAAAAAATCACAATCTATAATTTAAAACAAGCGGATGTATGGAAGCATAATTATTATTAAGCCATTTACTTGAAAAATAAAGGGACACACTATGCCGTGCCCCTGATTATTTTTGTTTCTGTTTAAGAATCGGCCCTAGTCTGTCACCTGCTCCCAGCCCACCTTTGAAAGAATCCTGTAAAGCACAAAGACCATCACCGCAGCCAGAGCGAGCCAGCCGAACCCTACCAGGGTTTCTTTCAGGATTATCTTGCCCACGCCGAAAAGCACCCCGTAGATCAGGGCCGCACTGGCCAGCCAGCACCAGAACATCGCCCAGTAGCCTCTGTCTCCTTTCACCTCCGGGCATTGGGCCGCGATCCGTTTCCAGCCAATCCCGCCCGGATGCACTCTGCGGTAGAATGCCTTGAGATGCTCCAGGGGTACGGGACTGGTGAGCAGGGTCCCACTGATCCAGATCACGGTGGTCCAGAGCACGATATAATAAAGGCTGATCGGAAACTCGATAGCTGTATAAAACTTGATATAGGAATAAGCGATAAAGGGTGCGATAAGCGCGAATATCTCGCTCCACGCATTGACCCGCCACCAGAACCAGCGCAGCAGGAATACGAGCCCGACCCCTGCGCCGCACTCGATCAGGAACTGCCAGGCCCCGGTGATAGTCTCAAGCAGGCTGGTGATAAAAAGCGCCACTCCCATCATCAGCACCGTGGTGATCCGGCTTGCCAGTACGTAGTGGCGCTGCTCTGCTCTTTTGTGGATAAACCGGCGGTAGAGGTCGTTGATCAGGTAGCTTGTGCCCAGGTTCAGTTGCGTGGCGATAGTGGACATGTAAGCGGCAAAAAATGCCGCAATCAGAAGACCCCGCAGGCCGCCGGGCAGGTGGTCGCGCATGATCAGAACGAATCCGTCAGCTTTTTCATCCACACCCAGGTTCGGATAAAGCACCAGCGAAACCAGGGCCACAACGATCCACGGCCAGGGCCGCACGCAGTAATGGCCGATATTGAACCAGAGCGTGGCAAACAGGCTGTTCTTCTCGTCCTTGGCCGACATCATCCGCTGGGCAATGTAACCCCCCCCGCCAGGTTCGGCCCCCGGGTACCACGAGGCCCACCACTGAAGGCCCACGTATGCCAGAAGGGCGGGTAAGGTGAGTTTGAGCAGACCCACCACCTCGCTTTCCTGCGCCGTTTCGCCGATACTCGGCAGAAACCGGAGAGTTTCCGGGGCGAGTTTTGCTTTCAGCCCCTCAATTCCTCCGATATCTGGAAGGTTCACTGCAAGTACCGCCAGAACGATACAGCCGATCATCGCAGTGGTGAAATGGAGGACGTCCGCTACAGCAGCCCCCCACAGTCCGCTTGCCGCGCTGTAAAGCGTGACTATCGCCATGCAAAGGGTGACCACGAGCAGCATGTTGTCCCAGCCCATGGTGAGCCTGAGAATCTTGAACATCGCCAGATTGACCCAGGCCATGATCACACAATTGACAAAGATTCCGAGATACAGTGCCCTGAATCCCCGCAGGAAAGCCGCTGGTTTGCCCGTATAGCGCAGTTCGATAAATTCGATGTCCGTGATTATACCGGCTCTGCGCCAGAGGCGGCTGAAAAAGAACACGGTGAGTACTGTGCCCAGGATAAAATTCCACCAGAACCAGTTGCCGGCCAGGCCGTTTTTGGCTACCAGCTCGGTAATCGCCAGTGGTGTGTCTGCGGCAAATGTCGTGGCGATCATCGAGGTACCGGCAATATACCAGGGAAGGTTTCGCCCGGTGAGAAAAAAGTCCTGTACGCTGCGCCCTGCGCGCCGGGCAAAGTAAAAGCATATCACCAGGATGACGACAAAATAGCCGATAAATATTGTCCAGTCCAAATTGTTGAAATGCATTGATTTTCCTCCCTGGTATATGGCAGATGGCAATCAAGCAATGGGCGGGAAATCGATCTCTACATATATGTCTCGTAAAACATAATCCAACAATTTAAATATCGTCAGGTGTTTGTCAAAATATTTTACGATGGAAGGTTCTTTTTAACCCGGATTATTTATAAATTAGTAAGATGTTATGTTTCCCCGGGGCGTGGGGGGCGGCGGGCGCATGAAATGCGCGCCGTTGCGCAGGAGCGCAACGGTCTGTGCGACTTGGGTCGCACAGCCGCCGCCCCCCTCCCTCGGTGGCTGATAAAAAATGAAAATAAGTGGTTAGACCTGTCAAGGTTTGGGTTTCATGAATAATCAGGGTTAAAACTTGCCGCCGGATAGGGATCACAGCTAAATTGAAGGAAATCCTCTCTCAAATATTGTTGTAAATGGGGCCTTTGTAGATGGAACAGGAAAGAGATTTCAAGCTGCCCCTTTTTGTCCGGGGTGATATAGACGGTTTTTTCGGGCTGATTCTCGATAACCTGGTTCAATTCCTGGTGGTCAGCAGCCTGCTGGTCGGGATCTACGGTATGCCGGCAGAGATAGTTTACGGCAGGATTTTCCCCGGAGCCGCGCTGTCTCTTCTGCTGGGCAACCTCTATTACACCTGGCAGGCTCGGCGGCTTGCGATCCGGGAACGCCGCAATGATGTCTGCGCCCTGCCGTACGGCATCAATACCCCCTCGATGTACGCCTTTGTTTTTTTGATTATCGGCCCGGTGTGGTCGGCGCACAGGCAGGAGCTTGGTGATACGGATGCCGCTATTCTTGCCTGGCATATCTGCCTGGCGGCGAGTTTCGCCAGCGGCCTGCTGGAGCTCTCCGGCGCTGTTGTGGGCTCCTGGATCAGGAAAGTAACACCCCGGGCCGCTCTTCTGGCCACCCTGGCGGGAATCGCAATCTCGCTGATCTCGATGCCGTTCGTAATCCATATGTTCGCCAGCCCCCTGCTGTCTTTCCTGCCCCTGGCAATTGTGCTGGCAACCTATTTCGGCCGCCTCCGCCTGCCTCTCGGCATTCCCGGGGGATTGGCGGCTGTTGCCGCGGGAGCGGTGCTGGCCTGGGTGGGTGGCGCCATGGAGCCTGAAGCGGTGGGCTCCGCTGTCGGCCAGATGGGAATCAAGTGGCCGAAATTCATGCTGAGCGACATGTTGAGAGATATCGACCTGACTGTTTTAGCTAATTCCCTGCCGATAATTATCCCGATGGGACTGTTGAACGCATTCGGCACTTTGATGAATATCGAGTCCGCCGAGGCTGCGGGCGACAGCTATCCTGTGGCCAGCACGATGTCTGTCAACGGCGCGGGCACGATTCTGGGAGCGCTTTTAGGCAGCTGTTTTCCGACCACGGTTTATATCGGCCACCCGGGCTGGAAAGCCCTGGGCGCACGCAACGGCTACTCGATCCTCAACGGGGTGGTGGTCACCGTTCTCTGCCTCTCCGGCGCTATCGGGGTGCTGGTGAGCCTGGTGCCTGTAGAGGCCGCCTTTCCGATCCTGCTCTATATCGGAATCATTATCTGCACCCAGGCATTCGAGGCCACCCCCAGGGCGCACTATCCGGCGGTCTGCGTGGGAATTATCCCGGGCATTGCCGCCTGGGGCCTGATCCTGGTGGGCTTTTCGCTCACAGTCGCCACAGGAGGGCAGTTCGATCTGGCGATTGCCGAAAAATTCAAAACTATGCTCGATTTCGAGATCAAGGGGCTGATGAACCTGGCCGGGGGATTTCTCTTTTCGGCTGTCTTTCTCACTGCGCTTACTGTATATTTTATTGAGAAGGACTTTCGCCGGGTGATCCTCTGGTGCTGCGCAGCCGCGGTTTTTGCCTATTTCGGGCTGATCCATTCAGGCACGATCAGCGCAGGCCAGTTCATTGACCGGGTCGAGGCGGGAGCAGCCTGGCGCTTCTCGCTCGGCTACCTGACTATCGCCCTGTTCGCCGGGCTGTATCTGATCTGGGAAAAGCTGAAAAAAGGAGATAATAAAAATGGCTGAACTTCTTTTCGGCACAGGGGGTGTGCCACATTCCGCTGCTGACCGCAGCGTGCTGACTGGTGTGCGGAGAATCCGGGAACTGGATTTTGACTGTATGGAAGTAGAGTTTGTCCGCGGGGTGCGGATAGAAAAAGACATAGCCGAACAAGCCGGCCAGGCAGCGGCAGAACTCGGAGTGAGACTAACCTGCCACGGGCCTTACTATATCAATCTCAACGCCGCTGAGCCGGATAAGAAAGGACCTTCGATCAAGCGCATCCTGGACACAGCCAGGGCGGCCCAGTGGCTGGGAGCGAAAAGTATCACCTTCCACGCCGGGTATTACATGAAACAGGACAAGGAGCAGGTCTACGGGGTGATCAAGAAAGCGCTGGCTGAAATCACGGCCACTGCGGCCCGGGAAGGGCTGGATGTGCGGATAAGCCCTGAACTGACAGGCAAAGAGACCCAGTTCGGCAGCCTGGAGGAACTTCTCAGGCTGGCGACCGAGGTGGACAACATTCACCCCTGTATCGATTTCTCACACTACCACGCCCGCACCGGCGGAGCCCAGAACAGCTACGCCGAGTTCTGCGAAACCCTGGAGAAAATCGAGAAAGCCCTGGGCCGGCAGGGTCTCGAACAGCTACACATGCATGTCACCGGGATCAATTACACGGCCAAGGGAGAAAGAAATCATCTGAATTTGGAAGAGAGCGACCTGAAGTACGAACAGCTGCTCAAGGCGCTGAAAGATTTCAATGTCGGCGGGTCTTTGATCTGTGAAAGCCCCAATCTGGAGGAGGATGCGAGGTTATTGAAAGATAGGTACGAAAAACTTTAGAAAAATTAACTATGCTACCATGACAATGGCTTAGGAATTTTCTTTCCATTTTGTAAAACAACAGGGTCGGGAAGTTGATTTCTTTCGTAATGTTTAGGTTTTATTGAAAAAGATCCTGGAGCGATCCTTGCTAAAGAGTTGTTTTTTCTGCGAAATGGAAATCCGAAAATAAATTTTTTCGATGGAAAAAGATTTTTAGCTGTAACGACAGCAGGAGTTAAATCTGTATCTCCTGTAACAATAACAGCTATGTCAATTTTATCGTTTATTAATAATTCCAAAAGTTTTACTGCTATTGCTACATCAGTCTATTAAAAATACTGTTCTGATATTAGGCATAAAAAACCCCCGGATCGTAACCCGAGGGAGCCCAGAGTCCCAAAAGGCACAACTGGGGGCGAAGGTTGTTTAATTCTATATTTCGGTAACGAATATGCCAAGCTTTAATTTTCGATGGTATTAAACGTCTGTGCAATAATTATTCCAAAGAGATATTTATTTACATTTAAAAGACTTATAGAAAAATACATTCGAATATGTTCTTAGTCAAGGAAAAACTGTTCCTTTAGTGATATTATTACCAAAAGGTTGAAAATATATTCTTTAAAATTTTCATATTATAAAGAATTCTTTTTTTAAAATATCAAAAAAGAAAAAAATAACTTTATGTGCTATTTTAAACAGATGAATAAACTTTACTTGGATCGCCAAAGTATACTTTCCTACAGTTCCACGAATTTGTCTTTCAGCGCTCCGCAGTCAGGGCAGACCTCGGGAGGCTCTTCTCCATCGTGGCGGTAGCCGCAAACTGCGCAGATCCAGGTCTTCGTCTCGTCTGCCATACACGGCTCCTTGATAGGATTTGTTGTATACGGTGTGGAGTTTTCCTAGACGTTGAACCTGAAATTGATAATATCGCCGTCCTGCACGATATAATTCTTGCCTTCCAGCCGGAGTTTGCCCAGCTCTTTCATCCTTGCCATGCTCGGCTCTTTGGTAAAATCCTCGAAATTGACCACCTCGGCGCGGATAAAGCCGCGTGCCATATCGGAGTGGATTTTCCCGGCTGCATGGACCGCTTCGGTTTCCCTGTTGACAGTCCAGGCTCTCAACTCGTTACTCACCACGGTGAAAAAGGAAATCAGCTCAAGAAGGCTATAGGCTGCGTGGATGAATTTCTCCCGGGCCGGCTCCTCGATACCGAGGGCCTCGAGGAATTCACCCTGTTCGGCAGGGTCGAGCTCTGTGATCTGCTGCTCCACGCTGGCGCAGAAAGCGATCAGATTGTCGAAACGCTCGGCCACAGACGGCTCGCCAGCAATGTTGTCCTCGCCTGTATTGAGAAGGATCAGCCTGGGCTTGAGCGAGAGAAAGCCGAACCCGGAAAGAGCTTTCAGCTCATCCGCAGACAGGCCGGTCTCCCGTAACGGTGTGCTGTTTTCCAGGGCCTCGCGGCAGCGGGCCAGAAGAGCATACTCGGGCGAGGCCTTTTTACCTTCCTTCTCGAGCCGCGACTGGCGTTTCTCGATCACGATCAGGTCGGCCAGTTCCATTTCCGTCTCCAGCCCGTTGATATCGCCTGCTGGATCGATCCGGCCCAGAGGGTGGTTCACCGCCTCGTTGGTGAAATCACGCACGACATAGGTAAAGGCGTCCACCTGGCGCATCAGGGCCAGAGTGTTAGCGTCGAAACCGCCGCCAGCGGTAGCAGTGATTCCCGCAAAGTCAACAAAGCTGATTTCTGCGTGGGTGATTTTCTTGGGCTGGTAGATCTCGCTCAGTGCATCCAAACGATTGTCCGGCACCTTTATCAGGCCGACATTGGCCTCCTTGCCGCTGGAGATGAAGCTGTCAACACGGGCGTGAAGGCCGGTTAGGGTGTTGAATACAGTGGTTTTCCCGGAAAGGGGGTAGCCGATCAGTCCGATCTTCATGGTTCAGCCAGATAAAGGCAAAAATAATCGAGCAGCTTGCTAATTAATACTGGATGGCAAGCACCGGGCCGGGAACGGTAAAGCCTCTGGACAAAACTGTTTCCCTGACCCGGCGACATAAATGGCGGGTTTGGGTTTCACCAAATAATAAAATCAGTCCTCGTCTCTGGTCGGTGGTGAATCCTCAGCATGGGATTCGCTCCGGGGTTTCGGCCTGCTTTCTTCTTCATCTGAGTAAATTTCATCCTGCGAGGGCAGCTCCTCCTGAATGTCCTTGACACTCTTCTTGAACATGCGAATGCTCTTGCCGAGCGAGGAGCCTATCTCGGGCAGCCTCTTGGCCCCGAACAGGAGCAAGATTAAGAACCCGATTAATATCATTTCCCCGTAACCCAGATTGCCGATCATTGATCCTCCTTCACAACCAGCCTGGTAAGCCAGTCATTATAATTGGTAGTATTTGTATTTTCGAAATGAAAGTTACGACAGTGCTTTAAGCTTTCTTGCCTGCTAATTTAAAATTACCACCAAATCTCTTGAAAGTAAAGGGATTTATACTCACTACCCGCACTCTTTTTTGAGCCTGCGCCAGAGGATTTCGCATGCCTTGACCACGCTGCGGTGCCTGATCTGTTCGCGGTCTTTGTTGAAATTGAACCGGCTGGCCTCGGTGGATTCTTCCGAGGCAACAGCGATATAAACCGTACCGACAGGTTTTTCCTTGCTTCCGCCCGTGGGCCCGGCGATTCCCGTGATAGCCAGAGCATAGTCCGCATTGCAGTTTGTTCGCGCACCCTGGGCCATGAACTTGGCAACCTCCTCGCTTACCGCACCGTGGGAGGAGATCAGGGATTCGGGCACCCCGAGGAATTTCGTTTTCGATTCGTTCGAGTAGCTCACCACCCCCGCGGCAAACCAATCACTTGCGCCCGGCAGGTCGGTGATTTTTTTCGCCAGAAGGCCGCCGGTGCAACTTTCGGCCACAGCCAGTGTTTTGCCACCGGCGGTAAGCATCCCGGCGATCACCTGCAAAAGGCTTCTTTCCTCCCTGGTGTAAACATACTTGCTCAGCAGGCTTGCAACATGCTCGGCAGCACGGTCCACGGTGCCTGCATCAATTTTGTCTCCAGCACTGGTTTGGGCGATTAGGATATCCACAAAGCCGCCGTGGGGGTAGTAGTTGAGCAGCGAGATTTTCTCTTCGCTCAAGCCCTCCTCGATCCGCTCGGCGATCAGGCTTTCACCCAGCCCCACCGTGCGCACCAGCGCCGACTCAGGTTTGCCCTGCCGGAAACGTGCGAGCAGAACAGGCAGCACGTGATCGTCGAACAGGGCTTTCATCTCTGTTGGAACGCCGGGCAGAAGAAATAGCAGCTTACCGCCCTCCTCGATCAGCAAACCAGGAGCAGTGCCACGGGGATTGGGCATTATATGAGCGCCTTCGGGCACGAGAGCCTGGTTCCGGCTCCGTTGAGGGAAACTCTTATAGCCGATCCTGAGAAAAAATTCTTCCAGTCTGTCATAGATTTTCTGGTCGAACACGAGCTGCCTGTTGAAAAAACGGCATGCCGCACTTTTGGTCACGTCATCCCTGGTGGGTCCCAGCCCGCCGGTGGAGATAATAATATCCGCCTTGTCGAAACACTCTTTCAGGGTATCGATAATCTGGCTTTGCCTGTCGGAGATAACACAGATTTCGCTCACGTTGAATCCGGCTGCATACAAACGGCCGGCCATGTAGTGGGAATTGGTGTTGAGGATACGGCCTTTAAGGATTTCCGTGCCGATAGAGAGCAGGATCACATCCATTTTTCGATTCCCAACATCAGAATTGCTGTATAAGCTCCGGCCACAATGTCATCGACCATAACACCCCAGCCACCTCTCAGGCGCTCCAACTGCCGTGCCGGGGGCGGTTTGATAATATCAAGCAGCCGGAAGATGGAAAAAGCCGCCAATAGGCTCGTCCAGTTCAGCGAGAGGAAAGCAAGCGAGAGAAACATGCCCGCCATCTCGTCTATCACTATCTTCCCGTTGTCATGGCCCCAGAATCTTTCCGCCCTGTTCGCGCAGTGAACTCCGGCCAGAAAGCATGCACCACTGAGCACAAGGGCGCCGGCTGGGTTCCACCAGGGCCGGAAGAAGAAAGCGACCCCCACGGCCAGAGCCGAACCAGCGGTTCCGGGAGCAATGGGAAAGTAACCGGTACCCAGACCCGAAGCGATCAGTTTAATCAGGAAATTCATGCGCGCGAATGCTTGAGAAGCAAAGGCAGGTTCTTGATAATATATTCCAGCGCCGAGGTGATCGACAGCGCCACGACAATCGCGATCACCACTGCGTTCATTTTGTCGTGGATCGGGTCGAACCAGCCGTAGGCGTGCTCCGGATACTCGAACATCATTCTGCGGTGGGCCAGGTGGACCAGGATCGAGCCGATAAAAAACATCTGGAAAGCGGTTTTGAACTTGGCCAGGCGGCTGGCGCTGAATACATACCCTGTCCACATGGAGTAATAACGCAGCACCGTGACCAGCGCCTCCCTGCCGAGCAGAATCAGCAGTACCGGCAGAGTGACCCACCGGCAAATTGCCACGTGGCCGCTCAGCATATAGAAAGGAATCAGCGTGGCGGCCAGAAGGAATTTATCGGCTATCGGGTCAGTGAACTTACCGAAGGTGGTTATATTTTTCTGGCTGCGTGCAAGTTTCCCGTCGTAGACATCGGTCATCGCGGCGATCACGAAAAGGTAATAAATCACCAAGTAATCAGTGAAACTCCCGGCCTCGAGGATCAGGTAGAAAAGAATCGGGCTGAAAAGAATTCTCAATACTGTCAGGCTGTTGGGTAGGTGGCGCAATTTCGGTATGTTTTCCCCCCGGCTTGCATTGTATTTCAGGCCGGAGGCTTAAAGATTATTTATCTACCGGTAAGTTCGGGTACTTAAAGGCTGTGCCGCCCTTGAAGCGCCTGGCTGATAGTGATTGAATCCATGTATTCGAGATGCCCTCCGGCGGGAAGGCCGCAGGCGATCCGGCTGACGCTGACATTTTTATCTGCGAGCAGACGCTGGATATATAGTGCAGTCGCGTCTCCTTCCACGCTCGGGTTGGTGGCCACTATCACCTCGCTTATCCCGGGGTCGGATTTCTCGATTCTCTGAACAAGCAGATCGAGCGAAAGATCATCGGGACCTACTCCGTCCAGAGGGCTAAGCCTTCCTCCCAGCACGTGGTAAAGTCCCCGAAAGGAGCCGCTAACCTCGATTGCCCGGATATCGCTCGGTTCCTCCACGACACAGATCACACTCCGGTCGCGGCGCAGATCGCCGCAGATTTCACACGGGTCCTGCTCGGTGATATTGCGGCAGATAGAGCAAAAGGTCACATTTTTCTTAAGCTCGAGGATCGCTTCCGCAAGCTGATTCGCTTCTTCCGCGGGCGTCTTTAACAGGTGATACGTAAGCCTTCCCGCGGTCTTTTCCCCGATTCCGGGCAAACGGCTGAAAGTTTTGATCAGCTTTTCCACGCTCTCTGACATTATCCTCTAACCACCGAGAATATTGGAAAAGAATCCGGGAAGTTTTATCCCTCCGGTAATCTTGCTCATCTCCTGGCCCAGCATTTCACGGCTGTTTTCCAGGGCTTTGTTTACAGCGGCACAGACAAGCTCCTCCAGCATTTCCAAATCCTTGGGGTTCACTACTTCCGGGTCGATTTTCAGCTCCAGCAGCTCTTGCTTGCCGTTGACTACCGCGCACACCATTCCACCCCCACTGGTCGCCTCAACCTTTTTTTTCTCCAGTTCGAGCTGCATTTCCTTGACTCTGCTCTGGATTTTTTGCGCCTGCTGAAACAGTTGAGATAGATTATTCATATCCGTTTCCTTTGATAAATTCCCTCATGCGCACGGAATTTATACCCACAGTGAAAGAACTTCGCTTTCGATCCCGAGGCCTATGAAATCAACTCCGGGTCGAAAAGCTCCCTGATTTTTCCCATCAGCGGATTACTTCGGCAAAGCTGTTCGAAAGACTTTGAAGCCAGGTTTGAACTGCTTTCCTCAAGATTTAGCTTCCCAACCGCCTTTTCTTCAACTGGTACGATTTTCAGACTTAACGATTTAAGTCCAAGAACATTGGCTATGGTTTCACAAATCGTCTGCCTGGCGGCAACTGCGTTCAATCTGTCTACATTGTAAGGATCGTTGTTTGCTTTCAGCGTCAGTGTATTATTTTCGAATCGTTCCGGCTGTGCCGAACCGAGTACTGTAGCCAGGGAAGGGCTTGAACTTCTAATTTTCCTTATTATCTCGGGCCAATACTTTTTCACCAGCTCAAGATCGACTTCATCACTTCGCACCTCTTGCTCTCTTCCGGCTAAGTAAGGCTCATCAGCTTTGGCCGGTTCAGGTGAGTATGAATCTTTTCCCGCGGGTTGGAGCTCTGAGGTAGCCTTGAGTTCCGGTTTTTGTTGATCCTGTTTCTGATAGGAGCCTCCGGATTGCGGACTACTTGGAACTGAAAGTGTTCCTTCGGCAGGTTTATCCGCAGCCCGGGTTTTGATCGGCGACTTTGCAGCTCCACCCTGCGCTCCACCCTCCAGAGTGGCTAAAAGGTCGCTAATATTAACGCTTTTCTCCAGCAATGTCAATCGAATGAGCAGGAGCTCGAGCGATATTTTCTGCTGCCCGCTGAATTTGATAATCCCCTCGAAACGGAGTACCAGCTGGAGGCTGCGGATCAGGTCTTCGGCTTCGAAAAACTCGACCAGCTCGCTGTAGCGCTCGGCCCGATTCACCGGGATATCCAGAGCGGATGGGTTTTCAGCCCCGAGCTTGAAAATAATCATATTCCTGTAGTGGCGGGCCAGCTCGGCGTAGAATTCCTCCAGATCCACCCCGCTGTCCACCAGACGGTCCACGAAACGAACTACCTCCAGAGTGTTGCGCTCTTTCACCAGTTCGGTCAGGCCGAAAAACAGTTCGGCATCCAGCACTCCCAGAACCTGCGAGGCCTTTTCCACCGTGTAGTCGCCCTCGCAGAATGCTATTACCTGGTCGCAGAGACTCAATGCGTCGCGCATCGCTCCGTCGGCCTTGCGGGCAATCATTTCTATCACCTCGGCGCCCATCTTTATCCCTTCCGATTCCAGCACCTTTTCCAACAGCGAAACAATTGTCACAGTGGGGATGATCTTGAAATCAAAGCGCTGGCAGCGGGAAAGAATCGTGGGCGGCACCTTGTGAGGCGCGGTGGTAGCGAAAATAAAAATTACATGCGAGGGGGGTTCTTCCAGGGTTTTCAGCAGGGCGTTGAAAGCCTCCTGGGTGAGCATGTGAACTTCATCGATAATATATATCTTATACTTGTTACTGCTCGGTGCGTAGCCGACCCGCTCCCGAAGGTCGCGGATTTCGTCTATCCCGCGGTTGGAGGCCCCGTCGATCTCGAGCACGTCCAGCGACTGTCCGCGGGTTATCGACTGGCAGAAATCGCATTCATTGCAGGGGTCTGTGCCCTGGCGGTTAGAACAGTTCACCGCACGAGCGAGGATCCTGGCGGTGGAGGTTTTACCCACCCCGCGCGGGCCGGCAAAAAGATAGGCGTGGCTGATCCGTTCTGCGGCGATTGCATTAGCCAGGGTCCTGGTCACATGCTCCTGGGCAACAAGATCCCCGAAAATCAGGGGACGGTATTTACGGGCAAGTACGAGGTAGCTCATAATCTCTTCGAGTCTCTTTGCTTTCTATTAACTGCTCCGAAAATAATGTACCAAAGGTGCGTTATTCCATGGTTTCGGTAACAACCACCCGTAGGGGCGCACGGCCGCGCGCCCCTTGTATATTAGATATAGAGTCT
>CAZJQI010000025.1:0-59697 GCA_964548275.1 uncultured Gemmatimonadales bacterium
GGCTTCGCTCTGCCTGGGATGGAAATTACCCGGCCTTTACACGCTCCTTTGGAGTCTCTCGAACATGCGGCCCTGATGAGGCGGCCTGCGGCCGCCAGAAAACCAAGCACCTCAAGGAAAATAAAGATATTCCTTCCATCAATCTCTTTTGCATTACCTCTCTGGAACTGCCTCAATTAAGACCAACTCATAATTCATAAACCATTTTTACCGGACACTACTGGATTAAGCTTACAAGTCACCACCAGAGGCTTGAAAATATTCTTTAAAAACAAAAAAAGGGCTTTCCATTTCCAGCAAACCCCTGATATTAAAAGGTGGAGAAAGAGAAAGGATTTTTTTGTTACATAGATCGGGTAGGAGGCGGGGTCGCCCCCGCCGTCCTCCCACACCACCGGGCATACGATTCCGTACCACGGCGGTTCCTGCCACGTTCAGCTATAAGACCATCAATGCCTGACACCTTATAAGCGCCCAGCCTTACCTCGCGGATTCCGTCCGCTACCCTCCGAAGGGGTGCCGTGCATCTCAGTACGACCTTCTGCGTCTCCTACGATCATCGAATTTCGAGGCTCCTTCCCCATCCTTCATGTTCGGGCCTTCAGTCCGGTCGAAATGACCTACTATGCCCTCTGCTGACTTCTGCCTACCCTTCCCGACACCTCTCAATGCCGGTAGCTCAAGGCAGATAGGCAGACCTCCCCGGGTAATGCGCACCCACCTCCACGCTTATGCCCGCCGCATATACGTACATACCTTCCGTACAGGTATCGGACTTTGAAGATATTCGCCTTCTCATCCGGCATGCACGCCTACTATGCGATTCCTGTTCGTCAGGCCAGCGCTTTGCCTGCGGCTTCCTTCAGATCCCACCTCACGATGGGCACCCTTGCCGTCCGGCTAACAGTTCCCCCTGTCGGGCCTGTAAAGGACTTTAACCTTCAAGTGAGTGCGCCCTGCCGGGCGCACAAATAAAAAGGTGCATGTCACCGGACATGCACCTTTAAATAGAAGTTCCTTTATCAATCCGTCGAATATTAGCTCTTATCGCCTTGTTCAGCCTCTTCACCTTTTTGCTTCTTTTCGGAACCTTCACTCAAAGGAGCTTCTTCTTGTTTTACCTTTTTTTTCTTTTCAGGTTCCGGTTTTTCTTGCTCTTTTTCAACCGTCGTTCCAACTTCAGGTTCTTTTTCCTCGGCTTGCTTCTTTTCCCCGGCTATCTCTTCTGCCTCAGCCTTTTCTACGCTTTCATCAGCCGGCTCCTGTTTTTCTTCTTCAGCCCCAGCAGCCTCCTGCTCAGCCTGTTCGGCAGCCTCAGCCTCGGGTTGATCTGCAGAAGGCTCGGCCCTTTTTTCTTCTTTGGCGGCTTCCTGCTCAGCGGTTTCTTTCATTCTTTCCTTGACAAACTTTCTCGCCGCGGCAAGATCCCTGACTGAGAGAACTATTCGGTGGTTGTCCGGGTCTACCTCGATTACTTTCAACTCTAATTCATCGCCGTTTCTGTAAACCTCAGCCGGGTTGGTTACCGTGCCTCTGATACCAAGCTGCGAGACGGGTACAAAGCCTTCCACATCATCACCCAGATCAACCACGACTCCCTTTTCCAGAAGCCGGTTGATCGGGCAGTCGACCTCGGTGCCGACCGGAAACTTCTCCCGCAGACTTTCCCAGGGATTATCAGTCAACTGCTTCATCCCCAGACTGATACGCTTGTTCTCGGTGTCCATATTGAGTACCACCACCTGTACCTTTTCACCTTTTTTAACCATTTCGCTCGGGTGGTGAACCCGTTTTGTCCAGGACATGTCCGAGATATGTACCAGACCGTCGATACCTTCCTCGATCTCCACGAAAGCACCGTAGCTGGTGAGATTGCGCACCCGGCCTTCGATAATTGTCCCGACAGGGTATTTCTGGCTGATCGTCTGCCAGGGATCGGCTTCCATCTGCTTGATCCCGAGAGAGATCTTTTCCTCTTTGGGATTGATACTGAGCACCATGGTTTCAACAGTATCCCCAATCGCCACAACCTTGGAGGGATGGCGAATGTGCCTCGTCCAGCTCATTTCCGAAATGTGCACCAAGCCTTCGATACCCTTCTCAAGCTCGACAAATGCACCGTAGTTTGTAATCGATACCACCTTGCCCCGAACTTTGGAATCCACGGGATATTTCTCCGCGGCGTTTTCCCAGGGGTAGGGTGTCAACTGCTTGTGGCCCAGGCTGATCCTGCCTTTCTCAAAATCCAGATCAAGAATCTTGATCTGGATTTTATCCCCGAGAGCCACCAATTCACTCGGGTGAGATACACGGCCCCAGGACATATCCGTAATGTGTAGCAGACCGTCCACACCTCCAAGGTCGATAAAAGCGCCGAAATCGGTGATATTTTTAACCACTCCCTCTCTTTCCTGGTCGACCTCGAGTTCCTGAAGCAGTTTTTCTTTTTTCTGCTCACGCTCGCCCTCGAGGATCACCCTGCGGCTGATTACGATATTACGGCGTCTTTTGTTAATCTTGATTATTTTAAACTTGAAAGTCTGACCAATCAGTTCATCCATGTTAGGGATCCTGCGCAGAGCGATCTGGCTGCCGGGCAGAAAAGCGTCCACTCCCAGCAGATCGACAACCACGCCGCCCTTGATCCGCCTGACAATCATCCCCTCGACCAGCTCGTCACTTTCATGAGATCTTCGGATTCGATCCCATACACGAAGGAAATCCGCTTTCTTCTTGGAAAGGACAACAACACCGTCCTCATCTTCCAGACTTTCCAGAAAAACCTCTACCTCGTCACCTTCATTAACTTCATCTTTGCTTTTAAATTCATCAATCGAAACCGAACCTTCGCTCTTGAAACCGACATCCAGCACAACATTGGTATCGGAGACACGGATAACGTGCCCCTTAATCACCTGGCCTTCTTCAATGCTGGTAAGAGTGGAGTCGTACATTTCCAGCATCTCTTCATATTCTTCCTTGCTGTATTCGACACCTTCATCCAGCATTCGCCAGTACTCTTCATCATCAATAGAAGGCTGGTCTTTTTTCTCTTCAGTGGCCACAGCGACTTTTCCCTCCCCTGCCTCTTCTTCTTTGGCCTCTTCTTCCTTCACCTCTTCAGCTGGTGCCCTGAACGCCGTGGCCTTTTCCGGGTTATCGGCAACTTCGCTTTTCTTTTCAGATTCTGAAGTTTCAGATACTGCCTTGGACTGATCTTCGTGCTGCTGATCGTCCGGTTGGGGTTGAATGTTTTTATCCTGATCGGTCATTGAAAAAGTTAACCTCCTCTACAAAAAAAATTCACCCCTTAAGGGGCTTAAATTTAAGAATCTTATAAATTATATTATATCAACTATGTTGTCAACATTTTCTCTTGATTATAGAATAAAGACCATCATTCAGACATCCCTCAGCTCTGTTTCTGGCCTTCATTCCAGGTTTCGCATTTCTCCTTGAGCGATGAAATCCGTTCCATGACCATTCTTGAGATAGCTAACTGCCCTTTCGGCGTGGGATCGAAACCAGCATATTCTTCAGGTTGAATGACCCGGCCGTAAAGGATTCTCATCGGCCTGCGTCTCAGGAAAGCATCAAGCAATCTGCCCGTGCCACGGGCGTAAACCGGAAGGATGGCTGCACCGGTTTCCTGGGCGAGCATCCCCACCCCGAACCTGGGCTGGCCCAGATTCCCATCTTGCTGGCGGGTGCCCTCCGGGAAGAGGATTATCGCTCTGCCCTCATTAAGTATTTTCTTGATCCAGGCGATTCCTTTCCAATCCATCCCATTCCTGCGAATCGGCACCGCGTGGTAAAAGTTAATCAGCGCACCGAAAATCGGATTCCTGAACAGTTCTTTCTTGGCCATGAAATGAATATCTTCTCTTGGTATCCCTGCACCGACACTGGGTGGATCAAAATAACTGATATGATTGGAAGCCACGATCAGGGGGCCGGTGGTGGGAATCTCCTGCTCGTACGAGTAACGGCAGCCGAAAAACAGGCGCAAAAAGATCCGAACCAACAACCGTGAGAACCTGTAAATCAACCTTTCCAACTTTTTGACTGGCTTTTTTACCTGCATGGAGATAGATTCCGCCTTGATTTGAAATTACACTGTTAAAATATTGCTTGCTGGCGATTTTATCAATAAAACAGGCTATCTGCAGCTGGGTCGTGATGAAAAACCGGTTGATAATTCTAAGTCCGATCTTGAGCGGGATTCTGCTGGTGGCAAGCTTTCCTCCTTTCAAACTATTCCTTCCGTCATTCGTGGCCCTGGTTCCCCTGCTTTATTTCATCGACAGGGAAACCTCGAACCTGCGTGCCGCTCTTGGAGCCTTTTTCTGCGGCTTACTTTTCTGGGGTGCTTTGCTTTACTGGATCACCCTGTTTACCCACGCAGGATACCTGCTTCTGATATTCATAATGGCAATGAACCAGGTGATTTTCGCCCTGGTGGCGAGAAGGTTGAAACGAACCCTGGGGATTCCCCTGATCTTCAGCGCTCCGCTTCTCTGGACAGCTACGGAATATATTCACGCCCATGGAGACATTGCTTTTACCTGGGGACAGCTTGCTTATACCCTGACCGACTATCCATTATGGCTCCAGATGGCTTCATTTACAGGGCCATACGGAGTAAGCCTCTGGCTGGTGGCAGTTAATGTGATAATATATGAGCTTTTAAAAGTGACTGCCGAGCACAGAAACATGGTGAAACCTGCCGCAGCCCTGGCCGTTCTGATTGCCGCCCCCCTTCTTTTCGGCATTTACCGCTATAGCCGGCACGAGCAGATTGCAGGTGAGGCTCGCCAGCTCAATGTCTCTTTCATTCAACCAGGTATCCCGCAGGATATCAAGTGGTTGCCCGAGATGCGCGATTCTACATTCAAACTCCTGACAAACCTTTCGCTGGCCCAGGCTGACAAAGAACCGGCGCTTGTTGTCTGGCCTGAGGCTGCAGCACCGGCCCACCTGAGAGTGGATAAGAAATACAGGCTATATGTAGGAGAGATAGCGCGGGAACTCGACTCTTTTCTGCTGACAGGTGCGCCGGAGTACCGTTACAACGAAAAACGGGGCAAATATAATTCTTATAACTCGGCGTTTCTTTTCTCCCCTCAGGGCCGGATTATCGAATACTACGATAAAATCTATCTCGTTCCCGTGAGCGAGCGTATGCCCTGGGAGCATATTTTCACCTTTCTTCAGGAAATTGATATCGGGGGATCTCATTTCATACCGGGAACAAGGTATGCGGTGTTTCGGATGGGTGAAGAAAGTTTCAGCACACTGATCTGTTTTGAATCGATATTCCCGGAACTTTCGCGCGAGTTCGTCAAGCGCGGGGCGCGGTTTCTGGTAAACATTACAAACGATGCCTGGTTCGAGAGGACAAGCGCGGCTTACCAGCATAGCTCGTTTCTGGTATTGAGAGCAATCGAGCAGGGACGGGATATCATACGTGCGGCAAATACCGGGGTGAGCGGCTATTACGACAGGCTGGGACGCCGCCGCAAGGCCACCGCTCTGTTTGAAACCCTAAGCACCACGGACAGGATACAGACCTATAGTGAAACCACTTTTTACTGCAGGCACGGAGACTGGCCCGCTCATCTAGCCTGGATTATATCGGCCATGCTCCTTCTGTTTTCACTCCTTCCGCGGCGCCTGATCAAGCCCTCCGGAAATTTGTAAAACAGTCTGTGTTATTAACGCACGCTCTCGGAAGAAAATTCTATCTCGCCGAACCGGTCAGGGTCGTGGTAGGATTCCCCTGATACAGGAGACCATGCAGAGTAGTCGGCAAGCTCTTTATTTCTCTGTGGCAGATCGATACGGTAAAGGTTGAGCCGCCATTTATCCCCGCTTTTTGAAGGAACGTTCGGAGCAGTCACCAGTTCATCCAGCGGAACGGCCAGCTCCACTGACCAGCTTTTATCCTTATCTGACGGGTCGTTAACAGTGCCCTCCAGATTCACGCCACGCCTGAGCTCAAAGCTGTTCCAGGCCAGAATTCCAATCAGTCCTGAATCGCGCTTAAGAACAAATCCATCCCACAAAGTGCCCAGGGGATTTACCTCAAGCTCCAGATAGGCCTCCCTGTCGCCGTCGGGATTGATAAAAACCTCCACCACTTCCTGTTGGTAGAGCGTATCATCGCGAGCGGTCAGCGTGGACCAGACCTGGCTATCCTCGCAGTGCCATGAAATGTAAAGATAACCGTCATCCCAGAGCATCCTGGCCGTTGTCTGCTGTTTTACGGATACGCCCTCATTATAGCCCACCAGCCTGATCGGCTTGCACGCGGCCCAGTCAGCCTCCTCCAGTTTACCGTCAACATTGATCGGGTCTGTGGCCCTTTTCACCAGATAGTGATGGGTGGCCGGGGCAGCCTGAGAAGCACGGCTGCTTTCAGAGGCGACCACAACAAGGGTGAAAGCTGCAGCCAGAAGGGAAAATTTTTTGAACACCTTTCTTTCACCTCCGGAAAGCATGGATATAAACCGTATCGGGTGTAAAGACTCTGCAAAGGGACTAAGTCCTATTTTTACACTTGCTGCAGCGGCCGTAGATATCCATTTTGTGATTGGTGATGAGGAAATCATGCTCTTTGGCCACCTGCAGTTGAAGGGTTTCGATGGCGCTGTTCTTGAATTCTATCACCTTTCCGCAGGCGGTGCAGATCAGGTGGTCGTGATGCTGGCCCTGGCGGACCGACTCGAACCTTTTAAAACGCTTGCCGAAGCGGTGCTGAACCACGAGTCCGCCTTTGATCAACACATCAAGGGTGCGGTAAATTGAGGCGATCGATGCCGAGACCTTCCTCTGCCGGAGCAGGTCCCGGATATCCTCAACACTGAGGTGGCCGGGTGTGGTAAAGATAATCTCCGCAATTCTTTTTCTCTGCCTGGTAACGAGGTATCCCTCATCCCGCAGAAACTTGATAAACTGATCTGTCAAATCCACTGGCATTTTACCTCCACAGTTCTGGTTAAGTACTTTTCACGGGACCGCCTATACGGACTCTCAGTTCCATAGCAGCTTCTCTTATATTGGCAACAAAATCTTTCCCTTCACCAGCGTAAATCACACTTCGCGAGGCGTTGACTACAACGCCCAGTTTTTTTCCCGGAAGTTCGGCGGCTGACACAGCTTCCAGGCTGCCACCCTGCGCGCCGATTCCAGGAAGCAGAAAGGGAAGGTCTGCTGATATTTCCCGAAGTCGCGCAATCCTTTCCGGATGGGTGGCCCCCACAACAAGGCCCAGGCACCCTTTGCCCCCGTCCCATTGGCGGACTTTGGCTGCAACCTGCTCGTAGAGAGGGTTCTCCTCCGGCAGAAGCTGAAAGTCCGCGGCGCCGGGATTGGAGCTCAAGCACAAAACGAAAACTCCCTTGCCCGGAAACTCCATGAACGGGGCCACTGAATCCAGCCCCATATAGGGGTTAACGGTTACGGCATCGGCCTTGAAACACTCAAAAGCCGCACGTGCGTACTGGGTTGCCGTATTGCCGATATCCCCCCGCTTAATATCCAGAATCACCGGCACCCTGCCACCGATAAATTGGATTGTCCGGACCAGGGCGTCGACTCCTGCGGCGCCTTGAGCCTCGTAGAAAGCGGCATTCGGCTTGTAGCAACAGACAATATCCAGGGTAGCTTCGATAACCGCGCAATTAAAAGAATATATCGGATCGGGTTTGGCTTTGATCTTCTCCGGCAGTCTCTGGGGATCGACATCCAAACCGACACACAGACGGCTGTTATTCCGTAGGGAGGCTTCAGCAATACATTCCCAGCAAAGAGACATCCATAGGCCCTTTCAGCAAGTTCGAAAAATCTTCAGAATGAGAATTAAAGTAAGAATGCGAAACTTTCTCTGCTTAAAAACATATTTTTATAATATTTATACAGTTTGAGAATAATTGTCAACATAAATTTAATACTGATTGCAAGCGTTGCGCAAGACGGCTGTACCGGAACTGGACTCTTGCGTTGCGCACAGCCCTGGAAACCGCCTGCGGTTCACCCACCAGAACCACCAACCTTTGTCCGCGGGAAATAGCTGTATAAAGAAGGTTTCTCTGGAGCATCACGTAATGTTCGTTCAGCAGGGTAATAATCACGGCCGGGTATTCGCTGCCCTGGCTTTTATGCACGGTTACAGCATAAGCCACGGTAACATCATCCAGTTCCAGGGCATCGTACTCCAAAACACGGCCGTCGTAGTCGATCTTTACTGTCTGGGAATCTTCATCACAGCCTACGATCCGCCCCACATCGCCGTTATAGACATCCTTTTCGTAATCGTTGCGAATCTGCATTACCCGGTCGCCGACCCGGAATCCTCCTCTGGCGAAATTAATTTTTTGTCCGTGTGGGTTCAGTGCTTCCTGAAGTGCTGCATTAAGCTCCCTTGTGCCGCAGATTCCACGGTTCATCGGGGTGATCACCTGCAACTCGGTGCCAGGGTCGATTCCGAATCGGGCCTCGAGCCGTTCAGCAGCCATGCGGACTATCATCTCCCGCGCCTTCAGCGGGTCCGGCTGATTAACAAAGAAATAGTCTTCTCTCCCTTCAGATAGTTCGATCTCCAGTTTCCGTTTATTTTGATCGCCTGCTTTTGCTGCCAGCGGCATCCTGCCCCTGCGTACCCTGTGTGCGTTGCGGATAATAGAACTCAGGGCAGCCTGGCGGAAGATCTGCCGGAGCCTGTAAACCGGCAGGATGCCGCTGGCGATCAAATCCGCAAGCACTTTTCCCGGCCCGATCGAGGGAAGCTGGTCCACATCACCGATCAGCACCAGCATTGCTCCTGCGGGAAAGGCGTCAACCAGTCTGGCGAACAGAAGAAGGTCCACCATTGAGACCTCGTCGATAACGAAAACATCTCCCTTGAGTGGTCTGTTGGCATCATGAATGAACCTGCCCTCGTTGAAACTCCAGCCAAGCAGCCGGTGAATGGTGGAGGCCGGGGCTCCGGTTGCCTGGGACATCCTCTTTGCCGCCCTTCCTGTGGGTGCAGCAAGAATTACGGTCAGATTTTCGCGTTCCAGTATCGAAACCAGGGCGGCGATCAGGGTGGTTTTACCGGTTCCCGGCCCCCCGGTTATCACCGCGATTCCTCTGTTCAGAGCTCCGAAAATTGCCTCTTTCTGCTCCTGGGAAAGACTTATTGACGATCTCCGCTCGAAATCCGCTATGGCTTCACGGCAGCCTTTGCTGAAATCCAGAACCGCTCCCGTGTCAGGGGTTCTTTCGCTCATTAACCGGCTCAGTCCCTCTGCTGCGGTCATCTCCGCCCAGAAACAATTTATCGGATAGAGGTATTCCCTGCCATCGGATTGATCTTTTTCCAGGATCAGTTTGCCCAGGCTCGCCATCTCGGCCAGCTTGGGTTCGAGAGTTTCTTTGGGTAGTTCGAGCAGCTTGCCGGCCTGTTCCAGAAAACGTTCGCGGGGCAGGCAGGTATGCCCCATTTTCTGAGCCAGTTCTCCGGTGTGAATCAAGCCGCTTTCAATTCTCAGAGAGCTGTCTGCGGCAAAACCGATCTTTTTGGCAATACGGTCTGCTGTGGCAAATCCGATGCCATGCATCTCCTCGGACAGGCGGTAAGGGTTCTGCGAGACAGCCTCCACTCCCCTGTCGCGGTAACGGCGGTAGATACGCACTGCAACCGATCCGCCGATTCCGTAGCTCTGGAGGAAAATCATCAACCTGCGGATACCGCGCTGCTTCTCCCAGGCCTCCTTGATCTGGGCGATTTTCTTGGGGCCCAAACCCGGAACCTCTTTCAACCTGTCTGGTTCGTGCTCGATAAGCTCAAGTGTTTCGCAGCCGAACATGCCGACTATCCTTTCGGCGGTTTTCGGGCCGATCCCTTTGATCAGGCCTGAACCGAGGTAGCGCTCGATGCCTGTTTCGGTTTCCGGGTAGATGAACTGGAAGCTTTCCACGCTGAACTGTGTGCCGAAACGCGGGTGCTGTTTCCAGTCTCCTGTAAGACGCAAGTTCTCGCCCTGGCGAACCCCGGACAGATACCCGACAATCGTGATACGCTCCTCTGTACCGGAGGTAATGAACCTGGCAACAGTGTAATCGTTCTCAGCATTGTGGTAGCTGATATGCTCCAGATATCCGGCTATCGTTTCCGTCATTTGTCCGTTTAAGGTATCAAGGTAATTAAGTGTTTCTTTAATTTTATCAATGTCTTGGGAATTATTATAAAATATAATCCCTTCCGAAGTAAGCAATAAAAGAAAGCCTTGAAATGGAAACAGAGAGTTCCTGTCCGGGGGTGAAGAGAAAGCCTTCGATCCAGGAACCGTATGAGCAGCATTTATTTAATGGGATTTTCCTCAGTAAGAGGCAGGTAAGTAGCTGGCCGGCGGTTTACAAAGCGCCCTTCATAGTTTTCCGGTGAAATATCGATCTCGTAGTAAACAATCTCCCCGGGGTTGCCGATCGCTTTGATATCGCCCCGCCGGGTGATCAGCAGGCTTTGATAAGGATGGCAGAAAACCAGCGGAAATCCGTTCTCATAGGCCCGGGTGCGCAGAAGGGTCGTATTCCAACCCTCTGTATCCGTATAGCTGCCGAATGATGGTACAAAAAGCACTTGCGCTCCCTTGAGTGCCAAAATCCTTGCCGGCTCAGGGAGCTGGCGGTCATAACAGATCAGGATACCCGCTTTGCCGAATGGTGTGTCAAAAACAGGGTAATCCTCTCCCGGACAGTAGAAATCAGGATTGACCTGGTAACCTTGCGCGAAGTGGGTCTTGCTGTAAGAGCCGATTATTTCACCGTCATGATCGATCAGGACTGCCGAATTGAAAAGACTGCTCTTGCGCAGCTCAAGAAAACCCAGTACAAAGAAGATATTCAGATTGTCGGCCAGTTCGCAGGCTTTGCTGATATAGGGCCCGTCAAGCGGTTCGCCGAGCCGGAAAAATTTTTTCTTCAGCTCTACTTTTCTTTCAGGATTTTTCTCCTGGTTGACCTCATTGATAACATAACCCTCAAGAGCGCCCTCAGGTGTCACCACCACGTCCGCTCCACCCTGCACAGCCGCCTTTCTGACCATCCTTTCTATGCGCTCCCAATTGGTTTGCTTGTCCCATTTTTCTGTTAAAACCGAGGCGCTTGCGATCCTCACTTTTGTGATTGTCTGCGGCTGTGCCTTATACTTGCCCAGCTTGACACTCCGGCCCAAAACCTGGTTCGCAGGGCAAACCAGGATAGCAATCATGACAAATTTAATGAAAACTCGGTGCTGCATGGGTTTCCTCTTTTGAGCCGAGACTCGCCAGGTGAGTTTTCTACTGAGCTTCTCCCTCAGCGCTCTCTGTTTCCTGAGAGTCTCCTTCCGTAGAGGGTTTTTCAGCTTCCGGCTGCTGTTCCCCTTCTGCCTGGACACTTTTTTGTTCAGCGGGTTGCTCTGGAGCGCTCCTGGTCGATTTATCTTCCTGGACAGCCACTTTATCGCTGGTCTCCCGCAAACGGACAACCAGTTTGGCGAGCAGGTTTCGCATTCCAGGGGTAAGGGTTCCGATGTATCTGTCGAAATCCTCCTTGCTCATTATCGTTACCTTGGTCGGCTCCAGGGCGCGGACAGTTGCGCTGTGCATGCTGTGCTGGGGATCCAGAAGGCTCATCTCGCCGAAAAACTCGTGCTCGCCGAGCACGGCAAGCTGGATCTGCTGGTTCCCTTTCCGCTTTACCACCTCGACTGAACCCTCGAGAATCACATAGAAAGTGTTCGAGAAATACCCTTCCTTGATAATTAAGTCTCCCTTCTGGAAAGTTTTTTCAATAGAACCCATTGCTGCTCCCTTCGCAATTTGCGGCCCTACCCAGTGGCCTGGTGTTGTAGATCGATCCCCCTGGCCCAATAAAAACCAGGAAGTAATAATTTACATTCCTCTTGCTCAATTTTAATTTGATCCGTTTTTCAATGCAAAACAAAAATTAGCAATATCAGGTTGGATAATCCGGGGACAATGCAAAAAGGGCTGGGGAAAATTCTCCCAGCCCCTTGCTTTAATGGTGGAGCAGATCGGGATCGAACCGACGGCCTCATCCGTGCGAGGGATGCGCTCTCCCAGCTGAGCTACTGCCCCATTGGATTATCCTGTAAGCTCTGTTGAAAATATATTTAGCCGACGAAAATGTAAAGAATAAATCACCGTTTCATCTAACAGCTTATCCATACGATAAATCCTTTCAGCCACATAATCTTGAAGCTTTGTAAACATGGTGATATTTTATTAACTAAAGACTGGAGGCGTGTTGATAAATCGATAAGTAGGTCTTTAACCCTGGATGCCGTAGGGGCACGGCGCGCCGTGCCCTACGCAAGCAATCGTTTCTTAAACAGTTTCAATTCAACCCGGACATTGTTTCGTTTTTCTACAAAAGGAAATCGATGAAATTTCAGCACCCTTCTAGTATAAAGCCGGTTATGATCTACTGCCCCCTAAAAAGGCCCGAACTTGCAAGATTCCCATCCCGATGAAATCTTCATGCGCCAGGCGCTTGCCCAGGCAAAACAGGCTTTTCGCCACGATGAGGTGCCTGTTGGAGCAGTGGTCGTTTTTGACAACCGGGTAATCGGAACCGGCCACAACCTGACCAGGCGGCTCCAGGACGTGAGCGCCCACGCCGAATTCCTGGCCATGCGCCAAGCCGCCGGTTGGCTGGGTCACTGGTATTTTGATAAATGTACGCTGTATGTGACCGCGGAACCTTGTGTGATGTGCGCCGGTGCATTGATTCTCGCCCGCATGGGACGATTGGTGTATGGTGCTGCAGAGCCGAAATTCGGGGCCTGCGGTAGCGTATGCAACCTGGTTGAGAACCAGAGGTTCAACCACCGCCTTGCTGTAACCAGGGGTGTGCTGGCAGAGGAGTGTGCTGCTTTAATGCAGAGATTTTTCACCAGATTGAGAGATAGATAAACCTGCTGACCTGTCCGCTCTAAATTTTCTGATATTCCAGGAGAGCTTCAGATATTTTCCTCACCAACATCGATAAATTCGAAACCATAGGTCATACCATTGTCGGGAGTTTTAGCCACCCGCGCTAGCCTCGCCTTGCGGTCTTTCAACTGGCCGTTTTCCACAAAGCGCACTATGACTCTGAGAGGTGCCGCCATATCAACCCGAACGCCGGTAGCGGAAATGTCCACTGTCATGGCTTTCAAAGTATCTGCATCTATGATCAGATCCACGTCCACTATGAACGGCTCACGCGTCGCCCTCCGCCGATCTTGCTCCTGTCCGGAAATCACGTAAACCTCCTCGCTGAGATTTAATGATGAAACAAACAACAAATCGATCAATCAATAATACTCAACTGACTGAAAATATTCCTCTTAAAATTCTATCTTATTATCGACCACCTGGCAATATTCTTTTATATTAAGAAAATTTTGTTTGATTCTATATTACGGTAGAAATGCTTTCAAAAATTATTAAGAACAAAACAGAAAAAACGCCGTATATCCTTATCATCCAAGGGCACACGGCGTTTTAAAATGGTGCCCCTGGCGGGAATCGAACTCGCGCACCCGGTTCCGGAGACCGGTGCTCTATCCACTGAGCTACAGGGGCCTTTTCCCCAAGATTGGCTTAAAAAGTACTTAATATTAATAATTCATATCGGCATTTATGGCAAGATTCTTGGCAAAGCTGAAACTAAAGGCTTATATCCCAGGAATCTCAACTCCGGTTTCCTCGGAGATAATTTCAAGCAGCTTTGGGATCAGCTGATCCTCCGGCACAGTGCAGACCTGCTCGCCTTTTCTGAACACCATCCCGCTGCCTTTACCTGCGGCAATACCGAAATCGGCCTCGCGGGCCTCGCCCGGGCCGTTCACCACACAACCCATCACCGCCACTTTCAGGGGCAGTTCCACGCCCTGAAAACGCCTTTCGACCTCCTCGGCCAGGCCGATCAAATCCACCTCTGTTCTCCCGCATGAGGGGCAGGAGATCACCTCCACTCCCCGCTTGCGCACACCCACTGCTGCCAGTATCTGGTATGCCACCCCGATCTCTTCGACCGGGTCGGCAGTGAGGCTGACCCTGATCGTATCACCGATACCCTCGGCCAACAGAATACCAATGCCCACAGAGCTGAGCACTGTGCCGCGCATCCTGGTGCCTGCCTCGGTGACTCCCAGGTGAATCGGGTAATCCCGCTTCGTGGCGAACAGGCGATTGGCTTCCACTGTAATTGACACATCAGAGGCCTTGATCGAGACAACTATGTCGCTGAAACCGTCCTCTTCCAGAATGAAGCAATGGTTTAGCGCGCTTTCGGCCAGTGCCTCCGGAACCGGACCTCCAAATTTTGCAAGCAGGCGCTCCTCAACCGAACCAGAATTGACCCCGATCCTGATCGGCACTCCCCTTTTACCTGCCTCCTCGGCCACAGCACGCACTTTGTCTGCTGAACCGATATTGCCCGGGTTGATTCTCAGCTTGGCAACACCTGCTTCAAGAGAAGCCAGGGCCAGCCTGTAATTGAAATGAATATCAGCCACTAACGGCAAGGGCGAGGCCGCCACAATTTCTTTCAGGGCAGGAACAGCGGCCTTGTTCGGTACCGCAACCCGGACCAGCTCGCAGCCAGCCTTTGCAAGCGCTTTGATCTGGGCCAAGGTAGCAGCGACGTCCCTGGTATCTGTGTTGGTCATCGACTGTACCACCACAGGATAACCGGAGCCGATACGCAAGTCCCCCACGCTGACAGTTCTGGTTTTCCTGCGAGGGCTGAGTGTGGCGGATTTTTTCATAATTAAAATCAGTATTTTCCGATAAATTTTAAGGTAGCTGGGCAATTCATAATTTCAGGCTTTTTTAAGCTCACGGCGCGCCGTGACCCTAAGAGGTTTCCACTTGATTGCCCTCTTTGATCCATGTTAAGACTTCGAGATATTGAAATATCTTTCATTCAAGCAAGACACACCCCTGTATCCCCTCTTGATAGAGGGGACTTTTCTCCAAATCCTCTTCCCAGCATTGTATTAACTTAAAGTATTTTATTAGTAAAGTGTTATAACTTTATAAATTTCAGCGAGAATTGCCAGTTTAAAATAATATTTTTCAAGCGCCTAAAGTGACCTCCAGGCTGACTTGTTTTTTGCCCCTGAGCTGATCTACACGCACGCTCGCTCTGCCCTCCTCGACTGGAATAGCCTGGTTACCCATTCTTGCTTTCACCACACCGCGGCACACTCTGTCAGGGTTGCTGAAATGCGCCTTGACCCTGCAGCCGCGGAATACCTTTTCCACCCGGTATTCGGGCCAGTGTGCCGGAATACAGGGGTCGATCACCAGGCGGTCGAAATCAGGCAGAAGTCCGAGCATGCAAGAGGTGGATTTCCTGAGCCAGGCGAGTGCCCCGCAAAAATTGCTGTATAGGTTGCGGCCGAAATGCTCGTGTTCGATCCCCACGGAATAATTGGATATCTGGTGAGAAGGCCCGGTGGCGATATCAGGCAGGGTTTCTTCGGGGAGGATTTTTTTCAGCGCATCGAAAGCTTCGGTGCCCCTGCCGAGAGATACAAGAGCATAGATCACGAAACTCTGGCCGTGGGTATAGATCGAGGCATTCTCGAACTGACCCGGCGCCATGTCCGCAATACGCCCCACAATCTTGCTTTTCGTGGTATATGCCGGATAAAGCAAAAGATAGCCGAGCGCGGTCCTGAGCTTTTCAATCGAATCCAGCACTTCCTCCACGTGCCCGCCCTGCTCGGCCACACAGTTGAACAGGGACCAGGAATTGACATTAAGATGAATTTTGCCTTCCTCGCACCTGTCAGACCCCACCGGAGTGCCGTCAGCCATGAAAGCGTAAACGTAATGGGAGCCGTCCCAGGCCGAGCGGTTAATCGCCTCGGTGAGCTCATCGATAATTTTGTCCATCAGCCGGGCGTTTTCATTGTCGGCGCGCCAGAGGGCAAGTTCGCGAAATCTCCGGGCGGCATAGACAGCAGCCATGGAAAGCCAGACACTCACTCCTTGGCCATTTCGGCCCACCGCATCAAGGGCGTCGTTCCAGTCGCCGTGGCCGATCCGGCAGAGGCCGTAAAGCCCGCGGTGTTTGTAAAGCGCGGTAACTCCCCGAAGGGCGTGCTCGTATATCGTGGCTTTCAGATCATCTTCGAACCTGCCGGTTTCCGGGTTGAGAAAACTCTCCTCCTTTTCGAGAATCCCGAAATCTCCGGTTTCCTTCAGATAATCCACCAGAGTATCCGGAATCCAGCTGGAGGAATCCATGTACAGGCGCATGTCGTGGGGGACGCCTTCGAACCTGGCAAACTGGCGTACCGCAGAGCCGTCCGGGTACTGGTAGCGAAGGGCGACAGGCAGCATGGTGGCGGTATATTCGGGATTGAAAGAGTTGATACTCATCAAATCCTGCAGAATGTCCCTGTAGCCCACCTTGTCCAGGGCGCGGGTCCAGCGTGCGGTGTTCTTTGCCTGGTATTTGAACCAGACATTGAAAAAGCGGTCGAACTCCTCGTCCGGACTTATCACCCTGTGGCGGTTTATCATCTCGCTCCAGGAGTTCCCCAGGCTGGCAAGCTCTGTTTCGATCCCATTATCTTTGAAAAAATACTTGCTCAAACCGCTCAGATAAACTCTGCCCTTGGCCTGATCCGGCTCTGTTACCCCGAGCAGAAAATCAAACACTTTATCCTCTCCTGCCCCGATCTCAGCCTTTAAATGCATTGCCGCAATCATCCCCATGTATGGCTGCAGACCGAGAGAGTTCCGGCAGAAGCCTTGCTCCACTGCCCTGGGAAAAGGGCGGAAATTCCCTCCTCCGGTAAAATCCTCGGCCGACATGTCGAAACTGTCAAAAGGAATTCGGCTCATCAGAAACCCTGTGCGCGGGTGCTTGTTGTTCTGGTCTCTATTGAGTGCGACCAGAGCGTTCAGGCCCTCGTAAAGGCATCCCTGGCTTACAACGCGCGGGTCGAAATAATAGCCCGGATATGACTCCAGCCCCCAGTTCAGCCAGAGAAAGAAATCGAGCTTACGTCTGCCCCCACCCTGGTTGACCAGCCTGATCCGCCAGACCTCCAGAGGGTGATTGACCGGTACGTAAACAAGCAGCTCGGCGGCTATCCCGTTACGCTCTGAAACGATCCGTACAGTGCCTAGACCCTGCTCGCAGGTGGACTCATCGTAAGCCTCCTCCTCCACGCCACGCTGGGGAAATACGTGCCAGATTCGGGGTTTGCCGGTAGAGGGCTCTTCACGAAGGTAAAAGTGGCGGTGGTCAGTGGAGCGTGGCGCAGTCGGTACATACGAGTTATCCTTGTGCGAGATGACCGGGCCAGCCAGCACGGTTTCGAGACAGGAGAAACCCGCACCGCTTCCATCCCAAAACGAGCCGTAAGCGCCAAACTCCCGCGAGTGGTTGCTGCTTATCAGGTGCAGAAAAGGCTTGGGAGTTGAAACCTTTGTAACGAGATGGCTGCCGCCGATCAGAAATCCCTCTCTGTCCCGCTCGTCCTTGAAATGGCTGTATCGGCGGCGTAGAATGTCGAGTTCGTCAATTGTGAGAATCCCGCTCAACGGTTTCCCCTCCCTGAGAGCTCTGTGCCCCTTCTGGACAAGACAATCAAGCCTTTCTCTCTCCTTACTCGTTTCAGTATGTCTTAATTCCGGACGAGTCTGCACCGAACTCATGCTCTTACCTCATTTTTAATCTTTATTAAGGGAGCATATAATTTTTTTAATCGGATTCTTATACTAAACCCTTGGGCTTTAAAAAGGGGGTTGCCAAATATATTCCCAAAGATTGCGGACTGTCAATCAGAAGCTTCTTTTTATTGACAATTTTTCCTGAATATTATTAACTTTCTATTTTCTAATCAATTAAATAGGCTTTTGCTTCATGTCTCTCTCTTCCTGCTACCTTTCCTTCGGAGAAGCCACAGTCAGTTCCCCGGCTCGCTTGATTGATGCCCGGGTCAAGGTGCTGCTTACAAGCATCCTTTCTTTCGCTGTCTGGGAACTCGACAGCTTTGCCGGCCTGGGAATAACCGGAGCCCTTGTAGGCTGCTGGGTCATTTTGACCAGGGGTGCAGTACGTCCGATATTCTCAGGCCTTCGAAAACTCCTTTACATTTTCCTTGTCGTGATCATTTACTACTTCTGGGCTGAGGCCTCCCGTGCCGGCATGAACCTGCTCCAGGGACTGGAAAGCGCCCTTGTGAAATCCCTCCTGCTGGCCGGCAAACTTGCCCTGCTGATTGTCGCCGCCTACTGGCTCTATCTTTCAACCGAACCAATCAAAGTAGTCGATGCGCTGACCAGCCTGCTCAGGCCGCTGGAGCGCCTGCGCGTGCCGGTCAGGGAATTCGCTTTTGTGGTGGGCCTGATCGTTCGCTTTTTCCCGGTTTCCGTGACCAGAATCAGTGACCTCTACCGTAATTTTCAATTAAGAGAAAAACTGCGCTGTCAAAACACCAGTTCCCCTAACCGGTATGCCAGGGCCCTGATTAGAGTGATCGACACCATGGTGCTCTACATGCATTACACGTTTTACGAGGCTCAGTTGCTCAGCCTGAGCCTGATGTCCAGAGGTTATAATCCATTCCGGCCTTTAAGTCTTGCAGTGGCCGAAAAGCTTACTCTGGGCGACTTTTCATTCTTTACCATCTCTGCCTCAGGGATTATTTTAACCGCCTGGTGGCTATGAATTATGATTATTTGCATTTACAGGCCATGCCCTGAAATCTTATAATAAGTTAAATGGAAATCGCTACCTTATTTAGCCCATGCAACCTGCCCTGAACGATTCTGAGCGAAAGAGCCAGCAGAGACGTATCCGGCTGACTGTGGCTTATGATGGAACAGATTACCGCGGGTGGCAATTCCAGCCAGAGGGGCCGACTATTCAAAGGCGCCTGGAGGAAGCGCTTGAAAAAATCCTTGGCGAGAAGGCCCGGGTTACCGGAGCGGGGAGAACAGATGCCGGGGCACACGCCCTGGGCCAGGTGGCGCATTTCGACACACTGAATAAACTGCCGGCAAAGGTTATCGAAAGGGCTCTGAACGCCACACTTCCCAGGGAAATCAGGGTGCGCCAGGTCACCGAAGTGCCCGAAACGTTCCATGCCCGGTACTCAGTTCTCTGGAAAATGTATCGCTACCAAATTGCCGACATGCACCGGCCCGAATCGATTTTCCTCCTCAGGACAAACTGGCTGCGCAATACAGGTGTCGATTTGGAAATCCTGAACCAGTGCTGTTTGATTGTCCTTGGTGAGCATGATTTTTCCACCTTTTCCAAGAAGGAAGGGGCACGGAAGAATCATCTCTGCCGGGTGTATGAAGCTTATTGGAAAAAAGAGGAGACTTCATTATCATTCGAAATAAAAGCCGACCGATTCTTACGCGGGATGGTCAGGATGCTTGTCGGTGGGATGCTCGCTGTGGCCGGGCGCCGCGCCATTGTTGATGATTTCAGCAGCGCATTAGCTTCACCTGGCCGCTGGCGCATGGCCGTACCGGCCCCTGCCTGTGGCCTGACCCTGGTTCAGGTGGAATATCCGGAAAAGTTTAAATAACCTTCAAATCCCCAATACGATGTTCACTTTGCGGAATTTCGTTATCAAGCTGCTTGTGGCCTGTCTGCTCACCCTGGTCCTTTTTTCCTATTTTCAGCAGAAAGGAAAAATCGCTCAGCAATTAACCGGGGAACAGCCGAGTGAGCAGGAAGAGGTCTTCAGAAAGCAGAAAAAGGATTCCCTGCTGTCCGAGCCTTTGCTTTTTGCTCAAACCCCTCAGTCCGTGCAGGACCGCGGGCCCGCTCTGGACAGCCTGGAGGCCTTGGTTTCCCGTGGAAGGCGCAATGCAATAGTCCGCGCCGCCGAACGCGCCGCACCTGCAGTGGTCAGTGTCAACGTGCTCCAGACCGCTGTGGTCCAGACCCCTTACAGGGACTTTTTCGGCTTTTTTTACGTTCCCCGCAGGCGCACCGTACAGAATATCGGCAGTGGTTTTATTATCAATGCCAGGGGCTATCTCCTGACCAACGAGCATGTGGTCAATAAAGCCTCGAAAGTTTCGGTGAGCACCAGCGACGGAACAACCTACGATGCCGAAATAATAGGCTCTGATCCAAACTCGGATGTCGCCCTGCTGAAAATCAACCCAGGTGGAGCGAAACTCCCTGTTTCCCAGCTTGGTGATTCGGATGATCTCTATATCGGCGAGTGGGTGATCGCTATCGGCTCGCCTTTCGGCCTTCTGCTTGAGGACCCGCAGCCGACAGTCACTGTGGGCGTGATCAGCGCGATAGGGCGTGATATCGTGCGCGACCGAAGTAAGCGGGGCGAGGTTTACGCCAACATGATCCAGACCGATGCAGCGATAAACCCGGGTAACAGCGGAGGTCCTCTGGTCAACGCCCTGGGTGAAGTGATCGGGATCAACACGTTTATCTTCACCCCCAGCGGGGGCTCTATCGGCATGGGCTTCGCGATCCCGATCAACCGGGCGACCCGAATCGCTGAGGATCTCATCCTTGGAGGCAAGGTACGCCATCCCTGGCTCGGCATCCGGGTTCAGGAGTTAACTCCAGATATCCTCGCTGGACTTGGCTACCCCGGCAGTCAACGAATACAGGGGGCGCTGGTTGCCAATATCCAGCCCCACTCTCCTGCCGCGGCAGGGAATGCCCTCCGCCCAGGCGACATAATTACCGGCCTGGGCGGCAAGCCCGTGCGCTCGATTGAGGACTGGACCGGGGAGATGCTTGATATCCGGGTCAATAACACTGTCGAATTAAGCATTCTGCGCGGCGGCAATACTCTAACTGTGGCCCTGGTGCCTGTGGAGAAGCCAAGTGAGAAATTGGAACGCTACCCCTCCGGGCTCGGCTTCGAACTGATCGACCTGACACCGGAGGTGCGCAGCCAGCTCGAAGTCCGCTCCAATCATGGTGCGGTTATCGTGGAAATCACGGATCCCGATATCGAGCGGGAAGGCAGCATCCTTCCCTTTGACATCCTCTATCGGATAAACGACATCAGGATTACCAGTGCCGAGCAGGCGGTGAGCCTGCTAAAACGCTCCAACCGGGCAAAGGTGACCGTACTTTTCCTGGAAAGGGACGGGCGCAGTATAAGGCGATACCTCACCCGCTGAGAAAGGCTGAATTCGCCATGGTGGGATTCTGTTGCCCTTGAGCAAACAACATTTTATTTTTCTTTTTTCCTGTGAATTAATCGAGTTTAACGATTCATTTCAAGAGAGAAGCCATGATTCCCAGATATACACTGCCTGAAATGGAAAAAGTATGGAGTGACCGGGCAAGGTTCAGCCACTGGCTCGATATCGAAATCCTGGCCTGCGAGGCGCTGAGCCAGCTGGGGCAGATCCCGCCCGAAGCTGTGGAAAACATTCGCAAAAAAGCCAGATTCAACGTTAAAAGGATTCTCAAAATCGAGGAAGAGGTCAAGCACGATGTGATCGCGTTTCTGACCAACGTGGCGGAATACGTAGGGCCTGATTCACGTTTTATCCATCTGGGGATGACCAGCTCAGACCTTCTGGACACCACCCTGGCCCTGCAGATGCAAGCAGCAGGCCGACTCATTCTCAAAGAATTGAAAGAGAATGTCCTGCCGGCTGTCAAAAAGCGCGCGTTTGAACACAAGGATACAGTAATGATAGGCCGCAGCCACGGCATCCACGCCGAACCGATCACCTTCGGCCTAAAGCTCGCGCTCTGGTACGATGAACTCAACCGCAGAGCAACTCAGTTCGAAGCAGCGATGGATGCGGCCTCTCTGGGGAAAATTTCCGGGGCAGTGGGAACTTTCGCACACATGGACCCTGAAGTGGAGGTATATGTCTGCGAAAAACTTGGCCTTAAACCGGCAAAGGTGAGCAACCAGATTGTCCAGCGGGACGTGCATGCCGAATACCTCTCCGCGCTGGCGGTACTTGCCGGGTCGATAGAGAAATTCACTGTAGAAATCCGGCACCTTCAGCGTACGGAGGTACTCGAAGCCGAGGAATTTTTCTCCAGGGGCCAGAAAGGCTCCAGCGCCATGCCCCACAAGCGCAACCCGATAACCTGCGAAAGGCTTTCAGGCATGGCCCGCCTGGTGCGCGGCAACTGCCTGGCAGCCATGGAAAACCAGGCTCTCTGGCATGAAAGAGATATCAGCCACAGTAGTGTCGAACGGGTGATCCTGCCCGACAGTACGATGATTGTTTACTACATGCTGAAAAAATTCGGCGAGCTGGTGGACCAGTTGATCGTTTATCCTGAAAACATGAAAAAGAATCTGAACCGCCTGCACGGGCTGATCCATTCACAGGGGGTTCTGATCGCCTTGGCCAACAAAGGCCTCAGTCGCGAGGAGGCATATCGCATTGTTCAGAGAAACGCCATGCGGGTATGGAAAGAAGATCTCGATTTCCTGGAGCTTCTCAAGCAAGACAAAGAGGCGAACGCCCATTTGAGCCCCCAGGAGCTGGAAGAACTTTTCGCGCTCGAGGTTCATACCAGGCACGTGGATTATATTTTCCAGCGCGCGGGACTTTTTGACTGATAGTTTTGAATTTAACAATCAGGAATTGAACTTTCAGGTTCGCCATAAGAATTCATTTCCGATGAGGACGCGAAAATGGATGTTGTGAGAGAAACCAACCTTGGAATCGGCAAGTTGCGCAGGGGCAAGGTGCGCGACTGCTACCAGCTCGATGGGCACCTTTTGCTCGTGGCCACCGACCGGATCAGCGCATTCGATGTCGTGATGCCGAACGGAATCCCTTACAAAGGCAAGGTTTTGAGCAGTCTGAGCAAATTCTGGTTCGACAAGACCGGCCACATCGTGGACAACCATGTTGTGACAACAGAGGTGGAGCAGATTGTGGAGCGCATACCAGAGCTTGACGGCAAGGAAGAGCTCCTTCGCGGCAGGACGACTCTTGGCAGGCTTGCCCAACCGATCGCGGTCGAATGCGTGGTACGTGGATACCTCGCAGGCAGTGCCTGGACTGAATACATGGAAAAAGGTACAGTGGCCGAAGCCGGGATGCCGGAGGGTATGCTACGCTCTCAGAAATTCGACACCCCGCTCTTTACCCCGGCGACAAAGGCAGAAAGCGGACACGATGAGAACATCTCGATCGGCAGGATGATAGCGATGATCGGCAGGGGGCTCTCAGAGCAGATAATCGAGGCCTCTCTCAAACTCTACAATTTCGCTTCCGATTATGCAGCCACGCGTGGGATGCTGATTGCCGATACCAAGTTCGAATTTGGACTGATGGACGGCAAACTGATCCTGATCGACGAGATATTGACCCCGGACAGCAGCCGTTTCTGGCTCAGTGAAGATTACAGGCCCGGTGAAGATCAGAAAGGTTTCGATAAACAGCCGCTCAGGAACTGGCTTCAAAAATTAACCGACCAGGGCAAGTGGAGCAAGAACCCGCCGGGACCCGAGTTGCCCGAGGATGTGGTAACCTATATGAGCAGTCTTTACGGGTGTGTTTATAAATTATTGACAGGCGAAGATATCGCCTGAAGGGAAGAATACCGATAAATGCCGATCGCGCGCGAGGGAATGCCGGTTATCCTTTCATTTGTCAGCATTCACCTGGTATTTCTGGCAGGGGGTCTGATTTCACACGGCCCGCAAAGCTGGCTGCCGGTGAGTTGTATCATGTTTGCGCTGGCCGCTCTTTTCGCCCTTGTAGTGCTTTTCAGCCTCTACTTTTTCCGCGATCCTGAGCGCGAGGTGCCACAGGGCGAAAAGCTGGTGGTCAGCCCTGCCGACGGTAGAATACTGGGCCTGGATCAGGTTGAAGAGGAGTCCTTTATCGGCGCGCCCGCAGAACGGGTGAGCATTTTCATGAATTTATTCGACGTACATGTCAACCGCTCTCCCATTGAAGGGTCAGTGTGTTATAAGGAATACCGCAAGGGAAAGTTTTTCAACGCCTCGCTGGACAAGTCAAGCAAGGAAAATGAAGCCATAACGCTGGGGATTGAAAGCCCGGACAGGGAGCACCGGGTGCTGGTCAGGCAGATCGCAGGGCTGATCGCCCGAAGAATTGTCTGCCGTGTGGGTGAATCGGACACTCTCAAGCGTGGTGAACGGTTCGGCATAATCAGGTACGGTTCACGGCTGGAGGTCTATTTGTCTCCAGGATCGAACTGGAGGGTTGCCCCCGGTGACAGGGTCAAGGCTGGCACGAGTATCTTGGCGGAGCTGCCATGAGATTACCGAGAAAAACATTTATCCTGCCCAGCGCATTTACCGCAGGCAACATCTTTTGCGGTTTCTATTCCGTAGTGAGCGCCATGCGCGGGGAACTTCTCCTGGCCTGCTGGCTGATCGTGGTCGCCGGAGTGCTGGATTTTATCGACGGCAAGGTAGCGATGTTCTCCCGCACTGAAAGCCGTTTCGGCATCGAGCTGGACTCCCTGGCCGATGTAATCTCCTTCGGCATCGCCCCGGGCGTGATTATGTACCAGTTTTTTCTCAAAAACCTTGGGGACTGGTCCTGGCTTGTCTCATTCATCTTTGTCCTTTGCGGCGCCCTGCGCCTGGCCCGTTTCAACGTTGAAACCAAAGGTCCGGAAAAGACAAAATTCAAGGGTCTGCCTACCCCGATGGCTGCTGCTGCTGTGATCAGTTTCATTCCTTTCAGCAACACGATCCTCTTCCAAGCCCTTTTCTATGACGTTAACTACAACCGTTTCCTGGTTCTTATGCTTCTGTCCCTCGCCCTCCTGATGGTGAGCAATGTCGAATACCCTGCAGCGCCCCGTTTCACCCTGCGCACGATCAAAGGCACCGTCGGTTTTATCGCTTTTGTCATCTTTTCCCTAGCCCTTATCAGCCACTGGGAATTGCTGCTCTTCCCCACCTCTTTTCTTTATATCGTCTATGGACTTAGCAGGTCTCTTGTGCTGGGCGCTGTCTCCCGCATTCCTGATAAAAATGCTTGATACTCCGCACTGTTTAACTTCTCACCCACCCCGTTAAAGACCTTGCCTATTCGATCTGAACTTTTTATTTTAAAACTCCTTAAAATCATCTTAATTGTTTGTTTTCTCGACTATCTAACTTCATGGATTCGAATAGCTTTTGGCAAGGCCAGAGTTGATATAGCGATGAACTCGACTCTCCCATCCTCCGGTTGTTCCGGATGTCTGCTTAAAAAAGATAAGCCTCGTGAATATTGCGGTTTGTTCGGGGCCTACAACCTGCCAAATGCTGCCGAACTTACTTATTACGGCTTGTATGCTCTTCAGCACCGCGGGCAGGAAAGCGCCGGTATCGTTTCAACCGACGGCACCCATCTATACGCCTACCGGGACTCGGGCCTGGTTGCCGATATTTTCCGCAATCCCAAAACAATTCGTGCGCTTCAAGGTTCTGTCGCTATCGGCCATAATCGCTACTCGACCACAGGCAGCGGCCACAGCCAGAATGTTCAGCCCTTGACCAGCAATTTCAAGGGTGGGTTCCTGACGATCGGGCATAATGGCAATCTGGTCAATACTCTCCATCTGCGAAACGAACTCGAGGAGCAGGGAGCGATTTTCCAATCCTCAACTGATACCGAAGTAATCACTCATCTTATCGCCCGCTCCAAGTTCAAGCAGCCGGCAGAAAAGATCGCCGACGCCTTAAACCAGGTGAAAGGGGCCTACTGCCTGACAATCCTGATCAACGATGAACTTTTCGCCGTGCGCGATCCCCGGGGCTACCGCCCCCTCTCGCTCGGGCGGCTGGATGACGGCTGGGTTGTGGCCAGCGAATCCTGCGCCTTCGACCTGATAGAAGCCAAATTCGTGCGGGATATCGAGCCCGGGGAAATCCTGCAGTTGAGCAAAAATGGACCGAAAAGCTACAAGCCGTTCCCAGCAAAACAGCTCCAGCAGTGCATTTTCGAACTGGTCTATTTTTCCAGGCCGGATTCGCATATTTTCGGCCAGAGTGTGGACCGGACCCGCCGGCTGTTCGGGCGGATGCTTGCGCGGGAACACCCCACGTCCGACGCTGATATCGTAATCTCCGTGCCTGACAGCAGCAACTCCGCCGCTCTGGGTTATTCCGAGGAAAGCAATATCCCCCTTGAACTTGGACTGATCCGCAACCATTACGTTGGACGAACCTTTATCCATCCCAGCCAGTCGATCCGTGATATCAATACCAAGATCAAGTACAACCCGGTGCGCGAGGTTCTGGAGGGGAAGAAAGTGGTTGTGGTGGATGATTCCATAGTCCGCGGCACTACCAGCCGGAGGCTGATCAGGATGCTCAGGAAGGCCGGTGCGGTCGAGGTGCACATGCGCATCTCCAGCCCGCCGATCAAGTTTCCCTGTTTTTACGGGATCGATATGCCCACCAGGAGTGAACTTATCGGCAGCAGCCACACAGTAAAGGAAATCGGCACCTATCTCGGTGTCAACTCACTGGGCTACCTTAGTGAAAAAGGCTTTTACGCGATGACCACGCTTGAGGAAAAAAAATACTGTATGGCCTGTTTTAACGGCAACTATGCGGTAAGCTTTGAAAAAAACCTCAGTAAAACCATGCACGAGGAGATTCAGCCCTCCCTGCTAAAGAACGAACCTGTTGACAAATGAACAGTGCTCCCTTATGATGATAGCCCTTCTATTTGTTGCTGGATGTGAAGCTGCATATTCTTAAAAGACCACCATTTGAAAACCCGAATATTTTGGAGGACTCGCATGAGCGCAAAGTATGTCTATGCCTTCGGCGGCGGCAAGGCCGATGGTACTGCCGAGATGAAAAACCTGCTGGGCGGCAAGGGTGCCAACATCGCAGAAATGAGTAACCTGGGTATTCCGGTGCCTGCTGGCTTTACAATAACTACCGAGATGTGCACGGTTTACTCCAAGATGAACCGCCAGTATCCACCCGAACTAGACACCCATATCCGCGAAGCCATGGCCCATGTGGAGAGGATCATGGGTTCCAGGTTCGGCGACCGGGAGAACCCGCTTCTGGTTTCAGTGCGCTCAGGTGCCCGCGTTTCGATGCCGGGCATGATGGACACAGTACTCAACATCGGCCTCAACGAGGAAACAGTCAAGGGACTGATAGCCAAAAGCGGCAATGAGCGTTTCTGCTGGGACAGCTACCGCCGATTCGTACAGATGTACGGCGATGTCGTGCTGGGACTGAAACCTGAGAGCAAGGAGGAAGAGGACCCCTTCGAGGTCGCCCTCCATGAGAAAAAAAAGGCACGCGGCGTGGAGCTCGACACTGATCTGAGCGCTGATGATCTCAAGGAACTGGTAGATGAATTCAAGGCCCTGATCAGGCAAGGCAAGGGTGTGGAATTTCCCGAGGACCCCTGGAAACAGCTCTGGGGCGCGATCGAGGCTGTGTTCGGCTCCTGGAACGGCGCCCGCGCGATCAAGTACCGCCAGCTCAACAGAATTCCCGATGACTGGGGCACCGCAGTTAACGTTCAGGCCATGGTCTATGGCAACATGGGCGAGGACTCCGGCACAGGCGTGGCATTCACCAGAGACCCCGCTACCGGCCGGAAAATATTTTACGGGGAATACCTGCTCAATGCTCAGGGCGAGGACGTGGTTTCCGGAATCCGTACCCCGCAGCCTGTAAACAAGGGTACCCAGTCTTCTCCAGACCAGGAAACCCTGGAAGAAAAGATGCCGGAAGCTTACAAGACTCTCGAGGATATTTATTTAAAGCTCGAGAACCACTACCGCGAAATGCAGGATATCGAGTTCACCATCCAGCAGGGCAAGCTCTGGATGCTGCAGACCCGCCTGGGTAAGCGTACAGCAGCCGCAGCAGTCAAGATCGCCGTGGATATGGTGAACGAGGGGCTGATCGACAAAAAAACCGCTGTGAGCAGAATCGAACCGGCTCAACTGGATCAGCTCCTGCACCCCACTTTCGATCCCAAGGCCGAGAAGACGGTGATCGCCAGGGGTCTGCCCGCCTCTCCCGGTGCAGCCAGCGGCCGCGTTGTTTTTCACTCAGATGATGCCGAGGAATGGGCAGCCAGAGGCGAGAAAATTATCCTCGTGCGTATCGAGACAAGCCCCGAGGATATCGGCGGGATGAGCGTGGCCCAGGGTATCCTCACAGCCTTTGGCGGAATGACCAGCCACGCCGCTGTGGTTGCCCGCGGCATGGGCAAGTGCTGTGTGGCCGGCTGCGGTGCGCTTGAAATCAACTACAAAGACAAGCTGTGCAAGGTGAACGAGTTGACAGTCAAGGAAGGCGACTGGGTTTCGCTTGACGGCTCAGCAGGTGAGTTGATGCTGGGCCAGGTTCCCACTGTGGTGCCTGACCTGAGCGGCGATTTCACCCAAGTCATGGAGTGGGCCGATGAAATCCGCAAGATCGGCGTGCGCACCAATGCCGACACTCCGCACGACAGCCAGGTTGCAGTGAATTTCGGCGCCGAGGGTATCGGTCTCACACGCACCGAGCACATGTTTTTCGAGGGCGACCGGATCAAGGCAATGCGCGAGATGATCCTCGCCGATGATGTCGAGGGACGCAAGAGGGCCCTGGCCAAGCTCCTGCCCTACCAGAAAGAGGATTTCTACGGGATTTTCAAGGTGATGGACGGCCGCCCGGTCACGATCCGCCTGCTCGATCCGCCCCTGCACGAGTTCCTGCCGCAGGAGAAGGAAAACCAGGCCGAGATGGCCCGGGAAATGGGCGTCTCTGTAGAAAAAATCAAGACCAAGGTCGCCTCTCTTCACGAACTCAACCCGATGCTCGGACACCGCGGCTGCCGCCTGGGCACCACCTATCCGGAAATCTCCGAGATGCAGGCAAGAGCTATTTTCGAGGCCGCCTGCGATCTGAAAAAGAAAGAGAATATCGACAGCCATCCCGAGGTTATGGTCCCGCTGGTCGGTACAGTGGGCGAGTTCACAGACCAGAAAGCGGTGATCGACCAGGCCGCGGAGGATGTGTTTGCTGAATACGGTTTCAAGATTGACTATATGGTCGGCACAATGATCGAGATCCCGCGGGCCTGTATCGTGGCCGATAAAATCGCTGAAACCGCCGAGTTCTTCTCTTTCGGCACCAACGACCTGACCCAGATGGGATTCGGCTACAGCCGCGATGACGCAGGCAAGTTCCTGCATGAATACGTAGTCAAGGGCATTTTGCCTGAGGACCCGTTCCAGGTGCTGGACCAGGAGGGTATCGGCGAGCTGGTGGAGATGGGTATCCAGCGCGGCCGCAGCACCCGGGCCGATCTCAAGGTCGGGATCTGCGGCGAGCACGGCGGCGAGCCCCAAAGCGTGGAGTTCTGCCACCGGGTGGGAATGAACTACGTGAGCTGCTCGCCATACCGCGTGCCCATCGCGCGCCTGGCTGCCGCCCACGCAGTAATCAAGGAACAGGGCAAGGTGGAGCAGAAAGACGTATAGAAATTAGAAACTTTATTTATGCTACAGTAAAGTAAAACGGCTTCGGGAATTATTACAGGAGCCGTTTTTATTTTTATAAATAGCTTGATATACAATTAACTTCTATGAGCCATATTAGGTTTATGACGACAGGTATTTATCCGCACTTTCTGCAAATTGTGGTATGCGGTTCAAACAAAAAAAATTTAATGGTACGATGAGATCACGCGGATGAATCAGCAGTTCATAACCAGTTCTGCTTCTGTAAGCACTGTATCTGAGATTAAATGGAATAAAGCTGCAATCTTTATATAGCTCATTGATCTCTGGTGCATCGTCATAAGTCATAATCCAGTGAAAAAGCGACTGTTGTTTAATAAACTCTGAAAGCTGAGCATGATCTTCATGTCGGTAGTAGTTCAGGTATAGCTGACATCCTTTGACATAGTACGGGGGGTCAAGGTAAACCAGCATATTGTCTAGCGCAGCGAATTGGCAGACAACATGTTTCAGGAATTCAATCGCATCCATATTATAAACGTCGATACGGTCCCGATAGAGGTAGATCTTCTCAATTCGGCGGATGAGTTCGTCCTTATTGTAACGAGCATCAAGCTTCCATTTTCCTGTCTGTTCGAAACCTCCTACAGGTCCACCATTCACAATAATTCCAGAACGATTGCACCTATTAAGATAGAAGGTTGCAAAGGCAACTTTGATTTGAGAGTGATTAGTATGATTTTTATAGATTTCGCGTTGCCGTTTCCATTCTTCAATGGTTACGGGGGTTTTTTGAATACGGTTTATGAAGTTATCTTTGAGATTAAGTATAGAATTCCAGAAGGCGAAGATGCAGGGATCTGCGTCGTTCAGGATAATACGTTGTACATGTTCGGCGAATAGCAGGTTCAGAGCTGCCCCAGATCCACCGGCGTAAGGTTCAACGTAGGTCCCATCCTGCAAACCATTTACAGCTAGGACATCCGCCAGGAAGTCGGAGAGAACCGCTTTTCCCCCTGGATATCGCAATGGACTGTTGGCTATTTGCATACATCAAACCTGTGTCATTCCGATTCTTCGTCCCCATCCGGTTCAATTAGTATAATCTCAAAAAGACCTTGAAGATGATTCCAAAAATTTCGTAAAGTATCCTCGTCAGGATAAAAATGTTCATTATGTGCAAATAAATTTAGCGTATCGATTGATATTATTTTTTCCTTTTGTGATATCAGTTTATCAAGAGATTTAATAAGGTTCGGATTTCTAATTATGTTGGATTTTTCGCTAACTGTATACTTTAGCATTAGTAGTAAGGTAGGATGCCAATCCTTCGGGAGTATGTTTTTCTTCTTTTTTTGTATATTATTGATAAGCCTTTCAAGGTGGCCAGTTCGCTCGAGATAATAACCAAGACTCATTTCAAGTAAACATCTTAACATTAGTCCAACAGCATTGGGATATCTCGGAACCGATAATTTCTGAAGTTCATCAAAAACAGAATTAATTCTCTGGTTTACTACTGTACATGAAATTGTATCTGGAATTAGCGCCTGGCTTTTTTTTCTTTTTCTACTGATCCTTCTTGAAACTGCCGTAGTTTTCTCCTGAGTAACTGCAGTTTCAAGGAGTGTTTTAGCTGTGAACGACCCTTTCTTTCTCAAATCTGGTTTTTTATCTCCAAAATCATCTAGATACTTTTTCTGTGCTTCATAAGTATTTAAATATCTTGAAGTTACTGCTCCTGTAGCAATATCGGTTATAATTTTTGAATAACCTTTTTTAAATTCTTTTATGTCGATTTTACCGATTAAATTTTTATTTTCATCGAAGCTAATGCCAAGGAAATCTGTTATAACATTGTTTTCGTAAAGCCTCTCTAGATTTGTAATCGGAAATCCTCGAGGATTATGAACTACTTTCCTAATGTCTTCTGGTAAATCTAGCGTACATGCTATAGAGTACATTGTATAGCGCTGCAGTGCTTCTAAAATCTTTTTTGGTTGTAAACTATATTGCTCGGCAAGGTCAGTAACCGTAAAGCCACCTTCAAGCAAGTTTTTGAAAAACTTATCCTGCATAAGCGGGCTCCATTTTTCGATTTGTCTGCTCGTATGTTTACTCATTATTACTGGAGCCGCAGCTTCTCTTGAAGGTGCAATTAAAACTTTAACCTTGCTAATAGACTTTGGATCAATACGATTTGAAAGTGCACGGAATTTTTTTTCCCAGTTTTCTGGAGCACTCTGGGGACTTATAAGTACTTTACAAGCAGCTAGCCTTCGATTTCCTTCTATAACACACTTTTGCCCATTTTTTTCAATTACAATCAAAGATTCTACTGGATAATATCCATTCTCTACTATACTTTTTGCAAGTTCGTAAACCCTATCATTCTCAATAAGATCTGCAATTAAATCTCTTTGATCTAAAAATATGCCCGCTTCAGGAATTCTCGGATTATAAGGATCTAATTTTAGATAAGTAACGGTTAATGTTTTTTCTTTCCACCTGCTGTAATCAATCATTTTTCTCTTTACCTGTAAAAATAGAATGCAAAATATTTTTTCAATACAATTTCTATTATATCTTTCTAATGATTCAAGTCAAGAAAAAATTCATTGGTCATTTTGAACCAGAAATACTAATGAAACTATATTTTAAACTCTGATCTAAGACTTTATCTTAAATTTTCGCTTCTCCAGCAGTATCACCGTGGCCAGACCGCGCCTGTCATTCCTTTAGTAGCGATGGCCCACCGGGTTTCCGCCGGAACTTTTTCCACTGATTGAGCCATTTTTAACTCCTTTCCGTTGAGTTTGGCATGCTGCTTAAACGGTACAAGCCAACTCCTGCGCTGCCTGCAAGGTAAAAGCCGGCTTTAACCTGTCTCAACAACCTCTCTTATAACTCGGGAATGTTGCTGCTCAGGCGTGCGGGTCACCGCGTCGCCTGCACTCCTTGGTTCGTCATTGATTGTGTTCGATTCTAAACGCTTGGGGGCCGAAACATCACAAAGAGCGCGACAACAAAAAGGACTATCGAAGAACCCAAGAAGAAGCAGTCCAGAGCAAACGACTGGGAGAAGAACTTGCAAAGGGGTTCGTTGTTCTTCGGGAACCACGATGCATTTTCCGGTATCCCTATGTCCGTTAAAGCATGGTACGGCCCAGGAATGTTTTCTTCGAGTGCCTTGCCGGATTTAGTCAGAGATCTGTAGATCTGACGAGTTCGACGGTCGGCAAGCCACAAACAGAATGCAGCAAGTGATGCAAGAATTGGTATCAACCAGGCGATGGTCAGTCCCTTCTCATAGGCGGAAGTCAAGAGGGAGCAGGTCCCCCATAGAATCACAATGCCACCAGCAAAGGCAGCATGTCGCCAAGCGAGAAAGAAACGGTAGTTTGGGCCGATTTCCTCGTATGCCTTGTTCTTCATCATTTACCTCCCTCTGTTGCCTAACTAGGGTACATATAGTTTCTATGTAAAACCTTTATACCGCAATATTGCGTTATAAGACACCTTCTTACTTCGACCTGTAATCGTCTTATTTACAGGGAGTTAAGCCACTTTTCCCGGGTTTTCTGGGATGTTATATAGTTTCTGCATAACATGACCTGCACCCGGAAACGGTATTACTGATTATGAGAGAAGATCAGAAACTGCTGACAGTTGTTAAATCGTATCGGACTGGTCTTTTTACCGTGGCCAAATCGGAGGTATGCTTAACCCGGATCGAAAACGCTTTTCCTTATTTTAAGACTTTTTGGGAGTAATCGCAAACATTTTGTCAAATATTAAATTACAGGTGGAATAAATTGATAATTAAATTTCACACATGCCCCTCCTTGCTACAGACATAAATCCGGATTACCGAATAATCCCATAGTCGATTGTTAATTTAGATTCGATTATCGTAGTGGCGAACCTTGTGTTCGCCCCTAATAATGTGTTTCACAACCTGACCTCAGGAACAGGGCGAATACAAGATTCGCCCGTACAGATGTTTCATTTAATCGATCAACCAGTATTCCAGCCTATTTCTCTATCAGTATCACAGTAGCCAGGCCGTGCCTGTCCACGTTGAAAGTCAGCGCGTCCCCTTCCCTGCCCGCCGGTCTGATCGCGCGCCAGCGCCTTGAGAGGTCCGGCTGGATCATGGTAAACTTCCTGAACTCGCCAGTGTCAGGCAGCCGGCAGGTGAGGCTCAGATCCGGCGTGGTGCCGGGAATATTGTCCAGGTCGCGCCAGATACTGACCATGGTGACCATCACCGAGCCGTCCGCCAGGCGGAAAATGTTCCCGTCGGTTCTGCGGGGCAGCTCCAGCGCCCGGGGATGAAAGACCCACCTCTTGCCCTTGAACTTTTCTATCAGCGGGTGGTAGATATCGCGCAGCCGTGCGGCTTTTTTCTTCTGGGCCACGACTTCCGGCCTGTCCCTGCTCTGTATTTCTGAGCGCACGCGCGAGTAGAAATAGCCGTAGCGAAGGCAGTTGAGAAACAGCCGCTCCGGGTGCTCCCAGGAGCGGGAGTCAAGGATCATCCCGTGCCGGTTCAGCCCAAGGTAGCTCTGGGCAATCAGCCACTCGGGTCTCTCCACAGCAGGCGTGCTCTCCCGGGCCATCACCCCGTCAATCCCTTTCAAGGCCTGGATCACGGTTGGCTTGTTGCAGGTGATAAATTTGCCGTTTTCGTGCAGCAGGGGGCCTACCACGTCCTGCATCATTCTGGTGTACATGAATATCGGGAAATAGGCCGGCTTGTTGTTGACCATGGTGATTCCGTCATCGTGCGCGAAATCGAACCTGTAGGTTCTGCCGTAAACGTCCCAGAAAAAGCCCGCAATATCAGGATATGCTCGCAGCATCTGGCGGGCCTGCTCTGCCAGGTCGCGGCCGAATTGGGTGTCGTGCGGGTCAGCGCACATCAGCCAGCAGGCCATGCTGTCCGGGTAGGAGGTTCCCTTGTAGGCCGGGATCGTGTTGCCGTTCTCATCCCGGGCGATGTCATCGGCGTATTTCTCCTTTGCGTACCACCACTCGGACTCGGTGTTATTGTAGTAGATAAATGTGCCGATACCTTTTTTCACGGCACGGGTGGAGTGGTCTTTTATCCTGGCTCTGCTCTTTGTATGGCCGGGCCTGGGATGGGAGAGGTTATCCCAATTCTCCACAGACTCCGGCGGTATCATCTGGCCGTATTTCGGGAAATGGCCGTGCATCTCCTCCCAGCGCACTCCCAGTTTATGGTATTTGGCAAAAAGCCTGGAGAATCCCTCGCCGCCGAGACTGTCCGGGTAAGGCACGTCGATCACATAAGCGCCGTCATAAGATTCAAAACCAGGGTGCGGGTCAAAATACTCGCGGTACTTCCCGTATACCCAGCCGAGCGAGGCGCGCCACCTGGCAGGCTGCACGGTGATCAGAAGGCCGGTCTCTGCGTCCCGGTTATCTCTCAGGCCCAGGTATTCGCTGATTGCCTGAAGGTACGGCCGCTCCTGGAGAGAATAATTGCGGCTGTTCCAGTGAAAATCCTCCCTGACACCGATATTGTTCCTGTAGCGGATGCGGACTGCAGGAATCTCGAACGGGCTTACCACGCAGAGCGCGTTTTTTTTGCTGTTGCTGTAGAAAACGATCATCGGGATCACGGTTCGCCAGTTGGTGTTGCCTACCGGGCCGCCGTCGGCTGTACCGAAATTTACCTGAAAAGGCTCCCACGGATTGGCACTGAAAGGCGCCTCGGCAATCGGCGCCCAGCCCTGGTAGCCCCAGGTGGGCAGCGGAAGAAACTGTACCATTTTAAGCGAGCGGTCCGCGCCGGTGAGCTTGACTGCTTTCACCTCCCAACGAAGGTGATCCTCGAAAATCTCCATTCTTTCGCGCAGGAGGAAATCCGCTCCGTCGAACCTTTTCTCGAAAGAGCAGACTTTCCCCTCCCCGGTTTCCTCAACTTTCAGATTGGAGATCCTGGAATTGGTCTGGAAATCCGAGAAAGTCTTCTTTTTCAGTTCGTCGTGGATGATCACCCCGCCGATTCTCTCCCCTATCGGGACATCTTCCACCGGCCAGACCCTCTCCACGATCTGGTTGCAGTAATCGACATTATCCTCCAGGTTGACAAGCTTGCGGATAGTCCCGTCAGCGCGGGAAATCCCGACTTCCATCCGCTCGTTTTTCAGAACGATCAGATCCTCCGCTGGGCTGATTTTCGCCCCTTGCTCGACTTTTGCGCAACGAATGAGCAGGCAGGCGCAAAGGATTGAGGCAACCCCTAATAAGTTCTTTCTCCTGGATGTAATCATCTGGCACTCCTTGAGTCTGAATGAAAGATAACTGGTGGGGAAAATTATTAATTTAAAAGAATTCCTCGAAGCTTTTCTTCCGGGTAAATCGCTTGATGGTTTTATCCTTGTTTTCAGTAAGTTGCCGTGTGACACATACAATATTCACTCTCATCCTCCACAATTCAGAAAGAAGAGGATTAAACCCGGTTATCTCATTTCAGATCGTGCTTGAAACCCACCATTCCCCGCTATCAAGATCGTGCCTGAAACCCACTATTCCCCCCTATCAAGGGGATTCATTCCAATTCCCCCCTATCAAGGGGGGAGACAGGGGGGTGTTATATTATACAGTTGGGGTCTGGTACCCGATATCAGGATCGCGGATTTCAGGGATTCACACACAGATCACACTGATACCTCGCGGCTCTGCCACGAGGTAGTTCATTAACCCTGAATAGCGCAATTTTTCAGTCAAAACAGGCAGCAGGTAAAATCGCCAATCTCGAATTGCTAAAACCATGCTTTGGTATTAGAATAAATATCCGCATTTGCTGTAAAGATTATTCGAGTGGAAAGTGTCTGTCAACTTTTTTAGTCTGATACCGTCTCTTTAACCGAACATTTAACTCGGGGAAAGAGAGGCAGGTTATGCCACCGGAAAAAATCAAAAACGGGTGGCTATGGCCGATAATTGGAAGTCTTGCTGTTTTAGTCGTCTCTCCTCTGGCTGTCTGGATTACCGGAAAAAAATTATTATGCATTGGTGCTGTTGCCTCTGATTTTATTCTTGTGGGTGGCTACACGGCTAAAAAAAGATGAAATTGGAAAATTATATTAATCCAAGCGAGGATAAACTCCGCCAGATCAGGAACGAACCGATTATCACCAGGGCTGTGCCTGCAATTGTGGGCAATGCTGCCAAAATTCGGTTCATGTATTTTTTTAGAAATGGTGGTTGTTTAATCTCGTCTCTCCCCTGCTCTGAACTTCCAGCTTTTCTTCCCAGAAGATTTCTGAAATAGATTGCGGCAAGCCCCACGGCCACCAGAACCAACGCAAGCCCCAGGCTCAGCGAAATAATTAACGCCACGCCCAGGCCGGGTCTGCCGAACCCGAGAGCCAGGAAATAAACCCAGATCGCTCCCGGACACGGCGCAAGGCCTCCTGCGAAACCGAGCCAGAGAATTTGTGAATATGATCCCTTTTCAGGGGAAGTCCTATCAATTCCGCGGCTATTATGATAGCCGCCATTCTTGAGGTGGTAATCATTCCCATTATGATGCTGGTGATGACGGTCGTGGGAATGCAAGGTGCCGCCGCGCAGGCGCTGGATACCGAGAACCAGAACTATCAGCCCGGAGAGCCCGGTCAGGATGGCCTGGGTTCCCGCGCCGAGGCTGTCGCCCCAGGCAAGCCTGGTGATTATCGCCAGAACCAGGATACTGCCCGTGTGAGTCAGGGTCACCACACCCGCCAGAACCAGCGCGTGCGGCCACCTGTGGCGGCTTCCAACGAGGTAGGTCGCGGTGAGAGTCTTGGCATGGCCGGGAGCGAGCGCGTGTATGCAGCCGTAAATAAACGCCATCGCCAGGATAATCCAGAGACTCGTTTTGCCCTCTGCGCTGCCTTCCAGGTAACCTATTACCATCTCTCTCAGTTTCCTGTCATGCTGGTCAGAGCTTTCGGTGCCTGATTCACTCAATACAGTTGCTTTCTGGCCAATCTCCGGCATTCTCTTGCTGGCTGCCGCAACCAGTGGCAGGTTATAGCTTTGCGCAAACCTGACAATTCGCCAGTTGCCTTCACCTTCTGCCGCGGCTTTCTCAATTTCGCTTCCGGAGCGCCTTCGACAGACAAAAGAAATATTATGCAGCACTCCCGGTTCGACCTGCCTGGCCAGCCCATCGAGACTGGTAGAATCCACCGCGAATTCCCGTGCGGCAACCAGGGCGAAAATCTGCTTGCCTGGATGCGGCCAGGGCTTTTGCTCAAGCAACCTGAACCTGAGCCTGGCATATTTGTTTTCTGGAAAACTCACCTGCGAGGCCAGCTCGATAGTGAGATCCTGGTGCTGGGGCACCACTCTCGGCCTGCCGTACAAATCCAGTTGCGGATCTGTTATGGCCTTAAGTTCCAGCTTCCTGCCGTCCACTGTGAGTTCGACCTCGGAGATTACCTTTCTCAGGTATTTCTCCGCATAGTTACGTGCCTCGGTTTCGCTGATCAGATTATCAGTGTCGGTGTCCATCTCCAGGCGTTCTTCCAGGGATGGGAACTCCTTGAAGCCGAAAAGCAGGCGAAAATCCACGAAACCCTCGCCCAAGCGGATTTCGAACACCCGGTCGGCGTTATACATGTCCTGCATATGGGCAAAGACTGTTGAGAGTATCAACAACTGGCACACCAGGACTGCCGTGATATGTTTGAAAACCCGCATGATTTATTCATCCTGCACAGAAGGCAGAGGCAGCGTATGCTTTTTGCCGCCGAGCATGGCTTCAAGCTCTCTACGCGATTTTTTCAGCCGTTTAACAACATCGGCATTAGTAATGGTTTCAATCGAGCCGTCGAGCCGGGAGATAATATTGCGCGCACTGTCCCTGTTGAACGGCAGCCTGCTTCCAACATAGACATATACCGGGTTGGTGTGCGCCTCGGTTCCGGCTTCTGCATAGGTTCGCGCAGCAATCCAGACACTTTCGGTTATCTGAACGGATCGCTGAAACTGAAAGGCGACTTTCGGCTCACCGAACAGCTCGCGCGATACAACCCAGCCATTGACAATCAGTTCCAGGAAACGCACCGGGTAAATTCCACTCGCCACCCGAACGGAGACCTGAAACGTGGTATCGGTTCCTGCCGGCAGAGCGATTATCTCACCCGGCTTTCTGCCAGCCACTGTGAGAAAGATCATCGGCCCGCTGGTTGCGAAACTTTTCCCACCGGCTATTTTTTGTGCAAATGTGCGCGGCGTGGGAAACTCATCACTCCAGACATAGGTAATCTCGCTTCCCAGCTCGCGGGTGTATGGAAAATCGCAGGCTCCCACTACCGGCAGCCGGAAGCCGATGTTGAGAAAATCATACCAGCCGTCCAGACCCAGATTTCGGTAGCCGCCGAACTGCAAAAGTTCGAGAAAATCCATCTTATCGGCTAAAAGCAGGCCGTCTGCTTCCTGGTTGTGGTAGCCGCCATGAGCCAGGCCGATATAGCCCCGCAGATCGTGGGTCTGGTCTGCGATCACTCCGAGCGACGGCCCGAGATTTACATCCGGCGTAGTTCCAACGCCAGGAACATATTCATCAGGCATGATAATAGTCACGTGCCCCAACTGGCTCACCCTGTATTCCTGGCCTGAGCTGATGAAATACGGCCCCATTCGGGCAGTGCTCCTGTCCCCGAGCCCTTTGGCCTGAATCCAGCCTTCGTATTTTCCACCCCGGTCATAGCCTGTGGTGTTCATTGACAGGATATACGCGTAATGGATATCCTTGGCCGAGGTTATCGCAAGAAGGGTGTCGTCATTGGTTCCGGTGCGGTCCATATGGATATGGGTATCGCCTGAATACCAACCCAGGGAAGAAGTGTCGATCCAGCGCTCCAGCCCGACTTCCAGATCAACTGTGTCGTACGGAGCTGCTTTCAGGCTCACTTTGCGCGGGATGTATTCATACCCCTTGCCAAATTCCATGACCACCCTGCCTGGAGGTACCCGCACCTCGAAAAAGCCGTCCGTGTAAAAGTAGTATTTCAGCGCCCTGAAACGGATCGGTCCCTTATGCCTGTTGCCGCTTTGGCGAAGGCTGAATTTGCGGTAGCCGTCCCGTTCGGGCTCCTGTGCACCGTCATTCACACAGGCCGTGGAGCTTGTTCGCTGCCCGCTGGCAGCGTCCACCACCCTCACCTTGACCAGCGCGGCATCCTCTGGCGGATCGATCAGAGGCGGCGGTTTGGGGTAACCTTGCTCGATCATTGGCCGGTAATGAGCCGAACCGGTTGAAACCTGGAACGCCATAAAAATAATAACGAGTAAAACTTCAAACAATTTCAGAACGTGTTTATTTCTGTTGGAATGCTTAGCTTTTGATCTGGAGGGACTTTTCGTTTTCATGGCTTCCTCCGGCTTCTGGTGCGGATGGATTTTCATCTTTCGTCCGGTATGCGGTAAGAGTGAACAGGCTGGCCGAGACTATGCACCAGATCGTAAATATCGCCGAGGGCAGGGCCACGCCGCTCTGGTCCTTGAAATGTGTCAGGGCCAGAACTGTGCCCATGCCTGCATTCTGCATCCCGATCTCGATTGCCAGGGTCCTGATGCCTGCAGGACTGAGATTGATCAATCGGGCGAAAAGCCAGCCACCTGCCATGCCTAGCAGGTTCAACATCACCACAAGGCCGAAAACCGACAGACTCGCCACACGAATAAGCTCCACGTTTCGAGCAACAACCACTGAACAGATAACCACGATCGCGAAAATCGACAGGGTGGGAAAAAATTCTATAAAACGCTCCAGGCGGCGGCCAAGGAGCCTCCTGAACAGCATTCCCGCCCCCAGCGGCAGGACTACAGCGCTTATTATGGTCATCATCATTCCCACGTACGGTATGGGAATCCTGTCTCCCAGAAGAAACAGGGTCAGCGCAGGAGTTATCCACGGGGATAGGAAGGTGGAAAGGGTGGTCAGCGCAACCGAATAAGCTACGTCTCCACGGGCTATATAGGCCAGTACATTGGAGCTCATTGCGCCAGGCACGCAGCCGGTCAGCACCAGTCCCAGAGCCAGTTCGGGCCGGATCTCTACTATTCTGGTCAGGGCGTATGCCAAAAGCGGCATTATCGAAAACTGGGCGAACGAGCCGAGAATGATTTTATCTAATCGCTTCAGGGTACCTGCGGCTTTGCCCACTTCCAGCGTAACCCCGATCCCGAACATGGTGATCCCGAAAAACAGGACTACCTGATCGGAGAAAAATCCGCTGAAAAAATGCGGCTGTTTATAGGCAACCGCACAGCCGAGAATTACCCATATCGGAAAAAGCCTGTTTACAATTCGCATTAAACTCTAAAGATTCTCTCATTTGCTTTGATATTAGTAGGTTAGGTTATAATTAATAATAAATTACTTTAAGAATTTTCTTAATAATCGTGGACTGTTTCAGTCCCCTACCAATGACTGAATTTTTTATCCAAATATTGAAGTTTTGAAAAACAAGTCTAACCCAGGCAGCTATCACAGGCAAGTAAAATTCTCTCTCCCAAAAATAAAATTCTTTTTTTAACTTTGTCCTCTTATTATTATTTAATACAACTGAAAAATTTGTTTTCATCTACTTAATAATTAATTTCGGCACAGGAGGAAAATCCGATGAAAGTCAAGTTCTCTCTCTTGCCTGTCCTCTCACTCATTGTATTAATCAGCGCAATCTCTTGCGGCCAGGCACCCCAATCCCGGCAGGAGAATTCAGCCGCCGCCGCCCAGGAACCCTGTATCCGCCATTGCCAACTTCTGCGCACCGGGGAAATCGAGGTGATAGTGGGCGACGGCTCACGTGCCAGGAACCATCCCGGCATCTGGATGCTCACCTCAGAGCACAGGCCGTTCAACGTGTTCCATAACAGGTCGGCAGCCATGCTCGGCGGGGGCTTGCGAGGCAGAAATCCTGTGCTGGAGAAAATCGACGAGACAAGCTGCATGCTGAAAAAGGAACCCACCGAGGACGACCCCTCGCAAATCCGCGTGGTGTTCAGGGCCGTAGCCCCCTACTACCTGGACTATGAACACACGGTAAAGGATACGGAAAACCGCATACCCGAGCTCCTGGATTGGCGCTCCTTTGGCTGGGCCAACTATACCAACAGCCCGGAGGACCCCCGGATCCATTTTCTCTCCAGCGGCGAGTGGTTTCGCTGGACGCCGGAGAAACACGGCGGCCCAGGCACCCAGATAGCACCCGGCTACGTGCCGGAGGAGGACCTGGAGGCCTGGCCCGAAAATCACCCGGACCCCGCTTTCTGGTGGTACAAACGCCACGAGAGGCGTTTCGACCAGCCGTTTTACTACGGCCGTTTCGGCCAGATGGTGCTGATCTGGGTCTACGACACCCCCCGCTGGCTGAGGTTCCACCTCTCCCCCGAGGGCGGGGGCAGGAGCATCCTTCCGGGAAAAACCAGCACAGCCTGGGATTTCGAGTATATCATCCCGGGGCAGGAATACGAAGTGGGCAGGGAGTACACGTTCCGCGTGCGGCTGATCTACAAGAAATACGAGGGCGACGAGGACGTGCTGCGCGAGGTGCGCAAGGCCCAGGAGGAACTGGGTTTCGAGAAAGTGGCCATGAAATGACAGCAGGTTTTGTGTACTGTTCAATAAGAGGAGGCAAGGCAATGGGCAAGAATCAGGTATGCACTCTGACAGTCTTTATCACGCTCTTACTTTGTATCACTGGTTGCGGTAAAGACGCTGAGCTTGCGAAAAATGAATCTTCTGCCCAAAAGTACGCCTTTACCCCTCACTGCCAGTTCCTGCGGGTCGGCGAGATCGAGGCGGTTATCGGCGACGGGGCCGGTTTCCGCACCAGGCCGGGAGTCTGGTCCCTGTCCTCCATTCACCGTCCTTTCAACATATTCAAGACCATGGGGTCCGGACTTCTCTGCGGCGAGTTCCGGGGAAAGCCGAATACCAGGCTCGATTACGTAGACGACACCACCTGCGCTTTGATCCACGAGCCTACAGAAAAAAGACCGGTCTATGCCAGGGCGACCTACCGCCTTGTCAGCCCTTACTACCTTGACCACGAGCTTACCTTTCGTGACCTGGAAAGGTATCTGACACTCGACTGGGGATACCGGGACGTAGTCTGGTGCTGTTACATGAACAGCCCGGATGATCTTCGCATTCACTTTCTCTCCAAAGGCGAGTGGGTGAGGTATGTACCGCCAGAGCACGGCGTTAAAGCCTACATTCCTCCCTCTTACGTTCCTGAAGAGAGGCTCGAGACCTGGCCCGATACCGATGATCCCTGTTTCTGGTGGGAGCGCTCAGGGCTCACTTTCGACGAGCCTTTCTACTACGGCCGCACCGGCGACATGGTGATGATTCTGATATTCGACAAGCCGGAGCATATCAGGTTCTTCCTCTCGCCCAGCGGCGGCGGCCAGAGCCTGATTCCCGGCTTGACCAGCACTGCCTGGGATTTCGAGTGGATTATCCCCAAAGAAGAGTACGAGGCGAACCGGGAGTACACTTTCCGCCTGAGACTGGTTTACAAAAAATACGAGGGCGACGAGGACGTGCTGCGCGAGGTGCGCAAGGCCCAGGACGAGCTGGGCTTCGAAAAAGTGGCCATTAAATAACAGCAGGTTTGGGTTCTCTCATCCAAAAGGAGATAAAGCAATGGGCAAGCGTCTCTTACTCTCTCTGTCGGCTCTTCTTGCATTCTCGCTCTGCGCAACCGGCTGCTGTAAAAACAGCGGGGTCGCTGAAAATCAATCCTCCGCCCCGGAAAATGCCTTTACTCTACACTGCCAGTTCCTGCGCGTAGGCGAGATCGAGGTGGTTATCGGCGACGGGGCCGGTTTCCGCACTCGTCCGGGAGTCTGGTCCCTGGCCTCCATTCACCGGCATTTCAACATATTCAAGACCATGGGGTCCGGGCTTCTCTGCGGCGAGTTCCGCGGCAGGAGCTCCACTGTGCTCGAGTACGTGGACGATACCACCTGCGTGCTGAAAGTAGCCTCGGATGAAAACCGCGCAGTGGCGGCACGGGCAATCTACCGGGCGGTCAGCCCATACTACATCGACCACGAGCTCACCTTTCACGATACGAAAGACCGGCTTGCCGGTAAACCCTATGATTTCCGCTCGGTCGGCTACTGCTGCTACACCAACAGCCCGGATGACCTGAGAATCCACTATCTCTCCGGAGGCGAATGGATGCGCTATGCCCCGCCTGAGCACGGCGCCCTGCACAGCGCCATTGCTCCCGGCTACGTGCCCGAAGAAAAACTCGAGGTCTGGCCCGAACTGGACGACCCGCCTTTCTGGTGGAAAGAACGCTATCCCAAACGTTTCGATGAGCCTTTTTACTACGGCCGTTTCGACGACATGGTGATGATCCTGATCTTCGACCAGCCGGATAGGATCAGGTTTTTCCTCTCGCCAGAGGGCGGGGGCAGGAGCCTGATTCCCGGCTCGACCAGCACTGCCTGGGATTTCGAGTGGATTATTCCTGAGCAAGAATACGAAGCCAACCGGGAGTACACTTTCCGCCTGCGCCTGGTTTACAAGAAGTACGAAGGCGATGAGGACGTGCTGCGCGAGGTGCGCAAAGCACAGGAGGAGCTGGGGTTTGAGAGGGTTGATTACAGATAACCTTATAAATTAAAGTATTACAAAATACTATTGTTTCTTTTTATAGTGAGGTAAGAATGCCTACTTGCCAATATCAAAAAAATGGAGAAAGATGTTCTATAGAAACTGACACGGAAAAAGATACATACTGCTATGTTCATAACTGTATAGAAAATGAGGAAGTTATAATTAATAAAGATAAATTTATTTCTTTTTTAGAATCTCATATTACCTTTTTCGACAAAGAAATACCAAAATATGAAATATTAAAAATTGGTTTTGATTTTAATATAAATGAAATAGCTAGCAAAATATTAAAATCTCTTCATAGAGCAAGGCCATTATTTTTTATAAATACATGCTTCTTAGAAAAGGCTATATTTGAAGACTTTAATAGGCTCGTTTTATTTAAATTTATAAATTGTGATTTTAAAAAAGGATGCTCATTTAAGAAATGCCGTTTCTGCGCGGAACAGAATATAACCAAAGTTAAACACTTTTTTCAAAAAGTTAGTTTTTTAGAGGAATCAGATTTTAGTAAATCTGAATTAAATAATGTTGAATTTAAAGATACTGATCTGTCAAAATGTATATTTTATAAAGCAGAATTTAAAAATTGTAATTTTGTTAATGTAAAATGGGCGAAAATAGGTAAAATATTTGGTAGAAAGCATGCTTTTTTAGATGAAACTTTATTAAATTACAAGAATGAAAACTATATCGAAAAATTAAGCGATCTTGAAAATACATATCGAAGTCTTAAAGCATTAGCAAAAAATGCTGAAGACAGAGATATGGAAGGAGGTTTTAATTACAGTGAAAATGAAATGATTAGGAAAAGAACTAAACGGTATAAGCAGCTTTTTACATCTAAATTTTGGTTTTTTCTTGTAAGTCGCTATGGAGAAAGACCATCATGGGCTTTTTTAAATATATTCTTTATTATATTTATTTTCTCGTTTTTTTATCTTTTTTCTGGTGTTGGTATTATTAATTCTACAGAAAATGTAAACTTTCACACAATAAATCTTTCAAATTGGCCTTATCTCATAGCACATGCTTTTTCTCCTGTTACATTAAACAAATGGCAATTAACAACAACTCCAAATCTATATACTTACTTTATCTCTATCTTTGAAGGCGGTTTCCTTGCAACTCAAATTGGACTCTTTGTGATGTCATTCAGAAGAAAATTTCAAAGATAAAACTAGAAAACCGCCTTCCCTATCTCCTTTTTCCTGATACTCCAGTGGTTCCAGACTTTCTCAGCCTTGCCGTCTTTAATGAGCAAAACCTGCGGGGTCTCGTGCTTTAGCCAAGTTTCTCGGCTAATTCATTGGAAACCGGCTGCTACTGCACAACCACCAGGCAGGCCTCCACGCTCCCATTCTCTGCCAGGGATCTATCCAGCTCGCGCTTGCCTCGAGCAGAAATCGGGCAGGTTGCGCTGTGCTTGAGGATCAATATCTGTTTGCCTGCGCTCGCTTTCAGTACCGTGTCCGCGTCATCTATTCTTTTATACATCCATCTACCCTGGCTTTTTATTCGTAGGGGCGAGGCATGCCTCGCCCGTTATTTTCAATGTACGAATTTCTTACCGCTCAACCGGCCGAATGTTCAACCTGAGCGCACGCTTACCTTTCAATCCCACCGCCAGTCCTGAGATCAGCTCCTCGCCCAGCGCGTTTTCAGGCCTTTTTCCCAGCCCCTCCACCACGTAGACCTCCAGAGGCTCCACTGTGTACCACTCGGGGAATGCATTGATCCGCGGGTAATCCGTGCTCATTCCCAGGTAGTGCCTGTGCCGCGGCGGGTCGAAATGAAGCCTGCCGGACCAGGATTTATCCGAGCGCAGATAGACTTGCAACTCTTTCCCATCCTGCTCGGCAGCGATTTTCAAATCTTCTCTCCAGGGCTCGCACCAGGTGCCTTTTGTCTTGTAGAAGGCGTACATCAGGGCAGTGCGACAAAAATTGCCGTCCCCCCACCAGCCCTCGATAATGCCGTCCTTCTGCTGGAAAGCTAACATGCGTTTTACTTCATGATCCACCCATTCGAACGCGCTCTCATCCGGCAAGTGGCTCAAAAGCCCCAGCGCGCCCTCCACTGCATCGGCGATCCCGTCCTGGGACTGGGTGCCTTCGGAGCGAGGCTCCCAGGGGTAGTCCTTGAACCGGTGAATGTTTGCCAGCACGTGTTTCACCCGGTCGACGTATTTTTCCTCGCCTGTTGCCAGGTAAAAGGTGTACCAGGCGTAATAGTCGTAGCCCCAGCAGTCAGAGAATCCCTTTCGGGTGATCTCTCCGGTGGCAGCGTTTACCTCGTTGAAAAGCAGGCCGGATTCATCTGCGGCGATTTCTCCTATCCGGTCGAGCATTCTTTTTACTGCCAGATAATAGGAGACCTCACGAAAGCTTTTCTTCTCTTTCTCGATTGCATAAAGAAGCGACAGGCCGCTGATTATCTCGCAGCCGTGGTCTCTCAGCTTGAGCTTTCCGTCCCCCTGCTGAGCCTCGAAATCCCAGGAATGCGCGGGCACGCCGAAATTACCGGGAAGCACCTCGAAACAGTAGGCGTCCCCGATCCTGCGCGCCCACTCGAGGTATTTCTCACGGCCTGTCATCCAGTAGAGGCGGCAGAGTACCTGGAGCATCTCGCCGTTGACCTCGGCATCCACGCTGGGCAGCGATCCGAATGCAGTTTCCACGCCTGCTGCGGAAAATATGCTCTCTACCAGTTCCTCCATGCGCTCCGACCACGGGCCCGGTCCCAGGATTTCCACCATCGGCACGAGCCCATCCTTGGCGTACTCCGAGGCGCCGAAAATCAGGCGGCTGATTTCCCTGTCAATTTTCTCCTTCTTATCCAGGTCAAAAGCAGTGGGCAATCCCCATCCAGCCACAGCGTTGAGTTTTTCCCCAACCATGGCCCTGCTGAAAAGCGCCTGCGCCAGCTCCGTCCTGGTGAATCTGGCTGCGATCACCATGAACGGGAAATTGTCCGCTGCCGAGTTCTCAGGCGTCCACACGTTTCCATCCTGCCCGAGGCTCTGCCGCAAAAGCCCGGTGGCAGGGTCGAGCTGCCTGCTCCAGGCATCCAGGTAGCGCTGGCACCTGGCGAACGCCCCGGAGGCGAGGTCTGCATCCCGTGAGATTTCACTCTCCAGAGCCTGCGCTGCCTGAGCAATGTTACAAGATGCGTAATTAATAAGACATAACAGTGCTAAATGAACTAGCCCGCGGCAGAGCCGCGAGGTATCACAAGGATGAATTTGTTTTAACTTTGACCTACTCACCCGCGGGCGAACACATGGGTTCGCCCCTACGACACACCCCGGGGACGTTACACCGAAGTAGAGCCTCGAGGAATTCTTTTCGATTAAAATTTTGCTTTTCCAAAAATTCATTTTTGAATACCTCTGTTTCTTATTATTTCAATGGCACAATTGCTGTTTGCCCTGGCTCGAACAGGCGGCAGCTGGGGGTAAAAATTCCCTCTATCAAGAGGGGTGCCTGCCGCAGGCAGGCGGGGTGTGTTATATCAATTACCCAGGGCCTTATCGATCTCCTCGATACAGGAAATCATATTCTTATGCATCTCGATATTGAATATCTCGTTCGAATCCAGGTAGTCCGGGTCCCAGCGCGGGAGAGCCTCGGCGCATTCCTGCATCCTGTCCCTGCAGAGTGCTAGCCGTTCTCTGGTTTTTGCTGTCAGGCCGTTGACATGCCGAAGCCATCCGTAGGCTTCTATCTGGTAGCGGCAGAAAACTGCCAGGTTCAGCATCCGCTCGAAAAACATCTCCAGGGCTTTGTAATCATTCTCAGGGATCAGATTCCTGGTCAGCCTGATTTCGCCAAGTGCGCGGGTGATTTCTCCGACAGCCTCGTCTTTTTCCGGAAGAAACTCGTCGAAAAAACGCTCATCAGGCCTCTCCAGAAGTCTCAGGCGGAACTGCACAGGGTGGCTCTTGTCGAAATCGCTCAGGTTGTTGCCCCAGTGCATCACCTCCCACCACTTCTCGTAATCCATCACGTAGCGCAGGTTGAGAAACTGCCCCCGGCCGTACATCATCTGCACGAAAACGCGGCGCATGGGACGGAAAGCAGACACAACATGCGGCGCGGCCTTTTTGCCGTAATACCTCTCGGCCCAGTCAAGGTAAATCTCGCCTGCATCGGCCTCAGGATTCCAGACCAGCCGGCTGAATGCGTAAAGATTGGCGATATTCGGGTTGAAATTTCCGCCGTACATCCGGTCGTGGATGCACGCACTGGTAACCTGGCCGGTGTTTTCCACTCCACGCCTGTTGATCCTTGCCGTTGCCCCGATAATTCCGGTAGACAGGGCGTTGCGCAATCTGTACTTGAAATAATCCCCGGCCCAGACCGGGAAACGCCCGGTTCCCCGCTGCTCTGCTCCCATCTCGGTTTCCAGCATTGCAGGATGGCCTTTAACCCGCACCAGGTTCGGGTTATGGGGAAATGATTCCATCCAGTCCATCGGCACGTGCTTGTGCATCACCCAGACCCCGGGATCCAGGCGATTGGCCACGTTTGCGAGCTTGCCCTCCTGTTCCTCGTCCCAGCCGAAGGTGCGGAAAATGAGTTTTTTCCCGTACTTTGCGCACATGCGGTGGGCCATGTCAAGCACCCGGAAGATGAGATCTTCGCCGTAATCCACCAGGTGCACGTTTCCCTCCACTGTGGTAAGCACCAGCCCGTCGATTTCTGCCCCCGGTCCCTCGAAAAACTCCTCGTACTTGCTCTCCAGAAACTCGAAAAACACCTCCGAACCGTAAAGCACGCTGTCATCTTTACACATTTCAGGGTAAGCCTGGCAGAGCTCGTCCAGAACGACATACTCGTGGTGCCACATCACGATCTCGATATCGTAATCGTGGCATTTGCGGATATAGTCCTTCAGCCAGTCACGCTGGGCCTGAATTTTCTGTTCGTCCGACAGGGAAGCGTGCCCCCAGGCAGGTTCGGTAAAATCGCCTTTGCGCCTGAGGTGATCGAGCCTGTCGAATTTTCTGTAGAAAATAAAATCGTCCAGGTCGGTATCTTTTAACTCGATCCGGTTCAGGCGGTTCTCCAGAACCCAAACCAGACAACTGTCCATGTATTCGGCGTTCCAGTTGTCGTACATGGTGATCCCGCGAAGGCGCAGGGCAGGCCGTTGGATTCGATTCTCAATCTTGAGTTTGCCGGTTTCCTCTCTTTTGCGGGCCAGTTCGTCCAGAGCATAGTAAAGCCCGAGGAAGGTATGAGCTGCAGCCAGGCAAGCTCCCGGACTGGGTACATTAGTCCCGAATACGTACCCGTCCCCGTTCAGATCGAAATCCCCCAGTGCGATCCTGTTTTTTTCGGCAATTTGCGCCAGAAAACGGTTGTCTCCGTACCCGGCCACAAGCACCTTGCTGTCGGCTCTGATACTGGACGGGTTGACTCTCACCTGATCGAGGCCTGTGGCAGCCTGAAGGCGCCCAGTGAGAATCTCCACCTTTTTCTTCGAGACTTCCTCAGGTACCAGCAGCACGGCTTTGGCAAATTGACCAAACAGGGAAGAAACAAGAAAAAAGCTTGAAAGAAAGCAAGTAAGTATTATCCTGCCCATCAGACTATTCCCCTTGTTGATAGTGTTTCCAGCGCTTATCCGAACAAACAGTTTCTTCATATTTTCACAGACCGGTTTCGTTTTTACCTCTTCTTGTTTCGGCTGATATAATATGTTAAATTGGCCCGGAAGGCAAAGTTAAATATATAATTCACTTGGGGAAACGAGAGGAGAGCGAGTGAAAAATTCCACCTGCCTTTTGCTCCTTTTTCTTGCCGCTATCTCCTTTTCCACTTCCTGCGAACGTGATGGTGGCCCTGGCAAGCTTAATCTGCAAACCTACCGGAATTTGAAAAAAGTCCACGGCCGCCACCCCCGACTTCTGCTTACCGGGAAAGAAGAAGAAAGGCTGCGCCAGGATATTTCAACCAGCCATCAATGGCTCTGGGACCGTTACCTTGACGATCTGCCGGAAAAGATCGCCCGGGCCGGGCAGAATATCGACCAGCTCAACCGCGGACATGGCAACCTCGCTTCCGACCTGGCCTTTGCCTGGCGGATTACCGGCAGCGACAGCCTGTTCGAACAGACAAAAAAATATCTGTTCAAGCTTTGCGATAAAGAGATCTGGGACCCGGATTACGACCTTCTTCACGGGCATCTTCTTCTTGGTGTGGCCCTGGCCTATGACTGGCTTTATCCCCGCCTGAACCGGGCTCAAAGGTCCCTGGTGGCGTCCAAGCTGGGCGATGAAGCACAGATGCAGTACGAAATGGTCGCTCACCGAAGGGCCTGGTACCGCAACCAGTACCTTCAGAACCACGGCCACGTGAATTTCGGCGGTCTGGCTTACGCGGGTGTCGCGCTATACGGGGAGGACGCCCGGGCACAGGATTGGCTTGCTGCCTGCGAAAACTTTTTCGCCCGTGTATTCGAACTCAGCCCGCCGGACGGCACCTCGATCGAGGGCCTGAGCTACGGCAATTACGCGCTTGAATTCTGCCTCTATTACGCTGAAATCGCCCGCAGCATCCTTGGCCGGGACTATTTCGGCAGCCCCTGGCTTGCCAACTACCACCAGTATCTCCTTCACAGCCTCCTTCCCGCGCCGGCAGAGAACGAATGGGCCATGACTTTCGGCGACAGCCCCCGTCACGGTAACTCCCACGGCCCTGAACCCCAGCTTTTCCTTCTCGCTTCCAGGTTCAACTACCCGGAAGCGCAATGGCTTGGCAGGAGACTGATTGAACTCAAAGATCAGGGACTGGGAAGCGCCTCCTGGTTGAGCCTGCTGTGGTATGATCCCGATATCAGGCAGACGACACCGGCAAGTTCTCAGACCCTGAAAGAGTTTTCAGATATCGGCCAGGTGATGATACGTTCCTCCTGGCAGGATAAAGCTTCCACGATGATCGGTATCAAGTGCGGGCCTTTTATGGGCAAAGCACAGACCATTATATCCGCCTACGATCTCGGTGCAGCCCACGGGCACCCCGATGCAGGTTCGTTCCAGCTCTACTCCCACGGACGGTTCCTGGCTATCGACCCGGGATACACCTATTTTAAGAAGACTGTGAACCACAACACGCTAATTGTCAAGGGAATGGGGCAGCTAGGGGATGAGGAGCCCTGGTTCGCTGCAGCAGAGGCGATCCGCTTCCGCCACCTGCCCCGGATAGTAGAATCCCGCTCCACCGGGGATTATGATTATGTCCTGGCCGACCTCGCCCCGGCCTATCACCCGGCACTGGGTCTGAAAAAGGCGCTGCGGCACTTCCTCTTCCTGAAACCCGATCTTCTGCTGATCGTCGATCAAATTACCCTCGACAACCAGGGCGTGGTTTTCAGCTACCCTGCCGACAGCCTTGAATTAACCGGAGCGCTCCGGCACGACGGAGGTTATGTTGTTGGCACTCGCGGGCAGGCATTTTTTAATTTCGAAGGCTCTGCCGGAGAGTACTCGATAGCGGCCAGCTACATTGACAACTCACCGCTGAGCGGCTCTTACAACATCTTTGTCGGCAGCGATACAGTCCACTCCTGGCAGGACACCGTGGAGATCACGGACACTCACCTGGAAATCACTCCTGAGGTTGAACTGTCCAGCGGCAGCAGGATCTCTTTCAACGCCGAGCCGATGGGTAAGGGCGCCAGGCTTATCAAGCTGTCTCTCTATGGTCCCGAGATACCGGCAGAGCGTGATGTCCGATGGCTTCTTCATTTCGAGCCGGAAGCAGTAATCCAGCGCCACGTTACCCGTATCGAGGGCTCTGTTGGCGATGTATCTCTGGACATTTACCCGCTTGCTCCACCCCACCGCAACCACGACTGGGGGAAACACCGGGTGATCGAGGGGCTTCATTTCAAGGAAACGGTACGCCTGGAGATCAGGCCCGTCTTCACTGACAGTTCCACCACCATGCTGACTCTTCTGCACGCCAGACAAAAAAGCGTGCCCGCAATCAATTGGCTGAGCGGTGATATTTACGGCAACAAGGCGCGCCTGCGCTGGTACAGAAACAACAAATCTTTTGTGCTGGATTTCGACCTGGAAAAAAGGGTAGTAATTCTTGAGAGTAAATAAGAGCAGTCGATGAGCACGGTCTGCCCCGAGGACGAGAGTATCTGACCATTTTCGGGCTTTACGTTATCAGCCACTCCATTTTCGAAATCCTCAAAGAGCACATCAGCCGGAACCTGCGCCGCAAGGGCGAGTTCGACCTCACGGCGGCCCTTGACTGTTGCGCGCTCAGGAGGGATTTCTCGGCTATCTGATCCACGGCAACAGGTTCGATATCGGGGTGCTCCTGGCCTACCTCGAGACGCTGAAAACTTTCCCCAGCCGGTAGTTTAAAACAAACCTTGCAACCGGTCAGGATTTAATGTGGGTTATATCTTAGAATGCGTTCCAATCTCAATATTTACCGGTCTATTGATTTTTAGGGCAGGTATTCATTACAATTTGTTCGGTTATCATCTGCAGCAATTTTTATTTTCTTGACGGAGGCTTTCTATGAAAAAGATCTTAACTCTGGCCGCTTTCTCTTTCCTGGCGTTTGGATCCAGATTTGAAGTTTTCGCACACTGCGAGATTCCCTGCGGGATCTATGACGACCACATGCGCGTGCACATGATCGAGGAGCACTGCACCACGATCGAAAAAGGCATGGACGAAATTATCAAACTCACTTATTCAACCCAGGAGGGCGGCCATACCAGCCGGGACGTTAACCAGCTCGTGCGCTGGACCATGAACAAGGAGCACCACGCCGAGCAGATTCAGGAAATAGTTAGCCAGTATTTCCTGACCCAGCGTATCAAGCCGGAAACAGAGAACTACCAAAAGAAACTCGAGCTTCTCCACGGCATCCTGCTTTCTGCAATGAAAGCCAAGCAAACAACTGACAAGGCGCACGTGGAGAAAATCCGCTCCCTTCTCGCCGAGTTCAGCAAACTATATTTTAAAGAATGATCTTGGTATAGAAATCCGGTTCAGGTTGCACCGGCTCGACTTTTCCGGGCCGGTGCAGCCTGCATTTATCCCCTACCCTTTTAATAGTATTTTCAGGATTTTCATACCCATCAAGAAATCTGGACAAGAAAGCCCAATACGCTTATTTTGATTTCAATAAAATATGTAATTTATGAAGGACTGGCATTCACTCAACAAGGAGTCTGTCCGATGAACCGCTTTTTTGTTTACATACTTGCCGCAGGCATAGGATTAGCCATGATATTCACCTGTACCTCCGAGGTGAAGAGCGACGCCCAGGGTTTCGTGCCGCTGTTCAACGGGAAAAACCTTGCGGGCTGGGTGAATGTCAACTGCGCCCCGGAAACATTCACTGTAAGGGACGGGATGATTATCTGCACCGGTATCCCCACCGGAGTTCTTCGTACAGACAAGCAATACGAGAACTATATCCTGGAGCTGGAATGGCGGCACATGAAAGAGGGGGGCAACGCCGGGCTTTTTGTCCATTCCTGGGATATAACCGCACCTGGACAGCCGTTCACGCGCTCGGTCGAAGTCCAGATAATGGACGGCAATGCGGGAGACATATTCGCCATCCACGGCGCGACCATGTGCCCGGACAAGCCTCACCCGAAATGGCCCGGCTCGATGCGTTCCCTGCCCGCGGAGGACCGGATGAACCCGACCGGGCAATGGAACCAATATCAGGTGGTTTCCCAGGACGGAACTATTACCCTTGCTGTCAACGGCAATGTCGTAACACGCGGATACCACTGCAACCCGCGCAAAGGGTATATCTGCCTCGAGTCCGAGGGCAGCGAGATCCATTTCCGGAATATCAGGATCAAGGAGCTGCCGGGCTCGAATCCTCCTGCCGATGTGGTCGCCCAGACAGACCGGGGCTTCAAATCCCTGTATAACGGCCTTGACACCCGCGGCTGGAAGCAGGTCCCGGGCAATGAGGGGCACTGGGTGGCAAAGGACTGGGTTCTCGATTACGATGGAAAGAGCGAGGCGGATGGACAGGACAACCAATCTCTCACGACCGAAAAGGAATTCCGCAATTTCAAGCTGATCGTTGACTGGCGCCTGCCGGATGACCCGGTTGTCGGTCATGTCCCGGTGGTGTTGCCTGACGGCTCCTACCTGATGGACGAGAGCGGCGAACAGGTTACAGTGGCAGTGATGGATGCCGGCGACAGCGGGGTCTATCTTCGCGGAAGTTCCAAGGCCCAGATCAATATCTGGAACTGGCCCTGCGGCTCCGGAGAATTCTACGGCTATCGTCTGGACATGGACCTGCCGCCTGAGGTGCGCCGGGGTGTGACACCCATTTTCAATGCGGACAATCCGGTGGGCAAATGGAACCGTTTCGAGATCACCCTGATAGATGATGTTGTCACTGTGGATGTTAACGGCAAGACCGTGATCCGGGAAGCGAAACTTCCGGGCATTCCTGAAAAAGGCCCGATCGTGCTTCAGCATCACGGGGACCACCTGCAGTTTGCCAACATTTATATCAAGGAATTGCCCTGAGGATTGATATTGGTAACAGATACCCGGAGGGCTAGTCCTAACTGGTAAGGCAGCGGACTTGAAATCCGCCGGGGTAACACCCATGGGGGTTCGAATCCCTCGCCCTCCGCCATAAATAAAAAGCGGCAGATTTCTTTTATCAAAGAATCTGCCGCTTTTTTTGACTTCTCTTATCCCTTCCTCTCAATAATTAATCGTGTAATTCCGCATAAATTGAAATAAAAACTTCTTGTCTGCAGACGAAAAAAGTGGTAATAGTCAGGCATAGATTACTATAGGGGAAGAGAATGTCTTAGAAATATTTTTCTTCGGACCTGTGCTCATTCCAGTGTAGCTGCCCGCCAAAAGGAGAAAGAAAGAAATGGAGAATCTCGCCCTGCTTGCCTGTTTAATCGGACTGGTTTCGGCAATATCCCTGCCGATAGGTTCAGCGCTCGGCCTGGCAACCAGACCGAATGCCAAGGTTACCAGCGCCTTGATGGCTTTCGGCGGGGGAGCGCTCCTTTTCGCACTGACCATCGAGATTGTGGCCCATTCTTTCGAGCAGGTAGGGTTCGGCCCCCTGGCATTAGGGTGCGTGATCGGGGGTCTGCTTTATGAACTGCTGAACCACAAACTGAACTCGATGGGCGCATTTTTCCGCAAAACAGCGACTGTGCTGCGTCATACGGCCAAGTGGCGGAGAAGACGCGCCGAATCCATTCTCAGGCGGCTTTTCGGCATTTCCCTGCTTCAGTCGATCCACCCGGAAGAAATCGCCAAGCTGGTCCCGCATGTGGATGAAGTGGAGCTGGATGAAGGCTCGATCGTTTTCCGGGAGGGAACCAGAGCAGATGCGCTTTATTTGATCGAATCCGGAGCAGTAGAAATTGTCATCCAGCAAAAAACTATCGCCAGGCTGGGGCCGGGAGAGGTTTTCGGCGAAATCGGCCTGCTGGCCGACCATCCCCGCACGGCTTCGGCAATTGTTCGGGAGAAGAGCATCCTTTTCCGAATTTCGCGGGAAGATTTTGAAACTCTGATCTCTTCCCAGCCAAAGGTGAAAAAAACTTTTGAAGCTCTGATGGATGAAAGAAGCAGGGACCTGCTGAAAAGGTCGTTCGTTGGGAAAGACAAGGTAAAAGAATGGAGAAAGAGAGCCGCCTATTACCTCAAAAGCCAGGACATAACCCCTACCTCACTGGAAATCAACAAGGCTGTTAAAAAACACGGACCGGCCACCCTGGGTATCTGGCTCGGCATCCTGCTGGACGGCATTCCTGAATCCCTGGTGATAGGCATCTCGGTCACAATCGACCACGGGCTGCCCTGGGCTCTGGTTGCCGGTGTTTTCCTGTCAAATCTTCCCGAAGCCATGTCCAGCTCGGTGGTTATGCGAGACCAGCATTACTCGAAAGCCAAAATCATCCTGATGTGGACTTCGATTACCGTGATGACAGCAATCGGCGCGATTATGGGCAACATGTTTTTCCAGAGCCACTCGCACTATTTCCTGGGTGCAATCAGGGGGATGGCCGCTGGCGCTATGCTGACCATGATCGCCGAAACGATGCTCCCGGAAGCCTACGAGCAGGGCGGGGTGATTGTAGGCCTTGCCACACTGGCCGGTTTCCTTGCCGCCCTGTATGTCAAATCCATCTCCTCTTGAGCGGCCGGTACATGCTCAATCAAGGCCAAAGATGATATAAGACTGGCGATATTAAGGAGGGTCAATAATGCCGCAAAGCATCCGTTCAATAGCAAAGGCGCTCGATCATTCCCTGCTTCATCCTACCCTTACAGATGAAAAGCTTAGAGAAGGCTGCAGGTTTGCAAAAAGTTATAACGTGGCGGCTGTTTGCATAAAGCCGTATGCTGTTCAATTAGCCAGGGAAATCCTGGACGGCTCGGATGTTGCAGTGGGATCTGTAGTCGGCTTTCCGCATGGCAACAGCCGGATCGAGATAAAGGTCAAAGAAGCGGAAACTGCCTGCGCGGACGGAGCCACCGAGCTGGATGCCGTGGTGAATACAGGCAAGGTTCTAAGCCAGGACTGGGATTATATATCAGAGGAAATCAGGAGGTTAAACGAGGCCGCTGTTGAAAATCACGCGATCTTAAAAGTGATTTTCGAAAATGACTACCTGAACGAGGACGCCCTGAGGATCAAGCTTTGTCAAATCTGTAACCGGCATGCAGTCTCTTTTGTGAAAACCTCCACCGGATACGGTTTTGTTAAGCAAAAAAACGGACTTTATGCTTACAGGGGCGCCACGGATCACGATTTGAAACTGATGCGCGCTGAATGCGTGCCCAGTGTGCAGGTAAAGGCTGCGGGTGGGGTTCGCACATTGGATGACGTCTTGAGAGTACTGAATCTCGGCGTGACGAGAATAGGAGTCAGCGCCACAGCAGCCATACTCAAGGAAGCAAAGAGACGGGGTTTCAAGTAGGCTGTAATATTAGCTTCAAACGAATCTTGAATAGATACAAGTTCTCTATCTCCACGTGGATAATAATATTTGGAGCATGAATTCCACGTTTTCTACAATTAAGCAAAAGACGGCTATCCCGTTTGGGACAGCCGTCTTTTAATCCCGGATTATTCAAGAAACCCGGACCTTGACATGGCTAATCACTTATTTTCACATTTTTATCAGCCACCGAGGGAGGGGGCGGCGGCTGTGCGACTTGGGTCGCACAGAGCGTTGCGCAAGCGCAACGGCGCGCATTTCATGCGCCCGCCGCCCCCCAGGCCCCGGGGAAACATAACATCTTACTAATTTATGAATAATCCGGGTTAATATAATCTCCAGAGCATCTCAACTCTCACTGCATCTCCCTTATTCTCACCTCTATTCCTTGCTCCTCCTTGAGCAATTCTACTATGCGGTTTACATCAGTGTTGCCGTAGTGGTAAGGGTAAAGAATTTTCGGCCTGAAAGCCCTGGCTGCCTCGGCTGCCATTTCCGGAGACATCGTATAGGGCAGGTTCATAGGCAGAAAAGCGATGTCTATGTCTTTGAGTTCTTTCATCTCCGGAATGTTTTCCGTATCCCCTGCCACGTAAACCCTCTTGCCGCCCAGGGTGATAACGTAGCCGTTGCCGATACCTCTGGGGTGGTACGGCTCTCCGCTTGCGCGTTTGCTTACAATGTTATAAGCTGGAACCGCCTCTATCTTCACTCCCTGAACGGTCTTAACATCCCCGTTTTTCATCACGATGCCTTCGTTTATCTTTTCAGCGGATTTTCCATTTAGGACGATAACTGTGTTTTCCTTCTTTATCTGCTCCAGTGCCTTCGGGTCGAGATGGTCTCCGTGCTCGTGCGTGATTAAAACGAGGTCGGCTGCTGGCATTTTCGCATAATCCGCCTCCCTGCTCACCGGATCCACATGGATTACTGCGCCGTTATACAGGAACATCAGTGTCCCGTGTCCCACAAAGGTAATCATCAGCCCACCGTCTCCTGTATCGATAAAATCCGTTTCAAAGGTTTCTTTCGCCTCAGCCGGCATACTGAGAACAAGGGACAGTATTAAGAGGAAGATAGATAGTGCTTTCACAAGCTCACTCCTTTCTGGTCAGGTTTTGAAAATATTGCCTGGATTATGGACTGCGCTAATTTTTTTAGATTTCCTCTGTCAATTTCAGGAAATGCGTATAGGGAATCGCTGTCCAGCTTTCCGCCTGGAAAGCTCCGTTGGCCAGGCTGATCATAGAAACCTTGGCTGCGGTTTCAGCATCCGGAGCCTCGTAAATATCCAGAAAATCGTACGGGCCCAGAAGAGCATAATGCGCGATGAATTTCACCTCAGGGCATTTTTCTCTTACCTGATCCAACCAGGCCCGGCCCAGTTTCGCCCTTTCTTTTACCTGTTTCGATGTCTCCGGTGACAGCTTGGTCATCAGAACATAGGTATTCATGGCTGATCCACCTGTTAAAGGTTCATGTTATTTTATGTTAAAACTTTAAGCAGCCATGCAGAAATTTTACGACGAGTTCACTGTTATTTCTTTCATGTCTTTATTTTCTCCAGACAAGAACACTCCAGGAAAATCCTAAATTAATAATAATCTACTCACCGGGATTTTTAAACCGGCTTTGGCTAAAAACACCTTTGATTCAGGGGAAATGTCTGTCCTTGGAAAAACATATCCTGCTGGTAAGGCGATAGCTGCCTTTTCCCTGATTTTACAACATACACCGCAAAGACTGGATGACTGATAAGCCAATATTCAGGCAAGAGGAGGGGTGTTTCGTACTTTCCCGAGATAGCGGAACTGGTAACTTGAAAGTTCAGGTCTGATTTTGCCCGTGGTGACTTATGAACCGAAAATGGAATAAAACTATTTGACGAAAAAGGGACCCCTCTTTATTTTTACCCAATAAGTGCCCCCATTCCGATTCTCAGGAATCATCCTTCTTTTCTATAAAGTTAAACCCGTAAGTCATATCCCCGTCCTCGTTTTTCCTGGACCACACAAGCTGTACCTTGCGACTGATTCTTCTCTCACCAGCCTTAAAACGTACATAGAAATTTATCGGTTTTTCCATAATGAAACGCACACCACCATCTGAAAGATTGACCAGCTTGGCCTTGTAAATCGTAGATTCGAGATACATCTCCGCTTCTGTGGAGGAAGGCTCGCGATCAGTCTTGCGTCTTTCAACATCCTTGCCAGATTTCATATTTCATCCCCTCGCGAGAAATATTTCAAGCTCGTCTTAAATTTATCAGAGAACTAACTCTGCATGTTTCTTGGAGCAGGCCTTATCCGCCAGCTTTTATCTTGCAATTGGTTTGGCTTAGAAATAGCTTTAATTTTTTGACATCTATCTAATATATCCTGCTTTCCTGATAAAGAAAAGTATACAGGTGATAAAAATAACTTTTCGCCCGGAAGGGTGCCTTGAAGATGATTCGCAGCATTTTCTAGGCATTGTCAACATTCAGTTTGATACTATTGCTGGCAGAGAAATCAAGGATTTCTTACAGAGGTTGTTTCAATAATGTCCGGTAAAAATGGTTTATGAATTATGAGTTGGTCTTAATTGAGGCAGTTCCA
>CAZJQI010000026.1:0-59553 GCA_964548275.1 uncultured Gemmatimonadales bacterium
AAGGGGATTTAAACCTGGCGATCTTATTTCAGATCGTGCTTGAGAGCCACCATTTTCCCCTATCAAGGGGATTCATTTCAATTCCCCCCTATCAAGGGGATTCATTTCAATTCCCCCCTATCAAGGGGATTCATTCCAATTCTCCCCTATCAAGGGGGTACATTCCAAATTCCCCCCTATCAAGGGGGTACATTCCAAATTCCCCCCTATCAAGGGGGGAGACAGGGGGGTGTTATATTAAACAGTTGGGGTTTAGTACCCGGAATCAGGATCACGGATTTCAGGGATTCACACAAAAATCACACTGATACCCCACAGCTCTGTGGCGGGGCAGTTCATTTTTCGGATCACGACCTAAGAGAGAAGCCGGATGTCTCAAAACAGCTTGAAAAAAGGCCCCTACCGTGAAATCACCTGGGAGGCGCTCGTTCTCGGTTTTTTTGTCGGCATCCTGCTCAATGCAAGTATCACCTATGCCGGCCTGCTGATCGGGTTTACGATAGTGGGGTCCGAGATTGCCGCGATTATCGGCTGGGGCGTTTTAAGAGGTATCCTCAGGCGCAGCACGATAGTGGAAAACAATATCAACCAGACAGTGGCCAGTGCAATCAATAACTCCGGTGCCGGGATCATTTTTACCATCCCTGTGCTTTACCTTCGCGGGGCGGATTTCGAGTTTCTGCACGTAATCCTGGCCACGATGTGCGGGGCCACGCTCGGTGTGGCGTTTATCATCCCGGTGCGCAAGCAGATGATCGATATCGACAGGCTGCGTTTCCCCTCAGGAACTGCGGTGGGCGCGATTCTCAAGTCTCCGGGAGCCGGCGTGCGCAAGGCGATCCTGCTAGCAGCCGGGATGGGTTTCAGCGCACTGGTAAGCATCAGTGTGCATACGGGATTAATCCCGGAAACGGTAGATTTCGGGGCTCTGCTCGGCATGCCGGCATATTTCCGGAATGTCTGGGCGGTGAGCCTGCTCAGTCTGGGGGCAGGTTTTATCAGCGGCAGGGCGGGCCTTGCTGTGTTGATCGGCGGGGTCCTGGCTTACTGGATTATTACCCCTCTGGCTGTGAATTTCGGCTGGGTGCCTGCTGAGCTCAGCGCTGCTGAAGCGGTGGATTATGCCCACGTGCACATGAATCGGCCGATCGGTATCGGGATGCTGATCGGCGGGGCGCTGATGGGGATAGTGCTCACTTTTCCCTCGATCAAGGAGGCTTTCGCCTCCCTTCGCCGCAGCGGCATAAACTCTGGCACCCGGCGGCCAGAGGAACTTTCTATCAAATACCTGTACATTGCCGCAATCGCCTCGGTAGCAGTCCTCTGCATGGTCGGGTTTACCGCCGCACGGCCTCTCGGACTGGGGCGGATTATCCTGATCGCGCTGACCGGTACTGTTTGGCTCTGGCTGGCAGGGATTATCGTGGCCCAGTGCACCGGCATGACAGATTGGTCGCCGATTAGCGGCATGGCGCTCATTGCGGTCACGATCATTCTTTTCTTTGCCTATGATATTGACCATAGCTCCGGGGTGCTGCTCGCTGTGCTGATCGGGGCCACGATCTGTGTCGCGATGAGCCTGGGGGCGGACATGATGCAGGATTTGAAGACCGGAACGATTGTGGGTGCCATTCCCAGGCGCCAGCAGGCAGTCCAGCTTATGTTCAGCTGGATGGGCCCGGTTATCACCGTTTTTGTGGTGCATGTAATCTGGCAGGCTTACGGTTTCGGCCCTGGAACGAGCATACCTGCTCCCCAGGCCCAGGCCCTTGATGCAGCGATCAGCGGGGTGGTCGGCGGGAATGTACCGGCGGATAAGTATCTGACCGGAGCCTTGATCGGAGCGGTGCTCTCTGCCAGCCCAATCAGCGGACTGGGCGTGCTGGTGGGCCTTTCGATGTACCTCCCGCTGCTCTATATTCTGCCTTTCGGCCTGGGAGGGACGCTCAATCTCGCCTCGGGCCGGATCAGAGGCACCCGCTGGGTGGAAAACAACGGGATCCCGGTGGCTGCCGGTCTGATCGTGGGAGATGCAATTGTCGGTGTTGTTTTTGCTCTGATCACGGTTCTCAAAGGTCTGGGCCAGTAAAGCGCCGGCAGGCGGTGCCTTTATTAGATTGAGGTTTCGATGAATTCAAAGATTATCGGCTATCTGCTGCTCACCTTATCCGCGGTTGCAGCCTCGGTCTTTGCCGCGCGCACCCCGGTCATGACAGGCCCCTTTGCGGTTTCTCTGCTGGTGATGATCGTCTCGATTCTGGTCCTGCGCCGAAGCCCGCGCCCAGAGAAAGTAACTGAACAATCCAGCGGCGAGAGCGGCGTTTTCGATTTCACAGCCTGCCTGCGTGATATCACGGGCAGCCTTGACAGGTTGGTCGGGGCAAAAGAAGAACTTAACTGCGAGAAGATACACCGCGAACTGGACCGCCTGATCGAAGGCCCGCTGTTCGATTTTATCCAGGCCCGCAGCAGCCTTCTCGCCGCACACGGGTTCGCCCCATACGCCCGGGTAATGGCTGAATTCACCAGAGGAGAGCGCACGGCCAGCCGCGCCTGGTCTGCAGCAGTGGACGGATACCTGGAGGAGGCGATAAGTTCCCTAGAACTTGCGCGTGAGGTGTTCGCTGGAGTAAGGGAAATCCTGGAGGGCTTGCAGAAATCTTCCCCTCGAATAGGATTAGACTCATATTAGGAATTGAAATGCGGGTTGCATTTTACGATACAAGAAAGTACGGCAGGCATTTTTTCGATTCAGAGACTGTCACCCGGGCATGGAAGCCTTAACTTCTTCAAAAGCTCGTCGATTCCAGCAGGAGGAGAGATGATGTTGAAAATGCCCCTTATTATTATCTGCCTCGCATTATTATCCCCTTTTCCAGAAGGTTATATATCGGCGCAACCCTTGGATAAATCGACAATCCCGAGACCGGAGTATCCGCGGCCGCAATTGGTGCGCCAGGACTGGCTGAATCTCAACGGCACCTGGGAATTCGAACTGGACCCCGGGGTCTCCGGCGAGCAACGCGATTTTCATCTCGGCGCCCCGTATTCGAAAAAGATACTCGTGCCGTTCTGTCCGGAAAGCGAGCTGTCCGGGATAGGCCAAAAAGATTTCATGCTCTGTGTCTGGTACCGCCGAAATTTTGCCCTTCCGGAAGGCTGGCAGGGTAAGCGGATTCTGATTCATTTCGGTGCGGTGGACTACGAGGCAAAGGTCTGGGTTAACGGGAAGCTTGCCGGCCCGCACCGCGGAGGGTATGCGCCGTTCAGTTTCGAAATAACCGATCTTGTCAGGAAGAATGATAACACAGTTGTGGTGCGCGCTTATGATGACACCCGCAGCGGCCTTCAGCCCAAAGGCAAACAATGCTCGGATTATCACTCGCGGGGAGTACATTATACCCGCACTACCGGAATCTGGCAGACAGTGTGGCTCGAGGCGCTCGGACCAGCCTTCTTGAGGTCATTCAGGCTATACCCCGATGTTGACGAGGGCTCGGTCACGATCCAGCCCCGGGTCGATGGTGAACTGGAAGGGGTGAGCCTCAAAACAACGGTTAGAGCAAACGGCAGAAAGGTCGGGGAGGCAACAGTGGATGCCCGGAGTTCGGCGCCCCTTACGATAAAACTTTCCGAATGCCGCCTCTGGGAGCCTGGCGCACCCTTTCTTTACGACCTCGATTTTACCCTCCTGAAAGAAAGAAAAACGATTGATGAGGTCAGAAGTTATTTCGGCTTGCGGAAAGTCGATATCCAGGGCAACAGGGTATTGATCAACAACAAGCCTGTTTTCCAGAGGCTGGTCCTGGATCAGGGGTTTTACCCTGACGGTATCTATACCGCGCCGAATGACGAGGCATTGAAAAAAGACATCGAGATGTGCATGGCCATGGGATTCAACGGCGCCCGCCTTCACCAGAAAGTTTTCGAACCGCGTTTCCTCTACTGGGCGGATGTGCTAGGCTATCTGGTCTGGGGCGAATATCCCAACTGGGGGCTCGACCACAGCGATCCCCGGGCTCTGGAGCGCATGCTGCCTGAATGGCTCGAGGTTGTGAACCGGGATTTCAACCACCCTTCCATTATCACCTGGACCCCGTTCAATGAAACCCCCGGAAATCAGAACCCCGAGCTTCTGCGCACGATCTACCGGGTGACCAGGTCAGTCGATCCCACCCGGCCGGTACACGATACCAGCGGCTACATTCATGTGGAGACTGATATTTTCAGTGTTCATTGTTATAACCAGGACACGGTGAAATTCAGATCGTTTTTCGAGGATTTCAAAACGAGCGATAAGATATGGCAGAGCAGGCCGGAGCACGATTCTCCATATCAAGGGCAGCCCTATATTGTGGATGAATATGGCGGTATCTGGTGGAATCCAGGGCAAAAAGATGATAAGGCCTGGGGTTACGGAGGGCGACCGAAATCGGAAAAAGAATTCCTGGATCGGTACAGAGCACTTACTGAAACCCTGCTCTTTCATCCGAAAATGTTTGGTTTCTGCTATACACAGCTTTACGATATCGAACAGGAGGTAAATGGTCTGCTTACCTACGACCGGCGTTTCAAGTTCGATCCGGAGGTTATCAAGTCAATCAACTCCCAGCCGGCAGCTTACGAAAAAGATTAAGCCACTGATTTCAGGACATGATTAACCATTTATTAACCACTCAAACAGAGGTGAAAGATGCGCCCGGTTAAGAGAGCAGTTATTGCAATTGGATTTCTTATCTTTTCTCTGGTTTTCATTGTTTCCTGTTCCTCTGATCTTGCTGAAGAAAAAGAAGCGGCCAGGCAAAGCAAACCGCGCTACATGGTTGTCCAGCCGGGAACCCATCCGGGCCTGCTTTTCTGTGCCGAGGAGCTCCCGGTCCTGAGGCAGCGAGCCGGAAGCGGGGGCCTGGCAGGCGAAGCCTGGCAGAAAATCAAGGAGCTTTCTGAAGATTGGACCATGAGAGGCGAGTGGACAAGGCGCGGGATGCAACTTGACGCAATGGCCCTGATCTACCAGGTCGAGCGAGACAGGGAAACCGGCCGGGCTGCAGTGGAGCTTTTCAAGGAAACAATCGCTGAAATCGAACCTTTCGCCTACTACAAGGAGGTGGATTCCGACTTTTTCGAAACGGAGCACTGGCCCAAGGCTTTCGCCTATGCCTGGGACTGGCTGTACGAACTGATGACGGAGGAGGAGAGGGCTCAGATTCTGGCCGCGCTGGAAAACTGGTGCAAGGCCCTGTACGAGCACACAGAGTCCTGGTGGTGGCGCGATGCATCCTATAACTGCGGAGCAATACCCGTCGGCGCTCTCGGCCTTCTCTGCACGTCAATCCAGGGTGAAACCGGACATCCGGAGTTCGACAAGTGGTTTTCCAGCGCCCTGCGGCGCATCCGGGACAACTATTTCCCAACTGCCTGGAGAGCTAACGGTATCTGCTACGAGGGTCCTTGTTATGCGCATTACCATAAGAACTCGACACAGTTCGGTGAGGCTTTTCGGCGCACAGGCGGACCGGATATTATTACCACCAGTGGGGCGGTAAACGCCATGCAATACCAGCGCTTTCAATGGATGCCCCAGGGCGGCTGTGGCCCGATCGGCGATAACACCGGCTACGGCCGCCGGGTTTTTCAGGCCATCTATCTTTTTGGTATCGGCCAGATAAACGACGGACCCGGCCTTTGGACTTTCGAAAAATACACCGATCGCAGAAGGCTCAACCCGATTCTCACCTTTGTCTGCTATCCGGATCATGTACAGCCGGTTTCACCAGGCCAGGCCGATTGTCCCACCTCGCATTATTTCGAGATCACCCCCAACCGCGCCGGCTATATTTACAGCCGCTCGGAATGGGATAATGAGCAGGCAGCCTGGTTCGCTTTTGTCACCCGGTATGCAAACGCCAACCATCAGCACTACGATATGAATTCGTTCCTTTTTATGGCTTTCGGCGAGGAGTTCGCAACCCATGCGAATATCTATTCGTACAGGCACGAACACCACGGAGCGGATATCGAGCACAATATGGTGATCGTGGACGGCGGTGGTATGCCGGCTGATGACCGCAGCGGCTCTGCCGGAGACGATTGTTCGCTTTATGGATTCATGACCGGCGTAGGCCTGGGCCGTTTCGCAGATTACATGCGGGCAGATGCCAAACTCTCCTACAGGGACCGCTCCGTTCGGAGCAGTACGCCAGCCCTGCGCGCGGATAGATACGGCCTGTTCGCCAAGCAGGGACCTAACCCATATGTGGTGATGGTGGATGACATCCAGAAAAGTAAAAACGAGCATGACTACCACTGGCAGTGGTACACCAGGGCAAAAGCGGTTAACGGTGCGGGTACTCTGGATGACCCGTTTTTAATCGAGGCAGAAAATGCAAACTGCGCGATAGCTTTCGTGACTCCTCTTGAGCCGGAATACGATTTCCAGATTGTCAGCGGCGGCAGCAGGCGCTACCCCCTGGAGCTCGGCCTGATACGAGTGCACCAGCAGGGGAGCAGGGTGCGGTTTTTCTCGGTCGGCGCCGCCTGGGAGAAGGGATCCCCAGCGCCCAAATTTAAGCAAGGCCCTTCCGTAACTGGCAATCCGGATGCTTTGAGCCTGGTCGTTGAAGGGGAGAATTTCACCGATCTGATTCTCTGGCAGCCGGAGGAGTTTCCGGAGCGCCTTGGAGCTGAAATCTCATGCGGTGAAATGGTCACGGATGGTTTCCTGAGCATGGTGCGTACTGATAAAAACGCACAGGTAATAGGCTACCTCCTCGGCGACGGCAGAAAATTGGTTCATAAGGGGAAAATCCTGGCCGAGGCGGAAGAAATCTGGAGTGTGTCAGCGGGTGGAAAGCGGGTATTTGCCACCGGAAGAAAGCGTGCCAGGCAGAACCTGCCCCCGCTGGCGGCGCAAGGCAGCTGTTGGCTGCCGCAGCCAGGGGCTGCACTGTTTGCCGACGGCAAACAGCTTGCGCCGCCGCTCGTGGCACCGGGACGAATGGCGCTGGTCGGGAAATAAGAAATCATAAGATAACTCTGGCAGTGCTAACCTGTTAGATATGATACAATAAACTCCAACTAAAGGAGCGGATTATGTCTGAAAAATATTATCGCATAATTTTTATCATTCTTTTTTCGCTCGCCTTGCTTTTATTTCCTTTAAAATCAAAAGCAGCTCCGGAAAAAACTTCAACTGGAAAGATCAAGGTAATTATAGATACAGATATCGCAGAAGATATTGACGATATTCTGGTAACAGCTTTTGCACTCAACAGCCCGGAGTTCGATGTGCTGGCAATCACCACCGTGGATGGAAACGTGCAGGCAAGAAGCAGGGTTGCCCGCAAAGTGGCTCTGCTCTACGGCAGGCCGGAGGTGGAGGTCGCCGAAGGCTATGTCAGGAACATGCCGCTTGAGGATATTACTTATACTGGATTCACCGGAGGAGTGCGCTACGGCGAGGTAGCTCCGGATGAACAGGGCCTGCCACCGGTTTCTCCCCTTCGCGCGGATGCACTTATAGCGAAACTGGCTAATCAGTATCCAGGCGAGATTACTGTGGTCACTATCGGTTCGATGAGCAATATCGGCCACCTGCTCGTGCGTTACCCGGATGAAGCGAAAAAGCTGAAACAGATTGTGACCAATGGCGGGAATTTCACCTCCGAGGAGCACCGGATAGGCTGGAATCTGCGCTACGACCCGATAGCCGCTGTAATGGCTGCCCGCTCGAGTGTACCCTGGGTGCTGCTCTCTGAGTCCACCTCGCGCTACTGCGGCCTCCGCGGCGAGGATGTCGAGCGCCTCAGCAAAGCCGGTCTTCCCACCACGGAACTTCTTATGCAGGCGATCCAATGGTGGCGCAAGAACAAGACCGACGCCACGAGCCAGCCTCATGTATCTGACCTAAACGTGTTTGCCTATCTGCTCGGCGGCTGGGTTGAAACCGTGCCTGGAAAGGTGTTTATCGATATCGGTCCGCGGAGCAGTTTGCCTGGTTTCAGGGTCGAGGATGACCCCGAGGGCCGAATCCTTCTCGGCCGGGTGATCCCGCGCGAGAAAGGGGCCAGGCTGCGTGAGATTTTCATGGAGCGCTTGCTCGCTCCGCCGCGTTCCAGGTGATAGTACAGTTTCTTTACAGGATGGGCTTGGAGGCTGATGTGATTAGTATTGCTGTCCGGGGGAAGTTTAAATGACAAGTAAACAGGCCGTACTTTCAGCATTGAATCATCAGGAAGGCGGCAGGGTTCCAGTGGATTTCGGCAGTACTGCGGTCACAGGCATGCATGTAAGTTGTGTCGCTGCTCTGCGCGACTTCTACGCTCTGGAGAAAAGGCCGGTGAAAGTCCACGAGCCCTACCAGATGCTCGGGATGATCGAAGAGGATCTCCAGGAGGTCCTCGGGCTGGATGTGGAAGGTGTATTCCCGCTTAACACGATGTTCGGATTTCCTGCTACCGGGTGGAAAGAGTGGAGAATGTATGACGGCCTGGAGGTGCTTGTCCCGGAAAAATTTGTCACCACAGTGGATGAGAATGGAGGTACTCTGATTTATCCTGAGGGTGACACCAGCGTACCGCCGAGCGGCAAAATGTCCAAAGGCGGATACTTTTTCGACTCGATTATCCGCCAGGAACCGATTGAGGAAGAAAGACTCAATCCCGAGGATAATCTTGAGGAGTTCGGGCCTGTTTCTGAGAAAGAACTTGCCAGTTTCCAGGCCGAGGCCAGGCGTGCAGCCTCCACAGGCAGGGCCGTGATCGCCACTTTCGGCGGAACTGCATTCGGCGATATTGCACTTGTGCCGGGACCGTTCATGAAAAATCCAAAAGGAATCCGTGATGTCACCGAATGGTATATCTCCACCCTCACGCGCCAGGACTATATCCATGCTGTTTTTAAAAAGCAATGCGAACTGGCGCTTGCCAATCTGGAAAAGATCCATGCGGCTGTCGGTGATCTGGTAGATGTCGTCTTTGTCTGCGGCACTGATTTCGGCACCCAGAATTCCCTGTTCTGTTCGCCAGAAACTTTCAGGAAACTATATATGCCCTATTACAAGCAGATAAACTCCTGGATCCACGAAAATACCAGTTGGAAGACTTTTAAGCATTCCTGCGGCGCGGTGGAGGAGTTGATGAATCATTTTATCCAGGCCGGGTTCGATATTATTAACCCTGTTCAATGCTCTGCAGCCGGGATGGAACCGGAAAAGTTGAAAGCCAGATACGGAGAAAATTTGGTTTTCTGGGGTGGGGGCGTGGATACCCAGAATGTGTTGCCGTTCGGGACGCCTGAAAAAGTTCGCGACCAGGTGTTGCGTCGCTGTGAGATTTTCAGTCGAAACGGCGGTTTCGTTTTTAATTCGGTTCACAATATCCAGGTTAAAACACCGTTGGAAAATATAGTGAGTATGATCGAGGCGGTAAAAGAGTTTAATGGGAGCAAATAGAAGACCAGTTATTGAAAGCTCACCGATAGGCAAAATGTATGGCCTTCTGTCCCGATAAGTTTTCAAGCTTTTCGCGTTAATGACAGTAGATACTGCATAGACAGGCGTGGGTGTGTTCGGCGGCATGCCGGATATCAGCGCCTGCAGATTAAGACATCGGCTTTTTGGTGGAAGATTACTCAATGCTTGTGAATAGTATAAAAAAATTATGGGGCTTGGTTGATGGTTAATCTTAATGCCATTGACATCGGGACATTCGTTGTATTTATAGTAATCGTTATCGGTTTCAGCATGTTCAAAAGCCGGAGGGGAAAGACCAGTGAAGACTATTTCCTGGCCAGCCGCGATCTCAAATGGTGGCTGATCGGTTTTTCCATTGTGGCTGCCAATCTTTCCACCGAGCAGTTTGTAGGGATGGCCGGGCAGGGAGCGGGAAATGTCGGTCTGGCTGTATCCAGTTGGCAGTTGACCGGCTCGATTGGCATCGTGATTGTGGCCTTCTATTTTCTCCCGCGCTTTCTTCGAAGCGGCATTTACACGATGCCGGAATATCTCGAATACCGCTACAATCCTGCCGCCCGGGGAATCATGGCTTTTTACACCATGGTAATCTACGTGGCTGTCACTATAACCGCTGTACTTTATTCAGGCGGCCTGACCCTGAATACGATTTTCGATATAGAGCTCTCGCGGGCGATATGGCTTATCGGCGGTTTGGCTGCCCTTTACACCACCTGGGGTGGACTGAAAGCTGTTGCCTGGGCCGACCTGTTTCAGGGATCGACTCTGCTGGTCGGCGGTCTGCTGACCATGATACTCGGCTTTAAAGCGGTCGGCGGCGTCTCTTCCCTGTTTGAGCATAATGCGGACCGTCTCCACATGATCCTGCCGGCAACCCATCCCGATATTCCCTGGACCGCGCTTCTGCTTGGCATGTGGGTCCCGATATTTTATTACTGCGGTCTGAACCAGTTCATAGTTCAGCGTACGCTTGCGGCGAAAAGTTTGAGAGAGGGTCAATTGGGTATTATTTTCGCTGCTGCATTGTGGCTGCTGGTGCCTTTTGCCATTGTATTGCCGGGCGTTATGGCCTTGCAGCTCTATGGCGACCAGATGGGGACGGCTGATCAGGCGTACCCTCTGCTGATAAAGAACCTGATTCCAGTCGGACTTCGTGGATTCATGTTTGCGGCGATCAGCGGCGCGGTGATGAGTTCGCTGGCCTCGATGCTGAACTCCGCTTCTACTATCTTCACCATGGATTTATACCGGCGCTGCTGGCGGGAAAATGCTTCCCAGAAGGCTCTATTGACAATCGGAAGGGCGACCACCGTGCTTTTTGTGATTACCGGTTGCCTGATCGCTCCGAATCTGGCTGATCCCCGTTTCAAAGGGGTATTCAATTACATTCAGGAATTCCAGGGATACATCTCGCCCGGCATTCTCGCCGCTTTTGTCTTCGGTTTCGCTGTCAAGCGCGCTCCAGCGGCCGCCGGGGTCACGGCTCTGCTGGTGAGCGCTCCGGTCTACGGCCTTCTGCAGTGGAAGTTCGGATATATCGCCTTCCTAAACCGGATGGCTTTTACATTCGTTTTCGTGATTGCCCTGATGGCTGTAATAACTGCGGTCAAACCCCTTGCCCAGGCCAGGCAGATGCCCGTAAGGAAGGATTTCGATACCAGACCAACCCCGCTGGTAACCTGGATGGGAGTGGCCGTGATCTCAGCCGTGGTCTTATTTTTTATCGTTTTCCGTTAAGCTTGGCGGAGAGAGGGAAGGATTTTTCTTCCAGCCGTGATATCCTCTCAGAGAAGAGGCCGGATGTTCCTGCCAGCGAAATGTCGCCAGCACGGCGGGATTAATAGGAGTCGGATAGAGGTTTATAATCTGCCTGTCCAGCATTAACTATAGTTACTCCAAGGAGTTAAATAGCGGCGAAAGGACTAACTCTTTGCTGTTTAAAAAATCTCGAAAAAACTAAACCTTGACATAATAGCTGTATTGATTAAATTTTTTAACTTTGGAGCATGCATAAGATCCGCCTGAAACATTCTCCCTGCACGCTCAGTTTTCACTTATAATTATTGCCTTTCGAATTATCCTAATAATGCACCACGTAACATAGGGAGATATTTGCGAAAAATAGCTTTATTGCCCCTGGAATTTGCAACCTTCACTGATTAAATCGTTTAATTAAATGGGATTATATTTGCCCCTGGCCAATCACATTTTGAATACTTGATTATAGGTTCATAGGAGATTTGCGATGAGCAAGAAGATGATAACAATTGACGGCAACACGGCGGTTGCCAATATAGCACATGCTATTAACGAGGTAATCGCGATATATCCAATCACACCGTCTTCCGGAATGGGTGAGACCGCCGATGAAAGATCCGCCAAGGGAATAACCAATATCTGGGGTACGATACCCGATGTGACCGAGATGCAGTCAGAGGGGGGCGCATCCGGTGCGGTTCACGGCGCCCTGACCACCGGGGCCTTGTCCACCACTTTTACCGCTTCCCAAGGCCTTTTGCTGATGATCCCGAACATGTTCAAGATCGCAGGCGAGCTCGCTCCCACTGTTTTCCACGTAACGGCCCGTGCAGTGGCCTGCCAGGCGCTCTCTATTTTCGGCGACCATTCGGACGTGATGGCTGTTCGCTCCACGGGTTTCGGCCTGTTCTGTTCCGGGAACATTCAGGAAGCACAGGATTTTGTCCTGATTTCCCAGGCGGCCTCCCTTCGTTCACATGTTCCTTACGTGCATTTCTTCGACGGTTTCCGTACCTCCCATGAGATTCAGAAAATCGAGGAACTGACTACAGAAGAGATATCCCAGATGCTGGACGAGGAACTGATCGCCGAGCACCGAGCTCGCGCCCTATCACCGGACCGCCCGACCCTGAAAGGAAGCTCCCAGAACCCGGACGTGTTTTTCACCGCACGCGAAACGGTTAACAAATATTATCTTGCCGCACCCGGGATCATGCAGGAAGAGATGGACAAGTTCTATAAGATCACCGGACGGCGCTATAATCTGTTTGACTATATCGGAGCCCCGGATGCCGAGCGAGTTGTAATCATGATGGGCTCAGGCGCCGAGGCGATGCACGAGGCTGTCGAATTCCTGAGCGCCCGGGGCGAAAAGGTCGGCATGATCAAAGTCCGTCTTTTTCGGCCGTTCTCGATGGAGGCTCTCACCAAGGCTCTGCCGGCCACGGTCAAGAAAATCGCCGTGCTGGACAGAACCAAGGAGCCAGGTGCCCAGGGCGAACCCCTTTACGTGGATGTCAGGACAGCGCTCGGCGAGGCGATGTCCGAGGGACTGGCCGCTTTCAAACAGTTCCCGGTGATTGTCTGCGGGCGCTATGGCCTGGGTTCTGCAGAGTTCAGCGCCGCAATGGCCAAGGGTGTGCTGGACAACCTTACGATGGATAAGCCCAAGAACCATTTCACTATCGGGATCAACGATGATGTGACCTTCACCAGCCTCGAATACGATAAGAATTTCACCACTGACCAGAGCGAAGTCCACCGGGCGATGTTCTATGGCCTCGGCGCGGACGGAACAGTGGGTGCCAACAAAAACTCGATCATTATTATCGGAGAGAATACTGATAACAATGCCCAGGGTTATTTTGTCTACGATTCGAAAAAAGCCGGCGCAGTGACAGTCAGCCACCTGCGTTTCGGCAAGAACCCGATCAGAAGCACTTACCTGCTCGACCGGGCCAATTTCGTGGCCTGCCATAACTTTTCTTTCCTCGAAAAGTACGATATGCTGGACAATGCAGAGGAAGGCGCCACTTTTCTGCTCAACAGCCCCTACGGCGCTGACAAAATCTGGGACATGATCCCCTGTGAAGTCCAGCAGCAGATTATTGACAAGAAACTCAAGTTCTACGTGATCGACGCGATCAAGCTGGCGCATGATCTGGGCCTGGGAGCGCGGATCAACACGATCATGCAGACCGCCTTTTTCGTGATCTCCAAGATATTGCCTGTGGAAGAGGCGGTTCGGCAGATCAAGGCCTCGATCCTGAAAAGTTACGGCAGAAAGGGTGAGCGCATTGTCAATATGAACTATGCTGCAGTGGACGGCGCCCTGGAGAATATCCAGGAGGTCAAGGTGCCGGACAAGGCTACGAGCACAATCAACATGCGCCGGCCGGTTCCGGAGGATGCCCCGGAGTTCGTGCAGAATGTCACTGCCAAGATAATCGCCGGCAAGGGCCACGAGCTGCCGGTGAGCGCAATGCCCTTTGACGGAACTTTCCCCATCGGCACGACCAAGTTCGAAAAGCGCAATATTGCGGTAGATATCCCCGTCTGGGAGCCGGAGATCTGCATCCAGTGCGGCACTTGCTCTTTTCTCTGCCCGCATGCCGCAATCCGGATCAAGGCTTATGATCCGAAATATCTTCAGGATGCCCCGGAGACATTCAAGTCCGCCGATGCCAAGACCAAGAACTTTGCCGGAATGAAATTCACCGTTCAGGTGGCCCCGGAGGATTGCACCGGCTGCGGTGTTTGTGTGGAGGCCTGCCCGGCCAAGGAAAAGGACGAGAACAAACAGGAGACCGGCCGCAAGGCGATCAACATGGCCCCTCAGGTTCCCTTACGCAAAACCGAGGTCGAAAACTGGGATTACTTCCTCTCCATCCCGGATACGGACCCTGCGCTTTACAATATCGGAACAGTCAAGGGGAGCCAGTTCGTACCAGCAATGTTCGAGTTCTCCGGAGCGTGCCCCGGCTGCGGCGAGACTCCTTACGTGAAACTGCTCACCCAGCTTTTCGGCGACCGACTGCTGATCGGAAACGCCACGGGATGTTCCTCGATCTACGGCGGCAACCTGCCTACCACTCCATACACCGCCCGGGCCGATGGCCGGGGTCCCTCCTGGTCGAACTCGCTTTTCGAGGATTGCGCTGAGTTCGCTTTCGGAATGCGGCTCACCGCTGACAAGCTCGGTACGTTCGCCGGGGAGCTGATTGCAAAACTGAGAGATCAGGGCATCGCCCCTGATTTGATCACACAGCTCCTTGAAGCTGACCAGTCTGAGCAGGCGGGTATCGAAGAGCAGCGCAAGCGGGTCGAACAGCTCAAGAATGCGCTGGCAGGTAAGGAAAATCTCCCCGAGGTCAAACATCTTTTGCCGATAATAGATTACCTGGTGAAAAAATCGATCTGGGGCGTTGGCGGTGACGGCTGGGCGTATGATATCGGCTACGGCGGATTGGACCATGTTATCGCCTCCGGTAGGAACATTAACCTGTTGGTGCTGGACACCGAGGTTTACTCCAACACAGGCGGCCAGATGTCCAAGTCCACTCCACTCGGCGCTACGGCGAAATTCGCTGCCGGCGGCAAGCCGACCGCTAAAAAAGACCTTGGCCTGATGGCCATGAGCTACGGCATGGTTTATGTGGCAACTGTTGCCATGGGCGCGAACATGGCTCAGGCTGTGCGCGTTTTCATGGAAGCCGAATCATACAACGGGCCATCGCTGATTATCGCCTACTCTCACTGCATCGCCCATGGGATCAACATGACCAAGGGGAATGAGGAGGAGAAAAAAGCTGTCAACTGCGGGCACTGGATCAACTACCGCTACGATCCGAGACTGGCTGCACAGGGCAAGAACCCGCTCAAGCTCGATTCCAAAGAGCCGACCATACCGGTGGCGGATTGGGCATTTGGGGAAGTCCGCTACAGGGCACTCAAGCAGAGCAATCCTGAACGGGCAGAGATGTTGATAGCCCAGGCGGATAAGCACGCAAAGGCGCGCTACAACTACTACAGGCAGCTTGCCGCTATGGACTGGTCCGGCAACGGAGGCAAGGAGGCCGCCGAATAGAACTGCTTGTGGAATAAAACTGTAAATAAAAAGCCGGGGACAGACCAGTGAAGGTGCTCCCGGCTTTATATTTAGTGAAAAGAAGAAATGATTTAGAGAGCGGAGTAGGCGGGAGATCTTTTCTAAACTATCCCGAAATAATACATATAAACAATACCCCCATCTGTAAATAATGGGGGTGCAGAGAAGTGCAGGATAAGATTCTCCATCTCGGCACGGAGCGCTGAATCGTCAGGCTCCTTGCCAATTAGTATTCTTCCAATTTGTTGAATTCAGCGTTTTCCAGCCAGGATTGCGGCCTGGAAACGAAATCGATTATGTTTTCCAGGATAAAGAAATGCCTCTTTTCCTCCCCGGCCATTTTAACTAAGAGCTCTTTCTGCTCTGGCAACTCAACCTCATCGCTCTTTTCCTGATAAAAATCCATGCTCTGCCGCTCACGCTCCTGGGCCTTTTTATACATCTCAATCTGGGAGATGTTTGGATTGAAAGAATCCTTTTCATCCTTGAACTGAACGAATACGTTTTTCACATCTTTAAGGATATTTGTCTCAGCAATGGCAGGCGAGGGGGTTTTCATTTCCTCAAGAATTTTGCGGTGTTTAACCTCCTCGTCTGCCAGCATGGTTAGAATTCTGGTAAGTCCTTTATCGCTGACAAATTCTGCTATCTCACGATAATATTTTTCCGCCTCTTTTTCTTTTTCGATAGCGAAATCGAAAATGTCCATTTTATCCTCCAGACTATTAGAAAGCCTCGAATGAGTTTATTTCCTCGGGGGGAGTTTTAACCCGGACGAAAAAAAGTAAGGTATCCTCAAATTTATGTCAATCAAATTGAGGCCGGTCATTAATTCGGGAGATTTGAAATCGCGCCTGATTTCATCTTGGTTCGAATCGAGAGGCGACAGGGAAGAGCAGGATCAGGGGAGTTAAATCTCGCAGGCTTGACAAAGTTACGCGCGCCCGTATTATTAATGAGCTTGTTTTTAATTTCAAAGTTTTCTCTCAATGCCCCTGATTGCGGGATTTTAAGGACAAGAACCAGATGGCATACAAAAATCAGCGGCAGTTTGTCGAGCTTTTAGAAAAGAGTGGGGAACTGAGACGGATCAGCTATCCGGTGAGCCCGGAGCTTGAAATAACCGAGATCGCCACGCGCGTGATGCACTCCGGCGGCCCGGCCCTGCTTTTCGAGAATGTCAAGGGAAGCGGGATGCCGGTGTCGATCAACCTGATGGGCAGCAGGCGACGCATGGCGCTGGCCCTGGGGGTGGAGGATGTGGAGGAGATAGCCCGGCGGATTGAAAGCCTTCTTTCCGCAAAGATTCCCGAATCCCTGCTTGGCAAGCTCGCTCTTCTCCCGCAAGGTTGTTGGCTGGGCGCTTGGCCGTACTCTGAGCTCTGAACTTACCTTGGCGGCTTTGAAATCTGCCTTGAGTTGCAGAAAGCCGCCTGCAGGCTGTATCCATCATTCGGACCGTGGGGTCCAGTATGCCTGCGATGAATATGTCAAAACTTTGGAGGAGGCCGGCCTCCGTATCAGCATGTCCCTGAAAGGCAATCCTTACGATAACGCCAAGATGGAAAGTTTTTTCAAAACCCTCAAGCAAGAAGAAGTCTATATTTACGAGTATCGTACCTTCCAGGAAGCAAAAGAGCGTATTGCTTACTTCCTGGAGATCGTTTACAATCAGAAGCGTCTCCACTCAGCCCTGGGTTACTTACCACCTACTGAGTTCGAGGCCCTAACAACCAACCCCAAGGCTATGTACTTATTTTCACCCTCTTGTGTCTAGCTAGATGGGTGCAGTCCAAACTAATTGTAGCTTGGAAAAAGTTAAGACACCCTGCTGCACATGGAGTTTTAAATGTTTCTCCAGATTTACAAAAATTCGTTGATAGCGTAGATACAATTTTAGTTCTATTTTACAAGCTAATTTTCCAAGCTATTGGCTATGATGGCGAATATACTGATTATAGTACTCATAGTTATCCAACAAAGATATTTAATAAGGATAAAAAAAAATAAAACAGCAGTATTATCAAACGAATTTAATAAGCAGGTAATAACCATGCACCCCATCCGCGTCTCCTCAGTCCAGTTCGAGCATGCGCCAGGCGATAAAGAGGCCAATCTCGCCAGGATAAGATACTTCGTGGCCGCGGCGAGAAAACAAAACGTGCAGCTTATCGCCTTCCCGGAATGCTGTATCACAGGCTACTTTTTCCTGCTCCGCCTCACCAGGGCCGCATGTTCGAGAGACTCCAAAGGAGCGTGTAAAAGCCACGTAATTTCCATCTCAGGCAGAGCAAAGCAACACCGGTGGGCATGCCGTTGATTCGGCTTGCCTGGCTCAAGCCGAATCAGGCGATCTCGGAGGGAGCGTATTTTTACCTGGAAAACAACAAGGAATATAAAAGCCGTACTGGTAGCCGAGTTTGCGGCCCGAAAAAACTTTTGGTTACTTTTGGTTACAAAAGTAACATGAAAAAATCTTTTTCTCTCTGCCTGTTAGCTAAACGGACAATACTGGTATATATTAATAAGTTATCCCGCGGCAAGCCGCGGAGTATCAAAATGATGAATTTAACCTATCTTACCCCCTCCCCGGTGGCGAACACAACGAGATAACCCCCTGTCTCCCCCTTTATTAAGGGGGATCACCTCCCGGTAACCCGGAGGGTTGCCACGAAGCAAAGCTTCGAGGACTTTTTTTTCGATTAACAATGCATTGAGTTTGGCAAATAGATAGTTGATAATAAGCTTAACGTCTCTAAACAGGTAAACAGCATGCACCCCCTCCGCGTAGCAGCAGTCCAGTTCGAGCATGCACCCGGCGATAAAGAGGCCAATCTCGCCAGGATAAAATCTTTCGTGGCAGAGACTAAAAAGAAAAAAGCGCGGATGATCGCATTCCCGGAATGCTGTATCACAGGCTACTTTTTCCTGCTCCGCCTCACCAGGGCCGCATGTTCGAGAGACTCCAAAGGAGCGTGTAAAAGCCACGTAATTTCCATCTCAGGCAGAGCAAAGCAACACCGGTGGGCATGCCGTTGATTCGGCTTGCCTGGCTCAAGCCGAATCAGGCGATCTCGGAGGGAGCGTATTTTTACCTGGAAAACAACAAGGAATATAAAAGCCGTACTGGTAGCCGAGTTTGCGGCCCGAAAAAACTTTTGGTTACTTTTGGTTACAAAAGTAACATGAAAAAATCTTTTTCTCTCTGCCTGTTAGCTAAACGGACAATACTGGTATATATTAATAAGTTATCCCGCGGCAAGCCGCGGAGTATCAAAATGATGAATTTAAACTATCTTACCCCCTCCCCGGTGGCGAACACAACGAGACAACCCCCTGTCTCCCCCTTTATTAAGGGGGATCACCTCCCGGTCACCCGGAGGGTTGCCACGAAGCAAAGCTTCGAGGACTCTTTTTTCGATTAACAATGCATTGAGTTTGGTAAATAGATAGTTGATAATAAGCTTAACGTCTCTAAACAGGTAATAACCATGCACCCTATCCGCGTCTCCTCAGTCCAGTTCGAGCATGCACCCGGCGATAAAGAGACCAATCTCGCCAGGATAAGATACTTCGTGGCCGCGGCGAGAAAACAAAACGTGCAGCTTATCGCCTTCCCTGAGTGCTGTATCACCGGCTACTTTTTCCTGCGCCACCTCTCCAGGGAGGAGATTTTCTCGCTGAGTGAACCAGTGTTCAAAGGCCCGTCCTCGCAGGAGCTGCTCCGACTTTCGAAAAAGAACGAGATGACAATCGGCGCCGGGCTGGTGGAGCTGGGCGATGACGGCAGGATGTACAACACCTATGTTGTGGCCATGCCGGACGGCAGGATGAAAAAGCACCGCAAGCTGCATCCGTTCGTGAGCGAGCACATAGGCGCGGGAGACGAGTTCACTGTGTTCGACACCCCGCACGGGGTCCGCGTGGGCGTGCTGGTTTGCTACGACAACAATATCGTGGAGAACGTGCGTATCACGGCCCTGATGGGCGCGGACGTGATCCTGGCGCCCCACCAGACCGGGGGCTGCCGCTCTGCAGATAAGAACATCATGGGAATTATCGACCGCGCGCTGTGGGACAAGCGGCATGAGGACCCGGAGGCGATAGAGGCAGAGTTCAGGGGGGACAAGGGCCGGGGGTGGCTCTTGCGCTGGCTGCCCAGCCGGGCGCACGACAACGGCGTGTTCTACGTTTTCTCCAATGGTGTTGGAGTGGACGACGACGAAATCCGCACCGGCAACGCGATGGTAATCGACACATACGGCCGGATCCTGGCCGAGACCTGGAAAGCGGATGACGACATGGTGGCAGCGGACCTGGACCCCGGCCTGCGGGGTGAGAGCACAGGCGAGCGCTGGATCGCCACGCGCAGGCCGGAGCTTTACAAGCCACTCACCGTGCCCACAGGCAGGGAGAAAGACACCCGCGAGGTGCGTTTTGACGGCAAAGGGGCGTGAGGCCAGGTGTGCGACAATTTCGGGGCAATTGCACATATCTTTTCACCCCATACCGATTGTCCCTTGAAAATCCATCCGATCAACCCTGTCCAGGAAAGTCGAGGGGGCGCAGAATGTTCAGACAAAAATCTTTCAAACCCGTCCGCTTCAATCCGATTCTTTTACTTATTTGCTCTCTGGTATTGCCTGTGCTGCTCTCCTGCAAGGCTGAGGTTTCGGCTCCGAGGACTGTCCCTCGCTGGGGTGTGGCCCAGTTCGAGCTTTCTTACGATGCGCCGCTGGAAAATCCTTTTACAGAGGTGGAGGCGGAAGCCGTATTTACAGCACCGGAGGGGCGGGAAATGATCCGCGTGGAGGGTTTCTATGACGGCGGCAGCCTCTGGAAGTTCCGTTTCGTACCACGGGCGCACGGAACCTGGAAAGCAGAGCTCAAGCTGAAACGCAATGGCAAAAAGATTGCAGAGGCAAGCGAATGGTTTAACTGCGTAGGTGATGAGGGCCACGGGTTCCTCGAGCACAGTCCGGCCAACCATTACCGCTTGCAATACGAGGACGGCACCCCGTTCTATTCTGTGGGGATCCAGCCCTGCGGCCACGCCAGGGCCGGCCTGGACGGCCCATTGCGGGGCGAGGGCGAGTGGCGCACCCTGGACATGGACACCTACCTTCAGGCTTTCCACGGTGCGGCCAACCTGTTCCGCATCCAGCTCGGGACCGGCACCAGGGCTGGCTGCGCGCGTGAGATCATGACCGACGCGCTGGGCCTTTACCGCTATAACCTGGACGCCTGCCGCCTTCTGGATGATACATTCACCCTGCTCGGCAAATATGGTTTCGCCACGATACTGATCCCGTTCCAGGACATGAGCCTCTGGCACACGGATTCGACTATTTTCGGCACGAACAAGGACGTGAAGAGCTGGAAAAACATCCAGAACACAGAAGCTGTGGAGCCGGTCCGGCATTACATTCGCTACCTTGTGGCGCGCTATGCCGCCTATACTGATATCTGGGAGCTGTTCAACGAGGATGTTTACACCCCGGACGATTGGCTGGCCGAGATCGCAGCCTTTGTGAAAAGCCTCGACCCTTACGGCCACCTTGTTACCACAAACTACGAGCGTCCGCTCGCGGCCTGGAACGATATAGTCACCGCGCACGGATACATGTCGATACCTGCCTGGGAAGTGGAGCAACACCTGTCCAAGCAGTACGCCCGGCTGAAAAGTTTCGGCAAGCCGGTGATGTACACCGAGTTCGGCAACAAGGGAACCCTTTCCAACCGCGACCCGGTCAAGTGGCGGATAGCGGTGTGGACTGCGTTCATGAACGAATCCTCGATGCTTTTCTGGAGTATGGGTGGTATTCTTTTGCCGGAGGCGCCGGAAGGCAGGGGAGGCAACGCCAACGCCTATCTCGGGCCGGAGGCCAGAGCTTCTTTCCGCCATTTTCTTAATTTCGTCCGCGAGCTTCCCATTGATATGAGACCGGTAATGGTCGGCTATCCGGGAAGAAACCAGTTAAACAAGTACGCGCTCTCCAACGGCGAGATAACTGTCCTGTATCTTAACCACTACTCCGGCCACGACAGTTCCACCAGCGGCGGGATCTATGTCATGACCGGCCCCGGCGAGTTCGAGATAAGCTGGTTTGACCCCTCGACAGGGGAGACTGTCGGAACTGAAAGGGCGGAAACCGAAAGCTACACCCTGATCTTCCCCTCGCCAGATGTGACAACGGATATGGCGGCGAAAATAAAACGTGTTAATTAAGATTTATTGGCGAAAAGCTCGGGGGCATTCGTGCCTGGCTCTTCATACATTACAATGAAAAGAGGGTCCGGGTGTCCCCGGCCCCCTGAAATTTTACCCAGCTATCATTAAGATTACCGCTTGTGGCACTCGTTGCATTCCTGGGGCCCTACATCCATTCCCATGTGACAGTTCAGGCAGTTTTTGTGCAGCGCCACTTTGGATTCCTCCACTTCCACGTTGATTATCTCCTTTTTATGGCAATGCTGGCAGCTTTCCACGTGGTGGCACTCGATACATTCCAGGCCGTAGTCCTCCGCGTGCACCCTGTGGTTAAAAACGATTTGCGTTCCCTCGTTGTACTTGGTCTGGAATACGTGGATCTGGGGCGGTTGCTTGATTTTGGCCTCGATATCATAGCCCAGGCGCATATTTGCTTTTATCAGAACTATGTTGACAGCCAATACCAACACAGCAAACAGAACAAACGGTTTTCTAAACATTTGCGCTCCGTAATTGACGTTTCGGTTTATTGATGAGAAAGGCACCGCAATTCATGCACACGGCCCTTTCGAGATTCCCATATATCAATATCATTTCAGCAATGTCCCCCCGGGACACTTCTCACTCTCTTCCGATTCCGGGAAGATCGGCAGGTATCTGACACAGAGAATAAATACCAGAAAACCTGTCGCAACCAGATAAATCGTGATAGCGAACTCCTCCCAGGTGGGGAAATAGCTGAAACCGCCCTGGCGGGCCAGGCCAATGATACTCACATTCAAACGGTTGATCACCACCGCGAGCATGGTGAAAGCTGCGGAGATGACTATAACACTCTTTTTCATCCGTTTGCGGTAAAGAAAAACAAGCACAAGCGGTATGATAAAACAGGCCGTCTCGATCAGGAAAGCCCAGCTCTCGATACTGCCGTCGAATATGTTGGCCAGACCAACCTTGAACGAAAGGTCCTGAATCCGCACGATCAGGGTCAGCATCAGGGCCACCGCCATGAACTGGCCCAGATCGGCGATAATATGAGTTTCCAGGCTTCTGTTAAAAAGGCGGCTGCTGAGACAGCTTTCCAGGATCACCACGGCGAAACCGACACTTACTGCGCTAAGGAAAAAGTGCAGGGGCAAGAGGCTGGTGTACCAGAGAGGGTGCAGCTTGTCCGGTACAATCAGGAACAGCGAGCCGAGGGAGCTCTGGTGAAGGGTGGAAAGCAGGATCCCGGCGATAACCAGTGGAATGGTAATCGAACGCATCAGGCGCAGCATCTTCCGGCTTCCGAGTTTCTCCAGCACAACGGGGCTTAACTCCAGGGCGAGCACGGTAGAATAGAGCATCACACACCAGGCCACCTCGAACATCACCGAGCGAGGGTTCCACATGATCATCGGGTGCCAGATATTCCATGGCTTGCCAAGGTCGTAAAGCAGGCCCACGCAGACCAGTACATACCCAAGAAACGCGGTCAACACGGTTGGCCGGATGACTGACTTGTAGCGCTCGAAATTCAGCAGGTACACCATTCCTGTGAGAACGAATGCTCCCGCGGCCAGGGCTACCCCGCAGAGCACGTCGAAACCGATCCAGAGCCCCCATGGCTGGTAATCGTTCAGCGCGGTGACCGAACCCAGTCCTGCCATATACCGTTTCACTGTAAGAATAAGGCCCAGCAGGATAATCACCGCGAACACGGCTATCCAGAGCCTGGAGCGTCCCGGGATCAAACCGCCGGATGAGTTAATCATCTCCACCTCCAGTGTTCGGCTCCTGTCTGTTCCCCTCCTGGTCAAGTGTGCCCTTTTCCAACTGAATCCGCCGGTTGATAATCCAGCTAAGCCCGCCGAGCAGTATTCCGCCGGTGAGAATTATATTCGGGATTTTGCTTAGAACACTCCATGTCAGGTTAGGCAAGGGTTCATTTCCGAGATGCGTGGGAAATCCAAGTTTTTCAAAAGGCACGCTGGAAAGCATGAGCACCGAGGTACCCCCGGCATCATACTCACCGTAAACATGATTCACGTACCGCTCGGGATACCTCCTGATACGTGCATGCGCGATTTCGAGAAGGTGTCTGCGCTCGCCCATTCGCGTCGCCCCCATCGGACAGACCCAGCTGCAGGCTGTCTCACCGCCAGCGGCAACCCGTTCGCTGCAAAAAATACACTTGGCAATCACCGGTACAGCCCTGTCCCATTGGTAGCGCGGCACCCCGAACGGGCAGGCTATCATGCAGTACCTGCAGCCCATGCATTTGTCCGGATCATAAAGCACAGGCCCTTCCTCAGTTTTAGTAAGTGCGCCCACGGGGCAAACCGAAACACAGACCGGATTCAGGCAATGCATACAGAGCTTGCGGTAATATATCCCTTCCTTTTCGAGAACAACGGTGTAGTTGCGGAAAGACAAATCTGTCTCCAGATACTCCCCGGGGAGATTATTCTGTTTCTGACAGGCTTTCACGCACTCGCCGCAACCAATACACTCAGTAAAATCGATCAACATCCCGAGTGGTTCCATAGGCCGCCCCCTGTTCTGATTTGTATCTATTGCTCAACTGTTATTTATCACTTTATAGCCGCTCCCGGGCTGATAAATGCAACACGATTATCCCCAGGTTAATTTTCTGAACCCCAAAAAACGTTACCTGAAACGGCAGCCAAAATTGGTCAGTACGATAATAGGAGAGTTTTTCCGGTCAGCTTGCGCGAGAAGAATGCAAACGTCTTTTTTTTCCTTGACAAATAGATTTAAATGTAATAACGAAAAATAGGGAAGCGGTCTCTTTTCTGGTGGAATCAGCCTTTTGCCCCGGAAAGAAACTAGGGCCCCGAAATTATCCAACCCCTGGATCAACTCGCTGGAATCAGTTATACTGCCTGGCATTGATCTGCAATTCGTCCTGGAAATGAAGATATATCTCGCTGCCCATAAATTTACCTTCTAAAGGAGCCTGATCCGATGACTAAAGCGGATATAGTCGAACTTATCGCAGAAAAAACCGGTTTCACTATCAGGGACATCAAGATTGTTGTCGAGAATTTTCTGGACGAGGTAAAAGGATCCCTCGCTGAAGGCAAACATATCGAGATCCGCGGGTTCGGCACGTTTAAAGTCAAAAATCATAAAGCCCGCAAGGCACGTAATCCGAGAACGAACCGGGAAGTTCACGTTCCGGCGCGAAAGAAGGCTTTTTTCAAAGTCTCCAAAGAATTGAACAAAATGCTGAACTAGTTGAAATCGCTATTGAGAAATCGAATATAATCATGGAAAAAACCGGGGCGGTCGGCTAATCGCCCCATTTTTATTTCAGTTTCGTATTTTGAAACCCCTGTCCGTGTTAGGCCACACCGAACAGCTAGCTGATTCCTCCCAATAAGCCGGAAACGAACACAATAATAAGTACATACAGCAGCCAACCGATCAGACAGACTGCGATTGCCCGACCGGTACTGGTATAGTCCAGGGCCTGGCGCACGGCTATCACCCAGGCGACAAGTATCCAGATCGGGACGACCAATTTCACCAGCCCGCCTAAAACCGGGATCAGGCCGAATATGCTCAGCAGCCCTGGTGAGTTTGCGAATCCCAACGTGCGCAAGAGTTCCCCGGGGTTGGACCTGGTTTGGGCTGTGGGCAGGATTTTCGTGCCCACAATGTATGTGATCAAAGCCCAGACCACCCAACCGCCCAGGGCGGCCAGGGTGAGGGAAAGCACCCCTCGGAGACCGACAATCCCCCCGGTTCCAATACCACCGGCGATGCTTGCGAGAATAACCACGGCCATCGCCTGTCCAGTAGCGGTCCGATCCGCCTCGACTTCTTCATAAAGACTACTCTCAAGACGCATAGCCCGGATAACCCTGTTAGCAAACTTATTCATTCCTGGCCTCCTTCAGAAGTAAACTGTAAAAAGCAGTGTCCTTAACGACATCCCAGGGATCAGTGCAGTAAGCCCTTCAAAGTGTCGACTAGGCCCAGTACTGCAGCGTAAGAGGTAATCAGGGCAAAGATCAAAGTGGCCCAGAGACCGGCATTAAGCCAAAATCCGGGTTTTTGCTCACCCATGATTTCTTTCCTGTTCAAAAGCACGATGATTGGTATCGTGATTACAGGCAAAAGTGTGGCCTGGAAAGCCTGCGAAGCAATCATGATCCATACCGGACGACCGCCGAAAATCGGAATGGTCAGGCAGACCAGCAGACCCAGAGCGCCCAGAATGCGAAACATAGGGCTTTTGATGTCACGCGCAGTGCCGCGATAGTCGCTGATCAGCCAGGGAGCCACCAGCACGATCGGGAACAGGGTGCTGATCCCCGCGCCGATAATCCCCAGCAAGAAAATGCTGATCGCAAATCTCCCTGCAAGCGGTTCCAGAGTTATTATCATATCCACCGTATCTACAACCGGATGGTTCATCCGGAAAAGGATTCCCGCAGCACAGGCCATCACCGCAGCCGACAGCAGAAGCATCATCCCGCTGGAGATTATCGCATCAATTTTCCCCTGTTTCAAATCTTTACTTTTCCACCCCTTTTCCGCCACGACTATACTGCGCATGATAAAAACCATGGCCGAGCAGGTGGTTCCCGCTATGCCCGCCACGATCAGGAAAGCGTCCGGTTCATCGGGAATCCTGGGCACCAGGCCCTTGACCAGCTCACCCGGCTCGGGAATCACGAGAACCATGCTGAGCAGAAAGCTCGCTCCCATGAAGATCACCAGAGTGATCAGAAATTTTTCAAACCTGGTATATTTGCCGTTCCAGAGAAGGATATAACAGCCTATCATGATTATCAGAGCCACAACCACCCTGCTGGCTCCCTCTCCCCCGAACACGAAACGGGTCCACTCGTTCACCAGGTCGGTCACTATTCCTGTAATCCCGGCCAGAGCAGTGAGTTCACCGATTATTAAGCCAATAATCGCATAGATCGCAAGCATTTTCCCGAAATGTATCCGCCAAATTAGAAAAGGGAACCTATATGAAAAATGTTTTTTAAATGCACTCATCGCGGTTTCGCCGGTTACCGTGGTGTAGCTGCCGTAGGCGACAAGCATCACAAAGGTAAAAACACAGGAAAGTACCAGTGCCCAGAACAGTGCCATCCCGTAGCGGCTTCCCGCTGCGGCCATCGTGGTGATGCTCCCGGTGCCGATGTTGTACCCGATGAGAAAAAGACCGGGGCCTACTGCGCTCAATAGTAAACCGATTTTTTTCAACAATCCCCTGCGCTCTGCGTTCACTTTGGCTGATCCTCCTTTTCCGGTGAGATTGGGAGAAAAGAATTAACCTGGAAGATTATTCAAGTTAGGGCTGGGATGAGTGTCTTGTCAAATTAAATCATTATTGATTTGACAGCGTACCCGGTTGGATTATTTTAGAAAGGAGCGCGGAGATTTTCCCAGGGGCGGGCCGGGGCACGGGAAACGGAACGTTTCATCGCCGTGAAAGGCTGGTATCTTGCCGCTGGCATTTAAACCCACCGGAGGCCGAAAATAATGTTCTCGCCAGAAATCTATATCACGGCGACCAAAACGAAGTTTTGCCGTGCCCCGGCCCGTTCGGTCACTCTCGGAGATAGAAAACCATGCAATACATTGCCGATCTCCACATCCACTCTCACTACTCGATAGCCACCAGCAAGGCCAGCGATCCAGAAAATATTTTCCTGGCCGCCGCGACCAAAGGGGTCAATCTGGTTGGTACCGGGGATTTCACTCATCCCGGTTGGCGCCAGGAGTTGCTTGAAAAACTCGAACCCGATGAGGGCACCGGATTCTGGCGCCTTCGACCGGAGCTGGAGAAGGCTCTCCGTGAAAAACTTCCCGGCCAGAGCAGGAACCTGTCAGTGCGCTTTGTGCTTTCAGGTGAATTAAGCTCGATCTACAAGAAAATGGGCCGGGCGAGAAAGGTGCACAACTTGATTCTGATGCCGGATATGGAGAGCGTGGACCGCCTGTGCGCCGACCTGGAGAAAATCGGCAATATCCGCTCAGACGGAAGGCCGATCCTGGGGCTCGACTGCCGTGACCTGCTCGAGATGACGATCGAGGCATGTCCTGAGGCTTGCTTTATTCCCGCGCATATCTGGACCCCGCATTTCAGTGTTTTCGGCTCCAAAAGCGGTTTCGACCGGATCGAGGATTGCTACGGCGACCTGACCGGTGAGATTCATGCTGTGGAAACGGGTCTGTCCTCGGACCCGCCGATGAACTGGCGGGTATCCGCCCTGGACAGGTACATTCTAGTTTCCAACTCGGATGCTCATTCGCCAGAGAAACTGGCCCGGGAGGCGAACCTGATCGACAGTGATTTCAGCTACAGAGGATTAACCGAGTCTCTCAAGGGTGGGGAAAGCTCGAGGTTTCTCGGGACGGTGGAATTCTACCCTGAGGAAGGCAAATACCACTATGACGGTCATCGTGCATGCAAGGTGCGACTCACCCCGGAGCAGACTGCTGGTCTGGGTGGGAGGTGTCCGGTATGCGGGGGGAAAATCACCGAGGGTGTGCTTAGCCGGGTAGTTGAACTCGCCGATCGCCCGACGGGGACAACCCCTGATGGAGAGGTTGCGCGGCATTTCGAACGTCTGATTCCACTGATCGAGGTGCTGGCCGAAAGCCATGGGGTCGGCTCGGCAACTAGGGCTGTCCTGCGCAGCAGAGAAAGGCTTCTGCGGGAAATCGGTCCGGAACTTTTTATCCTCCGGAAGGCTCCGATCGAGGCGATAGCCCGCGTAGCCGGTCCCACGGTCGCTGAGGCAGTACTCCGCAACCGAACCGGCAAGGTCAGGATCGAGCCCGGCTATGACGGTGAATACGGCACTGTGCGGATTTTCGAGCCGGGAGAGCGGGAAACAAGCACCGGGCAAATGTTTTTCTTCGAGGAACTAAAGACCCCAAAAAAAGAACCCGAAAGTCTACCTGTATACTGGAAAAAGCCGGCCGAATCAGCGGCTCAGGCTGCTGGTTCCGGAGTTCAAGGCAGCGCTCAGGAGACAATCACGGAGACCCCCTCCCACATTCGTGTGCCGGGCCTGGATATCGAATTAAACCGACGCCAGCTTGAGGCAGCCACACACGACAACGGCCCTCTGGCTGTAATCGCCGGTCCCGGCACGGGAAAAACACGGTGCCTTGCCGCAAGGGCGGGCTACCTGGTGCGCTCCTGTGGAGTATCGCCGGGCAAGATACTGGCAGTGACTTTTACCAACCGGGCCGCGCGCGAAATGAGAGGACGGATCGGGATGTTACTCGCCGGTGGGGCGGATGAGGGCACAGAGGTCACTGTCTCCACTTTCCACGGATTCTGCCTCGATTTCCTTACTTTGACCAGGGGATTTTCGCCTCTGATAGCCGACGAAACAGACCGCTTGAGCCTTCTGCGGGAGGCTCTCACCCAGGCCGAGGAAAATTTTCGGATTCGGGAAATCTCCGAGGCGATCGGCCGCGCAAAGGCTCTGGGCCAGACCCCTGAAAATTACTGTGGCCCGGAGGCAGTCAGGCGCGCCTATAGCGCATACCGAGACCTCTGCAAAAAACTTGGTGTTTGCGATTACGATGACCTGATTCTCGAGGCCCTTTACGAACTGCGCTCCAGCCAGCATAAACAGTCAAATCTGCGGGGAAAATATCCTTATTTGCTGGTTGATGAATTTCAAGATCTGAACCCGGTACAATACGAGCTGCTAAAAATTATGGCAGGCAACCGGGCCGAGGGCCTGTTCGTAATCGGCGATCCTTACCAGTCGATCTACGGTTTCCGGGGAGCGGATGGCCGCGTTTTCGAGCGCCTGAAAGAAGACTTCCCTCACCTTTGCCAAATCAATCTCGAGCTGGGTTACCGTTGCTCGCAAATTATTGCCCAGGCTTCCGCTTCACTTCTTACCGGCGGTAGTGCGGGAGTGCTTGCCCCTCGCGCTATCAACCCTGGCGGGATTCCGTTGAAAACCATCCGCTGTCCTGGAGAGAGAGCCGAGTCAATAGCGATTGTGCGGGAAATCGGCCGCCTGGTCGGGGGTATAGGTATGCTTGAAGCTCACGGTGAATACCGCCCCAGAGGCAGGGAGGAATTAGACACTCTTTTCAGTTTTGCAGACTGCGCTGTAATTGCCCGCACCGGAGCGCTCTGCGAAAATCTCGAAACCGCATTTGTCACTGAGGGCATTCCTTATCGCCTGCGGGGTAGCAATTCTTTCCTTCAGAACCCGATGATCCGTCAAGCTGTATCTTATCTCAGGCTGTTGGCTAATCCTGCAGACGACCTCCGTTTCCTGGACGCTCTGCGTTTTGCCGGCCTAGATCCAGGCGACTCTTATTTCTCGGTACTTCGCAAGACAGCTTCCCATGCTGGCAGATCGCTGATGAGCCAACTCAAGCGCTCCTTGAGCCATGAGGTTCCGCTAAAACCAGAAAGCGGGCCGGCGGCTGAATTCCTGCTTAAATTCGACAAATTCCGCCGCCAGGCTTCTCTGCCACCGGCCGAACTTCTGAAAACACTCATCGCCGACTTTGTCGGCGAGCCGCCGGCAATCTCCGATCCTCTGGCTATTCTGCTTACTACTGCCGAACAGTTCAGCGATCTCGGAGAGTTTCTCGCACGCCTGGTGATACAGACCGAGGGAGATATTGAAAGGGCGGGGCGAACTTCGTCCGGGATTCAGTCCGAGGCGGTCACAATTCTGACCATGCATGCTGCCAAGGGTCTCGAATTCAAGGTTATATTTATCTGCGGTGTCGAGGAGGGAATCATCCCTTTCACTTACCGGGAGACTGATCCTGAGGAGGAGCGCAGGCTTTTCTACGTTGCCCTTACCCGGGCCTCCCAGAGAGTTTACCTGACCAGTGCCGCCCGGAGAAAGGTCCGCGGCCGGCTAGTTCAGGCTACCTGGTCACCCCTGGTGAACGAGCTTCCCTCATCCGCCCTGGAAGAGATTGAAAGCTCACTGCCTCCCCGATCCAGAGACAGGCAACTGGACCTTCTCTGAGCAAACTGTCGATCCATTCCGCAACATTTTACCCGAAACAATGATTCATTCATGTTCGGGCTAAGCAGCAGGGGAGAAAAATGGAATATCAACGTGAAAATTTGGCTTGTCTTTCACTTAACACTATACTATTTTGCGAAAATAGAGCATTGCCTGAACATTTTTCTTTACAGACCGCTTGGTGGGACTGTATTGAAAGCCCTTCATCTTAATCAAGGAGAGTGCAGGGATGCTGATCCTGACCAGAAAACAGGGCGAATCGGTCGCCATCGGCGATGAAATCCAGGTAACGGTTGTCGAGATCCAGGGCAAACAGGTAAAACTGGGAGTCAGAGCGCCCCGTGAGGTTGCAGTTCACCGCCAGGAGATCTACGAGAAAATCCAGCAGGAGAATATTCGCGCCTCGCAGGTGGATGATTTCGATCTCTCCAAAATAAAGCAGGCTTTGACCGGGGATGAATCCGGGGAGAAAAGCTCCGAAGAGGAAAGCTCCGGGGATTAAACCGCTGTGGTTCCAGTTGAGCGAACAGCCCTAAACTCGGCTTCGCCCGGATTCTGCTGGTGGCATGTAACACTTAGGCAAAAGCGGCCGTTATCTTTTACTAAGCAGTTCGAAAGAAACGGCACTCCCTGGCAGGGTGAACATTTATATAACCTTGCAATTTGTCAACGATTGAGGACATTTTTCATTTGGCGGTGAAAATATATGATGGATGATTCCCTGGCCAAAGACCAGTTGAATCTCTGGGAGAAACTGAACCGTCTCTACGGGGATGAATCCACCTCTCAGTCCGAAAAGAAGAAAATCCCCGGGAAAGAATCCTCGGTGCCGGAGCAAGAAACTCATCCGGAGGAAAGGAGCGAGACCGGATCCGGGTTGAGCCAGAGTGAGAAAATCCCGGATTTCAGGCCAAGCGAAATTTGTGTGGAATGCGACCAGGACTGCAAACAGCCTGAGGACAATTTTATCCTCGCCCGCTGCCGGAAAGCAGTGAGCGAAACCGAAATTCAAAGCAGCACCCAGGCCCAAAGCATACGAAGTTCGATGGGTTATGAAAAAATAAACGAAACTTGCAAACGCTGCCGTAAAAGCTGTAAACAGACAACCCGCAAGTTGAATATCATGCTTTGCCTGGGATTCGAGTCCCTGGCCCCTGAAAAGGGAAGTCTCTGACACCGAAATCTCTGCTACTGGTTATCTTCAACTGACAGAGGCTCCAGATGATTATCACCTGTCAGAACTGCGGAGCGCGCTACAAAATAAAGGATGAACTGGTTGCCGGCCGTGCCAAGCGCGCAAAATGCAAGAAATGTGGTGAGCCGATATTAATCAAGTCTTCGGTCGAAAAGCCGGAGGCTGCCGCTGTGGAAAGCCCTCCTGCGCCTTCTCCAGACGACTCGGTGCAAGTTCCGGATGAATCTGCCGATGTAAGTAGTAGGCCTGCAGCCGAAACCGCCGAGCCTGGGCTGAGTGAAGAAAAGGTGGCCGTGGTGGAAGACGCCGAATCGGGCAAATCAGAAAGCGAGGCAAGCCAATCCGAGGCGGAATCAGGCGAACAGGAAAGCGCTGCCAGGCAGATAAAGAACCAGGAGGACATCCAGACGAAACTGGAAAAACGCCGCCGGGAAATGGAAGATGAGATAAGCGGCCGGCTGCACAAGGCAGCTCTGGAAACCCTCGATTTCGATATAATCGCAGAGCTTGCGCATAGGATCAAGAATATCGAGCAAAACACCAAATACAAGCCGGAAAAGAATAACCAGTTTTTCGCCTGCATTCAGTGCAAAACCATCTTCTCGCTCTTCCCGGATGACCCGCGTCTGTGCGCAAACTGCAGCGGCGAGGTATCCCTGGTGCGTGGAGACGACATACTCAAGCAATTCGGCATGTTCGGCTGAGGAGATCGGCTTATACCGGGAACCATTGGACGGTTGGGGTTTATTTAGTATTACCGATGAGTAACAATTGAACAGGGCGAGGGTGATTTTTTGGTCAAAAAGGATAAAAAGCAGAAACTCAAAGAGAGGTTGAACTTAAAGAGCGCCCGCTTTGATGAGGATTCGATCTCCCTTTACCTCAAGGAGATCAGCCACTACCCCCTTCTCACTCCCGAGGAGGAAGTATCACTGATCAAGGCCTACAAGAGAAGTGATAAAAAGGCGATCGAAAAGATGGTGCTTTGCAACCTGAGGTTCGTGGTGAGTATCGCCAAAAAGTACCAGAACCTGGGTGTGTCCCTTTCGGATTTGATCAATGAGGGCAATATCGGCCTGATCCGCGCGGCACATAAGTTCGATGAGACCAAGGGCGTGCGCTTTATCACCTATGCCGTTTGGTGGATCAAGCAGGCGATAATCCAATACTTGAGCGAACAGAGCCGTATCGTGCGTATCCCGCTCAACAAGGCCAGCGCGATGTTCAAGATGGAAAAGATGCTCAACAATCTGGCCCAGGAACTCGGACGCGACCCCACGACCCAGGAGATCATGCAGGGTATCGAGGCCTCAGCCGAGAACCTGGACGATGTGCTGCCCCTGTATCAGCCGCAGTACTCGCTGGATTCCAGTTCCAACCCCCAGGATGATATTATCCTGTTGAACTCGATCCCGGATGACAAGACTCCGGGACCGCTAGAGGGTGTGTTCAAGAAAGATCTCAACGATGCGATCGAGGGCATGCTGAGCACTATCAAAGGCCGGGAGGCCCGGATTCTGCGGTTCTACTACGGGCTTGACAATATCGAGCCGATGACTCTCGAGGAAATCGGCGAGATTTTCGGAGTGACCAGAGAGCGGATACGCCAGATCAAGGAAAAAGCGATCAATCAGCTCAAGCAGGCCAACCGTAACAAGGCCCTGGAGTCTTTCCTCTCCTGAGCAGAAAGCTGGAAAATATATTAACTTGATAAAAGGCGGAACTAACATTCCGCCTTTTTTTGCTCTCATAACAAATTCTGTGTAAAGCAGAGAGCCTGAGAAGCCGATTATTAAACTGAAATATTCCCGGCAAATCGCCTTGTTGATATTTATATCGGATATATTGTATAATATTTAAAGATAGATTATATTTCGGATTGAAATCATCTTCCCGTTGATATCCCCGCCATATTTTGGTACTTTTTTTGCAGTTAAATATTTTTTTCATTTTTCATAAAAAATTCCGATTAATCAGGTATGGGCCTTTAAAACAGGCTGGATTTTCACTGTTTACACTATCTCAGCTTGACAAAAAAAATAGCCTATGGTATACTATCCTTACAAATAGGCACAACTCATTATCTTTTCAGGAGTAGCGATGATTTTTGGCAGACGCGCGGTATCTACTGTGGTAGGTCTGGACCTGGGAAGCCACTCGATAAAAATAGTCGAGATGAACCATTCGGGCAAATCCCCGACACTGGTCAATTATGGGATAACCGAACTGGTGCCGGATGCTGTCCAGGACGGGCATGTGGTGGAGCGCGAGTCAGTGCTCGAGTCGATTGGCGTGCTTTTCGACACCTGCCAGATAGTCAACCGCCAGGTCAACGTGGCACTCAACGGTGCAGATGTGATTATCAAAACAATCCAGACCGACCGGATGAGCGATGATGAGCTCGAAAAGGCCATCAGTTGGGAAGCCGAACAGAACGTGCCGTTCCCCTTGGCCGAGATCAGTCTCGACTACCAGGTACTCGACCCGGAGGGAGACGATCCGCGGATGAACGTGCTCCTGGTGGCAGCCAAGCGCGATCTGATCAATGAAAAATTAGCGCTTTTCGAGGAGGCGGGCTGCGATGTGGTGTTGATGGACGTGAACACTTTCGCGCTGATAAACGCTCTTGAAGCCAACTACGAGTCCATGGCCCAGGGTTGCCACTGTATTGTGCATTTCGGCAACGAAAGCACACACCTGGGTCTGGTGAAAAACAGCCTGCCGATCCTGACCCGCAACCTGCCTGTGGGCGGCAAAAAGCTGGTGGAAACGATCCAGGGACAGCTCGGAATTTCGGAGGATGAGGCCTACATCACCCTTTACGGTGATACCGAGGCCGTGGAAAGTGAGGAGAGCGGTGAGGGTGAGGGCGAGAGCGAAAAGGCTCCCCCTGATATCACGCCTTTCCTCGGCGTTTTGCTGGATGATGTGGGTATCGGGGTTAACCGCGCGGCTGCCTTTCTGGAAAGCACCGATGAAAGCGGAAGTATCGAGAGAATTTACCTCAGCGGCGGATGCGCCAATATCCCTGACCTTGACAGTATTTTCGAGGAGAAAGTTGGCATACCCACGGAAATTGCCAATCCGCTGTCGATGATCTCATACAAAGCCGAACTTTTCCAGGGTGAGCCGGTCGAGAAGGTTGCGCCTACGTTAATGCTCGCAATCGGCCTGGGCCTGCGCCTGCCGTAACGTAATAATAAAGGCGTGCCTGTTAAATAAAATCAATTTTTGAAACCGAACGATGATAAAAATTAATCTCCTTCCGCCTGAAAAGCGGAAAAAACTCAAAAAAGTAGCTCCGGCCAAGAGAAAGGCCGCAGTGCCGGCTCTGCCGAAGCTCAAGTTTGATCCTTTAGTGGTATTCCCGGTGGCAGCTCTGATAATCGCTGTGGTGCTGATCGGCGGTTCGTTTTTCTGGCTCGGGTACAAAGAAAAAAACTTGAAAGAGCGGCGCGATACCCTGCAGATCGAACTCAACCGTCTTAACCAGGTAATCCTTCGTATCGATAACTTGAAACTCCAGACCAGGCAGGTGCGGGAAAGAATGGAGGTAATCCTCGATGTTGATAAAAACCGCTTCCTCTGGCCGAGGATATTGGATGAAATCAGCTCGGCCCTGCCCCGCTATACATGGCTGGAGTCGATAACGGAAATTACCCCTTTCCCCCAGCTCACACTGCGGGTGGAGGGCAACACCATGTCGAACCTGCTGCTTAGCGAACTGATAGGAAAACTCGAAAATAGCTCCATGCTCAAAGATATCAGGCTGATCAGTTCGGCCGAGCGTGTCCACGGCAGCTACCAGACGAAATATTTCGTGCTGGAGGCGGACTGTACGCTCAACGAGGAGGTCTCTGATACAACGGCGGTCGCCGCCAGAACACCGTGAATATGTGCCCACGGTGCGCACCGGCAATCCAAACTTGCGACGAGGTTAAAATGGCTCACCAAAGCATCTGGAAGATTTTTATCATAACACTCGCAGGCTTAGGTCTCCTGGCTTTCTCCTCCTGCGATACCGCACACAATGTCCACGCGGGCAATCTGGTAACAGTGGAAGGATACGTTTTTGTCTCCCGCACACAGCGCACTGGGGCACCAGACGTACGAGTGATTATCGAGAAGTCCGAGGAAAGCAGCACACCAGCGGAGATTCCTGACGTGATTGTAACCACCGACAATAACGGCCGCTGGGAGGCGCGTTTCACCCTGAGCTACCCCGGCGGCGTAGGAGTGATGGACATACAGCCCCAGTATGTGGAGGAGAGCATGCGGATCCTGATGGTGAGCAACGAAAACGAATTCTTCGACCTGGGACCCGGGTTCTCTTTCCAGGCCGGCGAAACCTACAAAATCTGGGACGTGTTCCTTGAGGATTTCGGCGCGCCGGTAGAAGAATGATTCTCTGGAGATGAAACTAAACCGGACAATGCTGAATTAAACATTTGAATCCGTATTATCAGCTCGATAGAGGAAAAGATTTAAAATGGCTCTGAACACCAGCGATCCCAAATTTCAGAAAGCAGCGCTGATCATAATTTTCGTGCTCGGCGCCTGTTACGGCTACTTCGCTTATATCTACGGTCCGAAAGTGGAGAAGATAGAAAAGGTCGACTCCGAGCTGAAAAAGGTCGAGCAGAGTGTGGCAACCGCCCGCGCTGTGGCGCAGGCTGCTGATACGGTCCTTCTTCAACAGGAGCTGACCAAACGGCAGGGCGAACTGGCCATGGTGGAAGAACTGCTTCCATCAAAGGAAAACCTTCCTGAACTCCTCGAGGTGGTCGTCCGCCTCGGCAATCAGGCTGGTGTCGATTTCGCCCTATTCGAACCTCAGACGCCGATCCAGCACGAGGTCTACCAGGAACAGCCGTACAAGGTTACACTGCGCGGCGGATTCCACCAGACCGCGCGATTCCTGGCAGAGGTGGCTGGACTGGGCCAGATTATCAAGCCAATAGGCATGAGCCTGGTTCGCGACACACGTGAGGGCGCCGGCTCGAAAGAAACCCTGACCGCGGAACTGACCCTTACCACATATCTGATGATTCCGGCGCAGAAACAGGCTTCCGCGCAAGGGGGTTAGAAAAAATGGTACGGAAAGCTGCATATATAACAATTACACTGCTGTTTGCCGTAAGCTTTGCAGCCACGGCCCGAGATACTGAAAAGAAAGCCGCGGCAGGCCAAGCTGCCGATAGCGTGTCCGCTGTCTCCAAAGCCGACACCACTCTGGCCAAAGCCAATAGCGCCCTACTCCTGGAAAAAGAACTTTCGGCCCAGGACTATATGTCACGTCGCAAAAAGTTCAATTATCCCCGCACCAGCCGGGAGGATCCATTTGATTTCCCGATGGGAAAAGCCGTTCCGAGCGAGGTGTTCGGCCCCATTATCAGCGAACTCCTGTTGACCGGGGTGCTCTATACACCCCATGGCCCGAGAATCGCGATCATGAGCACGCCCACAGGCGACAGTTTCATTCTACATGAGGGTGACATGCTGGGTATCGCGGTGGTGATCTCGATCCAGAAGACCAGTTTAACCTTCAGGATGCGGGAGTTCGGCCAGGTTAGAGATATCGTTATAGAACTAAAACCACTCGCGGAGGAAAATGATGTTAAATCTCCTGAAGCTGCCGGAGGCGTCAGCCGGCAGGTGGAGACCCAAGAGGAGTATGATGAGTCCGGCGGGCCTCCCCCTCAAGGCCGTTAGGCTTATTGTTCTTACATCAATCCTGGTTCTTGCAGCAGCATCTCAGGCACCGGCTGAAAACCAGCCACTGCGTGTGGCGGCGCGCCGGATCAGCGTGGATTTCCACGATGCCGATATCAAGACCGTGCTGCTTGCTTTCAGCGAATTCAGCGGAGTAAGTGTCATCGCCAGCAAGAACATCTCCGGCAGGGTCACCGCCCGCATTACCGACCAGCCATGGGACAAGGCCCTCTACTCTCTGCTTGAGACCAACGGTCTGGCTGTGCGAGAGGAAAACGGCATTCTCACTGTGGACACTATCGAGAACATCCGGGCCACAGAGAAAATGGAGGATCTGGTCTCGCGGCTCTTCCGGCTGAACTTCCAGAAAAGCGATGAAATCGCCACTACAGTGAGCGCCCTTCTCTCTGAACGGGGCAAGCTGCAGCCCGATCCGGGCTCCAACTCCCTGCTGGTGATCGACATCCCGGACCGAATCGAAAAGATCAGCGAGATACTTGCCGAACTGGACAGCGAAACCCGCCAGGTCGAGATCTCCGTGCAGTTGACTTTTATCAATAAGCGCTCCCTTCGCGAGCTGGGGATAGACTGGAGAACCGGCAATCTGACTAACCCGCTCACCGATACCCGTTTCGATGTCGGTATCGAGGGTGGGGCCAGGGTGGCCGACCCACATGCAACTGTCTCAGTCGGGACAATCCGCAAAGGGGTTAATTTCTCTGCTGTGCTCAACGCTCTGGAGAGCATGAACAAGGCGCGCACGATCGCCAAGCCGGTTATCACCACTCTGAACAACCTGCAGGCCAGGGTACTGGTGGGCGAGCGCACTCCACTGCGGGTAGTGGACTACGGCTCGGTTGGCCTTGAGGCGATGGGCCCGCGGGCCACCACCCAGATGGTGGAAACAGGTGTGAAGCTTGAGGTTCTGCCCCAGATCACCGAAAACGACAAAGTCCTCGTCCAGATCCTGGCTGAGAACTCCACTGCCGAGAGCGGGCCGGATGGGGTATATTTCAAGACTCAGGAGGCGAACACCAGGCTGATGCTCGATAATGGCGCCACGGGTGTGATCGCCGGGCTGACTGTCACCTCAGAAACCAAGGTTAAAACCGGAGTCCCGGGATTGAGCCAAGTGCCGATCCTGGGCCGGCTTTTCAGCTACAACAAGGATGTATCCGAGGAAGAAGAGCTGGTGATTATAATCACCGTCAATATCGTGCGTCCCGGCATGGGCGCTGAGGAGTCAGAATCCGGCACGCCGGAAGTTCCGGGAGGTGCTCCATGAACCGGCTTGCAAAGAAAACTATCGGGGCTGCGGCATTGTTTGTCATGGCCCTTTTCGCAGGCACGTGCGAAGAAGATGAAGGCATTCCCACCGGAACCCTGGCGCGCCCGGACAAGATCAGGTATATCTCCGGCGACGGCCAGAGCGGAACGCAGAACAACCGGCTTATCCAGCCTTTCACAGTCCAGGTGCTCGACAGTGACAACAACCCGGTTCCCTCACACAAAGTGAGTTTCGAGGTGACCTCCGGAGACGGCACGATGGCAGGCACTGGCGAGAAAACCCAGGAGGTGGTCACCAACTCCAGCGGCATGACCTCCGGCTACCTGGTTCTCGGCACGGATAGTATCAATACCGTTTCTTCAACCTCAGAAGGTGTCACCGGCTCTCCCTTAAAGGGATCGCCGGTGGTGTTCAACGCACTCGCTTTATCTTCCGGCGAGACCCCCCCCGACACCACCACGAATGGAGACGGAAACGGGGGCACGACACCGCCAGACACCACCACCGAGGAGGTTCCGGAAGCTGACTCGATTTACATCGTCTCCGGAAACAACCAGACCGGCGAGGTAAATACTATTATGCCTCTGCCGCTTGTGGCGGCTGTCCTGGATAAAAATGGTGAACTCATAGCTGGAGCCCAGGTTACTTTCACAGTCAAACAGGGTTTCGGCCGTATAGGATCCGAAGGTTCAGATCCTGCTGCTGAGGGCACACTTACCCTGACCAGTGATCAAGACGGCCTGGCTGTGGCAACCTTGCAGCTCGGCCCCGGGCCTGATCTGGACAATACAGTCGTGGCTGAGGTGCGCCGCCCGGACGGCACTGTGGTCAGCGTGAGTTTCAGCGCCCAGGCCATGCCGCTGCCTGATACTGCCAACAGGCTGGTACTCATGTCCGGTAACAATCAGGGATATGACGGTGAATATGTGGTTGATGCACTTCTTTCATTGCCTGTCGTGTTTAGAGTTGTGGACACAACCCGTGAGGGTGTTGACGGCGATCCCCTTGGCGCGCCGATTTCCAACTTCCCTGTGCTGGTAACAACTTACAGCCCGAGCGGCGATGGCTCACTGAATGATATTCCTGGCGAGGAACCGGCCGGTACAGGGAGGCTGGAGGCCCTGACCGACGAAGACGGCCTTGCTGCTGTGCGCTGGACTCTCGGAAGCGAAACAGGTGGGCCTGACAGTCTGGATTTTCTGCGCAACAACAACACGTTGATAGCGGTTGCGGTTTTTGCCGACGGCAGCCAGGACACTGTTGTTGCTTACGCTACAGGGGTTCCCCAGGCCGCCACCTCGATTGAAGCGGCAGGCGGAACTCAACTCAGCGGCATTGCCGGAACATCTTATACGGGCCTTGGAGTATTTGTAACAGACCAGTTCGGTAATGCACGAAAAGGTATTGGAATAAGCTACGGAATAGCGGATACACCGGGTGGAGGCTCGATAAGCCAGCCCAGCCAGATAACTGATATTAATGGTTTTACAAGTGTGTTTGTAGACCAGTTGGCCACTAAAGTCGGTGATATGATAATAGCGGCAAGTAACGGTACACTCGACGGCTCCCCGGTGAGTTTTACGATCACCATTGGGCCTGATGCGCCGGTTGAGATGCTGCTGGCCGACGGTGAAGGCCAGTCCAGCGAAGTGGGCACAGCATTCAGCAAGGCTGTCAAGGTGCTGATTTTCGACCAGTACCGGAACGTTGTGCCGGACGTGCTGGTCAACTTCCAGCTTACCGGCGGCTCTGCCTCGCTTTCGCCGATCATAGTGATGACCGACAGCGAAGGGGCTGCGGAATGCACGGTGACACCGAATGCCGCAGGCAATATCACGGTCACAGCCACGGCCACTATCAGCGGTGTGCCCACGAGCGTCACTTTCAACCTGGTTTCCACCGCACCCGCGCCGTGATCTAAAAAAAATTCATTTTAGAATACAAAAAAAAGGGCGGCTGACAATCAGCCGCCCTTTTTTGTTTTTATTAATATTAACCCCAAAATTAATCCCAAAAAATTCTTGTTCTTTTTGGTTACAAAAAGAACCAAAAAGTTTTTATCTGACAATACATTTCTAAAGCAAAATCAAAGCTCATATAATAAGAGCTTTCATGCACCGTTTTAACTGTAGAAAATACCTGATTGTTTCCATTTTTTCCAAACCCGATCAACTGCCGGAAAAATTCACTATAACAAACCGGCCTTAGCTTTGATCAAAGGGTAAAGATTGGAACCCGCACCATCACTTAGTCGGTTACTCTTGCGCATCCGGTTAAATCGAACCAATTTGTAGCATGTTTTTATCAAGGCCAATTGATATTTCACCTGTTTAAATCCGCCAACATTGTCTTGCCCTGCATAATACCGTTAAAGGAGGCAGTTATGGATGTACTTCAGGCCATGAGGGAACGAAAAAGCATTCGCAAGTACGAGACCACCGCATTGGATCGGGAAACTGTGGAAAAGGTTGTCGACACAGGCAGGCTGGCCGCCACGGGACGCGGAGTCGAACCGTGGGAGTTCGTGGTGGTGAGCGATGCGAAGATGCGAAAAACGCTGGCCGAGATATGCGAATACGGCAAGTTTATCTCCGAGGCTCCGGTGTGTATCGTGGTGCTCTGCCGCGACACGAAATACTATCTCGAGGACGGCTCTGCGGCCACCCAGAACATGCTGGTGGCAGCCTGTGCCCTGGGCCTTGGAAGCTGCTGGGTGGCAGGCGACAAAAAGGCATACGCGGCGAAGATAGTCAAGCTGGTCGGCGCGCCCAGGGGCTATAAACTGATCAGCCTGATAGCCCTGGGCTATCCGGCAGCCGGTCAACCGCCGCAAAAGGCTAAAAGAAAGCTCGATGACGTTCTCCACTGGGAACAATTTTGAGAAAAACCCAAAAGTCCGTTCTACATTTAGCGCCTCTGGAACAGGCTGAAAACTTGAACGAGGAGAGGAAAACAAGGTCTGCCGATTGAACAATCCAGTCGAAGCAGAAATTTTCAGCCCCTGAGATCAAAAGGAGGGTTCAAGCGCCGATGTTCCAACTCCATACAGTAGACCTGTTTATCATCGTGTTCTATTTTGTTTTCGTGCTGGGGGTGGGCTACTATCTCAAGAGTTACACGAAAAGCGGAAAGGATTTTTTCCTTGCCGGCCGCAATCAGACTGCCTGGATCGCAGGTCTCTCTTTCATCGCCGCTAACATGGGTGCCCTGGAACTGATGGGCTGGTCGTCCGCCGCCTACCAGTACGGAATGCTCGCTGTGCACTGGTACTGGATCGGGGCGATTCCGGCAATCCTCTTCCTGGGCATATTCATGATGCCGTTTTACCATGTGAGCAAGACTCATTCGGTGCCGGGCTACCTTTATATGCGATTCGGCGAGAGCGCGCGGGGGCTGGCTGCGGTAACATTCGTGGTGATGACCCTGCTGGCGAGCGGGATCAGCATGTACGCAATGGGCCTGGTGCTGGAGAACTTTTTCGGATGGGATTTCGACACCAGTATTCTGATCACCGCAGCCACTGTGGCTGCCTACGTTACAATGGCCGGCCTGACATCGGCGATTTTCAACGAGATAATCCAGTTCTTCCTGATCTGGGCCGGCTGCCTGCTGATCCCGATTCTCGGCCTGATCGAGGTGGGAGGCTGGCACAAGCTGGTCGAGTTAGTCAACATGCGCGCAGCCGAAATAACCACCGCCGGAGCATCGATGCTGGACCGGATGCATATCTGGTCCACCATGGCCTCGCCGGAACTCAACCCGATGGGCATGCACTGGCTAGGGATCGTTTTCGGCCTGTGTTTCGTGCTCAGCATGGGCTACTGGACCACCGATTACCTCGTGGTGCAGAGATTGCTCACCGCAAAGGATATCCGCGCTGCGAAAACAGCCCCGATAATCGGCTCGTTTTTCAAGATGGCGATCCCGTTTATCGTGATCCTCCCCGGGCTGATCGGTTTCGCGCTCATTCCCGGACTCCAGCCGGAAAGCCCGGATATCAGCGCAACCCAGAGCTACAACGCTGTGCTCCCGCTGTTGATGAAACGCTATTTCGCACCCGGGATGCTCGGCCTGGGAGTGATCGCCCTGATCGCCGGTTTCATGAGCGGCATGGCGGGTAATGTGAGCGCGTTTGCCACAGTCTGGACCTATGATATCTACCGCTCCTATATCCGCAAGCACGCCAGCGATTCGCATTACCTTAAACTCGGCCGGATCTCGACTGTGTTCGGGGTGGGAGTCTCGATTGGCACGACCTATATTGTCAAGCGCTTCTCCAGTATCATGGACTACATGCAGGCGCTGTTCAGTTTCTTTATCGCCCCGCTCTTCGCCACCGTGCTGCTGGGGATGTTCTGGAAAAGGTGCACCCCGAAAGCAGGTTTCTGGGGGCTGCTGTTGGGAATGTGCACCTCAATTGGAATCTTTTTAGGCGTGAGATTCGAAATTCTCGACCCGAGTATCGTTGCATTCAGCGAGCAACCAAGCACCATGGCAGTCAACATGTGGCAGGCTGCCTGGGCTTTCAGCGTGAACTTTGTCGCCACGATCCTGATCTCGCTGTTCACTGCGCCAAAGCCGGTGGAGGAACTCACAGGTCTGGTTTACGGGGTGAACGAGGTCCCGCACGAAGGGCCGTCGGTGTGGTACAGGAAGCCCGCTTACTGGGCCTGGCTGAGTTTCACGATATTCGTGGTGCTGAATATCATTTTCTGGTAGAAGAGGGGGGCATTATCTTATGAGCGATAGAACTTCGAAAATAACCATCTGGTTTCTCTGTGGGATTATCCTTTTCATTTACGGGCTCACCATAGCGATCAGCGGTATTTACCACATGGCAAACCAGCCGGATGTGGTGGGTGCGGAACTTCATCTTGATTTCTGGTGGGGTATGGTGCTGATCGTTGCCGGCGGGATTTTCCTTATCTATCAGCGGCCGGGCAGAATCAAGCCAGAGGAATAATCCGCATGGACACATCCTGTGCGCCGTCCCTGCCAGCAAGAGGATATTCCAAATGAAGGGCCAATCACGAAGACATTTCTTTAAATCCTGCCTTAACTCCCTGATTGCCGGATTCAGTTCTGCCTTTATTTTCCTGGGCTCTGGATGCAGAAACAGGAAAAAGCCCGGCTCCACGGCTTATATCCGCAACAGCCAGGAGACAGAGCGGATGACAGCTGAAAAGGGAGCCAGGGTAGATCCGGATTTCGAACCCGCCTATTTGAGCCTTCACAGAACGGGCGAGTTGAAAAAAAGAGGTGAAGAGCTCTGGAACGTGATGGAGACCTGCGAGCTCTGCCCCAGGCAGTGCGGCGCGGCCCGGCTGGAGGGAGAAGAGGGGTTCTGCCATAGCTCCTCACAGCTTGAGATCTCAGCCTTTCACCCTCATTTCGGAGAGGAAAGACCTCTGGTAGGCAGGGGAGGCTCGGGAACCATCTTTCTGACCAACTGCAGTCTCAGATGCGTATTCTGCATAAACTGGCAGATCAGCCAGGGAGGTGAAGGCAAGGCGAGGGCTATCGAGGATATGGCTGAGATGATGCTGCACCTGCAGAAAATCGGCTGCCATAATATCAATTTCGTAACTCCCACCCACTATTCCGCCCATATCCTGCTTGCAGTGGATGTGGCCGCAGGCAGAGGCCTCCGGCTGCCTCTGGTGTACAACACCTGCGGCTGGGAGCGCTTCGAGATACTGCAAAAGCTCGACGGCATAGTGGATATCTACCTGCCCGATTTCAAGTATTCCTCAGGTGAAATGGCCGCCAAATATTCCTCTGACGCGGACGCCTATCCTGAAATTACAAAGGCGGCTCTGCTGGAGATGCACAGGCAGGTGGGTGTGGCAAAGCCTGCCTCCGACGGCCTGATGTACCGCGGGCTGATGATCCGCCACCTGGTGATGCCCAACCGGGTGAGCGGAACCAGGGAAGTAATAGAGTGGATAGCGGAGAACCTGCCCAAGGACACATATGTCAACCTGATGTCCCAGTACAGGCCGATGTATAAGGCAAGCGACTATCCGCAGATCAACCGCAGGATAACGCGCGAGGAGTACAGGCAGACCGTTGCCTGGGCAAAGGAGGCGGGCCTGACCAACCTGGATGTGCAGGGGTACCGGTGGTTGTAGGTAAATCCTTTTCTACAGAATTTTTGGTGAAGTGGGAAGTAACAATTGAGGTAAGATAATAAAAAATACGCAGACCTTAGGTTATTTAGCTCTAAAATTTTCCCTTTAACGGGATTCGCTGTACGGCACCACTCTCCACTCTTCGATCAGGCGCTCGCTTTCTAAGGAACGCGCTTCGCGGGTGGCTGCAGAATCCGAGGCGAAAGCGCCGACTCTCACCCTGAAAATCCTCCTGGCGCTTTCTTCTGGCGGAATCAGATAGCTTTCCACACCCTGGCCTTTCAGGCGACCGACAAAATCCGCTGCCCTGGTGCTGTCGCTGAAAGCCCCCACCTGGATTGTGAAACCGGCCTCTGTGGACGCTCTTTTTTCTTGTATCGGCTTGCCGGGTTCCTGTCTGCCTCCCACTGCCACTTTTACGCGCTCCACCAGCGGCCAGGCGTACCAGCCTGCTGAAGCAAGCAGAATAACGATCACAAGAGTGATCGCCCATTTCCCGAGCCGTCCGACTGTGGATCCACTGGCGGCGAACAGCCGCTGCATGAGCGCATGCAGCCGGCTGTCCAGGCTCATCTCCAGGTGATCAGCGGCCTCCTCTTCTGCCTGGCGCTCCAGGCTCTCCTCGCCGTAATCGAGTCCCTCCAGGCGAAAGAGGCTCTCCTCCTCGGGAAATTCCCAACCGGCCGAACCCTCCTCCGCGGTGAACGAGGCTCTCTCAGCGGACTCATCCTTTTCCGGGATCTTGTAGTCGTGAAGAACCTGTGCCAGCCGGTAAGCCAGCACATCGTCTCTTCCCTTTTCCTGGTAGCGCTCCTCCAGCCGGCGAAGGATCGGCGCTATTTGCACTCCCTGGCCCTCCTCAGCTGCGGCCATGTAAAAGAGCGCGGCGTTGTCATCAGTACGATTGTATGTAAGAAGGCGGGGCACCACGAATCGGAGCACTTTCGTTCGGTGCCTGGGATAAAGCTTGAGACATCTGAGAAGCACCCGTTCGCTTTCGTAGTTCAGTTTCCTGCGCAAGGTGTATTCCCTGGCCAGGATCCCTACCAGCCGGTCGTCCGGCCGCTCGTGGTAGCGTCTGCGCAGAAAAATGAAGCTCCGCTCGGAAAGCCTCCCCTTTCGACTGTAGGAGCGGATAAGGAAATCGTAAAACTTTTCTTTTTCCGGTTCGCGTAAAAGGATGTCCTCGTAAATCGCCAGGGCCTCTTCATCCTCGATACGCATTCCCAGCAGAATCTCGCCGAAACGCGTGGCCACCTGCCTGGAGAGCTTAACCCGGCTGTTGTTGAAAAACCAGCAGCCCTCCAGATAGCGCATCAGCCTGCGGTAGGCCCTGACAAGCAGTTTCGGGTGGTACTCGCGGCGCAGGCGCTCCAGTTCCGAGGCGAGGATCCGGTTAAACCGCCAGTGGCCCCAGAGACTCATCAGAGCCGAAACGGCCACCAGCACAGCGATATAGACCCCGACAATGAACCGGTAATCCTCGATGCCCCGGCCTGCGTACAAAACCTCGTGGACGAAGATTAAGATTCCGTAGACTGCGAAAATGGCTGCGAAAGAGCCTAAAAAAAGCCGCGAGGCCACGTATTTAAGGAAATAGGTCATTATTTTTTAAGCGGTATGACACAGATGAATTCCAGTCTTTCAGTATCCGAGGCATTGATAAACTGATGCTCCACTTCCTCTGGGATGAAAACCGCGGTGCCTGGTGCAAGGGGCAGAGTTTCACCCTCGATTTTCAGTTTACCTTGTCCGCTCCAGACAAAGACCTCGTGCTCTCCCTTATGGCTGTGCAGCGGGGAGTATCCGCAGGATTCAATTTCGATCATGCGCATGGCGAAATTCGGCGCCCCGTCGGCTTCGCTGATCAGCCAGCGGATACCGGCCCCCTTGCTTTGCGGATCAGGGAAATGTTCCAGTTCGACGGATTTATAATCGACGTGTTTCACTGGAAACTCCTTTGAATACAGAAGTCAGGAGTCAGGAGTCAGTAGTCAGAATGGACCTGGTCAATCCATAAATACACAAAACGAATTGATGTGCTTTTTTCCAGACGAAATGAACTACACCACGGCAAGCCGCGGAGTATCACAATGATGAATTTGATCGAGACAACCCCCTGTCTCTCCCTTTGTTAAGGGGGATTACATATTGATCCCCCGGGGATTACCCCTAAGCAAAGCTTCGTGGAATTATTTTCGATTAAAGCTAATAAAAAGAGAGCTTTTATAACCTTAAGTTCTGTCCAGTTCCTTACTAAATCAATGAGGTTCGGCTGCCAGGTTGAAATCCTAATTTGCGGGCCTGACAACCAGATAGCCCTTTTCGATCAGCCAGTGATGAAACTCGTATGTCGTATGAATGCAGCTGATATTGCAGATATTCCTGATCTGCTCATAACCTGCCGAGCCGGGCTCCTGCCTGTCCAGCAGAACCTGGATCGGACATTTGATGTCCTTACAGTACTCTCTGCGCTGGTAATCGATATATCCCTCGATCGACATCTTTTAGCTCCTTAAAACGTTCCAACACGCAAGTTAACCTGAGTGCAACCAGAGCCGGGATGTAAAGAAAATAGGAGTGGCGATTACTCTGTCAGGGCCAAAGCGAACGGAGACATTGCCGCCTGTTGCATCCACCATTCATAAAGGCGGCGGCAGACATGGAGGATTTTCTGTTTTATCTCGTCCAAAGAATCCATTGATTCTTCAAATATCTCACGCAATTATCGCAGGATCTTCTCACTTGCTCAGACAGTCCCAGTTTCAGCTTTCCTGGTTTGCCTCGATTGCATCTTCGATCCGGCTGATACACTCATCCTGCTCTGATCTGCTCTGGTCAATTTCAGCAACCAGAGACTGTTTTTGCCTGAGCAGGGTCTGGATTGCCTCCTGCTGCTGCTGGAGAGGAGCGATCTTCTCAGCCAGATTCTCGGCTTCCTGGATTTTGGAGATCATCTCTTTCAGCGACTTCGCAACTCTGAGTGCTGCTGCATGCCGCTCTTTGATCTTGTCCAGCCCGGCCCGAACCTTATTTGCTTGAGCGACTATCAGATTTCGTAATTCGGGAAGCGTATTGGGAGTTTTCCCATCCGGGGACATGTTTGAATTTAAAGTGAAAAGTTCACGTTCGGCCTCTTTGAGCGCCGGGTCTGCTGGATTCTGCTTGGCTTGCTCATGCAGGCCGTCAATCTTTTTCACCTGGTCGGCCAGGCTGTTGTTTTTGTTTGCCAGGGCCTGGTAGCGCTCCTTGAGCTTGCCGACTATCTCATCCCTCTTTGCCGCCTCCTCTGTGAGCCTCGGTATGATCCGCTGGATTAATTCCGTTTCCCCCTGGTCTGAGTCTGCTTTCAGGGACTTCTTGAATGTGTTTTGGATCATTGAGAGGGATTCATCGATCAGCTCTCGGCGCTTTTGCACAAGCCGGTCAAGCTTCTCGCTGATTTCATCGCTCTGTTCGGTGTCTTTACCATGTGTCTCAAGGAATTCCTGAAGACGTTTCTCGGAGGCGGCTATCTTGTGTTCGAACGGAGCTTCCAGGCGCTCCTTGATCGCCTTGAGCTGCCCATCCAGATACTCTGTCAGAAGTTCGGTCATTCTCATGGCGAACATGGAAAGCCGTGCCTCGCCGGTTCCGATTTCATTGAATACACAGCGCAGCTTGTAGGCTTCAGTGTATTCCGGGGACCAGTAATCCGGATTGGTATCGTCCCTTATTGATCCGGGCGGGAAAACGCACTTGGTGAATCCGCGGCAGCCGATCTCGTTCTCCTGTTCCATCAGTTTCTGGATAAACAGTTCCGCGGCATCCACCCGAGCCGCAGTGTTTGGCAGATTTGTGAGCGTATAACCATAGAAAAATTGGAAAGCCGACTCCTTGATGGACGGCACATTGATCTCGTCCTCTGCCGACAACCTATCAACCAGCTCGTAAGTGTCCGTTCTGTAAACTTCGCCTATTTTCTCCCGGGCCTCTTCGAGTCCCTTGAGCATGATTGCCCTGGCGGTGGCCGAGTCTCTCACTGTGGCGAACTTTTTTTTGTCAAGGTAGAACCGGTTCTCGCCGGCCACGATTAAAACTGCGTTTTTAATCCGGTAATCGAGTTTCAGCGGTGGTTCCAGGTTGTCGCTGCGAAACGGTTTGAGCGGGTCTTTGAGCAGGAGCTGGTTTGGATCGGAGTAACGGTTGAAAAAGAGCTGCGGCACGTCGCAGCCCTCGGCGTTGCCGAAAGCCGAAGATGGTATATCCCAGCCGGTGCGTTCCTGGAGTTGGAGATAGATCCGCCGGGCCTGGTTGAGTGGATCACGGATAATTTTACCGAGCCGACTGGTGTAATTCAGCAGTTCGGTTTCTGCCCGGTGAAGGTCGGCGCTGACATAAGAACGTGGATGGGAACTGTAGAGATTATAAATTCTTTCCAGCATGGAGCAGATCTTACGCGCCAGTACGAACCTGACTGTCTTACTGCCGGCCTCGGTGTTTTTCAGGATTCGCTTGCCCTCGCTGTACTGTCCGGTCAGGTCTTTGCCCGAACAGTAGGCTGCGGCCACGTCACGACAGAGCATAATCTCGCGCAGTTTAATCTTGCGCTTTGTCTGTCTTACTTTCTGAGAATTAAACTCGTACAGGCACGCCGTGTTGACAAATTCCTGTTCATCCGGCTCCAGGGATTCGTATTTTTCACGGTCGTGGCCGGAGAGGATTGCCCGGCGGGCTTCCTCCCTGATCTCCAGGTAGGTTTTCTTTATAGCTTTCCCGTTTACCTGTTCTTCAGTCGAGGCCTCAGCGTCGGAACTCTGGGAGGTGGAATTTGAAGTTTCTTCAGCCATGGGTTGAAAACCGTAAAATAACTTTTCCGAAACTCAAATAAAATTCTGTCAGCAATCACGGACGAACTGGATACACTTTCCCAGTTAATAATCTACCAGATTTTCCTGAATTTTTAATTTATATATTATCATACACTATTGTTGTAAAATTTTCAAACAAATAACTGTACGACATTATTGACAGGTATGTTACTGGTTTCCCGAGACTTGCTGCCGGGTCCAGTCCAAGGCTGCGTTAAAATTTTCCAGACTGGCTCCTGGCGGGCAACCGCAGCTTTGAAGAATACAGCCGGTTAAATCACCCACCCGCAATCTCGGAAGTACCCACTCTGTATAATGTTCCCGATACCTGCCTCTGTATTCATCACCCAGCGCAATATCGTTAACATCCACAAAAAAGGCGAGCTTTTTTCCGGCACGATTGAATGGACAATCTTCCCCGGCTGTCTCAGGCAGTGGAAATTCTCCCTGACCGGCATGCACCTGAATTGACCTGATATTTGTGGTCTCCAGCAGATTATCGAAGTTATGGCGGTAATCTCCGCCAATCGCCTCGAATCAAATACAGAAATCGGGACAAACAAGTTTCATTCCGGATTCGAGAGAAGACTGGAAAATACCGTGCAATAGAATCTAAGATTGGATTTATTCCAGGACTATTCCATGTGTACCTGAATAAAAATCCCGATAAGTTTGATAAATATCAAGATCTGTCACTTTCGCTGCAGCTTTCTCAACCGCCCTGCGTTCACGGATCTTACCTAAATGGAGCAACGCCCCGAAAAAAGCGGCCACGGAGACCAGGTCCAGCCGCAGAAAGCTCAGCGGCAGTGAGAGTGTCAGGTAAAAGATATGTTGTGCTAAAAGCTTACTGTCAGTGAGGTTTTTCCAGTGGAAAAAAAGACGGTTGCGGCGGGAGACATATCGGATGTAGCTTTTGCTGAAAGCCCCGCCCTCGATTGTGGTTTTAGGCCTGTGGTACACCACGCTTTGTGGGACGTAGATCAGGCGCCAGCCCCTTTTCAGCGCGCGGTAGCAGAGATCGGTGTCCTCCCAGTTGAACGGCTTGAACAGTTCATCCAGCCCGCCGAGAGTCAGCCATTTGTTCCGGTCAAAAGCCGCAAAACCGCCGGGGCAGTAGAAACTCAGTAGAGGCTTATCGGGAATCCGGCCTTCCTCTGCCAGGTCGTAGTTGCGCCATACCCGCCAGAATCCCCGTTTCCACTGGCCCACTTTGCCCCCGTCGCGGAATGTCTCTCTATCCCAGTCCAGGCTGCGGGCACAGGAAGCGAAAACCCCGGGCTGCCGGAATGGGCGCACCAGTGGGTCGAGAAAAGGCTCGCTCACCTCCACGTCGTTGTTCAGCAGCACCACAATATCATTGGCCGCCTCCCATACACCGCGATTGGCAGCCGAGGCGAAACCAGAGTTAACTTCCAGCCTGATTACTCTCACAGCCGGAAAGCATTCGCCAATGTAGCTCGTGGTGCCGTCGGTGCTGCCATCATCGACAACCACCACCTCGCCACCACCAGGATAGGCTTCCAGAGCATGCAGCACAGTGGGGAGGAAACGTTTAAGCAACCGATGGCCGTTCCAGGTGGGGATTACTATACTGACCGGTCTATGTTTGGATGGATGCTGCAGGACCCGTTCTCCTTTCACAAAGCCCGATAAAGGTGCACAATCAGGTGCACCCCTTAAAAATAACTATTCTCATGTAAAAAATACGGACTGGGTGTTTTTTCAAAATTAATTTCCAAACCGCAAAATGAAAGGATATTTCAAGAATTTATCTCGGACAGGGATAACAGGGGAAAAAAACGGCCCCTCGAGGAGGAGCCGTTCTGCATTTGCTCGTAAAAATCCTGGAAAAAATACAATTGCCGTCCTACTCGGCCAGCGGGTTGTCGTGCACGATTTCAGCCCAGAAAGTATCAAAATCGAATGGCTTGTAGGTCGGCGATTCCTTATTATGGCACTTGAGACAATCTTCCTTTTTGGGAATAATCAGGCCGTTTTCAACAGCCAGGGCCTGATCTCTCATGATTTTGATCGGAGAGTAATCCTTACCGGGTCCGTGACAGCTTTCGCAGGTTACTCCCTCCTCCCTGGAGTACCTTGAGCCGAGCAACTCTGCAGGGGCATCCCAGGCAGTGACATGGCACTTGAGACAGGCCGGGGTTTCCTGGGGCGGTTTGCCGCCCTGGCCGGCTTTCCCGGCCACCGCTTTGGCTTCAGGTGCAGTCAGAGTGAGATAGGCGTTGGCGTGTTTCGATTCCTTCCATACCCCGTACTGGCTGCCCTTTTTCTTGCTCATGTGGCAGACCCTGCATTTCGAGGCCCCGGTGAATGCATGCTTGTATTCGGCTTCGAGTGAAAGAGACAGCAGGAATGTCAGAATCAGCCCCGGCAAAACAGCGCCTGAAAAACGAATCATACAGTCTTCCCTTTCCAGTTGGTTGAAAATTTGCTTTGATTAACGGTCTGCGGTTCACCTGCCGCTGACACTTACGCTTAGAACTACAGAAAAGAAAAGAGTGTCAATAACAGACAAAAATGCAGGAAGAACGACAGCGCTAAGGCGGGTAGGTGCAACCGCTGGTTAGGCATCGTGCCCCCTACGTTCGCGTTCAGCCGGTGGAACCGTAAACATCATGAGCGACGGATCATAATCGAATGCAAAAACGGGGCGTCGTGGAAGATCCAGATGAATCCCTGAAATGGTCAGACGCTGTCCGACTCCTTTGGCTCTTTCGAGCCTCTCATAGAAGTCAGCGGCCTGGTTAAATTCCGGGAAAAAGAACAAGTTTCGACCCAGTCGAACCAGAATACTCCGGAGTTCCGCGGGCTCGTAGACGAAGCTGATTCCCTCGACATCAGAGGTCGCATCCGTATGCTTCATGACTTCGCGCGCGATCGATTCGTCAGGTTTTCTAATCTGCTCCCGAATCCTATCCAATTGAGGCCGCAGGACGAAGTTGTACCCGAGTGCGGCAAATGCATACAGGTAGGCGACGCGTAGCCAGCCGACAGCTTCGCGACGCTGGTTGTGCCGAATGGAAAATCCAAGTTTCATGTTCCAGCCCCGGGATCCGGTCGTTACAGCAGCATCGAGCTTTTCAAAGAGCGCCTTATGAGCTTTCGGATCGCTTTTCTCTGGAACCCCGGTGATCAGTACGTTGCCCGGACCGAGAGTCGCCCGGGCGCTTATCGTGTGTCCGAACTGGCTTAGACGAACCGCAACATCTCGCTTACCCTCAGCGATTTCCTGAAGATCGCGTCCAGCACGAATGTGGCTGTCGAGGACATGGCCGCAAGTGTTGTTGCACGTTTTGCAGGTGAGAACGAGCGGCCTCCCGCCAACGGATTTAGGCGGGACATCCTCCAGAGTGAGCGCTTTTGTCGTAGAAAATCCTTTGATGCAGAGGGGACATCCGTACACCCGGGGTGCAGTGGGCCGCGCGCGCTGAAGTGCATCAACTCCAAAAGCGAACCATTCCAGCCGTGTCTTGTCTTTGTTGCGAGGCATACATCTGCTCGTTCGCGACGTTTAATATAGGTTTATACAGACTGTATAAAACCCCAAATAAACATCATCGACTATAAACTGTCTGCCGGACTTTTAACACCTTTGCCACCACGATTTAAAACGTGTGTATATATCATTGTCGTTTTGACATCCCTATGCCCAGAAAATTCGCGCCGATATTGCGTCTATTTCGTATATCACTCAAAACTTTTGATACTTAATCGAATAATCGGCTAATAGCGTCCTCCAAATCACGATAAGCAAGAAAACCATCATCTGAGGTCAGCCTCGATACCGGCGAAATTCAAGCCTGGGACTGCCATCGAAACCGACCTTCGATCATCAGTTAGTAAAGAAATTCCGGTGGCACAATATGCCACCGGAATTTCTAACTACGAAAGCAAAAAGCGGTAACCCCGGAGCAAGCTCCGGTGAATTCTTTACGATTAAACTCTCTAAATACCAAAAATTATCATTCACTTTTCTTGGACAGTTCCATGCCGCTAATTATTCATCGATTCCACTAGCTTACCAGCGTTTCACACTCTGGCGGTCAAAATCCCAGTAAATCGAGCCGCCGCTTTCTATCGACATGTTGACCATGTGCGCCACGGCACAGGCCCTGTGCCCGACCTCGGCATTTTCCTCAGGAGTGGTGCGGCTGCGAATGCAGTCGAACCAGTGCTCCAGGTGCGGCTTGGTGGCATCCTCCTCACCGGCCAGCATGATCACTTCCGGCTTGGCAGCCGCTTCTCTGGCCCTGGCCTTCTGTTCGTAAGCGATCATCTTCGGATCGGCATAGTAAGCAGTTTCCAGTTCTGTGGCCCAGCTTCGCACCACCCAGCGGTCGTTCTCCACCGGGGTTTCCGGATAGAAAGTGAGTTTGCCGCCAACTTCCAGACTGCCTTCAGTGCCGAGGATCTGGAACCCGGAGCCGCTTGTTATGGTGTTGTTGAAAGTGCCTGACATGTTGACCATGAAACCTTCGTTGTACTTGAGCGAGGCGTTGATCGTATCAGGCACGTCGCGGCTGGTTTTCCAGCGGTAGAGTTCGCCCATGCCCATCACCTGGGCCGGGGCCTGAACGTCCATCAGGAAATGGATCGTGGTGCAGAGATGGACGAAGAGGTCCGTGGAGATACCGCCCGAGTAGTCCTTATAGCAGCGCCAGCGGAAGAAGCGCGGCAGGCTGAAAGCGTGCTTGGGCGCCGGGCCGAGGAACTGATCCCAGTTGACAGTTTGACGGTTGGCATTCGGCGGGATCGGATAAATCCAGGCGCCGCCTGCGGTGTTGCGGTTGAAATAGGCGCGGATCATGGTGATCTGTCCCAGTTTGCCGGAGGCGATAACATCGCGCGCCTTACGCTGGATTTTGCTTGAGATTCCCTGGCTGCCCACCTGGAAAACCCTGTCGTTGGCCTTGACCGCCTCGATTATCTCGAGACCTTCATCCACGGCGTAGGTCAAAGGCTTTTCATTATAAACATCCTTGCCGGCCTGCACTGCGTCGATAGCCATCTTCTTATGCCAGTGGTCGGGTGTGCCGATAACCACTGCATCGATACTCTTGTCCTCAAGTATCTGCCTGTAGTCATTCACCGCCTTCGGGCGACCCTTGCAACGCTCTATCGCCCGTTTTACCCGGCCGGTATAGGCGTCGCAGAGCTTGGTGATTTCCACACCCGGTATCAAAAGCATGGAGTCCATAATCTGCTGAGCCCGTGCGCCGACACCGATATACCCCACGGTGATCCTGTCCGAGGGTGGCACCGCACTGAAAAGGCTTGACGGGGAAGTGACGATCAATGCACCAAGCCCCGCTCCGGCAACTGATGCTCCGTCCCTGAAAAATCTGCGGCGGGTGATTTCCTTCTGCTTAGACGCCATAATGCCCCCCTGATAATTGATTGAGAATCACTGCACCGCCAAGTGGAGGTCGATGCATGTTAATGAAGGGAAAATAATAAAATAAACGAATAGAATATCACTCTTGCGCTCTAATTCCGCTCCGATAATAATGGACCAAAGGTGCGTTATTCCATGGTTTCGGTAAAAACCACTGCAGGACACGGCACGCCGTGTCCCTGAAACATTTTCATTGTTTCCGGATGAGCCACCGGCTAATGACGACTAACCAGAAAAACTCTTTGGTTGCATTCGATTCCAGCACAAAACTTGCAGTTGATTTCCCGGGCGAAATTCTGATTTAATACTGACAAACTCTGATTCAATCCGGTCAGAGCCGATGGCAGTAAGTTGAATAATAAAGGAAAAATCTGAAGGGATGACAATAAGCACCCTTTGCGTGCAATCATGGATTTTAGCTTAACCTTGACCGGTGAGAAAGTCAATAGTTTTGCCATACTGAAACCGCAACTCCTTTATTTCACTAACATTGGAATCTGTTTCCATGGCATACAAATAAACCGGATTGAAAACATTTGAGTCTTGAAAACAATTATGTTATTTTAGCCAACTTAAACAAGGAACCTATATCCAGCAGCGCCTGTATAATATTTCAAACACGGGCAGGAAGGTTCGAGCGGTCTGGCTGGCAGATATATTACTTTAAATGAAAACTATTATGTTGTTTCGAGTGCTTAGTGCAATTCTTTTTTCCCTGGCAGTAGCCGCAGGCAGCCTGTCTGGTTTCGATTTTTCCGAAATAGCAACCCCAAGCAAGGTGGCGCTGAAAAAGCGCCCCCACTCCTCGGCCCCCAATCCGGATGCTCCGGCTTACAAGTCTTTTATCTCCGGGAGCCCTGCAGGAGTCGGGCTGGCCTCCGCCCAGTGGCCGCGCAGGATTCGCGTGGGCGTGGTGCGCGTGCAGTTCCAGCCGGACGATAGCCCGGCAACCACGGGCAACGGCACCTGGGGGGATATTCCTTTCTTTACTTTCAGAGATTTCCAAGTCACCGGCCAGGACGGCACTCCCAAAGACACCTTTGAGATTATCGAGGACCCGAGCATAGATTCCCGCTCCAAGGAATACGTCCAGCGCAACATCCTGTTTGCCGCACAGTACTATGAAGAAGTGAGCCAGGGCAAGGTGCTTTTCAGCGTACCCGGGCCGGAGGACATTTCCCAGATATACACGCTGTCCAAAGAGATGGCTGAATACGGCAAGGATGATGATTACTCTTTACGCACCTCGAACCTGGCCGTGGAGGCAATCCAGGCGGCAGACACGGAGATGGATTACGCAAAGTACGATGTGATCACGGTCTTCCACGCAGGCTGCGGCCAGCACACGGATTTCGACGAAAAATCCCCTGACGACGTACATCCGGTCTCGATCAACCGCGTGCTGTTGCGGGAGATACTCGCCGGGGGCGATCCCGACTACCAGGGGGTAGCGACCAACGACCGCAACCCGGACGGCTCGCCGTTTTTCGTATCCTTTATCCAGATTTTTCCGGAAACCGCAGTACAGGATTACGACCTTCCGCCGGATGCAGACGGGAACAAACCCAACTGGCCCGCAAGTGCTCTTCAGGGTCTGCTTGGCGCGATCGCTCACGAATTAGGCCACTATTTCGGACTGCCGGACCTCTACGATACAGTTGTCGGCACCAGGCCCACGATCGGCTTCTTCGCCCTGATGTCCACCGGATTCTACAATTCGGTAAGCCGCATCCCCTGCCATCCGATAGCCTGGTCCAAGGTTTATCTGGGCTGGGTGGAACCGGGAGTGGTCACCGGCGACTGGGATAATATCATGCTCAAGGCGACCGAGCTGTGGGGCTCCGGAGAGAAGGTGATCAAAGTGCCGATCTCCTCTACCGAGTATTTCCTGATCGAAAACCGGCTGCGGGATAAGAATTTCAACAATAAGTTCGACTTTGACGAACGGGGGGATAACTTTTTCCCGGACGTGATGTTCGATGATTACCAGCTCGATGACGGTTCATTTGCCGAATTCGACTGGTCGATACCCAATCTTTTAGGCCCGGGACTGCCGGAGAATATGTCGTCCGAGGACAGCGCCCGTCTGGGTTCCGGGGTGCTGATCTGGCATATCGACGAGGAAGTGATCCGGCGCAACTGGAACCCGGACCTGACCGAGAATTTTGTCAACACCGACCCTCATCACCTCGGGATCGATCTGGAGGAGGCCGATGGTGTGGAGCACTTGCTTGTCACCTTTCCGGCCACCTTCGATCCGGGGTTCGGCAGCCCGTTCGATGTTTTCGGCGGAGGGGTGCCGGGTGTAAAAGGACTGGAACTTGGAAATCTGAACCTGGTTTTCGGCCCCTACACAAATCCGAACTCTTCGAGCTATACCGGCCTGCCTTCCAATATCGAAATCTCCGGATTCCGCTCGCTGACTGTTGATCCGGGCCAGCCGGTGGTGGACAGCCTGATCGCTATCGACATCCGTTTCAACGCAGTGCCGGAAGGCGAACACCTCTCTCATCCGCTCCCCGGCTGGCCGTGCGATCTGGGCGCCGGCACACTTAACTCCAGCCCGCTGGTGATCGACCTCGATCCGGCCACGCCGGGAAACGATGTAGTACAGGTTACGGATGATGGAAGGGTTTACCTGGCTTCAAGCGCAGGCCCAGGATTTTTCGCAGGCTCGGCTGCTGATTCGATACTCGGCTCGCCCGCAGCCGGTGATATAACCGGAGACGGATTTCCCGAACTGGTGATTGCCTATGCAGAGGGTTCGGTCTGGGCCTGGTATCTGGCAAATGAACCATCCCTGGACAGGGTGCCCGGCTGGCCGGTGCAGCTTGCCGGCAGGATTACCGCCTCTGTTGTGCTGGCCGACGTGGACGGCGACGGCGCGCTGGATATAATAATCGGCAACCGCATACCGCACGCCAGTACGCAGCTTTTTGTCATCAATGGATTGGGGCAAATAATCAATGGTTTTCCGGTGAATGTGGACGGTGAAATCCAGGCTGCAGTTGCAGTGCTCTTCGGAGTTTCCGGGAAAGTCGATATGATCTTTGTGGGTACCTTAGCAGGCAGCCTGTACGGATTCAATTCGCAGGGCGAGGAGATTTTCCGCAAAGACCTCGGCTCGCCGGTCCGCTCGGCTCCGGTTGTGGGGCGTATGGGCCTGCCCGGGGAAAGCGAACACTTTCGAGTCTGTGCTTTTACCCAGGACGGCAAAATCTGGAGTTTCGACTCACTGGGCACGATTCAGCCCGGCTGGCCGGTGGAGACTGACGGCAGTTGCCTGGCCGGTGGAGCTATCGGCGATGTGGACGGCGACGGGCTGAACGAGCTGGCAGTGCCGGTGGATTTCCCTGCTTCAACCGCTCCCGGCAAACACAAGCTATACGTGCTCGATTACAACGGCTCCTCTCCGGAGGGATTCCCGATCAGGGTAGGAACCTCCATGGCCTACCCGGAGCCGCGTTACCTTAGCGCACCGACCCTGGCTGATCTGAACGGGAACGGCGCACAGGAGATTATCATCGCGACAAGGGGACGGCTGGCGCTGGCCTACTCAGGGGACGGCTCATCCAGGCCGGCGGCCAGATTCATCCTCGGCTCGAATGCGGTGGCTGCCCCTGTAGCGGCTGACCTGGACGGTGACCACACGCTCGACCTTCTTTTCGCCGACGGCGAGGGCTATCTTTACGCCTACTCCACCGGCTCGAGGGAACTGGCCTCACAGTGGTCCGGCCTGGGTGGAGGGCCGACGCACAGCGGTCTGAGCCTGAGAGTACAGCAGAGCCCGGGACTGAGCTCAACCGACGAGATTCTGCCGGAGAAATACTGCTATATCTATCCGAACCCTGTGCGGAGTTCGCGGGCGTATCTTTCCTACCGCCTTGGTAAGGAAGATGTCCGGAAAGTCACTGTGAGAGTATATACCGCCAGCGGCGAAACCGTGGGCAGTTTCCAGGGCGGAACTGTCGCAACGGATGGATTGAGCAACGAAGTGGTCTGGAATGTGGACAGATACGCCAGCGGTGTCTATCTTGTAATTGTGAAAGCCGAGTCGGCTTCATCCGGCACGGCCAGGCTGATCCGTAAGTTTGCGATTATCAAGTAGAAAATATATTTTACGTATTGAGACCTTTGAACAAAACCTGATAAAGAGGCGATTGTTCTCCTTTGGGACGTTTAGTGAATCTACCTGAGAGAATTCGATATTGAAATTCTAACACACCCCTGTTTCCCCTCTTGATAGAGGGGACTTATAAGGCAAAACTTAGACGTAAAAAATTCCCCTCTAGAAAGAGGGGTGGCCGCGAAGCGGACGGGGTGTGTAACTCCCCTCTTGATAGAGGGGACTTATAAGTCAGAACTTAGACGTAAAAAATTCCCCTCTAGAAAGAGGGGTGGCCGCGAAGCGGACGG
>CAZJQI010000027.1:0-59162 GCA_964548275.1 uncultured Gemmatimonadales bacterium
GGGCCTGTAAAGGACTTTAACCTTCAAGTGAGTGCGCCCTGCCGGGCGCACAAAACAAAAGGCAGTCAGGATTTCTCCCAACTGCCTTTGAATTATACGATTAAGATTGTTAACCAAAGAACAGCTACACTTGCCTTAAGAGCAAAATAATCAATAATCAACCATTATTGGATGTTATCATCCGTATTAGCAGCCATATTCGGTTGAAATTGTTCCTCGAATTTCTTAATCCTTCTTTTAAGAGTCGTTTCAGGCATATTTAATTTCCTCGCGGCTTTGGCGTAATTTCCACCAGTTTTCAGTAGCACTTTCTGGTACGCCTCCATCTTGAGGCGGCATTTCAAATCTTCCAACTCTTCATCTGTAACCTCTCCACTTGAAATATTCTCAATAATCCCTTGGCACATATCCGACAAACTCTTATTTTTATTGAAAACTTCTGTTTTGCATTCTGCAGCTACTTGGCCGGCCATTCGATAGTGCAATATTCCTTCATGAACCTTTTGTAGTGTCTCATCATATTCAAAAGAATTTGGAGACTGAACCAAATCTTCCCGATCTCCTTCTTTTATGTCGAGAAGATTCTTAGCTATTTCACCCTCTCTCTCGAAACCAAATAGCTTCGCTAATTCACACAAACCTAAATGGAGTTGATCTATATCTCGTACTGGCAAGATCCGCCTTAAGCCAGGCTTTTCCCAAAATTCATTTTCCAAATTTCCCATATTTATTAATGGCAATTCAAGTACAATTGAGGCCCTTACATCACTGAATCCTACCCTCTTTATAGCGTAATCTATTTCTCTATAATTAACGCCGTATTTCCATAGTCCCTCTAAAAAATCTTTCGATAAAGGAGAATAGGGAAAAGTTGAAAAGCGAAAGGGTGAGTATTCCTTGGCTGTAAATAAGCAACTCATACAATAATCTTTCCCACTGCGAGATATATTTTTTGACATCCCCTGGCGGAAATCGTCGTACCATCTCATCAAAGAACCAACATTTTCGATTTCTCTTACATTCCCGGGCCAATGGTAGGATAGAAATCCAACTATTTCAGTTAGGTTGAGTGATCGAAATAAATCGTCGAATAGTACACTGAAATAATACAAAACATCCATGCGCCTCTTATACAACGGAGGAATGTAAAACTGGAAAAAGCGAGACCAAAAATCACTCCTAAAAGCTTCCTTTGGCTTGTTAGTCGATGCTATGATTAAAATGTTTGCATGTTTGCGCTCTAAACCTCCAACTCGATAAAAATACCCATCCTCAATAAATGTCAGCAGCTTGGCCTGATCCGGATGCGAAAGCTCCCCTATCTCCTCGATCACTACCAACCCACCATCTGCTATTTCAAAAAGCCCTTCTTTAGCCTTTCTTGCTCCAGTAAACGCACCTTGTTCGTGGCCAAATAATTCCGATAAAATAAGATTTGGCTCCAAACCAGCAATATTTATCGTTGAGACTTTTTCCTCTTTTAACGTACGCTTTTCTGAATATATTTTTTTGAACACTTCACAAAACATTGATTTGCCAACACCCGTATCGCCAACTATCATCAGTGGTTTTGATCTGGTTGATTCATAACAATAGTTTTTCTCAATTAGACGAATGAAATTATCCATTATAGGCTTTAAGCCAGGCGTAAGTATCCAGTTGGGGCCTATCCTATTATCCATCTATTGAACCTCCAGGAAATCACTTGTTTTCTGCTGACTGCTTATCGCTCTTACCGGCAAGTGACAAATTGATGAGGTTTCCCGCAAGATCGGCTGCCCTTTTCAAGGTCTCATCCCTCAAGTGGGCATATCGTTGAGTCATTTGCGGACTTTTGTGTGTGAGGAGTTTCTGCAAAGTGTACATGTCCACTTGACCGCTTGAAGCAAGCATGGATGCGTAGACATGCCGCAGTCCGTGAAGAGCCCTAAAATCTTTTGGAAGCCCTGCATGTTCCTTGATCCGGTTGACCTGCTTCTTAATATCTGTTCTTTGCTTTCCACCTCGCCCGGGAAAAATAAATGGGCTGTCAATTCTAGGATGATTTTCCAGTAAAGCTCGGACAGCACTATTCAAGGGTATCTTTTGATCAATACCTCCTTTGGGGCCACGAATCAAGATAAATCCCCGGTCAAAATCGATATCTTCCCACTTCAGGCGAAACAGTTCTCCCCTCCGCATACCGGTAAACAGAGCCATCTTCATTAAGTTAGCCGCCTGGGTATTAGAATCCTGGTCAATAGCTTCTATAAGGCGAGTTAATTGCTCGGGATTAAGATCTTCCATTTTGATATTGTTAACACGCGGTATTTCGATTTTAAACTTGATGGCCTCACATAGAGATTTTTTAGCACCAAAATTGATTATTCGCTGAAGCAGCATCAATATGTGCTTGACAGTCTGCGGCTTTTTTTGCTTTAAAAGATTGATTCGCAGCCGGTCAACGTCAAGTTGGACAAGTTCGCATGGCTCCTTGTGGCCGAACTGTTCCCGCAAGTAGTTTTTATAGCGGCCCGAATCAGTCCTGATACTTTTAGAATCCGGTTTCTGGCTTTCATACTCTGCCCAGAGACGATCAATAGTCCATTTGGCCTCTTTCTTTTTCCTCCGCTCCGCTTCACGAAGAGCCTTGTTTGATAACTGGGTGCCATCAATCCTCTGAGAACGTAGGCTAGCTGCCCGGGATGGAGTCATGTCATCTTGAAACTGACGGCCTGCCTTTTCTTCAATCAGTTTTCCATTTTTACGATAAATGATATAATAAATCCGCTCCGGTTTGCCGTTCGCCACAGAGGTTCCTTCAACGAAATACACTCCTGGATATTTAGTCTTTTGACGTTTTTGCTTTGGCATGAACCGCTTCTCCGAATAAGATGCCAATAGTAGTCCCCAACACTATCCCCAACACACTTTTAATATATTATGGTGAATAGAGGGAAGTCAAGGGAAACTCAAACTTCCTGTATATCTTTTAGTTAGGCGATTAGAGGGAAGATAGGTAAGGTGCGGTATAAGTATCCCTCCGGCCTGTCAAGCCGGAGGGCGCGATTTCAAGTCTCCTCGGGCCGCCATTTTTTTAAGCGTTTAAAATAATAGCGTCCTGACCTACCCTGATCATTGCATTCTCGCATTATTAGTGGTATAAATTATTTGGGCAGGCCACATGATCCAAATAACTAATCGTAAGGAGGCTATCATGCGGTATCTTGTTTTATTCATCAGTGGCGTTTTACTTTTGATCGCCAGTGTGTTGAGTGCTCAGGAAAGTACAGTCAATTTTTCCGGTGAGTGGGTTCTTAACGAGGATAAAAGTGATCTGGGAGGTAGCCCCAGCGGCAGAAGAAGTATGATTGCTTCTAAAATGGTTTTGGAGCAAAAGGACGACAAATTTGTTGTCGAAGCTTTTCGGACAAATCGGGACGGGGAAGAAGTGTCAACCGTGTTTACTTATACATTGGATGGCAAAGAGTGTAAAAATGAGAGCGAGTATCGAACGAGCGTATCCGTTGCAGAATGGTCAGAGGATGGTAAAACGCTCACAATCTCTTCCACAATTACTTTTTCCAGAAGCGGTCGAGAGTTCACCATGGAATCCACTGAAATATGGTCACTGGACAAGGACGCACTCAGCGTCGAAACAACGCGTTCGACATCCAGGGGCGAGAGAACAAGCAAGGGAGTATATGATAAATCGGAGAAGTAGAATTTGCTAAAAATAGGTGTGGTGACCTACCCTCCCCACCACCCCCCCGAAAACGGGTCTGACATTCTCTCACAATTAGTGGTACCGTTTTTTGGGGGGAACGCACAAAGGACGGTTTTAAGGCAGAAATTGATAAATACTCCGGGGCAGATATTTCCGTTACAATACCTGAATACAAATTGATGTTCTGAACAAATATTCCACAATAACTCCGCAGTTTGTCTTTCCGGTCATTTATTTTGCACCATCCTGCGGCATCTCTCTACCCTACTTCCCTGGGGGGACAAAATGGACACGACTCTCCTTGCAAAATTCTTTCACTTCACCTTGATCATTTCTACTACCGTGTTTATGGCTGCCTGCGGGGAGAAAATTACACCCACTGCGCCGGAAAGCAGTGAGGAATATCTTCCGGAAGCTCCACCGGGCAAGGAATGGAAGCTTGTCTGGAGCGATGAGTTCAACGGAGATAGCCTCGACTGGTCGATCTGGGAGACACCCGTTGGCCCCAGGCGGGATGGCTATTGGGTGAAAGAAGACAGCTACCTCGATGGTAATGGGAATTTGATAATTCGAACAAAAAAAGACGGTGACCGGTATACTTCCGGAGCAATAAGAACGCTTGGCAAATTTGAGCAGAAGTTTGGCTATTGGGTAGCTCGATGTAGGTTTCCTACACAAGAAGGACACTGGCCGGCTTTTTGGCTTTTCTGCCATCCTGAAACTGACACTCCAGGATACTATGGTGGATATGGCCCGGAAATAGATATTATGGAATACGCCTGGCCGGGAGAAGATAGAATCCAGCATGCGTTACACTGGGACGACTATGGAAAGAACCGCAGTAGTGCGGTAAAGAAGTTTATAATGCCCGGTTTGAGAAAAGGGTTTCACACCTTTGGTCTCTACTGGAAACCTTATGAATTCATTTTTAATGTTGACGGTAAAGAAACATGGCGTATTAAGGAAGAAGGTTTTTCGCAGGTACCCGCTTATGTTAAACTTACCGAAGAGATAGGAAATTGGGCAGGCGATATCAAAAACGCAGAACTTCCTGATTACTTTTATGTTGATTATGTAAGGGTTTATGATATGGTGGACAAAAAAGAATAATGTAAAACCGTCTAAAGAGCAGGAAACAGGGACGGAATGTCTATATGACCTGCCTCCCGAAAACGAGTCCAGTTATAATGGTGGATAAAAAGAAAAGCCAAAATATAATTCACACCAGCAGCAAACTAAGATTTTCCATATCTATTCCTTCAAATTGGAAAGTGAACTCCGATTGTTTAGTTTCAGATCAAAATAATATAACGGTTGAGAATTTGTATAAGACCCTCGTTGAAGATACTGGAATTTCTGGAATTAGTTTCCAAGAGTTTAAAAAACGATATAAAGAAGAACTAAAAAAGGAATTGGATAGGGAGAATATTGAGGCAGAAGCAATTTTTACCGAAGAAGGACACTTTGAAGCTTCGCCCACTGATGATAGCGATTATCCTTCTGTCGAGGTTATCAAGCTGAATCTCTATCGATCTATACCCCCAATTGAATTATATCAAATCGATAAACCGGGTTCCGAGGAAGTGCCCTGGGGGAATCGTCCCTCAGCAGGAATAACTGTGGATGGCCTGAAAGGAGTGAAATTTTTTTACATACATGACACAGGAAAAACAAGATACTTGGAGGAAATGACCAAATTTTTCAGAGTTTATCTGACGGATGGGGAAATAGGGTGGATCATTTATTGTTCGTGTGCAGCTAAGGTTTTTCCAAATTACAAAAGTAAATTTACAAACATTATTAAAAGCTTCAAAAGGTTAAACTAAAAAGGGCAGGGTGTAAATCGGTTTTAAACCTGAATAGTGCCCCCCCGAAAACGAGTCCACAAATATCATTTTGTCATAATTAGTGGTGCCGTTTTTGGGAGCAGGTCAAATGTGCTTGTAATTGAGTAGCATCAAGGATTCCAGACTTTGGAGGAATATATTGAAAAATCAGTATTTTGGGGACATTAATGATTATTACAAGTACGGACTAATCCGCAAACTGACCGACGGTGGTAAAATAAGGACTGCTATTTGTTGGATGTTGACTCCGGACGACTCTGGTAACGAGGGAAGACGTACAGACTACTTAAACCAACCAAAGAAGTGGCGCCATTTTGATCCTGAATTGTACGACCATCTTGTCGTCAGTAGAGGCATCCGTAACATCCGGGCCATCGAATCAGAAAGAATCCTTATAAACTGTAGTTTCTACTCAGATATTCTCAATGGTAACTCTAAAAAACGATGCCTGTACTTCGAAGCGTTCTCAAGGATCTCTTCTGGAAGTGACTTGGTCTTCTTTGATCCTGATAGAGGGCTCGAAGTAAAATCAATTCCATATGGTCGAAAAAGCTCATCTATGTACTTGTATTGGAGAGAAGTGGTAAGATTCTTTACTGCTGGCTACTCGTTGTTGATTTATCAGCACTTTCCTCGAGTGCCGCGAGATCAATTTATTCTAAAAACTATAAAAGAACTGACAAACCATACATGCTTCTCGACAATTTATTCGTTTTGCACCTCGAACGTAGTTTTTCTACTTGTAACGCAGGACGGTTATCGGGAATTTTTTCGGAATACTGCACAAGCAATGGCCAAGGTGTGGGGTGATCGAATCAAAATAAAAAAGCATGAGATCGACTAATAACTATGAGGAAGGAGGTGACAATGGGTGATGGCATTGAGCTCCTTCCGAAAACGAGTCCATAAATATCAAATGAGAAAGTTGATGTAAGATTAAATATTAAAGACAAGAAGGAAGGCCATCCTAGAACATACCTGAGAAGCGGCGAGATTTTGGGTATCTGACACGATCTTGGTTGAGGTGGGGTGATATACCACCACTTGAAAGATCGGGCGAAGTAGATGGGTTAGTGGTTGAGATATTGGGGGCAGATCACTGGTCGAAGTGAAAAGGTGTCTTATAGCGCAATCTTACGACCTAAAGTTGTTACAAAAAATCTATATACACCATGGTTTACTGAAAGAACATGGATAAGCCATTCCAGCGCAAAGGCTCATTGAGCAATACTGCCGTCGGGAAGGATTTCGAGAGCAAAGCTCAGGCTTTCTTTGCCGATCAAGGAGTGAACCTCCGCGCCAATGTTTCCATCCCAATCGGCATCAATGGGACCAAACTGCACAGCTTTGACCTATGTAGCCCAGAAATAAAAGTCCTCGTGGAATGCAAATCCCACAAATGGACTGAAGGAGTAAATGTTCCAAGCGCGAAGATGACGACATGGAACCAAGCAATGTATTTTTTCCATGCAGCACCAACCGGATACAGGAAGATTCTCTTCGTGCTTCGAGACTATAGCCAGAAGAAACAGGAAACACTGGCGGAGTACTACATCCGAACTTACGCACACCTGATTCCTACAGATGTGGAGATCTGGGAATTCAACGAGATCCAGAAGAAGGCAGTGAGAATAAAGTGAACAGCTGACCTGCCCCTCGAAAACGAGTCCGGAACTTATCAGGGGAAGGTCACATCAATTATGATATTAAAATGGAGGACATTTACATGAAATACGTGTTTGATACTTCAAATACTAAACGCTACAAGTTTCCCACCCATATCAACGACTTAGTAATGGACCGTGCCGAGGCAACCACCTCGGAAGTATTTATTGTTGTTTTGGAGCCCGGACAGGCTCCACCGCTACATAAGCATGAGGACACAGAGCAAATTTTTTATGTGTTTGAGGGTAAAGGAACACTGACTATAGGCAAAGATAAACAGGAATATCCGGTCAAGCCTGGCGATCTGGTTCGTGTTCCCCCATCGACTTTCCACACCATTAAAGCCGAAAGCGAAAATCCATTGCGGTATCTTGCAGTGGATTGCTTTACCCCCGGTCGCTTAGTGGATGAACCAACATGGGATGACCATGTAAAGGCTATATGTCGAGAAATGGACTGGGATTATAATCAAGTTGCGAAATAAGAGGCAGAATATCGTAACGGGATTACACTTGGAATCATATTTGATGGTTTTTTTGACCTACACCCCAATAACGGTACTACTAAATATTTGAATATTAAGGTGTTTGATCCGCTGCCGATAATAAAATGTCAGATATTTGATCGAATATTTCCTGCACCAAATTTTCGCAATAACTTTTAAATAGTCCGGTTGGGCCCGCCATTTTTTCAAACGTTTAAAAGAATCACGACTGGTTCAGGTTGGGGCTTTGAAGCCGCCATTTGTCAGTCTGGCTTGATAATCTTCCGCGTGCACGTAAGCAGGCGGGGGTCATAGAATTTGATTCATTGGCTGAGACATTCTTCCAGCCAGTGAAGAACCTCTTTCTGTCTCTGTTCGTGGAAATGGCTGTAGTCATTCGGCGCAGAGAAGCTGAAATTTGTCTCCGCATCGTAGAGCCGGTATACCGGTCTCACCTGTTCCGTGCATAGCACGACATCTGGGAAATGGGCGTCCCTGTCCAGCCTGGGCGCCACAACCAGCACCGGCCGGGGAGCGATACAGGCCAGGATTTCATCATAGTCGACCGGGATTCGGCTCTCATGCTTTGCGAAAAAGCCCAGCCGTGGCAGCAGGCCGTGCAGGTGAGAGAACGCCCGCACGCCCTCGACACCTTTGTCTCTGGTTGCCGGGCGAAGAGGGCTGAACCCGCAGACACTCGCCGCGCCGGCGATCCGCTTATCCAGTGCGGCACTGTGGAGACCGACTGCCGCTCCCAGCGAGTATCCGACTAGATAGATACGTTTTCCGTCGATAAAGTCCAGCCTCTCGAGCATATCCAGCGCTGATCTCACATCGGTGACCATTTTCCCCAGCTTTGACCATTGCGGATACCTCTCATAAAACAGCCTGCCCTCCTCGATCCTGCTGCCGCAGCCGATCATGTCGAAAGCGAACACAGCGGAACCAAGCCCGACCATCTTTTCAACGAACCTCCGGCTGAGTTGAGAGAAACCGGTGTGGTAGGTGAATCCGTGCAGAAAAATTACAACTGGCAGCGGGCCGCCCACAAGCTCGCCCTGCTCGTCCACCGGATGATATAGATTGCCGTAGAGATAGTCGCCGAAAGCGCCGCCGTAAGGGTGGACCACCATCCGTCCCATTCTTTCGCTTGCCTCGGGCCTGCCGAACAGACTGCTGGGCCAGTCATCCCTCGACCCCGGATAGAACTGATCCGGACCGGGATTCAGCGCCCCTGGGGGAATATCCCCGAGCATCCAGTTTAATCGGCCGACAATCCCGCTCTTTTTCTCCTCCCAGACTTCGAGCGAGTCGATTTTCCTACCATCAATACCGAAAAGCAACTCATCTAAACTTTTCTTCGGGTAAGCGAGCGGGTCGATCAGTTCACCGCTCAGTCTTTGCCAGCGATCAAAGGTGTAATTGTAATAAAGGGTACGCGGAGGGGTGATCTTTTTCCGGCCGAACACGTGGTCGAAAAAGTCCAGATAGACCTCGATATCTCGCGCCGCGGCAGCGTGCATACCGTGGCGAAGCCAGATGGAGAGATTCTCCTGAGCATCAAGGAATTCGTAGACTTTCAGCACTGAGCGGTAGTTCTGCTCGATGCCCCAGGGATTGCCCCCGTACTCGGTCAGCGCAGAGCTGAGCATCAGCCCTCTGGGGGCGATCAGAGCCATGAGCAGGTTCTGATCCACGGGCAGCTTGTGCTCCCTGCCGACAAAAAAGCGCAGACGGGGATGAAACCAATTCGGCGTGTTGCCGGTGATTTCGAGAATTGTTTCATTAGCGAACTTATCATCGGTGTAGCGCCAGGGTACCTCGGCGCCGGTTCCACCGCTGCAGGCGATTACTGCACCTATCCGCTCATCGAAAGCCGCCGCCATCAGAGACTGTTTACCATTGCGCGAATGCCCGGTAATGGCGATGCGATTTTTGTCCACGAAGGGAAGCCTGTAGAGGTAATCCACCGCACGGTGGGCGCCCCAAGCGCGGCGCATGAGCCTGGTAAAATCGTACTGTGGATACCAGATATCGGCATATTGCTCTGTATCATCTTTACTGTCGGCTCCGGCATAAATACAGCCGACATATCCCCGGCGCACTGCGAGAAGGGCCCAGGACCGGTGGTTCCACTGGGTCATGAAAACCGGGAAGGGTCCCTCGCCGGGCGGAATAAGGAGCTCTACCGTAAGCTTTGCCCTGTGTCCCGGGCCGAAGCGCAGCTCCACTATTCGCGAGTCGACTCTACCGGAGGTTTCCTCTCTCACCAGTTCGGCTTTCAGGTTATCCGGTGCAGGAGGGAAAGTGCCGGTTAGCCAGTGTTTGATTTCCTCCTTGATCCATGCCCGTTTCTGCTGCCATTGCGGGCGAGTCCTTACCAGGATATTCCTACCGTGCTCGTCCAAAATCAGGGGATCGGGCAGAAAGGGTAGGGAGGCCATATTGGCGAAATCAGGAGGCAGCTCACCGGTGCGCTCCAACCAGTCGCGCCAAGTCCTGTCAAAACGGGTTACCATGCCCCTGTCTGTGCGTACTGTCGGGAGAAAGCCAAGCAGTTCTTCGAGATACCTGCTTCTTACCGATATCTCATCGGCATGGTTCTGCGCCGCCGTGTTACAAGTAAAGATAATAAGCAGAAGAAAAGCGAACACCAGCTTTGAGTGCATAGCAGTACCCCTGACGATGTTGAAAGTCAAGACATGAGAACAGAGAGGAAAGAGTTGATATAAAAATAATAATATGAATTTTGAGGCATTGATGAAAGTCATAAGACAATATTCACCTGCTCACTCCCGAAAACGAGTCCGTTTATTGCCATATTAAGTCAGGATTAGTACTCAGTGCCAAAAACCCACCCATCTGCTCAAATATTTCCTGCACTAAATTATTTTACAGAATTTTTAAAATAGTATCGTCGGGCCCGCCATTTTTTCAAACGTTAAAAAAATCACGACTGGTTCAAAGTCCGAGATTGATGCCATCATTTGCAGAACTGATTCGATAGTCGACTGACTTACCCTACCGCTTGAATTCTCTCATAAATAGTGGTAGCATTATTGTGGGCAGGCCAGATAAAAATCGACCAGGGAACAATTCTTTCCCTGACCGTAGAATCCGTAGCTGAGCTTAGGAGTCCTGACCGGGAGTAAGCAGCATTTTGCAACTGGCTGCGAATTAGCTTGAGGTCGCTGATATCTGAATTTTGAATCAAGAAGTTGAACAATCCTGAAAAAACACTCGAACCCTTATCAATTTAAAGGAGGAAAAGAGAAATGAATCCCATTAGAAGGCGTGATTTCATGGGGAGGATGGGTGCCGGCGCCGCCTGTACGTTCGGCGGCTATATGATGATGTCTCATACTGAAAACGGCGGCAGGAAAAAGCCGCTTCAATTGTCGGAGACTGGATGCCGTGTAAGTCCCAAGGAATTAAAAGTCAACATCAAGCCGGTTAGTAATTATATGATTCACGAGGGTGTATGGACAGGACCATGCAGATGGAATCCCAATCCGCCTCCGGAGCAGGAAAGGGTCAATTTCCACAATTACTATCAAGAATGGGTTAAGTCTATAAAAAAGAATTTGAGTAAAGACGCCATGATGCTTGAACCGATCTATATCGAATATCCCGAGGCTATAGGGTATGGAGAAAATCAATTATCGAGGTTAAAGGCCGATGCAAAAGAAGTGGACCTGTATTTCGCGAGAGGTAACGTTTACCCTCAGTATCCCGCCTCTTTGATAGGCGAAAGGTACAAGAAACCAGTTGCGATGATCGGCGGCTACGTTAACTGGGACATGTCTGCCAGATTAAATAGTAAAGGTTTGGAGGGTTACTCGGTTGCGGACTTTGAAGAGCTTAACAAGCTGATCGCCGTTTTGAGAGCGAGAAAAATATTCCAGCAGACCAATCTCCTGGTTGTTTCAAACGCTCCTTATAATAACAGGCCTGCTCCCAGTGCGTGTGTCAATTTCAAAGATCTTAATGACAGGTTCGGGTTTAAGGCTACAATTATCGGTTATAAGGAATTTTCAGAGCAAAGAGACCGGGTAATCAACAGTCAGGATATTATGGACGAAGTTAACAGGTTGTCAGATAAATTGATACGTAATGCCGAGGCGGTTCGAATGGAAAGGAAATGGATAATCTCCAGTGTTGTATTCTATTTTACAGTAAAAAGGTTGATGGAACAATATGGCTGCAATGGCTTTACAATCGAATGTTTTGAATTCTGTTCGAACAGGAAGTCATACGAATGGAAAACGGTCCCCTGCCTGACTCATACCCTGTTGAAAGATGCAGGATATCCATCGGCGTGCGAGGGAGATATCAACGCTTTTCTGGCAATGGATTTGTTGATGGGGATCTCTAAAAGGTCGGCCCATATGGGCAACCTGTACAAGAAAGACGAAAATACCATGTACATTCATCACAACGTGCCGGCAATGAAGATGATGGGGTTCGATAAACCTGATCTATCTTACTCACTGCAGAATTTCATTACAGAGGGTTGGGGAACAAAAGTACAGATGGATTTGTCCAAGTTGAAGGAAAAAACGGTTACCATAGCAAGATCTAACCCTTTAGCCTCTAAACTACTGCTCATTAAAGGGGAAATAACAGGGTGTGATGGTTATGACAAGGTGGGCTGCTCATTAAGAGCTGAAGTGAATGTTCCGGAAACAGAAAAACTGATCAGGAAAGCTCGAAATTACGGCTTTCATTATGCAATGGTATATGGAGATTATACGCAGGAAATGCTTGAACTGGCTGATATGCTCGAACTAGAGTTAGAGACTCACAACATATAGCAATCGACGGTTACTATTAAACAATAATCAGGTTGTGAGGTGAGTATATGACTTGCCCCAAGAACAGTAAAGCTAATATTTGAATATTAAGGTGTTTGATTCGCTGCCAATAATAAAATGCCAGATATTTGAATGATTAGTGGTACCGTTATTGGTGGCAGGTCAAACTGGCTAAGCTACGTATCCCTTTAGATAAACCTCCCCCTTGGCAAGGTCAGCTGTTCCCTGAGCCCAAATCTGGAGTTGATTGACCCACGAGTATGCTGATGACGCAGTATGTAAGGTTACATTCTCCCGAATCTGCAAAATCCCTGTACCTTCTTCAGGAACAGAAACTCCATCTGCAAAGAATGATATCCTCTCTCCATCCTCGGTGGTTATTTCCGCATGGACGTGGAGCCTGGTGTTACCGTCTCCCCGCATGTAAATGTAATCTACTCCCGCGATCTTACCTTTCAGCTTCGGCCCTGAAAGCTCCCCTTCAAAAGTCACATCAAAACGAGCCCCTTGAGGGGGCAAAGTCTCTTGAGCTGAAATCACTCCTTGAAAGCTGGCGCCAAATTCAGCAATGTTGGTAAGACGAATTTTTTCCTCATAAAGATACTCACCGACTGTAATTGTGTCGGATGACATTTGTGTACTCCTTAATTAATAGTTTTGAGATTTTCCCCCCTGCCTAGGTAAGCTATTAAGATTCACCTCTGAGCTGTCCCCAAGAGCGGCACCGCTAATAAAAACAGAGAGCAGGTCATCAAAGCTCCCATCCTTTTCGGTATTTCCGATATAGAAATTCATTCGCTTCAGGTATGTTTGTAACTTTCATGTTTTTGGAGTCCCACTCTATTTTTCTGCCGACTCGTAACGCAACAGCGCCCAGGCAAATGGCTTCCGAACAGGCGCTTACATTTTCAAAATTCCCTGGCGACGGCTCACCTCCCTTGAAAGCCTCCACCCAACCACGACCGCGGGCAACTTGCCTTGTAGCAGTCTTTTTCGCTCCCTGATATTCACGCATCTTTTTCTCAGGAATGATTCGCGGGTTATTCCCCAGAAAATCCCCGAGAATTTTTCCGTGATCGCCAACAAACATCATCCCACTCGCTGGCATTTCTTTGTTATCCATCTCTAATTCTTCAGGTGTTGGAGGTCTCATTCCTCCGTCATACCAATATATATCAAGCGGGGGCATTTCCCCTCGCGCCGGAAATCTGAAACGAATTGTACTGGCATGTGGGAAAGAAACGTTATTCTCTTGAACCCCGCTTACATGATCTATTATTTCGCAGGTAAAACTCGGGGTTGCTTCGATACTGATCGGAGCATCCAGATCAAATGTCATAAATACCGGCCAAAGACTATAATTACCCATATCACCCAGAATGCCACTTCCAAAGTCATACCAACCGCGAAATACGGCATGTGTATAATTCGGATGATAGGGACGATAGAGCGCAGGCCCGAGCCATAAATCCCAATCAAAGCCTTTCGGGATCGGCGGGGTTTCAGTTGGATTTTTCGGCCATTGAGGCCATATCGGTTTGTTTATCCAGTTATGCACTTCCCGAAGAGGGCCAATTGCGCCGTCGGATATCCAATCTCGTACTAAAGAAATCGAATTTCTACTGCTCCAGGCTAATAAGTGTGTAGCAACCTGCATCTTACGAGTGGTTTCGATAGCTAATCTGGCTTCATATAACACATTAGCCACGGGTTTATGCATAACAACATGCTTGCCTTTTTTCATAGCTGCAATTGCTATGGTCGCATGGAGATGGTCCGGTGTCATTATCTTGACTGCATCCAGGTCTTTTTCCTTTTCCAATAACTCTCGAAAATCAGCATAGGAAGAGCATCCCTTATAACTGTTTGAAGGCTTGTTTTTTGCATAGTAGGTTTCTACAATTTCTCGTCCGACTTCTCGACCTCCCCGAATACCGTCAACGCCTTCTCCCCAGCCAGGATTCTCTAAAAATCTTCGCATCTGGTTTCGAAGTCCATATTTAGACCAGTCCACATAATCCGTGCTGTCTGTATTGGGATCACAGACAGCAGCAACATGTATATCCGGATTAGCTAGCAACCTCGTTATTTCCCTTAATCCTTGAGTTCCCAGACCGATGTAACCCAAGTTGATTTTATCGCTCGGAGCGACATATTCAGGTCCACCCAGCACATGTCTTGGAACAACAGTAAATGCAAAAGTTGCGGCTGCAGAGCCCAGGAATTTGCGCCGGTTTATGTTCTCTTTAAGTACCATTTTTTACCTCCTGTAGTGACGTGCTCCCAAGAACGGTTGCACTAATTGTTAGAGAATTCAAGCACATCGAAAATTTCCTTAATAATATTCAGAGGCTAAGATTACACACCCCGCCCGCAAGGGACATCCCCCGTCCGCTATGCGGACACCCCCTTTGTTAAGGGGGATGCGGGCACCCCTCTCAAGAGGGGAGTTACACACCCCGTCCGCTTCGCGGCCACCCCTCTTTCTAGAGGGGAATTTTTTACGTCTAATTTTTGCCTTATAAGTCCCCTCTATCAAGAGGGGATACAGGGGTGTGTAATCTTATCCCCTACCCAAGGGCGAACATATCTAGACATCCCCCTGTCTCCCCCTTTTTTAAGGGGGATTACATTCTGATCTCCCTTTGATAAGGGGGATGCGGGCACCCCCCTCAAGAGGGGAGTTACACACCCCGTCCGCTTCGCGGCCACCCCTCTTTCTAGAGGGGAATTTTTTACGTCTAATTTTTGCCTTATAAGTCCCCTCTATCAAGAGGGGATACAGGGGTGTGTAATCTTATCCCCTACCCTAAAGCGAACACATCCAGACAACCCCCTGTCTCCCTCTTTTTTAAGCTGTCCCTGGTCATGGTTTCTAGCAGTTTTCTGCTATGATGTCGATCAGGAGCGCAATGACATCGGCTATAGCGTAGCGGCCGTCGCCGTTGTAGTCTGCCCGCATATCAAGGGGGTCTTTGCGATGTATGAAAAGCAATTGGATCACATCAGCTACAGTAGCCCGGCCGTCTCCGTTGAAATCGCAGCCAATCTGCCCAGTTGCAATGGGGCCAATGTACTCGGTCGCAAGAACAATATCGTCAAACAAAACCTGCCCTACTTCGCTGTTGTAGAGAATCTCTGGATCCTCGGGCCTGATGTCTTGCTCGAAGATCGAGGCAAGATAGTACAGCAGCCAGAAAGTGTTGATCTTGAGATATTCTGATGTCCGCCAGCGGAAACCCTCGAAAGGCTGGGGGTCGGTGTTGAACACACCCGTCATATGGAACTTGTCCCGCAGCCAGGTTCCCATGTGGGAGCCCGGGTAGAAATGCTCCACCAGTTCCCCGTCGATCCAGTAAGCTTGTTCGCCGTTGCGCTGCTCCGGGTCGTTGCACTTGATCATGAACTCGACACACTGCCACTTGTCCCTGGGGGCCTGCTTGGGCTCCACCGGGCCGAACGGGTTGCCGTAGAAGGGGTTGGGATCTCCAGCACTCTCGCCTTCCGGAGTCTGCCAACTGTGCATCTCGCACCAGTAGGAGTAGAAAAACCATGCTCCCGGGGGATCGGCCTCCTGCCGGTTGCCCAGATCGATTCCAGTGGAGAAACTCATCGCGCCGTTGGGCCGGGAACCGGCCCCGCCCATCGGATGGGGCGGGGAGTTCAACTGCGCTCCCATATGTACGAAATGATGGACGTAGGGTGCATCCGGGGCGAATTTGACGTAAAAGCGGGCGTAGAGCTTGTCGTAGCCGGGCTCGAGAAGTTTCCAGAGATGCCCCCCGGTATCATGCCCCTTGGTGGCTGTCATTCGAAGGCAGCGCTTGCCCGGGCTGCCGGGAACCGAGTCTGACACGAAACTCAGAATCCTATTATCCTTGTTGCTGATATTTGTCCAGCGCTCGCCAAGACCCCCGATTGTACCCTCCTCGAATGTTTCACGAAAGACAACCGCACTATCCTCCTCGATTCCCTCATCGCCAGGATACCTGGCAGCAATGCCGGCACTCGCATTGAGAAGAGAATATTTCCCCGCTGCGGCATCCTGGTTATCGGAGAGCCGGCGAATCTCCCCATCATCGGTCGCCGCTCCTGACAGCCCGAGTGCTGCCAGAACGGCTAAAACTCCGCATCCAGTGATTGTGCTTCTCATAGCTATCCCCAGGTTATAGGGACTGATCAGGATTCTTGCAATTGCTTGCCTATCGGCACTGAACCCTGAATTGCTCCCAAGATTGGTACCATTAATTATACTTAGCGACTTAAATAACTGCGAATATTATAGAGTATGAAGAATATGAATTTTCTGACTCTATTTAAAATATCCAAGGAGTCAGGAGTCAGTCATCATGAGCCGGTGGCTCACCCGGAAATGAATGAAAATGTTTTGTTTTCTGTAGGGGCGCACGGCCGTGCGCCCCTACGGGTGGTTTTTACCGAAACCATGGAATAACGTACCTTTGGTCCAGTATTTTCGGAGCAGAATTTATTTAAAAACGTCCAGTCATTCCTCTTTTTCTCCTGACTCCTGACTCCTGACTACTGTCTCCTGTCTTCTCAAACACGATTTTCTATCAATATGTATCAAATCTGAAATTGTAGTTATGCGCTATAATTTATGACGCTATGTATAAAAGTGTTCTTTTTATACGGGCAATTTTACCGGTTTTCGATATAAAGCACAACCACGGCTGCTTTGAACCAGAGTTCCATGAACACGCCGAGCACCAGGCTGACAGGGATTATCAGTATTTTAAGTGCCAGGGCCAGCGGCTGGCTGATATCCTCCGCGAACCGGGTCAAAAAACCCAGGGGAGCTGTTAGCATCCAGCATATCACCCCGAGGACCAGCGAGACTACCACCAGCCCGAGCACCAGGGTCCAGCGCTCGGCAAAAAAGTCCAGCGCCCGGCGCATGGCTCGCCCGGCCGGCAGAGATTCGACACAGAGGGCACAGAGAGCATAGCGGTACCAGAGGAAAGCAAGCCAGCCGATAATCACGCTCAGGAGGCCAAACCCGAGTGCAGCCAGGCCGAGGACAACCAGTGCAGGCGAGGCATTAAGTTCCCCGAGTGTCAGCAAGGAAGGCAACTTGAGCAAAAACAGGAGGCCCAGCCCGAAAAGAATAATGCCCGGGAAAAGGGGCAGGAGCGAGGCCAGGGTGGCGGTGGCCAGGCTGCCGGAGAAGTGCTTCCGGCCCTCACGAAAAAATGTCGCACCGGGGATACTCTGTACACCCTGATTCCCTGCCGGGGCGGCCCGGGCCACCGAGCCAGTCAGCGCACCGTGATAAAAAAGCACCACCACCAGGTAAAGGGTGAAACCGACAAAGCAGCCCGCCATGGAAAAGAGGATCAACTGCCAATGGCTGAGCAGGAACGAGACGGGATCGCGCCAGAGCAGCCCCGGCTCGAAATACCTGCCGCTGGCCGCCCAGAATAATATCGGCACCCCTGTGCCGCCCAGGAAAAGAACTGGAGCGGCAAGCGTATAGGCAAATCCGAAAGCGAAAAGCCAGAGGTTTTTTAATATCACGATTGCCGACCTGCGTAGCGCTGCAACTATTTTTTCTATCATGGCGATAACCCTCTTAAGTTACTTCAATCTTTTCCGCACTTTTTCGCCTGAAAGCTCGTGGATCGCATCGGCTGCCACCCAGCGCACTTGCGGCTTATCGAGCGCGAGATTCGCTTCCGGCAGACATCATTTGCTCTCCAGAAAAATTACAGGGCTCATTCTGAGCCAATTCAGCTTACTCGGTATCCAGAATCTGAGTCCCGGGCGGCGGCGTGAAATTGAATCTGGCTGGGGAGACCGGAGCGTTTTCCTTGAGGTTCAACAGGTCGAATGTGTTGAAATGTCCGCCTTCGTCGATATAGCGCACTGCCCGGGTGGCGAAACTCACCTTGTCGACCCAGGCACGGAGGGAATTGTAATAGCTGGGTGAACTCGGCTCCAGGTCGAGCACGTAACACTCCACCCCGCCTCTTTTTTCAACACCCAGCAGGCAGCCGGTGAATCTTTCGGCCATCTTTCCACCCAGCACGTAACCCGGGGCCTCTTCACCGCCAGCCATTGATACGCGCATCGCCTGGGGAATATCCTCCTGCGGCATGTAGAACCAGTACCAGGTACCGTCGGCCACGAGCAGTTGCCCCTTTGGATTATCGTATTCGAGTCTCAGGTAATGGGGCTTGAGAAAATAGAGGCGACCGTTGAAATTTTCGCTCTTCTCAAGCGCCGGGACCTGTACAAGCTGAGTGAAATCGGCCTTGAGCGAATAAAGGCCCTCATAGTAGCGGTCAATCGCCCCCAGCACCTGTTCGAAAGAAAGAGAAGGCGCAGAGACCACTCTCGTGGCAGCCAAAAGACAGACCAGCCAGCTTGCGCAGGCGATTTTTAAAATCAGGCGCATTTTGCCACTCCGGGAGTTTCTCGCCCGAAAATACCGTTTGAATTTTAACAGGGTCGTCCGGCAGTTCTTATAAAATTTGTCGTCTTAATGTCGGGTTCTATTCAACGCCGTAATTGGGAAGGTCCTCCTCGGAGATCAGCACCTCGCGGGCTTTGCTGCCATCCGGCGGCCCGAGGATCCCGGCGCGCTCGAGCTGGTCCACGATCCTTCCGGCGCGGGCATAGCCGACTTTCAGGCGGCGCTGGATCAGGGAGGTCGAGCCCTGGTCGTGGCGGATAACAAGCTTGGCAGCCTCGTTGAACAGCTCGTCACGTTCTTTCCCATCCTCCCCCAAACCGTTCCTGCGCTCGAGTTCTCTCATAATGCTCAATTTTCTCTGGAGCCGGGAGCCGCTCTTTTCTGTCTCCTCTGCCTGTTCTGCCAGGGGCTGGTTACGCCAGTGCTCGGCAAGCCGCTCGAGCTCCTCACCGGAGAGGTAGGCGCCCTGGATCCGGATCGGTTCGGCCTGGCCGGTTGGCACGAAAAGCATGTCTCCGTTGCGCAGAAGTTGTTCAGCGCCGGCAGTGTCGAGGATAGTGCGGGAATCTATCTTGGAATAGACCTGGAAACTCAGGCGGCTCGGGAAATTTGCCTTGATCAGGCCGGTAATCACATCCACGCTTGGCCGCTGGGTGGCCACCACCAGGTGAATCCCCACTGCGCGCGCCATTTGCGCCAGCCTGACCAGGACGGCCTCGATTTCGTTTTTCACATCACTGCACATCAGGTCGCTCAGCTCATCGACCAGGATCACCACGTAGGGCATCCGCTCGGCCACCTCATCCGGATCATCACCGAGAGGCCTTACCGGCTTGCCGGAGTCTAACTTGTAGTTATAATCCTCGATATTGCGTACGCTGTTCCGGCTGAGCATCCTGTAGCGGCGATCCATTTCGAAAGCCACCCACCTGAGAATCGCCGCTGTTTCCTTTGCGTCGGTGACCACAGGGTGCAGAAGGTGTGGAATATCGTTATAGAGGGTGAGTTCGATCATCTTGGGGTCGATCATCAGCAGGCGCACCTTTTCCGGGCCGAAATGAAAAAGCAGGCTTGCAACAATCATATTCATGCAGACACTCTTGCCGCTGCCGGTGGTTCCGGCAATCAGCAGGTGCGGCATCCGGGTCAGGTCTGCCACCCTGATCCTGCCTTCCAGGTCTTTGCCCAGGCCGATCGGCAGAGGAAACTGGCTGTTGCGGTAAGCGTCCGATTCGAATATCTCGCGGGCGCGCACCACCTCGAGCATGGGGTTTGGCAGTTCTACGCCGACAACGCCCTTGCCAGGGATTGGCGCAAGGATACGGATACGCTTGGCGTGCATGGCCATTGCCAGGTCATCGGCCAGGGCGGCGATCCGGTTGATTTTCACTCCCGGGGCGGGACGAATCTCGAAAGTGGAGACCTGGGGCCCGCGCGTGATATTTATCAGCTCGCCCTCCACACTAAAATCAGTAAGCTTGGCCATCAGCACCTTGCCCATCTTTTCGAGTTCCTCCTGGCTCACCACCTTTTGCTCCTCACCGCTCTGGAGAATATCGATCGGAGGCAGTTCGTAGCCCTCCGACACGCCCTCAGGCCGACCGATTTCCGAGGCGATCTCTTCTGAGACACGGGCTGATTCTCCGTTTAACTTAATTTCCGCGCCGGGCTCTGGCTCTTTTCCCTCCCCGTACTCTGAGACCGGTTCCAGGCTGAATTCGAAATCCTCCGCCGGCTCCCCGGTTTCCTCGATCCCGGAAGCCCTTTTTTCCATCTCTCGCCCGGAAAGCTCCTCCACCGGAATTTCGAGGGTTTTCTTTGTCTCTTTCGCAGGTCTTTTCTCCCACCAGGCCTTTTTTGACTTCGGTGATACTTTCCCGGCAACCCAACTGAACGCACCTCCGACAGCAAGAACCGCTTTAATCAGCCCCTCTGCAATCGAACGAAGAGAGAGGCCGGTATACTTGATGAGAAAGACCAGCAGCGCAACCACTATGACCAAATACGCTCCACCCTGGCCCAGCCCTGTGACCATTAGCCTGGAGAGCCAGTTGCCCAGATCGCCGGCACCGAAATCAAGCGGTCCCCCAGTCTTGCCTGTCCTGCTCAAGGCGACCAGCAAACTCATACTGAAACCGGCCACCAGAGAGAAGATCGTAATCCGCGTATAGACAGGCGAGGGTTTCCCCCTGAAAATACGCCAGCCCCAGACAACAAAAAGTACGGGAAGGGCATAGGCCAGTATCCCGAGCAGATCTTTCAGGGATTCGTTGATAAACTTGCCCACAAGTCCCGCCAGGTTGCCGTAGGCTGTATCCGGCACAGAGGTGAACTGCCGCACCAGAACCTGAGGCAAAAGGCTCAGGGCGGCCAGCAATCCGATTGCCACCAACAGGAGACCCAGTATCTCTTCTTTTTTGTCACGGGAGAAACGGGACAAATTCTACCCCCTGGGAAAGTCAAAGGAAAACACCACACCAAAGGATCGGATTCTCCAGAAAGATATAATCCGAGTATGCCAGGTGTCAATTCAACTCTAATGATCCGTCGGAATTACTTTTTACTGAAAATGTTACTCTCTGAGTAACACTAATACTCTTTGTTAATAAATATTTCTGATATAAAACCACCAAAGATGTTCCCTTTTACCTACCATCCAAATCGGTCAAATTCGAACAAATCTACCACAAATTGCACAATTTCGAACAAATATTTTTTAATTGACAAACTCAGAAACCTTCTCCCGAACAAATATTTATTTTTCAAGCCTCAGCGAATCAAAGCAGTAAGCCATTTTATTTCATACATCTGCAATTTTTTTGACTTAAGCCATACTTAAGAGACACCTGCCGTAAAACAAACGGCCTGGATTAAATATTGTCCGGCGGTTTAAACCTTAATAACAACCCGTGCAGCCTGATTGCTCATTTTGTGCACGGATTTTGCTTGTTATTCAGCCAGCAGCTTCGAATCAGGAGAACAGAGATGAATAAAGCATTATTGACCAGTGAACAGATCCAGCACTTGCTCAACTCCTGGAAAGAATCCATCTCCGGATCAGAGGAGCAAAAACTAATCGAGGATTTATTCCTGATAACTGGAACGCCAATGCCTATTAAATCGGATGCCACCGAACAATAAGCAGGTGTTGGCTTAAAAGGGTTTACTTTTTAGAATTCTCCCACATCTTCTCCAATGTTTCCAGACCCTGAGCCAAATTCGGAATCTGGAAAACCTTCCCGTACCTTTTCAGAACTTCGAGCAAATCCGCCACAACCAGCGCTCCCCCCAGCGCCTGTGGGTCTCCGTTGCTTGCCTCAATATTTTTTATCAACCGGGTAACGCAGCGTTTGATCTCTGTAGCCACCTCTTTTTTCTCTTCATTTTTGGCTGTAGCCACCCCATCGATTTTGATCTTCTCTACCCGTGCTTCCGCTTCCTCGATCCGCGTGAGAAGATTTTCATTTTCTTCAAATAGGGACATGAAAGAACTCCTCTCGGGTTGAAAGACAACGGACAGAAGCGACCGAAAAGCTCAAAATTTAGAAGGCAGCTTACATTTCGATCGCAGCCTGATTTTCCTATCAGTGAAAAACCCTGATTTAATTTTAAATAAAACTCAGCAGAAGGCAAAAAAAAAGGACCATCCATGGCCCTTTTTCCCCAATTTTTTTTGATCGTTCAGGCCTCTGTCTGCAGGATTTGCCGCACCCTTTCTCTGGAAACCCCTACTTTACGGCCGATTTCTGCCTTTGAAAGGCCCTTCTTCTGAAGCTGGAAAATCGTCCGCCGTGTCTCCTTGCTCATTTTGCGCCATTTGGGCTTGCGTGCCCTGTATGCGGTAAGTATCTGAGAAATACGGTTTTCAGTCAAATTATATTTCTCGGCAAGGCGTTTAATCATATAACCCTGCTCGTAGTCACGCACGACTTTTTCGTTCCGCCTTCTCAAAGCGTCATGGCCGTTCGGCTTGATCTGAAAACCAAAGCGCAGCTTGTGTCCCAGCAGCTCCATAGCCATCGAGATTACTTTCTTCATTTTACCACCTCGAGATTAGTTCCAATTATTATAGCTGTGGCTGATACTTCTATAAATATTATACAGCAGGATACGTGCCAATGTTTCAAAAATATTTATCTTTTTTACAGATAAATATCTTTGCAGTTGGCATGTAAAAATGTGGCTGTAGGAGTAACACTTCGATAGGAAAATCAATGCAAGGTTTCTGCCGGGGGCGTATCGGACAATCGACAGGTTATTCTATACTTAGCTATTAAATAACTGCAAATATTATAGAGTATGAAGAATATGAATTTTCTGACTCCATTTAAAATATCCAGGGAGTCAGAAGTCAGGAGTCAGAAGTCAGAATTGATTTTGAATAAGCATCCAGTATTTTACTGACCTCTTCCAAAGAAGTTTATACAATGTTAAGAAGACCTACTTTATCCGACTTTCCTTTTTTCCTGAATCCTTCAGCAATATTCGCCGGAATAGAAACCGCCGAGCCTCTGAGTTGGGATGTTAATCCATAGACTTCAGTTCCGGGAGATTTTCCTCTCAGATCATAAACACTCAAAACAAATCGATGAGCTTTTCTCCACACTACAATGTCCTGAAAGCTCCTGGCCGGTGATCTCTTTCTTTCTCCTGACTCCTGACTACTGTCTCCTGTCTCCTCAAACACGATTGTCTATCAATAGGTATTAAATCTGAAATTGTAGTTATACGCAATAATCTATGACGCTATGTATAAAAGGAACGGATTCGATCCTTCTGGTTGTTCCAGCCTCAGTTCTCAGGCTATATCGGATGAGTCTTCGATATAGGCTGCCGGTTTTTCTGACATTCGGGCCAGCGCAGCTGTGATCTTTTCCAGGGCGGCGCTTTTAGTCGGCGGCTTGAGGATTATTGAAAGTGGGTCGAGCGATAATATCTTCTTTTCCCCTTCGATATCTTTCAGGACACTCGATATCGGTGCGAGGCGATATTTTATCTTGCGGCCGAAATCCAGTTTGCAGTAGCTTTCGGATATAAAGACCGCCTCCAGAGCCAGGAGCGAGGCGTAAATTTTGAGTCTGGTTTTGGCGAGCAGTCCAAGTGCCTCGGAAGGCAGGCTGCCATAACGGTCAGCCAACTCGCGGGCTATCTCCTCAAGCTCGTTTACATCCTCCACATGTGAGATCTTACGATAGAGGGCGAGTTTCTGCTTGCTGTCCAGAACGTAATCATCGGGCAGAAAAGCGGGGAGATCGAGATTAATCTTGGCCGCAGGAGCAGCCTCCACCTTGGGCCGGCCGCTCTGAAGGGTTGCTATTGCATCCTTGAGAAGCTTGAAATAAGTGTCGAAACCCACGGCGTTGATAAACCCATGCTGCTGGCTTCCCAGGATATTGCCCGTACCCCGAAGTTCGAGGTCGCGCATAGCAATCTCATATCCACTGCCCAGTTCCGTGTACTCCTCCAGCACCCGCAATCGCCTAATCGCCTCATCAGTGATCAGGCGCCTGGGCGGAACGAGAAGGTAAGCGTAAGCGCGGTGGTAACTGCGTCCCACACGTCCTCGCAACTGGTAAAGCTGGCTCAGGCCAAATCTGTCTGCACGGTTGATTATAATCGTATTGGCGTTGGGAAAATCAAGCCCGTTCTCGATAATCATCGTGCTCAGCAGAAGATCTATTTCACGTTCCTGGAACCGACGCATCGTGATTTCAAGTTCTCGCTCAGGCATCTCCCCGTGGGCCACCCCAATCCGGGCCTCGGGCACCAGCCGTCGAAGAAGCTCGTAGACAGCGTATATCGAGCCGATACGGTTGTGCACGAAAAACACCTGGCCGTCACGGGCAAGCTCGCGGTGGGCAGCCTCAGCAATCACCTCCTCGCCGAAAGGACAGATCTGGGTCAGGATCGGCAGCCGGTCCTGGGGAGGGGTGTTGATCAGCGAGAGATCCCTGATCCCCATCAGGCCCATGTGCAGCGTTCGGGGGATGGGAGTGGCGGTCATCGCCAAGGAATCCACTAAACACTTGAGTTTTTTCAGCTTCTCTTTCTGCCGAACGCCGAAACGCTGCTCCTCGTCTATTATCAAAAGCCCCAGGTCCTTGAACTTGACATCCTTGCTCAGCAAACGATGCGTGCCGATAATTACATCTATCACGCCCAATACGAGCTTTTTCAGGACCTCTTTCTGCTCTTTCGGGCTTTTGAAACGGCTAAGGGTTTCCACATTCACCGGGAAATTGGCAAGTCGCTGGCTGAATGTTATGAAATGCTGCTGGGCAAGCACGGTAGTGGGAACGAGTATAGCCACCTGCTTACCGTCCTGGACAGCCTTGAACGCCGCACGCAAGGCAACCTCGGTCTTGCCGAAACCAACATCACCGCACAGCAGGCGATCCATGCAGGGCTTATCCTCCATGTCGCATTTGATCTCCTCAATCGTTTTCTCCTGGTCCGTGGTTTCCTCATAGACAAAGGACTCCTCCAGTTCCCGCTGCCAGTCCGTATCCGGAGAGAAGGCGAATCCGCCATGAATTTCCCGCGAGGCGTAAAGCTCGATCAGCTCTTCGGTCATATCCTCGATTGCTTTGACCGTCCTGGCTTTCACCCTGGCCCATTGCGCCCCCCCGATTTTGTGCACCGTGGTCACCGTGCCGTCCTCAGCGGTGTATCGTTCAACCAGCGATAACTGGTCCACCGGCACGTAGAGGAACTCGCCATCAGCGTATTCGAGCCAGAGGCACTCCACTGTGACATTTTCTGTTTCGATCTTTTTCATCCCGCGGTAGCGGCCGATCCCGTAATCGATATGCACCACGAAATTACCCTCTTTAAGGTTGGAAAAGCTCTCCAGAGCAGGGGCTCGCTTGTAGCGCCGGCTGGCACGCACGTGGCGGAAGCGGCGGAAAATCTCATGGTCGGTAAAAATGACAAGGCCGATCTCGCCGAACACGAAACCGGTTTCGAGACTACCGAGAGTGAGTCTGACCAAATCCCCTGTCTCACCGAGAAGTTCCTCCAGCCGGTCCAACTGACCCTTGTTGTCGCAGAAAATATAGCTCTGCCTGCCGCTTTCACTCTCTTTACGCAGTCTGCCCCGAAGTATGTTCATATCGCGGTTGACAGCCGGGGGTTCCCTGGTGTCAAATCGCAAGCAAATCCTCTTGTCAGTGCGCTGGTAAAGGGAGCAAAGGTCGGCGCAGGGGAACAATTTCAACCTTTTTCCCAGTTCCTCAGACGATAGGTAGAGTTCTGCCGGCAGGTGGAAAATCGCTCCCTGACGCTCAACCGCCATCTCGTAAAAGCCCTCTACCTCCTTCATAAAACGCTCCGCCTCCTCGATTACGGTATCGTACTCATCGAAAAGGATCAGGCTGTTGCTGTCAAGATAGTCGAATATATCGGAAAGGTTCCCATTTTCGCCTTCGGGTAACTTCTCCCAACTGAAAGGCTCGGCTACCGGCAGAACCATGACCTCTTCACACTGCCCGACAGAGCGCTGGTCCGCTATCTCAAAAAAACGAATCTCACTTATTTCATCACCAAACAGTTCGATCCGCACAGGATTCTCCATCCCATAGCCGTAAATATCAAGAATTCCTCCCCGCAGGCTAAATGTGCCAACCTCCTCAACCATTGCCTCCCGCTTGAAACCCATGTCTACCAGGTCGGCAAGAAGAGCTTCCAGGTCTATCTCGGCTCCGGCACTTAGAGTGCGGATCTTGTCGATAAAAGCCTCGGTTGGGGGAACGCGCTGCATCAGACTGCGCACCGGTACCACTGTTATTCCAGGACGGCTATCTATCAGTCCAAGCAGGGCCTCGATCCTCTGGCCTGTGATACCAGGCTCTGCGGCAGACTCCTCGTAAGGCAGAATCTCCCACTGAGGATAATTGCGGACCTCACTTTCTGGCAGGAAATTTACCAGGTCAGCCTCAATTTTCTCCGCCTGCTTTGATCCCCTGGTCACATAGAGCACAGTGCGCTTGCGGTTTATGTAAAGGCCTGACGCGACAAAATTTTTTGCAGACCCATACAGGTTACCCAGCCGCAAGTCGGCTTTATCGCCAGACAGATAATCCTGCGCCTTGTGAAAGGCTTTCGAACCCTCCAGAAGCTTTAGCAATCTTGTAAGGTTCTCCGCTGGCATGTTAGTCCTCATCTTCTTTCCTGTTGGCAAGAACCTGCTCCACAACCAGCAATCCCAGCACCAGCACAAGGAGAGCAGGCCAGGTTTCCACCCCCCAGCGCGAAAGGAATACCGAGCCTTCCAGACCCTCCTCAGCCGAGATAATCTTCAATTCATTATCAACGAAACGATCCCTGACGATATTTTCTTTTTCAAATCTTAAGTCTGCCTCCCTTGGATCAAGACCGACACAGAAAGCCCCAACTATCTCCTGGCTGTCATAGATCCGGTATATCCCCGGCAAATCTGTCTCTTTGAACTCGATTTTTTCATATTCTCCAGGCTGGAGCAGAAAACGGGTCTCTTCCGGTCCGTGGATTTCCATTCTCGTGGTGTTGACTTTTCCTCCGAAATATATCGTAGCGGTCTCACCTACCCTTAGATTTTGATTAACCATGGGACCTCTATCCGCCAATATCATGATAAGCGAATGTATCATAGGCACTAAAAGCGGTGTTCTCGGCAGCTCGCATTCATCCGTGTTGGCGAGATCGCTCGCGGCAACAAGTACGTTAGCACTGCCACGTCGCACCAGGCGTATTAAAGTATTGCCGCCCTTTGTTTGCAGATCCCAGGCACCGGCCGCCGCCTGACCGCTCCCTGCGGTCCCGCCCTGCAAGGGCGGCAGGCGCCGCAGGGCGAAAATCTTGAGCTCCTCCAGCCCCGGGATGGCATCGAAAACGGAAGCGAACAAGGCGCCTGAGGCGGCGGCCGTCCGTGGCATCTCAGGGCTGTCAAACCCGCCTTTTCCAAAACTGGTGACACCCCCCAACTCTAACGGCAAATCGAATCTTGCGGCGACAGAGTTGAAACTCCCAGCATGGACTTGCTCATCCGGTTCTCCAGCACATGGTATGATAAAAAGTCCCTTTTTACGTCTTGTTACCTCGGCGAGGAATGTGCTAAGTTGACTCGCCTGGAAAGAGACACCGTGAATAATGAAAAGGTCTGCTCCAGTGAACTCAGATGTTTTTAATGGCAGCGTGGCTCTTCTGTCCAGTTTGATTGGCGCCGAGGGGCCCTTGGCCAACACCTCGAGGGCACTGCCCAGGTAATCGGGCTCTGTGCGGCGCGATTCCACGAGCATCACTCTCACACGGGGGGGCACCTTGAGCGTGATTGCGCGCTGGTTATCCGCTGCAAGGCCGTCTGCATCGATCTGAGCCGCAAGTTCGTATATACCCGGCTCAAGCGGGGGAATTTCCACCACCACAGACTCTTTCTCACCTGGGCCGACCACTGCCTCACCCTGGCCTACCAGTCGATTATCAAGATAGAGGCGGGGGAAAACCTGGGCCGATTCTTGGTTGCCGAAATGTGCCACCATGACAGTTACTTTCAGCGGCGATCCCGGCCGCACGAGTTCTCCCGGCAGACCGACTGACTCTACCGCCACGTTTGAAGGTTCCCGCTCGTGGGCCTCCACCAGGTAATAGCGCACCGGAAATGCGCTTTCTAAGTAAATGCTGTCGGGCCCGAGAAAGCCACCCTGACAGTCGGTGCAAAGGTATACCTCCCGCGATGATACATCGGTGGCAGACTGAAGCAGACGCGAAGCAGCTTCCAGGCTTGCCCCAAGACTTGTACCACGGTAGCTGGAAGCCATGTTCTCGCTTACGGAGACATTTTGTGCAGGCCTCTCCCCTGGAGAGAGCCAGGAGTCAGTCTCAGCAGTGAAACCCTCGTTCGCGCTCAGGATGCGGAAACGGTCAGCCGGGTTCATCCAGCCCATGATCCGCTTCAGGCGTTGGGCCAGAAAAGATATGACAGGCCCCTTTTCATGAACGAATCCGGTGCTCGCCGAAGTGTCAAGAATAAATACCGCCGCTGTTGGCAGGTGGTCTGTCGGTCCGGTGCCGAAAAGACCCCGCACCACAGGGCGGGCTGGAGCGAGAACCAGCAGCGCGATAATCAGGGTGCGAAGGATTAGCAGCAGCAACTGGCGGGTTTTCAGCTTGCGCACATTACGGCTCTGCACTTCACGCAAAAGGAGAAGAGAGCTGAATTCGCGCTGCTGGGCACGAAAACGGCTAAGGAAATGAATGATCAGCGGCACGGAAGCCGCCACCAGGCCTAACAATACTATTGGGTTAAGAAAACTTATCAATATTGTAATCCCCCAGTAGCTAACTTGATACTCACGCCGGTTAATCGGCTCAATAATTTAAGATATATCAGGGAAAATTAAACATCAAATCAAAAACGATTTGGAGAGCAGGAATGGTATGCCAGTTTGGGAGTAAATTTAATAATCTTACAATTTTAGGGACACAGAACACCGCGCCCCAAACAGATATCAGCATTCATTGTGTCAGAGGTTCCGGCACGGGATAGATTTCGCCATTTGCAGTCAATTGGGCTTTCATCTCCCTGGTGAGGCCGATTTCCTTATCAGTGAGATAGCAGGCCGGGTCTGGACCGAACGGATCGCCGTAAACTCTCTGGGCACGCACCCGCATTGAGCCGCCGCAGAGCTTGAAATACTTGCAAACTCGGCAGCGTCCCTTGATCACCTCCGGCCGGTTTTTGAGGCCTTTCATCAGGAGGTCGGAGGTGTCGGCCCAGATCGCGGAGAATTTCCTGTTGCGGACATTGCCGAAACTGTAGTCCATCCAGAACTGGTCCGGGTGGACCTCACCGAACCAGTCGACATCTGCCACACCCACTCCTGTGGAGTACATGCCCCCCTGGTTCCATTCAAGCAGCCTTTGTACAGCCTCCACCCTGGGTGAACTCTCGTCCTGGAGGGTGCGCAGAAGGTAAACACCGTCCACGTGGTTGTCCACGGTGAGTATGTTGACATCCAGGCCGCGCTCGTGGAAATCCCTGGTACGCCTCATGATTATATCCAGCGCATCCCGGGTCTCCCGGTGGGTCAGGTCGGCATCTGATATCGAAGCCCCCCGGCCGGAATACACCAGGTGATAGAAACAGGCGCGATTGATTTTTTCAGCTTCGATAAAATCGAATATCTTCTCCAGGTCCTGGTAGTTGTGGCTGGTCAGGGTCAGCCTCAGTCCAACACGCTGGCCGAGTTCCACCAGGTTGCGGAAACCCCGCATGGTAAGCTCGAAAGCGCCTTTCTTGCCGCGGAAACAGTCATTCACCTCGCCGATTCCATCAAGGCTCACTCCCACGTAGGTGAAACCGGATTCCCTTATCCGGCGTGCGTTTTTCTTGTCGATCAGGGTACCGTTGGTCGATAGCGTAGCCCTGAGCCCCCTGTCCACTGCATAACTCACCAGCTCGAAAATATCCTTTCTCATCAGCGGCTCGCCGCCGGAAAAAAGCACGGCCGGTACTTTGAACTCCGCCAGCTCATCCAGCAGAGCCTTGCCCTGCTCGGTAGTCAGCTCGCCCCTGTATCTCTTATTTTCTGAGTCCGTATAACAGTGCACACAGCGAAGGTTGCAGCGGCGGGTCACATTCCAGACTATCACAGGCCTGCGCTCTGCCGCGGATTTAGGCGCCTCTTGCGCGGCTGAATCTATTCCTCTGCAAGGCTTGCCCTCAGAAGCCTGCCCGTAGCGGATAGCATCCCCGCCGGAACTTTCTCCAACAAGCAGCTTTGTTATGTCTATCATCTATCCTCCAGCCCGATCACCATAACCTTGACTTAAACATTCCTTATAAAAAACGTTTCGACCTTGAAACAGGTTTCCTCCTGTGAGCTTAAATTTTGGATTGCCTAAGGTGCGCAAAACAGATAAATTGGTTTTTGAGGTAAAAATCCGCCAAATGGTTTCAATTTAGCCAACTGTATCTGGAGTGTCAATCGAGGGACCCCACCTGTGCAACGCGGCAAACGGTTCCTGAGCAGAAAGGAGCCTTGTGATGGGTAAAGTACAGCGATTCGGAGTATCAATCGAGGAATCTCTTGCCAGTCGTTTTGATGAACATATCCGCAGCGAGGGCTATTCGAGCCGGAGCGAGGCGCTCCGGGACCTGATCCGCGAACACCTTGTGAGCGAGCAGTTGAGCCTGGACGGCACAGGGGCCGTGGCCTCATTGAGCCTGGTTTACGACCACCACCAGCGGGAGCTTCACGAAACCCTGAACCAGTTACAGCATGACCACCATGAGCTGATTATCTCCACCCTGCACGTGCATATCGACCATGACAACTGCCTGGAGGTGATAATCCTCAGGGGTGCTAATACAGAGATCAAAAAAGTGGCCGACAGGCTGATGGCAACCCGGGGAGTGAAACACGGCAAGCTGATCATGACAACCCCCGGCTAATCCCACCAAATCCACTCCTTATACACGGTTTTTATAGTATCCTCGATTAAAAACCGGTAGAGCGTTTTAGCCATCGGCTATTTATCTTTTTCCAGGGAATTTCTTACTGGCAGGAACAGAAAGAGGCAAAAAAATAGCCGGCGGGTTTTCATTTTCACACCACCGGCTATTGCTGGATCTGAGTTTCCTCGTATCCTCTCATGCATACGCTCCCATTGTGATACACGTTTCGAGAAAAGCGAAATAGATGATTATCACGAAGACGACCTTCACAAATGGGATTGAGGTTTCGATCCTCCTCCAGATAGCACCTTTCATTTTTGCCTCCTGTTGAGTTGTTGATTTGCTCTTGCCGAATTACTGGTATTCCGCTTTCTCTAAAGTATAAGACCTATCACTTGTGTTTTTAGATTCATTTTTTTTGCTTTTGTTTATTCTGAAACAGCCTGAAGGAATTCCAGCATGACTGACGGCAACGGTAAGTTATTATTTTGCAGGCGGTTACAAATCTTCAGAGGTTATCCGTTCCGAACATCGAGTTTGACAAAAAGCCATTGAAGTTTTTTCTGGAGAGAATCCTTATACCCTCCGGCCCATGAATGCCCACATGCGGTTAATAGCACGCCGGCTCTCAGCACGGAAGGAGTAAAAAAGCTCATTGTGACAGTTGGTGCAGTAAGCGCTGGTAAAGATATTCTCATGCGGCACTCCGCAGGAGGCTGCCTGAAATGCGAGCAGGTGCCTGAGATCTGCGTAGAATCGGTTCCCATTGCGTTTATCCACCCCGCTTTCGCTCACCTCTGACAGCAATCGAGCCACCTCCGGCCCGACCTCGTAGCAGCAAGGGCAAATCGAGGGACCCAGGTAGATTTCGACTCTCTGTATATCCAATTTCAGTGTTTCTTTCATCACCCGCAAACCTTCTTTTATAACAGCAGCGACCACACCGCGCCAGCCAGCATGGAGAAGGCCCCAACATGCTGATACCGGATCGAGCATAAACACCGGCACGCAGTCGGCTATCGTGACCAGGCCCAGCACGCCAATCTCGCTGCTAACCAGGCCGTCACCTGTAGGAATTGATCCCGTGGTGTCCTTGCCGGCTATTACTATCCTCGCTCCGTGGATCTGTTTCAGCCTCCGGATTACCCCAAATTCCTCCCCTCGCATCCCGGCTGAAAGGCGCCTGTAAGTCAGCTCAGGCTCCCCTCTGGACGGCCGCACTGTCACACCCTGGCACAGGCCCGGGATACTCTCCCAGGGCTGGAAACGGAGGATTTCCATGCCGCCTTCTTTTGAAAATCTTTCCAAAGCAGCCAGTCTCCATGCGCGAATTTTCATTTCAGGAACCGAAATTTGAATGTATCATACATTGCCACATACTGCAAAGTTTGCCTTTTCCGAAAAGAATCCTTAACTTGCTCCCAATTTACTGTCTAATGGGAAATAACAATTTTACCTCTGCGGCCAATACGGCCGCTTAAAACCCTTTTTTTCCTGTTTATGATAATTCATCCTCAACCGAAAGATCCTTTCCTAAGGTTATCCTTTCGTTTTAACTGTTCCCAGGAGGTGGATATGTTCTACCGGCTATTTTTTCTGTTCTGCCTTGTCTGTTTCTGCGCACCGGGAATTATTCAGGCCCAGAAACCTACCACGCCCCAGGGGGTGAGGATCCTTCAGAACAGGAGTTTCGACGACAGCGAAAAGGCCCGACAGGAGATCCTCGAACTCTATAAAGACCTTCGGGTGACCGATGTCTGTGACGGCATGGACCTCGTGGGACTTCAGGATGTCGGCCTGATGCACAACACCATCCGCTCGCTCTGGCGTGACGTAGAAAATTTCACCCACCGCTTTGTCGGTTTCGCGATCACCGTGCGGCACGTGCCCTCGGATGTCCGCTCCGGCCAGAACTCCGGCGATCTGGCCGGTTTCCTGAAATTCAAGGACGAGCAGTACGGCCGCGCACCGGATGCCTGGACGAAAGCAGCCCGGCCCGGGGATGTGGCAGTGATCGATGCCAACGGTGTGTTCGAAGTCGGTTTTATCGGCTCCAACAACAGCCTGGGCTATGCTGAAAAGGGAGTGGTCGGGGTGGTTACCAACGCTTTTGCCAGAGACACCGATGAAATTGTCAAGACAAAGGCGATCCCGGTTTATTCAAATAACGCTCTCAGCGGCCGCGGGGTGCGTCCGGGGCGCCTGATCGCCGAATCCTACAACTTCCCGATCAACTGCGCCGGGGTGCTGGTTTACCCTGGTGATGTGGTGGTAGCAGACGGTGACGGGGTGATTGTCGTGCCGCGGGAACTCGCCCTTCAGGTCGGAAAGCTGGCGCGTGGGATCAACGACGAGGATCAGTCAAGCCGCGCCCAGAGATTTAAACGCCTGGGGATACCTTTGGACGAGACCGTGATCGATAAGTAGAGTCAAAAAGGCCCGGCCAATTAATGGCCGGGACTTCAGGATCGCATTATTAGTTAGTCTAAAAAAAGATACGGTCGCCACTTGTCGTGGGAACTGGGGTAGTAGAAGCGGATAAAAGTATAGAAAGCCGGACGCTTGGGCCTTGAAAGCAGCCGCATGTCTGCCTGTCTGGGCGTGCGGTTGCTCTTGCGGTTGTTGCATTTGGTACAGGCGGTTACCAGGTTCTCCCAGCTCTCATTCCCTCCCATGGAACGCGGAATCACATGATCCGTGGTGAGATAGTCGGAGCGCGCGCCGCAGTACTGGCAGCGGAAACCGTCCCTGCGCATGATATTGCGCCGGTTGAGAGCCACCGACCGGCGGTTCGGCTGGATGTATATCCGCAGGCGCACCACGCTGGGAACCGGAAACCTGCGGCTCACAGTTCGCACGAATTTCCGCTCATAGTATTCTACAACTTCCGCCTTGCCGCATAACACCAGTACAAGCGCGCGCCTGGCCTGGCACACATGCAGCGGCTGAAAACTGCTGTTCAGTACCAGAACACTGGTTTTAAGCATTCCGCGAGCCTCCTCTTCACAACCCATACCTGAGGTGATTTAGCGAGTCTCGAAAGGTTTGTGCTACCACTGCTGAAGAATGCCGGTGATCAGATCATCGGCCAGGAGCTTGACCACGCGCCCGGCCGCCTCCTGCTCGCTTTCCTTCTCCGGCTCGTAAACCACCCAGCGGGAGAAATTGCGGTTCTGCCAGAGTGTTTCGCTTTCCACCCTGTCGGCGAACTCCACCTCCAGCACAATCGTTACCCGCCTGCCCGAGACATCGAGCCCGCCAGTGCGGCCATACGTTTCAGCTTCCTCGAAGTAGCGCCGCACCCTGCCGATCAACTCCGCATCAGCCTCCTCGGCATCTCCCAGGCGAAGGTTAGCCTCACTCAGGAAACGCTCGGTCACCTCATCGGTGATAAGCTGAGGAAGATAAAACTCGTCCGTGTCATTCTCGAATGTGGGTATATATACATTCTTTATGTGTGCCGGCAGCCTTCCGCTGGTGCTGTAATGGCTGCACCCGGCAAACAGAAGAACGAGTATGAGGAGTACCTTTTCTGATATTGATCTCACCAGGCCTGCACTCATCTATACCCGCCCCCTGATTATTTCAGGGAAGATTTTTAAAGCCAGAAATCGGGTAATTCAGTAAGGATAAAAATAACATCAAAAAAAATTAATTCAAGTCCCGTCAGGCAGTAAGATTTTGAACGCGCCCTCGGCCAGCTCCGGATTGACCTCCTCCTTGCCTACCAGCACGGTGATTTCCCGATCCTCGAAATAGTCTCTGTAGGTGGTTTTTCCCGCACGCTGCAGACCTCCTATCTGCTTGAACTCGCTGCGCATTATCTCGCGGCGCTTTTTACCGTGGTGATAATGGATAAAGTGCACCACCGCATCCAGTGTGCTGCTGTAGACAAACTCGTAGGCCACCGAATCATTGAAAAAACGCAGCCTTTGAACCTCGCCCTCGACTGCGGCCACCTCCTGCAAACCCGGCACTCGGTACCGCTCGATAGGAAAAATCCCGGTCAACCCGCCCAGGAATTCTGCATCTGTCAGGCCCTCGCTGCCGGCAAGCCTGGTCACCGGGTGCGGGTCGTTGCGCAAGGCACGCACCACACGGTTGTCCTTGGGCAGAACCAGGGTGATCGAATCGCCCCGGGTGAGCATCTGCAGCCAGAGCGTGCTGAATGGCGGGCCGTAGATCGAAAGCTGCAATGTGTCCGGCGCCCGGTAGCAGAGTGATCCATCGCCGCTGAAAGTGCGCCCCTTGTCGAACAGCCTCACGCGAAAAATTTGCTTATTTGTCTGAAGGTCCCCGGAGAGCCGCTTAAGCTTGCTGATCACCGTCTCCGGAGGAACCGCCATGCCCGGCAGGGTCTTACGCATGCTCACCGCACAGCCTGCAGGCAGGCTCATGGCCGCTGCTAAAAAAATAAGGCCGGCGGTTTTCCACAGTAATTTCACCTTATCTGCTTTTATTGCTTCTCACTCCCCTGTCTTGGACTCCCGGACAACTTTTTAAGCTTTTCCAGAAGGTTTTTATTCCCGCTGTTAATTTCGAGGCTTTTGCTCCACGCCTGGCGTGCCAGCTCGCGCTCTCCCCGTGAAATGTAAATATCCCCCAGGTGTTCGAATACCTCGGGGTGCTCGCCAAGATTCTTTAGAGAGGTCTTGATATAATTCAATGCCTCCTCAATACGCCCCATCTTGAACAGGACCCAGCCCATGCTGTCCTGGTAATGCCCGTTGTCAGGCTCTTGCTCAAGTGCTCGGCTGATCAGCCTGTGCGCCTCTTTCAGATTGGTTCCACGCTCAGCGTAAAAATATCCCAGATAATTCAGTACCGGCGCGAAATCCGGCTCTAACTCGAGCACTTTTTTCAGCCAGGCCTCGGTATTTTCGTCATCCCCCTGCTCGTGATAAACATTCGCCATGGCAAACATCAGCTCCCGCCCGATCTCGGTGTCCTCCGGCGGGGCTTTCTCCAATCCTTCGTTCAGAACCTGGAGCGCCTTGTCGTACTCTTTCATTGCGTAATACACCCGGCTGAGCGTGAGGCAGATCGGGATATAGTCCGGCCGGGCCTCTTTAACCCGGAGGAATGACTCCTGAGCCTCGGCAAAGCGTTCGAGCCGGGAATAGACAAAACCCAGCACGTAGTAGCCGTTATCGCTCAAAGCCCCGCGTGATTTCAGGTTCTCGAGTATTTTCAGAGCTTTCTCATGTTGCTCGTTATGGAAATACAGCCGGCCAAGCCGCTCTGCGGCCCAGGCACTGGTGTCTCCCTCTGCGACAAGCCGCTCCATCAACTCCAGAGGGATTTTTTTGTCCCCGATCTGGCTCGAAACCGACTCCAGATGATCGAAATGCGTTCTTATCGCTTCAGGTTTGAGTTTTAGAAAAATCGTGTAGTGCTCCAGCGCCGCTTCCGGATCTTGTTCGAGTTCCCAGAGATGCCCGAGAATCTGGTGAGCCTCTGCCAGTTCACTATCCGCTTCGATTGCATTTTCCAGATAACGCCTGGCGGATTCCCTGTTCCCAATCTTAAGGTACAGCACACCGACTTGAAGGAGATCATTGGGGTAGCTTTTCTCCGCCGGGTCCAGTACCTGCTCGTAAACCGAGATCATTTCCTCGAAACGGCCTGCTGCGAAAAACAGCCTCAATAGGCTCCGCCGGGAAAACTTGTCATCCGAAAGAGCCGCCGCAATCTGGCTGTTGATTTCGATAGCCCGCTCCTGCCGGCCGATTGCCTCGCAGCCGATCGCCATCACTCTCATCATCGGCAGTCTCAACGAATCGCCGCTGGAGATTCTGTTTTCGAGCCTGTCCAGAAAATCGGCCCAGACAACCGAATCGCCCCGGGCAGCATCCTCACCGGCAGCTCCTTTCGACCTGCCCTGATTCACAGAATTCTGCGCCGCCGAAAGTATCCTCCCGAAAACCTGCTCCACATCATCGGGACACAACTCGAGGTAAGCCAGATAAATATTCAGCGCATCGCTCCATTTGCCCTCGCTCTCGTCAAGATTTCCCAGGAGCATGTAGGCATCGGCCAAGGAGCTGTCCGCAGCCAGGGCTTTCTCAAGGTACTCCCGTGCCGGCTCCCTGCCCCCAATCTTGAGATAAAGAGCCCCCATCTGGAACAGGTCCCGTGCATATACCTTGCTTTGCGGGTTGATCAGCGGCTTATAGAACGCAATAAGCTCCTGGTAACGGCCCTGGGCTCTCAGCAACTCCAGCAGGCGACGGCGGTTCCATTCATCCCAGTGATCCTGCTTGACAAGACGCTTGAGATAATCGATAGCCTCCTCTATCCGGCCTTGCCTCTGGCAGCTGTTAGCCAGAATAACCAGCACTCTGCTGTCCACTGAATCCTCACTGGCCTGGGGTTCGAGCAGCCGTATCACCTCTTTGAAACGCTGCATTTCGTAGAGCACCTCAGCATAGACCGTTTTCAGGTACCGGCTTTTGCTGTCGAGCTTTAAGGCCTGTTCCAGATGCTGAGCCGCCTGTTCCTTTTCATCGGCCTGAAAATACTGGTAGCCGATAATCATCTCCCTGGCTGCCTGAGTGTTATAGGAACTCTCCTCGGCGGCCGGAACAGCCGTTCCGGCGCTGAATAAGAAAGCTGCCTGAAGGTACAGCAAAAAATATTTTTTAGAGCCTGATCGCAAGTGCTTCTCCATGAGCTAACTCAAGAGTAGATAAAGCAATGAATTTAAATAATATACCCATTCCTTATTAAAACTGTCAAGCAACTCAGCCTTGTTGCGGCTCCTCCGGGAGCCTTTCAAATCCTGCGCTATACGGCGCCGCTCAGCAGGGCAAATCAACGTCGAAACTCTTTGCCTGAGTGCACCAATTTATTTATATTTAATGAGGTTTACCCTGTTTGATTGCCCGAGTTTCTATACACCTCCACAGAAGATTTGTTTTTATGCCTCCGGTTAAAACAGCGGTTGTCGGAGTGGGACACCTGGGAAGCCTTCATGCGCGGATTTACAGCCAGTTGCCGCAGGCGGAGTTTGTCGGGGTTTACGACATAGACAGCGACCGGGCAGCCGAATGCGCCGCCGGAAACCGGGCTCGCGCCTTTTCCACTCTGGAGGAGGTGGTCCGCTCGGCCGAGGCGGTAAGTCTTGCCGTGCCCACAGACAGCCATTACGAACTTGGGAAATTCCTTCTGGAACAGGGGTTGCATCTGCTGGTGGAAAAACCGATCACCGAGCGTGAGGAACACGCCGAGGAGCTGGTTGAGATCGCCAGGAGCAAAGGGCTTGTCCTGGCTGTCGGACACGTGGAGCGGTTCAATCCGGCCCTGGTCGCGGCAGCCGAATACATCTCGAATCCACTGTTCGTGGAAAGCGAGCGGCTTGCCCCGTTCAATCCGCGCGGTACAGAGGTTCCAGTGGTGCTCGATCTGATGATCCACGACATCGATATCGTGCTGAGCCTGATCCTCCGCCCGGTACTCACAATCCAGGCGATGGGAGTTCCGGTTTTCACCACCAGTGTGGACATAGCCAATGCCCGCCTGTCTTTCGAGGGGGGAGCGGTGGCAAATGTCGCTGCAAGCCGGGTCAGTATCAAAAAGTCCCGTAAAATGCGCTTTTTCTCCACTGACAGCTACGTCTCGGTCAACATGCTGAAACACTCGGCCGTGGCCTACCGCAAGCGTCCTGGGGTGGAAATTCCGCTGGACAGGGAGACAAGCCCGGCAATCATACCTGATATGCTCTCCCTGGTGGAGAGGAAAAAGCTGGCCCCGGATAAGAAGCGGGAGCCCCTGGCAGTGGAACTCGCTGATTTCCTCACCTGTGTAACAAGCGGCAAAAAGCCGGTGGTATCCGGATCCGACGGACTTCAGGCACTCCAGGTGGCGGACCGGATACTGAAAGCGATCGACCGGTCTCTCGCCTCTTCCGGCCTGAAAACATAGCCCCGGTGCCGGGGCTTGGGGAAAGGAGTGCGCGCAATTGAGCCTTATTTCTCACTGGCGAGCCAGGAAGAAATTTCTTGCCCGCACAAGCGGCAGACCCGTCTGGTTTCTAATAGCGGTGCTGATCCTGGTGTTCCTGGTCATGCGCCTGATCGGGCGGATCGAGCAAATCCTGCCGAAATAGGAACAATCCGGGCAGGTTTCTTCATAGCTGAATTTTTCCTTGCAAAAGTGTAGGTATGAGTAAGCTGAATATTTTCATCTCGGCCGGAGACCCGAGCGGGGAACGCCACGCCGCGCGGCTGATCAAAGAGCTGAAAGACATGGACGTGGAATTGGGAGTCACCGGAATCGGCGGACCGGCGATGGAAGAGGCCGGGGCCAGGCTTTTCTGCACCCAGGACAGGCTGGCCGTAATGGGCCTGGTCGAGGTGGTAGCCCATCTGAAATTCTTTCTCCACCTGCTTGCCAGTATCAGGAAACACCTCGAGCGGCAGAAGCCCGACCTTCTGGTCCTGATCGACTTTCCGGATTTCAACCTGAGATTGGCCCGTATCGCTAAGAGGCTCGGGATCCCGGTCCTCTACTATATCAGCCCTCAGGTCTGGGCCTGGCGCACCGGGAGAAAGCGCACTCTCGCGCGGCTGGCCGACCGGATGGCAGTGGTTTTTCCTTTCGAGGTTAATTTCTACCGCGGGGAAAATCTCAACGTCGAGTTTGTCGGACATCCACTGGTAGGAGACCTTGCACCGCGATATTCCCGCGAGGAGTTTTGCCAACTGAACAGCCTTGATCCAAACCGGCTTATTGTGGGTCTAATGCCCGGCAGCAGGGCGCAGGAACTTGACCGCCACCTGAAAGCATTTCTCGCTGCGGCAGAGCTCATGAGAAGCCAGCGCCCTGATCTCCAGTTCGCCGTGGGGCTTCTGCCGCACACAGCCGCCGCATTGAGCGGCCAGGACCGCAAACTGCTGGATAAACTCGATGTGCGCCAGATCGAAAACGACTCCACAAGCCTGATCGCTCACAGCAGGGTACTGATTACCAAAAGCGGAACTATCACCATGGAAGCCGCGCTGCTCGGCACTCCGATGGTTATCGCCTACCGGACGAATCCCCTGAGTTACTGGATTGCCAAGCATCTGGTGCAGGTTAATTATATCGGCATGCCCAACCTTCTCGCCTCAGACCCGGCGATTCCCGAACTGATCCAGAACCAGGTACGGCCCGAGCTACTTGGCGAAAAGGCTCTCGAGCTGCTGGATGACTCATCACCTGCCAGAGAGCGCATCCTGGAACAGTTCGGGCAGGTGCGCGAGGCTCTCACCACGGAAAAAGGCGCAAGCAGGCAAGTTGCTGAAATAGTGCTCGAAATGTGCGCTCAGGGGAGGCATGAATGAGCGGCTCAGTCCGGATGGGCATCCAGGAACGAATTATCTGGTGGGCTGTGGGCACCCTGGGCAGCCTCGTGATGCGGCTTATCTATCTCACCCTGCGCATCCGGGAGGTGGGTCTTGATAACCTGGAACAAGGAAAGCGGCTCGGCACGGGTGCGGTGGTCTATGCGTCCTGGCACAGCAGACTGCTCGGCAACTGCTACAATAACCGCAACCAGGGTGTCTGCGTGATGATCAGCCGCCACCGGGATGGCGAGATCATCGCACGTATTGTGGAAAAACTCGGGTTTCTCACAGCCCGGGGCAGCGCGACACGCGGGGCGGCATCCGCTCTTAAACACATGCTGCGCACCCTTCGCACCGGGCACGATCTGGGTCTTACAGTCGACGGCCCCAAAGGCCCGCCCCTTGTGGTCAAACCGGGAGCCGTGTACGCCTCATCACAATCCGGGTGTCCCGTGGTGCCGATCAGCGTGGGATACAGCTCCTGCTGGCATTTCTCCAGTTGGGACCGTTTCCAGTTTCCCAAACCCTTTTCCAGCATGGTCGTAGGCTATGGACCGCCAATCCAGGTGCCGAAAAAGCTCGACGAGCAGGAAGTGGCCCTGTGGTGCAAAAAGGTTGAGACAGGCATAAATCGTGTCGCAGCGCTGTGCGACAACCTGGTCCGCCCGATAAAAAGAAAAGCGGTTTCATTGATGTTCCCTCTGCTGGAAAAATTCCTCACCCGCGAGCGTAACCGTCTCTGGCACCTCCCTCTGCTTATGATACTGTGTCCGGCAGAACTGGCCTACCGTCTTCTCTGGCTCTTAAGAGAAAGACTGTACCACAGCGGCTGGCTTAAACCGAAACCACCGCCTGTGCCGGCTCTCTGCGTTGGAAGCCTGTTCTTGGGAGGCGCAGGCAAGACACCGCTTGCCATGCTGATTGCCAGTACTCTTGCCCAACGGGGAATCCCGGCTGCTGTACTTACCCGGGGCTACGGAGGATCACACAAAGCAAGGAAAGAAATTCTGGTTATCCACCCTGGTGATGAAAAAAAATATCCGCCTGGCCGTCTCGCCTCATGGGCCGGAGACGAGGCCGCCCTGCTCGCCCGCTGCAGCGATAAGGTAGGCGTGGTAGTCTGCTCCGACAGATCGCTCGGAGCAGAGGCTGCGGTAGCCGAACTCGGCGCCCAGGCACTGGTGCTGGACGACGGATTTGGACACCGCAGGTTCGGCCGCACTATGGACCTGCTGCTCTTACCGGACAATCTCATCAGGACAACCGGACATATCTTTCCCGCGGGTTATCTCAGGGAGCCCCGTAGAGCAGCCGGAAGGGCACGGGCGATTGTGCTCACCCGGCCGGCCGGTTCGCCCGCCTCCGCTCCCAGAATCACATGGGCAGAGGGCAAACAGGTTCTTGTCCTTCACAAATCCGCCGGTGGACTGATCCCGCTCGCCGACTGGCTCTCCAGGGGGCACCAGGCCGAGGGGGCAGCCCTGTCTATCCAGGCTCTGCAGGGAAAAAACCTGCTTGCCTTTTGCGGAATCGCCCATCCGGAGAGTTTCCGCGCCTTTGTCGCTTCCTTCAACCCGGCCAGCCTCGAAGTGGTGGCATACCGTGACCACCATCTTTACAGCTTCCGGGACCAGCAGTGGCTCAGGGCCAGAGCGCGCAACTCCGGTGCAGTGCTGGTCACCACTGAAAAAGACGCGGTAAAGCTCGACCCGGCCTCGATTGGTGCGGACTGCCTTGTGCTGGGACTGAAACTCGAAGAATCCCAGCCCGGCACGCTGGACAGCCTTCTGCAAGAATTGCTGAGAAGCAGCGGTAAAAAAAACTTGCCAGGCTTCCCAATACAAAACATTTTCGAATATGGCAGGTAATAACTAGCGTTTCGTAGCGATCCACAGGGCCATTCAAAATCAATCGGTTAAAATATCTGTACACCCGGTGGAGTCTTTTTTCTGGCACGATGCTTATCCCCGGAGCGAAAGGATTCATCCAAATGACGGCTGATAGACAAGACACGGAAAAAGTGGGACGCAAAAGGAAATTCGACCGAGCTGCGATCAATGTATTCCAGACCGATTTCCTGGTGATCGGCAGCGGAATCGCAGGACTTTCTTTTGCGCTCAAGGCTTGTGAGCATGGAGAGGTGATTATTGTCACCAAGAAAGAGAACTTCGAAAGCAACACCAACTATGCCCAGGGCGGGATCGCCTCGGTCCAGGACAAGGACGACAGTTTCGAGATGCATATCAAGGATACACTTGAATGCGGGGTCGGCCTCTGCGATCTCAGGGCCGTGGAGGTGCTGGTAAAGGAAGGTCCCCAGGCAGTGAAAGAACTGATCCACTGGGGCGTGCATTTCACCCGTGACAGGAAACATCCCGAAAGGCTGTCCCTGGGCAGGGAAGGCGGCCATTCCCACCGGAGGATTGTACGCGCCGATGACCTGACAGGCCGCGAGGTCGAACACGCCCTTCTCGAGCAATTGAAATCCAAAAGCAACGTGACTGTCCTGGAAAACCATCTGGCAGTTGACCTGATCACCAAGAAAAATTCATCCGGCTCCAAACGCTGTATCGGTGTATTTGCACTCGAACGCCATACGGGAAGCGTGAAAGCCTATGTTTCCAAAGTAACTCTCCTTGCCGCTGGTGGCTGCGGCCAGGTTTACCAGCACACCACCAATCCGGACATCGCCACCGGGGATGGTGTCGCCATGGCCTACCGCGCAGGGGCCAGGATAGCCAACATGGAATTCATCCAGTTCCACCCTACTGCGCTTTATTCGGCCAAGGGCAAGGCGTTCCTGATCAGCGAGGCCGTGCGCGGCGAGGGCGCTGTGTTGCGCAAACTCAACGGGAAGACATTCATGGAACGCTACCACACCATGGGCTGCCTGGCACCCAGGGACGTGGTGGCCCGGGTGATCGACCGCGAAATGAAACTCTCAGGCGACAAATATATGCTTCTGGATCTTTCCCCGATCCCGGCCGAGCGTATCCGCGAACGCTTCCCGAACATCACAGCCGAGTGCCTCTCCAGAGGACTGGATATAACCAAAGAGCCGATCCCGGTGGTGCCCTCGGCCCATTATGTCTGTGGCGGCGTGCTTACCGATATCAATGCCTGCACGAATATCGAGGCGCTGCTTGGCACCGGAGAGGTTACCTGCACCGGTGTGCACGGAGCGAACAGGCTGGCCAGTAATAGCATGCTGGAAGCAATAGTTTTCTCCAACCGGGCCTATCAAACCGCTGTCAAGTTGATCGAAAAGCTTCCCCGCCAGGAGATCGACCTGAAAAGTTTCGAGTACGGCAAGGTGGGCGTCACAGACTACGATGGTGTCTTTATCAGCCACAACCGCGAGATGCTCCGCATGACCATGTGGGACTACGTGGGAATCATGCGTTCAAACAACCGACTGGCTGAGGCCCGCAAGTGGCTCAAGACGCTCTCTGACGAAATCGAAACATTTTACAACAATTCCCCGCTTAATCCGGACCTGGTGGAGCTTCGTAACATGGCTACAGTGGCAAATTTGATTGTCAAATGTGCCCAGATTCGAAAAGAAAGCCGGGGCCTGCACCAGAATACAGACTACCCGAACCGCAACGACAGGAAATACCTGAAAAACACTGTAGTGGAGAAAAAAGGTTGAGATTTCTTGCAGTAACAGGCTCTCTTGTTCTTTGCCTGGCAGTCGGCTGCGGCTCCGGTTCCACCGGAGAGAAGCACCAGGCCTTTGATGGAGAAAAAGCTTTCGCCGAGATCAAGGCCCAGGTGGCTTTCGGGCCGCGGGTTCCCGGTAGTCCCGGACACAGCGCCTGCGCCAGCTACCTGGTCAAAAAGCTCTCCGAAACCGCCGACACGGTCTGGACCGACCGCTGGAGCCACGTCACATCGGCCGGGGACACCCTGCCCCTAGTCAATATCGGCGCCTCCTTTAACACCGCCAATCGCCACAGGGTGCTGCTCTGCGCACACTGGGACACCCGCCCGGTGGCTGAGCACGATCCCGATCCTGCAAAACGGAACCAGCCGATTCCCGGCGCCAATGACGGCGGAAGCGGGGTGGCTGTGCTGCTCGAGCTGACGCGTATATTTTCAGCCGAACCCCCGGAACTTGGAGTGGATATTGTGCTCTTCGACGGCGAAGACTACGGGGATTTCTACGAAAACAAGGATGTCCTGCTCGGTTCACGGCGTTTCGCCTCCACCTCCCACGGCTACCGTAACCTTCTCGGCATCCTCCTCGACATAGTGGGTGACCGCGAAGCCCGGTTCCCTTACGAGGGCTACTCCTGGTCCAGGCTCCGGGAAGACGTCCGCCTGCTCTGGGATACAGCGGAAAGCCTGGGCTATGGCAAATATTTTGTCCGGCAGCTCGGAGCTGCGATAGTCGATGACCACGTGCCGCTGACAGAGTCTGGTATCCGCTGCATCGATATCGTGCAGATGGGCCTGCCTTACTGGCACACCCATGCCGATACCCCGGACAAGTGCAGTCCAGCCACCCTGGAGGCTGTCGGCCGCACCGTGGCAGCGGTGGTCTATGGGCTGCCTTCGAAAAAATAGCTTGAGAAAAATCTGGCATTTTTTATCCTTAGACATTATTTTTACCACTTCTTAACCGCTTACTTTTATTTACCGTAATTGATTATCCAGCATAACCTTTTGAAATAACTTTCTTGCAGAAACGAGATTAGGCAAGCAAACTCGAGGAGACTTGAATGCGTGAAAGCATGGAGAAAATCAACGGTTCCAGACCGGTGGAAAGTGCGATGAGCCGGAGAGATTTCCTCACAAAAACAGGCGCGGCGGCTCTAGGTGCTGCCGCGGTCGGCACCGGCTTCGGTACTGCAAATGCAGCCGAACAGTTGACTGTCAACGGATTGCCGGGCACAGTGTTCGGCAGGACAGGTCTCAAGGTGACCAAAATCTCTTTCGGCGGCATACTGACTATCGAGCCTCCGGTGCTGTTGCATGCAATCGATCAGGGGATTAATCTGATCCACACCGCTCCCGGCTACCAGAACGGCCGCAGCATGGAAGCTTTCGGCAAGGTGATGAAGACACACCGCAAACGCGTGGTTCTGGCGCTCAAGGAATTCCCCGAGAATCTCGACCATGCCCTCAAAGTGCTCAATACGGACTATGTCGATATTCTCGTGCCCCCCATGCACCGTGTCGGCGCGGTCCAGAATGAGCGCATACCGGAGAATTTCGAAAAAGCGAAAAAGGCAGGCAAGTGCGGCTATATGGGTTTCGCCTGCCATTCCAGAATGGCGCAGGTACTGAATCGCGCCCGCGAACTCGGCTGGTATGATGTCACCCTGATGAGCTACGGCAGCGCCGGGGACCCGGAGTTTCTCACCGCAGCCAGGAAAGCCAACCAGGCAGGGATAGGAATCATGACCATGAAAGGGCTGCCCAAGCGCGCCGCCACGGGGTTGAAAGATCAGGAGATGAAAACCTATTCCTCGCTCTGTTCCTCGATGGTAAACCACCAACATGCGCATACAGTTCTTGCCTCCATGGGCAGCTACCAGGCAGTGGACTCTTACCGCAAAATCCTGGAAACGAAACTCAGCTACAACAATCCCGGACTCGAACAACGTTACTGGGCCGAGCAGCAGGGCAAATACTGCAGCAATTGTGGCGCATGTTCCGAACTCTGCCCACAGGGGCCGGCCATCCAGCGTATCCTTCGCTACCGGATGTACCATCTCGACTACGGCATGACCGAGTATGCCAGAAACCGCTACGCAGCACTCAATCTCGGGCCCGACCCGGTTGCCGAACTGGATTGCGCCTCTTGCGAAAGTGTCTGCCCCAGAGATCTGCCCTTGCGCGAGATGGTGCGCGAGGCCCACACCCTGCTGGCCTGATTTTCGGAAAAGGTAAATACGGTAATTTAAAAGCCCTGCTCTCATGAAGCAGAAAGCAGGGCTTTTTCTTTTCCCGGTAAAAGATAACTTCCAGTGTTGCATTTATTTCAGGCAATCCGCCAGAGTGTTTTTCAAGCAGGTGTTGCCCGGCACTGCATTGCGCAGCGCATCTGCTATCTGCACCGGTACCGTTCCGTAGAGCCGCACCTTATCTGACATCAGGCAGACAACTTCCGGGATATCCGTGTGTATCAGAACACCTAAATAATGCGGGCCGGTGATGTGCGAAGCTGTGGGCGATTCGAGCACTACCCGGTTCACTTTCCCATCCAGCAGAGCCGCATAGAGGCCATTGATCCCAAACGCGCCGCTTCCGGCAATCGTGATCCTTTCCGGGTCAACCTCTGGCAGGGAGCGCAGGAACTCAAGCGAACGAAGGGTCTCGCAGGTGCGTATCCCGTCAAAACTCTGCCCGGCGATCATCGCCTGGCGTTTCATCTGGTGGGCAAGGCTGTCGTCTATGGCGCGGCTGTCGTTATCCAGAGGTTCGATGATCAGCACGGCGCGCTCGCCCCAGTCATAGCCCTCCTGCCGGTTGACATCAGGCCACCAGGAGGGCCTGCGCTTGTCCCGGATCACCAGGACCGAAGGAACTCGGCGTCCCTGTTCCAGGTGCTCTGGAAGCGTGTAAATCCCCTCGACTCTCAACTCGGCAAACGAGCGGAAGCTCACCGTCCTCATCGTGCGTTTCCACATGCTTGACTGCTCGCCCCATTTCGGCTCAAACGATACGCCCTCCTCAGGAAAATAAGGAAAAACCTCGCTGCGCAGGGTACGGGTCAACTCTTTCAGCCTGGCTTCTCTCTCATCCGAAGTCAGCCGCTGGGCCGCAAATACCGCCCTGGGCATGAACTCCTCGTGGAGCCTTGTCAACCGCTCATCCAGGGGAAAGCCGTCCCGGTGACAGAGAAGTTGTTCCGCTTTCAAGGTATCCACCGGGCCATGTTCAGTAAGCGTGGTATCCAGACCCAGGAACTCCTTGAGAAAAAACCGGTAAACCGGAAGGCGGATTGCTTCACTGTCAGCGTGGCCGCCCGGTACAGTTGCTATACTGAGATTGTTCGAGGCATCGTAAAGGCTGTAGATTTCGCGCATTTTGTCCACAAGCTGCTCGAAATAGGGCTGTGGAAACAGCCCGTCTGAGAGAGCGTTGCAGAGAAGGAACGGCCTGGGAGCGGCCAGGGCTCCCATCTCGGAGAAAAGCAGGCCTGCGCTGTTTACCGGGTACATGCAGTCGCAATGTTCCACTGCCAGGCGGGCCTCGATATGGCCCACCGTGGAACACACCCCGGAAACCGGTGCCGCGGCCTTGATCCGCTCATCGATCAGGGTCAGGAAAAAGGTGGTCACGCCGCCGCCGGAAATGCCAGTGGCCCCGATTCGCTGCTCGTCCACCTCTGCCCGGGTAACCAGGTAGTCGATTGCCCGGCGGGCATTATAAAGCTCGGCCGCCAGGGGCGAATACCCACGGCTGAACCAGTCATACCATTTGCAGGAGTAAAGCCCGTGGTGCGTTACCAGCAGCTCTCCCAGCTCGATTGTATCCAGAATCAGGCAGGCGATACCGCGCGCGGCGAACCAGGCCCCGTGATGCTTGAATGCGTCCTTGTTACCGTAATATCCCCGTGAGGAATGCCCGCTCTGGTAGATAATCAGAGGATAGGGGCCGCCTTCTTTGCGCGGAATGTAAAAATTCGCCGTGATATAAAGTCCCGGTGCGGTTTCGAGCACCATGCACTCGAGCACGTAGTCGGCTCTCTGGACACGGCTGGTTATCCTGACATCCGGCGGCTGAACCGGCCAGGTCCTGTGATGACCGAGCATTTTCAAGAGCTTCCCCTTAATCACTGCTCTCTCTTTTTCCCACCCGGCCACATTGTCGACTCCCTCGAAGGCCCGGGCGAATCTCTCATTCACAACTGTCTCGAAATGTCTTTGAAGGGCATCGTAATGCTCGTTCCAGGCCGGCAGCGGCCCTGCCGGCCAAAGGCTGCACACCAGGATTGACAGCAGTATACGGTACAAAGGTTTAATCATTGGAGATCCTCCGGGTTAAAAGTTTTACAGATCGGGATAGTAAATTTTAAAGATTTTCTTGGATTCTATCCTGGATAACTAAGGCAGATACAGAATCTTACAGTATCCCGCGACCAGGACCGGGAAATCCAATTTCTTGCCAACCCAAAATATAAATTATATATTGTGAATTCAAAGCAAAGAAAACTTTCGCCCCTATAGCTCAGGTGGATAGAGCAGCGGTTTCCTAAACCGCGTGCCGCGTGTTCGAGTCGCGCTAGGGGCACCAGCTCAAACGCCGTATTTCCTTGTAGTAATTGGAAGTACGGCGTTTTTTTCTTTAAAGAAATCCTGATCTGCGTTTTAATCAACGGAAAATTCTTGAGTTTCACGCACGGCAGTACGATTATGAGAAAAAGGAGTCACTAGAAGTGAGCCAAAGCACTATTATCAGGGAATGCAGATTGGGGAAGAATAGGGCAAGAGTAAGGATTCTGCCGGAAGAGCCTTAAAGAAAGCCCTCAGAACCCACAAAAATCCCATCAGCTACTTCATCGGAATCCACGAATACTAAAGCCAGCAAGCGTATGGAAAAGCCCTGAATTATGCTAGGAAATTCAGGAAGTCCCTGGACGAGCTTGAGCCAACTGTAGATACTGTTTTGCAGGTTGAGATGTTGAAGGCGGAAAATGATTACCGGATTTATTGGTTGGGGAGGGTAAGCTAATACTATAATTAAATATTAAAAGCCCATTTTAATCCACACTTAATAATCTAATTGCTTTGCAGCAGATTGTATGATAGGCATATACAAAGAATATGCTATCTCTTTCGGATTTTTAATATCTTCCACAGAGGCAGTAACTGGCGGGTAGAAGTATTCATCTTTTTCGAACGCCAATTCCCGGAATTGTTTTTCTGTAGCAAGTTGGCAGTTTCCTATCTCAAGAAGTGAAAAACAAAAGACAAAAGGAGTCTGGGCTACCAATTTATTGAAGCATTCCAACAGGCCTTCAACAATGCCTGTAACCAAATTTTTTATTTGTTCATCGCCAACATCTCCTGGAGAGTTTTTATCATTTTTATATATCAATCCAGCTTCGTATACTTCCAAGGACTTATTTCGAAAAATTTGTAAGGCATTAATATTTTCTCGACCATCAGCCATTGTAATCAGGCCATCAAAATTGTATCTCGGAATACCGGAAACTTTATCGACATTAATGCTATCCTGAAAATACCTTTTTAGGTTGGTTTCATTATAGTCACTATCGGCTGGCATAGCATGAGCATAGATAAGACCTTTTCTTCTTTCACCATTCGGCCTGAAATAATCGTATGGTTTTTCTTTGATTCTATTTCTCCTGAACAAATCGAGCTTTAATTCCTGCATAGACAAGTTTTCAATGTCGATATTCAACTCAGCGGCGAAAGCGTTTATAAGATTTAGCTTTTTTATTTCAGATATAAGTTTTGCAGTGGCTTTATCCATATATACCTCAGAAAATTTAAATCAGGATGAGTGTATTTTTGGACAGGCAAGGATGCATAAAATGTTTAATAGTTGGCAGCACTTTAAGTTATGAAAGCCTTTCTACGGGACCACCACACTCAGGGCACCTAACTGGTTGAGTCGGTGCTTGTTTTTCCTCAGCCTCACCTAGCTCAAATACTTCAATTTGGAACTTGTTACCGCATCTTTTACAAATAAACCTTACTTTTTTCATCCCTATTCTCCTTTCCGATTATTATAAAACCGAAGTTAAAAATAAAGCTTACTACAAATCTTTTATAAATATTCCCCATAAATACTTCGCAGCCTCATTTTGATTGAGTTCACTCGGAGCATCAATGCCTAATGGCATTCCCATTTCTTCCAAATATAAATTGTAATCATCCGACTTTACAGATATTGATTCATTCCACGAGTTATCTAAAGATATACTACTCGAATACTTAATATCTTCTTCTGAAAAATCTCTTCCAATCCAGATTTTACACTCGGCCCTTCTACGGCCTTGTAGAAATATTATGCAATGAAATTCCTGAGGACTAATTTTCTGGAAATCTGTCGAAATATCATTATTCTGTTTTTCTAATACTCGTAATCCTTTTTCAAAATAGGTCGTGATACTGGCAAAGGACTTCCTTAAATAATCTAACCGATCTTTATCAGAAAATTGCCTTTTCACTTCTACTTCTGGGTACTTGTCCATATCTCCCCATTCATTTTTTTCTTTTACTTGAATCTTTTGGCCTTTTGCATCTTCAAACAGCTTCAATATTTCTTCTGCAACAGATTCTAATCCATTTACCGTCAATGCAGCCTTTCGCCCTGCTAATATTGGCGAATATTCTCTTACTTCATTTTCATCAACATTATGCCATATAGGTAATATTCTTTTCTCCCCAGATTCTTCTAAATCGAAAAGCCCGTCTAATTCTCTCTTCGGCCATTTCTTAGCGAAAAAGTTTGGACTGAAAATTACAACTCCATATTTCGATTCTTTTAGTCCCTCTTCGATTTTTTCCCTAAGTTGGTCGCCGATAAGAATCATCCTTTCATCAAACCAAACTTTCAATCCAGCATCTTCTAGCATTGCTGCTAATGGTCTTGCAACTTCATCTTTATCTTCACTTGCATGAGAAATAAAAATATCCCATTTATAGCCGCTATTCATAATCTTTCTCTATAGCTGTGTAATTCGAAAGTGAATATAACATAGCTTGAATAAACAATCTTGAAATAACCTAAACAAACACACATATTGGAATGTTTATTAACGCAACCCCATGAGCACTTTTAGCCAATTTGGAAGCATCTCTGCTCTGCTGTTAACTTGAGGCTAAATAAAATAATGTACAAGTGATTTAATGCTCTTTATCTCTCGGAGGCATCGGGTCATTTCCTGGAGTAATAGTGTCTTTACTCCGTATTTTACCATCCAGGCCTTTTGTAGTGAGTTCACCGCCATCCTGATTTCTCAAATTCCGTCTTGCTGCATTTTCAGCTTCTTTTTGAGTGCGGTGCAAACTTGAAGCCCTATTTGCATCATTTCTTTTATTTGCCCAACTTCCATTAGAACGACGATAAACTGTCCGGTCTCTACCTTTACTCATTTTGAACTCCTTTATAAATGAATGTTAACTTTCCTTTATCTAAAGATATAGCATATATTGTGCCATGTCAAGGGATATCCACGATATGTTGTGGATTAATGGTCAGTTATTTTTTTGCGATAGTATGCTAAATTCTAGCACGAGACGAGCAAAGACTAAGTTTTTTTAGCCCCACTATTCAAATCTGGCACCGAAGCGAGGAATCGAACCGGTAATGAAGATTTATTCTCACTGTTAGGAAATGAGTGTGTCAGTTTTTGTCAGAATTGGTGTGAAATGGTGGCATTGGTGTGAATTGTTGACATTCAATTCAAAAAGCTCAGATGCCGCATCCATGCGCTTCTGGGTTGTATTATAAGTTGTTATGCAACTGTGATAAATTGCTCAAATTGGTTTCCTAAACCGCGTGCCGCGTGTTCGAGTCGCGCTAGGGGCACCAGCTCAAACGCCGTATTTCCTTGTAGTAATTGGAAGTACGGCGTTTTTTTACAGGCAAATCCGGTGCCGAGGATCTCCCTTTCGCTAGGCAGGCAAAAAAAACATTGGAATTAAACCCTTTATTATCAATTTTTAATATATATAGTCAATAGAGGGGCTGTGAAAAAATATTTTCACAAGCCTCATAGTGTCCGGTAAAAATGGTTTATGAATTAAATCAGGCTTAGATTCAGCAATCTTTATCCTTGAGAAAGACAGATAACGGCCTGTCTGGTATACTACATTTTTTTCTAAAAGCACCTCGTCAAAAAAAGAGTAACCTGTCCGGCAAACCCTGATATTAAAGGAATAGTGAGGTTATCGCTTATTTTGGAGCTGACCAGCTCAACAGTAGTGGATACAAAAGAGGTGACAACGATCACGCACCATAAGGGCTCCCCGAAACCTCCGAAAAAGCCCGGGCCACCTGACTCATCAAAGGCTCTGACCCACCAGACAGAGCTGTCAACAGTAGTTCTCAGGAAAAGAACCCCGATGATGAAATTGACAAGCAGTGCAGCCAGAGCACCCTCGATCGATTTTCCCTTGAAAATCGCGGGCCTCACTTTCCCGTATTTTTTCCCGATCAGCGCGGCGGCAAGATCTCCGAAAGTGGTCATGAAAATTACAGCAGTGGCCACGCGGATGTCATAGACCACCAGAGCCACAATCACACCGAGCATAAAAAATATATCGGCTCCCAGGACATTTTGTTCTTCCTCCCGCCTTAAGTTATCCCAGAGATAAGAAAGAAGAGGAGGCCGGAGCCGGTATTCAAGACGAAGGTATTCGAGAACGATCCCCAGAACGAGAAAAGCCACAAGAACGAGCAGCCCCGTCTCGCGGCCGAAACGGGCGGCAACAAAAAAATAGACTGCCAGTAAGATCAGAACCAAAACATGAATAGTCTTTCTTCCGAGCTCTTTTGCGTAGGAATCTACAGGCATTCGCCTTTCCTTTACAAATAAGTTTTCATTCTCAATATATAAACAGAAATCGCTGGGAGGCAATTGCTTTTCCATCATCTACGCTACTAAGAGAAATAATACAAAATGAATAATGGCAGAAGAATTAAAAAATAATTAATCAGCCTATATATAATTTTTTGCATTCCAGGCAAAATATTAATCATTGACTAAAATATAACCGCAAATTTAAAATAGTTAATTATCTGCTGCTTCATATCGTCACCCGGCCATTTCTGCGACTTAGAGGCTGTTCTATGGCTGATATCAAGGAAGTATACGCAAGCGATTACCGCAAGCTGGCCCTCTTTTTATCTCATTTCGAAGGTGATACCAACACTCCGGATTACTGGTTGGAAAAGTTTTACCACTGGTGGGACAATAATCCTGCTTTCTCTTCAGACACCGTTCGCGGGTGGGTTCTGGAGGATGAGGGCTCTATTATCGGGTTTCTGGGTAATATCCCCTCCCTTTTCCACCTTCCTGTTGAAAAAAAAGACATAGTCGTTTTCAGTCCAACAACCTGGCGCGTTCTTTCGGAATACCGGAATAAAAGTATGGCACTTCTGGACAATCAACTCCGCTTCAGTCGTAATTCCATTCTGTTTAATTCAACCCCCACGGAAACTGTACGCGTGATTCTGGAACGACTGCAATTCAAGCATTATGAGGTTTCCAGCGGGATTGGAAACAGCTTGCTGAATCCCGGAAAAGTCCTGAGCGAGAAAATGAAAAAGAACGTGATGAAGAAATTGCTGCTCGGGCTGTGCTTTCCGGCTCTTAAAATCTGGCAGTGGCTAGATACAATGAGTTGCAGCCTGGCAAAAACGCCGCCGAATGTTGCTGAACTCGAAAAGGCGGATAAATCTTTCGACACATTGTGGAGCAAAACGAAATCTCTTTTTTCGGCAGGCGTACGAAGCGCCGAGGTTGTCAACTGGTTCTGTTTCGGTAACAGGAATGCTCGAAAATATCTGTTCGGATACTATGAGAACTAGCTGCTGCTGGGTTATGCAATATTCTACCCATCGCGCGCTGACAACCTATGCAATTTCCTCTGCCTTGACCTATGGACGCTGCCGGGCAAGGAAAGGATAATAAGACCCCTGATCCTGCATGCGAAAAAGGCGGCGAAAAAGGCAGGCTACCGGCTCGGCTTTACCACGATTAAGGCAGATGTTGCCGGAGAAAATCCCCCGTTCCTGCTGCCACGGATCGGCGGCTCAACTGACCCCACGATGCTGGAATCCCATATGACTTTGGCGCCTGTGTATGCCTTGAAATTCAGGAGATGGCTCAAGCGGTTCGACAATCGAAATCTTTTCGATATATTTTTTCTTTAAAGCTGGAGAATCAATCATGTCCGGTAAAAAGATCAGCCGAAGGCGTTTTTTCACCCAATGCGGCACTCTTTCCCTGGGATTCGGTCTTGCAGCAGGGGGCCTGTTAAAAACCGGGTGCGGGCCCTCCCCGAAAAGTCTTTCCAAAGGCCGGCCACCGAACTTTGTCATCCTCTTTGCCGATGACATGGGTTACAGCGACTGGGACTACGGCGGTGACCCGACAATCCGCACGCCCAACCTGGTAAGGATGGCCAGCCAGGGGGTCAGGTTCACGCAGTTCTACGCCGGGGCCTCTGTCTGTACCCCTTCACGAGCAGCCCTGCTCACCGGGCGCAACCCAATCCGCACCGGGATGATCAGCGTCCTTTTTCCGCCGCACACCAGGGGCCTGCCTGTTGAGGAGGTTACCCTCGCCGATATGCTCAAAACCCTCGGGTACAGCACCGCCTGTATCGGCAAGTGGCACCTGGGCCACACCCCTGAGTACCTTCCCCTGCGCCAGGGTTTCGATTATTACTACGGCCTTCTCTACAGCAACGACATGCTGCCTACCGATCTCTGGCAGAACGACCGGATGATCCAGAGCCCCGCGGACCAGACAAATATCACCAAAGATTACACAAGGGAGGCGGTATCCTTTATCGAGCGCGAGAAAGACAACCCCTTTTTGCTGTATCTTCCTTATACCATGCCGCACACCCCGCTGTTCGCCTCGCAGGAATTCCAGGGGGCCTCGAAACGCGGGCTTTACGGTGACGTGATCGCCGAGCTGGACTGGAGCGTGGGACAGATCATCGAGGTTCTCGACCGGCTGGGCCTGAGCCAGAACACTCTGGTTATTTTCACCAGCGACAACGGGCCTGCCATGCTGATGAACGAGCACGGCGGCGATGTGGGACTTCTGCGGGGAGCCAAGGGAGACACCTGGGAGGGCGGCATGAGAGCGCCTTTCGTAGCGCGCTGGCCGGGCCGCCTCCCGGAGGGAGTGGTCAGCGAAGCTGTAGGCTCTGTGCTGGATTTCCTGCCCACCTGTGCCGCCCTGGCCGGAGCCGAGCTGTCGAACCGTCCGCTTGATGGAATCAATCTCATGCCTGCACTGGAGGGAAAAGAAATCCCCGGACGGACGATCTATTATTACTGGGATCAGCACATGTGCGCAGTGCGCCACGGCAGGTGGAAACTCCATTTCCGCTACTACGACCACTCAAGCGGCAAGTATATGGTGGAGGAAAACTGGGTCGTGCCCCAGCGGCCCCTTCTTTTCGACCTCAAACTCGACCCTGCCGAACGGTTCGACCTGGCTGAAAACAGGCCGGAGGTTGTGGCCCGGCTCACCGGGATCGCCGAACACTACAAGGCCAAAATCGAGGCCAATGGCGAAAACCGCGAGCTGCTGGACTGGTTTATCAATGTCTGGCCCACCCTGCCGCGCACCAGCACCTCGCTGGAGAAAGTGATGTAGATCCGTACTGTCTGGTAAATTCCAAGGCAGTTGGGCAATTCATAATTTCAGGCTTTTTTAAGGTCACGGCGCGCCGTGACCCTACAGGTTTCCACTTGATTGCCCTCTTTGATCCATGTTAAGACTTCGAGATATTGAAATATCTTTCATTCAAGCAAGACACACCCCTGTGTCCCCTCTTGATAGAGGGGACTTATAAGGCAAAAATTTCGCTTAAAACCGATAAATTTCGGAATGTCTTAACAGCATGGAACTAAAAAATTCCTCTCTAGAAAGAGGGGTGGCCGCGAAGCGGACGGGGTGTGTAATTAAATCTGCAATTCCGGGAAATCTCACCAGCCGGGTATCTGCAAAATCCCTGTTTATTCCGTAGTACTTGCCTGGCGACTGATATTGCATTTCGCAATCAGGGAAAATTTGTTATCACTGCAACACGAGTACTTACAACATTTAAACTAAGTACTGCTGATTATTTACCGGATACTTTTGACTGTAGATTTTGATTTTTAACCCTATGTCAGATCCCCAGTATCTCTACCTCCCGAGTCTCTTTCCACCTCCCGCGGGTGAAATCGGGCACGTCCACAGCCGAGCTTTTTGCGGCCACTGATTTCTCGGTCAGCGGGCTGATCACGCTCCAGGTGGCTGTATCGTAAACATCGATCGGTGTCTGCACACCCTGGCGCACCGCCTCCAGGAACTGGTGCTGGGTGATAAAATCCGCCCCGTCGTGGCCGTGCTTAACCGCTTCCTCCCCAAGCCTTCTCCAGATCGGGTGGTCGAATTCCTCGTAGTAGCTTCGCGCGTCCTCCCAGGTGTGCTCTTCCGGGCTTCTCCCCTCGATATAGAACTTGCGCAGGGTGCGGCTGTAAATTCCTCTGGTGCCCTGCACCCGGAATATCTCATCGTATGGCCTTGGGGACTGGGTATCGTGGTAGAGAGTAACTGTCAGCCCGTTCTCGGTTGCTATCAGGGTGGTGTTGATATCCCCCAGTGCGTATTTGCGCCTGGCATTGGGATGGTCGGCTCCGAACATCCGGGCGATCTTGTAATTCATCCCCCGGCTTTTCGTGCTCATCGACACCAGGTAGGTAAACCGGTCTCCGCGGTTGATATTCAGGCACCAGGAGGCCGGGCCTATCGGGTGGGTGGGGTAAAGGTTGCCGTTGCGGGTCACAGCGTGCCTGCCGCGCCAGAGAAGCTCCCCGTTCGGGCCGATTTTCCCCTCCACTCCCCTGAGATACCTGACATCGTGCTGGTAGCCGGCCTCGCAGTGCAAAAGCTCGCCGAACATCCCGTTAGCGACCATGTTCAGGATCAGCATGGCGTAGCGGTAATAGCACTCGTTTTCCAGCATCATGCAGGGTTTACCGGTGCGCTCGCTGGTTTCCACCAGTTGCCAGCACTCGTCCACCGTAACTGCCGCGGGCACCTCGGTGGCCCCGTATTTACCTGCCTCCATCGCTGCCAGCATCACCGGGGTGTGAAGTTCCCAGGGGGTGGCGGTCATCACTGCATCCAGGTCGTCCCGCTCGCAAAGACGGCGGTAATCCTCAGGGCCGCGGTCGTAGAGTTCGGGTTTTCTGCCGAGTCCCTCCTCGACAACCCTGGCCGCTCTCTGGATATGGGCCTGGTTTATATCGCAGATTGCCGGGATTTCCACCCCGCCCACTGCGATCATGGTTTCCAGCAGCCCGGTCCCCCGGTTGCCCGTGCCGACAAACCCCAATCGCACAGGCCTGTCTGATTCCCCACCCTCCAGCCGGGAGAGAGAGCTTGCCAGGCCCAGGGCAAGAGAGGCTGATGCGGCACTCTTTAAAAATGTGCGGCGGTTAAATTTCTCCGCGTTCATAGCTACCCCCACTCTCTCAGTTTTTATATTACGGTTCTGAAACAGAATATTTCACACCTGACCCGTTGCCGGAGAAGCCACCTTTGCACCGCCGGACTCGGCAAGCAGCCCCAGGCGATCTGCCTCCCTGTGCACGGGCCCCCACCAGCCAAGAGGGCGGCACATCACATAATATTTGACCAGGCGTTTCATGTCATCCGGCGGGGTGAGAAAAGTCACCGGGATGTAGATCAGCATGCCCAGCACGAGCAGGGTCCAGAATTGGGCGTAGTCCGGCAGCTCGGGGATCACTCCGTAGGCCGGCAGCACCCAGACCACCAGCCAGCTCAGGGCCAGGTTCGCCAGCCAGCTCGCCAGGTAGCCCCAGCTGTTGAACCGCCACCAGAGAACCTGAAGGATCGAGGGGAGCCACATCCCGGCAGCCATGATCCAGAGGGCAAAAATCAGCCACTGGGTGATATTCTTCATCATCAGTCCATAGAAAAAAGAACCTACGAGTATACCGAGCGTGCTCACCCTGCCCACCCAGACCAGCCTTTTCTGCGAGGCATGCGGGTTGATATAGTGGTGGTAAAGGTCGCGCGTGAAATACATCGCGCCCAGATTGAGAATCGTGGAGATACTGCTGAAATGGATCGCCAGGATCGCGGCGAAAAAACAGCCTACCAGCCCTGCAGGCAGCACCTTGAACCCGAAAATGAACCAGGCCATTTCGTACTGCTCCTGGTTGGAGATATCGGGAAAGAGCACGAAAAAGCCCAGAATTGCCACTGCCCAGAGAGCGTTGCGGGTAAGCACGAGCGCGGTCCCGGTGAAAATCGAGTAGCTGGCATCGCGTACCGAGCGGGCGCTCTGGATACGCTGGCTTTCCACGTACCAGTCTATCGTGGTACCCATGCCCAGCCCACCCAGAAGAGCGACAAAGATCATCGTGATAAACCAGGCCGCCGGGAAATCCCCGGTCGTCCAGCCGGTGAAATGAAACGGGTTGGCGCGCCAACTCTGGCCCATCTCGGTCAGGCGCTCCATGATCCCGGACGGCCCGCCTGCGGCAGCGATCTCCCAGAGGGAGACTATAATGATAAACGCGCTGGCGATAATCCCCTGCTGGAAATCCGCCATGACCACTCCCCAGTAGCCGGAGAAAAGGACATAGATCGCGCATATCGAGCTGAACAGCACCAGCCCCACCCACTCGGGATAGGCCGGGAACAGAAAGCTGAACACCTTGCCCATGGCGATCCCGACCCAGCCCATTATAAACATGTTCATGAAAA
>CAZJQI010000028.1:0-28707 GCA_964548275.1 uncultured Gemmatimonadales bacterium
AGCCGCCGCCCCCTCCCTCGGTGGCTGATAAAAATGTGAAAATAAGTGATTAGCCCTGTCAAGGTCTGTGTTTCATGAATAATCAGGGTTAAATAGTTCTAATTCCGTAACAGGGGCTGAATGAAATGATAAACATAGCAATTATCTATCACAGTGAGACAGGCAATACCGAAAGGATGGCTCACATGGTGGCCGAGGGCTGCCGGGGAGTGGAGGGCACGGAGGTTAAGTTGATGCCGCTGGATGAGGTGGACAGTAAATACCTTGCCAAAAGCCAAGCGGTGATTCTCGGCTGCCCGAACTACGAGGGTTCCTGCTCCTGGCAGATGAAAAAGTTCCTCGATGGCCCGGAAGCCAAACTCGCAGGGAAGCTCGGGGGAGTTTTTGTCACTCAGAATTGGCCCGGCGGAGGTGGGGGTTCCTTTGCAGAAATGACAATGATTGCCGGGATGCTAGTGCGTGGGATGCTGATTTATTCCGGGGGGATTACAGTGGGTTACCCGCCGGTGCATTTCGGGGCGGTGGCCTGTAAGACACCACAGGGGATAGACCGGGAGAGAGCGATAAAACTGGGGCAGAATATCGCGACCAAGGCAGCGGAACTGTGGGGAAACGAATGAGAGAAGAAGAAAAGGTAAACAAGCCGCTTTTTACGGCTGAATTTTTTCGGGTTCTGATAATGCATTTCCTGGCAATGGCCTCCTACGGGGTTTACTTTTTTCTGCCCCGTTTTATCCGGCTGACCGGGGGAGAAGAGTTCCTGATCGGCCTGATCATGGGCGCGCCGGCTGCGGCATCGATCCTATTTCGCCTGCCCACCGGCTCCTGGGTCGACCGCCTCGGCCGCAGACGCATGGTGGTTACCGGACTCCTTTTTTCCACTATCGCCTGCGCCCTGCCGATTTTCGCCTCAGGCGCCGGTTTGTACCTTCTTGTCGCCAGGGCCGCCGCAGGCATCGGGCTGGTTGTCTATTTCACCGCCATTGTCACTTACGTGGCGGAAAAAGCACCCGACGGACGAAGGGCCGAGGCAATCGCTCTGTACGGCGCCTGGGGTTTTATCGCCCTGGCGATCAGCCCTTATCTCTGCGAACGGCTGCTGGAGGTGCTGCCCCTGGAGCCGGTTAACCGGTACAGGCTTCTCTTTGCGATTTCCACGCTTTTTGCCCTGCTTGCCTTGCTGCAGAGCCTGACCCTGAGCGAGGATGAACACCACCCCGAGAAACACCTCAACCCGGATCCGTGGCATAAGGTGATTCGCTCGCCGACCATGATCTACCTGGTGATCCCCTCGCTCGTCTTTGGTGCTGCACATTCGTCGATTTTCAGTTTTGTCACCGATTTCACCGAGGTGCAGAAGCTGGGGTCGCCGAGCAGCTTTTTTGTCTCCTACTCGGTAACCATTATCTTCCTGCGGCTGACAACCGGCCGGCTGCTCGACCGTATCGACCGCCGCCTGGCAGTGACAGCCTCCCTGGCGATCATTTCCATCGGGCTTTTTTACGCCTCGATCAGCACAGGACGAACGGATCTCATCCTGGTCGGAATATTGACAGGCACAGGCCACGGCTATATCTTTCCCTCTTTGAGCACACTGACTTACGACAGTTCGCAGGCCCGCAACCGGGGCACTTCGATGGCCCTCTACATGCTTGGTTTCGACCTGAGCACCATGGGTATGAGTCCGGTTTTAGGGCGGATCGCCCAGAACTGGAACTACACTGCCATGTACCGCATTGCGAGTCTTTTACTGCTGCTCGGTATGCTTGTCTATATTTCAGGGTGGCGCTACCACACGCCGCGAGCCATTCGCCGCTCAGCCAGGAGAGTTCATCCTGAAGACGAATTTGTCAAAAACACCGGCCTGCTGCGCTGATTCAACCGGATCAGCCTTATCTTATTCATTGCCTGATAACTTTGCAAAAGGAGTGGAGTCTCATGCGGATCGGAAAGAAAGGCTCTGTTTTTCTTTTGCTGTTTCTCGGCGCCGGAGTGCTTTTCGGTGCCGGACGCCCGCTCGAGTTCGATGACCTTCTGCGCGCCCGCCGGATATCAGAGCCTGCGATCTCGCCGGACAGCCGCTGGGTAGCGTTTGTCGAAACCACCTACGATCTCGAAACCTGCCTGCCCCTCTCGGATATCTATCTCGTTCCCCTGGCCGGCGGGGAAATACGCAGTTTGACCTCGGGTGGTAAGGGCAATTCCCGGCCGATGTTCACACCGGACGGCAGTTCCCTGGTTTTCGCCTCAAGGCGCAGCGGCACCCGCCAGTTCTACATGCTCCCTCTGACAGGGGGCGGCGAGGCTCTTCAGCTTACCGCCTACAGGGCAGGCACCGGCGGCGGCGTACTGTCTCCGGACGGCCGCTACCTTCTGTTTCAAGCCGATGTCCTGGTGGACAGCGCCTCGGTCAAGTTCAAAGACGGTACCAGCGAGGTCAGAGCGCGGGTTATCGACTGCCTGCTGTTCCGCCACTGGAACAGCTGGAGAAACGGGCAATACAGCCACCTGTTTATCAAGCGCCTCAAGGGGGGTGACCCCGCGCTGGACCTCACCCCGGGCAGGGTGGACTGCCCGCCGATCAGCCTGGGCAGCTCGTTCGATTATGCGGCGAGTCCGGACGGCAGGCATGTATACTACGTGGCGAACCGCGACCCGGTAGTGGCGGTCAGCACCAATAACGATATCTGGCGGGTAAACCCTGACGGCAAAGACCTGAGAAAGATCACCGCCAACCCGGCCAATGACAACCTGGTCGCACTTGATCCCGGCGGGAAATACCTGGCCTGCCGGGCCATGGAAAGGCCGCGTTTCGAGTCGGACCGCTCATGCCTCTGGCTGAGAAACCTCGAGAACGGCGAGGCGATAAATCTCACCGAACAGCTTGACCGCAGCGTCGGGGATGTGGTCTGGGACCCGCGCGGCAAGTATATCTATTTTACCGCCGAGGATGAGGGCAAAACCGCAATCTTCCGGGTGAACGCCTCCTGGAATAAAAAAAGAGAGATAATCCGCCTGACAGATCAGAGAAGCTACTCTTCGCTCCGGATCGCCCCGGATGGAAAGACCCTGGTCGCCCTGCGGGAGTCTTTCCACGAGCCGGCTGAGCTAGTGGCGCTGTCTCCCGATGGCAAATCGGAGCGCAGCCTGACCAGGCTGAACGAGACTGTTTTCTCCTCTGTGGAAATGCACCCGGCCGAATCGTTTCGCTTTCCGGCTGAGGACGGTGTGATGGTGCAAGGCTTCCTGATCCGGCCCCCCGGGTTCGACCCAGGGGAAAAATACCCGCTGATTTACTTGATCCACGGCGGGCCTCAGGGAGCGTGGACCGAGAAGTTTCACTACCGCTGGAACGCCCAGATGTGGGCCAGCTGGGGTTACGTGGTGGTGCTTGTCAATCCCCGGGGAAGCACCGGGTACGGCCAGCGCTTTACGGATGAAATCACCGGGGACTGGGGCGGCAGGTGTTTCCGCGACCTGATGCAGGGGCTGGATTACGTGATAGAGACATACGGCTTTATCGAAGCTGAGCGCCTGGCCGCAGCGGGCGCTTCATTCGGCGGATACATGATCAACTGGATCAACGGCCACACGGACCGTTTCAAAGCCCTGGTCTGCCACGCCGGGGTGTTCAACAACGAAAGCATGTACGCCGCCACTGAGGAACTCTGGTTCCCGGAATGGGAATTCGGCGGCACACCCTGGGAAAACCCGACCCTGCACCGGCTCTGGTCGCCCCACCGCTATGCGGAAAATTTCAAGACCCCGACACTGGTGATCCATGGAGAACTCGATTTCCGCGTACCCGTGGAGCAGGGACTGAATGCATTCACCACCCTCCAGAGAAAAGGTATCGACTCGAAACTGCTCTGCTTCCCGAATGAAGGACACTGGGTGGGCAATGCCCGCAACAGCCGCCTCTGGCACGAAACCATCCGGGATTGGCTGGACAGCTATCTCAAACAGTGATTCGACAACGAGGGCGAGCTCTTCTGTTCGCCTGCATTCCGTATTCGGCAAGCACTTGGAAATCTTTTTGAGGGTGATCGAAACAGAAAAATCAAGGGAGATATGAGAATTGAGAGTCAAAATCGATATGGAAGAGATATTGTCCTCTCTCCCGCCCGTGGAGGGTGCAGAGGAGCTTGTGCAGAAAGCGCTCGAAAACGGCCAGGAGCACCTGTTCGAAGACTGGACTTCCAAAAGCCCACAGTTCCGCAAGACCCTCATCAATGAGCTATCTCGGATCGACTGGGAAATCCTGGCCGAGGCGATAAGTATGCTGAAAAATGTTAGTGGCCCGCCAAAAATAGACGAATCACAAATCCTCCCTGTACCAATGCGCACCATCCAGGAGCAGGAACCCTACCGCAGCGAGGAATGGGAAATCGGCAGGCAGTTCCTGATTGACGGCAAGGTGGCCTGGCTTATCCCGGCGGGCGGATCGGGTTCGCGGCTGGTCAAGGTGCTGGAGGAGATTTACGCCTCGCTTCCCTTTAAGCGGTGCTATAAGGTTGCAGACGAACAGATGCGTGCCTTTGATGAGGAGTGCGCCAAGGGACAGCTGCCGATCACCCCTGTGCTGGGCAAGACTTTCTACGGTCTTTTCATGGAGCAGGCCCTGGCAATCGGGGCAAGGGTCAACCGGATGCCGATGCTGATTTTCATGCTGAGCGATGAAACCCGCAAGGCCTCCCTTTATACGATTATCAACCATCCGCTCTACAAAGCGCTCGAATCTGCAATCGTGCTTTTTGATCACGGAATGAACCCTGTGCTCGATAAAAACGCTCGTATTATCCCCATGGATAAGCAAGGCTATCTGTTATTTTCCGGCAACGGTAACGGCGGGATGTTCAAGGCCATGTGGCGAACCCGGTTTCGCGGGAAAGACAATATTTTCGACTGGCTCGAAGATAAGGGAGTCCAGATCGTAGGATTCTCCAATGTGGATAACCCGGTCTCCGATATTATCCTTCCGCATATGGTAGGCAGCCACCTCCGGCTTGGGGGGAGCCTCTCTTTCGGGGTGGTCAAGAAAGTGGACGCCCTGGAGCGGGTGGGAATGATAGTTAGAATCGCCGGGCAGAAAAACCTGGATAAAATCGAGTACAACGTGTTCCCGGAGAAGCTGGCAAAGAAACTGGACCCGAAAGATCCCGGCCGCCTGCTTTTCGAGCACGGGGATGTCAATGTTTTCCTGATGAACCTCGACCGGATGGCAAAAGTAACTCATCTGCCGCTTTGCATGTACCGCAACAAGCTGGTAAAAACCAGCGCGGGAAAGAAACAGGGCAACAAGTTCGAATCTTTCGCTTTCCATATTATCGAGCAGGTGCCGGCGGAAAAAGTGGATGTGAAAGAAATCCTGCGCGCCGATCAGTTCATACCCACCAAGAACTCGATCGGGCGGGACAGCCCGGCCACGGTTATCCGCGCCCTTTGCACGCGAAACATGCGCTGGCTGGTAGAGCAGGACGCAACAGTGGCCACCCAGGATGAGACGGGCTGCCTGGAGGATTACGCCCGGCTGGTGGAAAAACGTCTTGTGCTTGCGGCCACCGGCGGACCGCTCGAGGCAGAGGTGGGAAAAATCGGTTCGCTCGTGAAAAAAATGAAAAAAGGCGAGATAGAGTTATCAGCAGAGAAACTTTTCCACGCCTGTTTCGCGCTGGGAGAAAAGGCGCAAGAATACGGCCTGGAGGAACTGAAATTGGCTGCCGATCACGCATACAGCATCCTCCAGCCAGGAGAGGCGAAAGCCTTTGTCGAGTTCAGCCCGGCCTTTGCCATGGAAAAAGAGGATCTGGCCGAGGCTGGTGTCGGGGAGGGTTGGGTGCTGGAGGCGGGCTGCCAGATCGCGCTCACCGGCCACCCAACCCAGGTGTTTCTGGGAGCCAATTTCACAGCCAGGAAAAACAGCGTCTTTATCCTCGATATCAAGAACGAGTATGGCAGTATAGCCCTGAGCGACGACCGCTGGCTCACTTTCGAGCTGGATGATGCAGGCAAGGCCGAAATCGGCGACAATCTCACCCTGGAAGAGGGCGCGGTGGTGGAGATACACGTGCATGGCAGTGGAAAGATAATCATACTGGATGGCACGGTGTTAAGGGGCGAGCATTTTGTGGAAGTCAAGGACGGGGAAGAGGTGGTGCTGGAGGGGTGAGTGAAGTATATATTTGCTTGAAGTGAAAACCCTCCGCCCGGTTTTTCCGGGCGGAGGGTTTATCACGTCACTACTTAATTGAATTCTTCAGAATCAATTCTAAGATACCTTCTGGTAGATGACACACCCCGCCCGCAAGAGACATCCCCCGTCCGCGAATCGCGGACACCCCCTTTGTTAAGGGGGATGCGGGCACCCTTCTCAAGAGGGGAGTTACACACCCCGTCCGCTTCGCGGCCACCCTTCTTTCTAGAGGGGAATTTTTTACGTCTAAGTTTTGCATTTAAAGTCCCCTCTATCAAGAGGGGATACAGGGGTGTGTCAGGCTCTCAATATTGAATCCTCCCATGGAGATTCAATAAACGTCCCAGCGGAGAACAATCATTTCTAGATGAGGATTTTTCAAAGGTCTCTTTAACTGACTGTTATCTGCTTATGGCGTTCACCTCGTAAGGCGCTTCAAGCTGAAACCTGAACTGGAGATCGCCCCAGAAGAGCTGCAGCTCATCTTCTCCCATTCTCACAGCAGCCTCGGTCAAACCAGGGGCAATCGTCCCATCCCCTACATCTATCAGGTGAATCAGGGTTAACTCGTTTTTACCGTTGTCATAGCTGTAACTGACTCGATAAGTATTGACATCCGTTGCGGTTATATCCGGTTTGAGTTCGCCCGGGGTTTCGCCTTTTTCAGCCGGAAAACTCTTGCAGCGCAGCCAGCTTTCACCGTTAGAGGCTCTCACCTGGCGCTTATTTACTTCAGGCTCTTGGGGAAGCTGAAGCAGCCACTGTACATCCGGCAGGGTCTTGCCCTGGGGGGCGACAAGGTGATCCACAATTATCACCTTATCCGGTCTGACAAACAGAAACTGGCGTACGCAGCTTTCCACAAGGTCTTCCGGGTAAGCCTGGGCGAACTGCCCGGCAACCGCGGCCCAAGCTCCGCCCTCCTTGTAAAACAGGATGTCCCCGGTCTCGAGCTTGTTCCCGCCTGTGCGGTTTTCCTCGAACTCCTCCAGGGTTCTGAACCACTGGCCCCGGCATTTTCTCTGGTTCTGGCCGTCGATCAGCAGGGTGTTGTGCATCGCGGTCGGCTGCTGTGGGCCGGCCACTTTCCGGTAAACCGGCGGATCCACTGCCAGAAGGCCGTTGCGATAGATCATGAAACCGCCCTGGTCGTAATGGTGGTGGTCGCCGTAGTGGTCCTTGCAGCCGAAAGAAACCACTGTGGCACTGTCATCCCAGCCGCTGCGCGCAATGAAATGCCCGCTCTGCTCACCACCGGCAAGGAAACTCAGAGGAGGTTCGACTGGTTCGGTTTCCAGATTCCGCGTGTAGATCATGTAGAATACCGGTGTCCAGCCGTAAAACCTTTTCAGACCCCGCTTCTTTGCCAGCCACCGGCTGAAATATACCCCATGCGGCGATTTAAGCGCCCAGGCCAGGCCGTCCGCAATCCCGGCGAACTGGATTGTCACCCCGCCGTTGGAGCCGCTCTGAAGGTCTCCCCAAGGGATGAACCGCATATCCGGCAGCACGCTGTGGATCATGTTCTCGTAATGACGAGCCAGCCAGTTGTTCTCACTTCTCTCGATTTCACCGAGAATGCCCTTTTCGAAAGCGCTCTGGGCGCCAAGCAGTGTCAGCACACCAGGATCGAACACATAGTAAGTCCAGTACCCCAGCGGTTCGCTGGGCAGGCCGTCAAGGTAGCGCCAGGCCGGGAAAAGACCCTCGTTGAACCTTTGCCTGAGTTGCTCGAAAAGTGCGCTGGACTCATCGTCCTCGCCTGCCGTGGCCAGCGCCCAGATCACCGCCCCGCCGCCTGACATCCAGACGTAATTGTGGAAAATATGGTCGTTGGTGTTATGCAGCCCTCTCCAGGCCACCGACTTGATTTTCTCGCGCAACTCAGCCTTGATCTCATCAGTAAAGCCCGCGTAGTCATAGAGCCAGTCATAGGCCAGGCCGAACTCGGTCATGCGGGAGTGGATGTGAAACGTATTGTACCTGTCCGGTACCTCGTAGCGGCGCATTCTGACGATTGCGCTGTCCGCTGCGGCAGCCTCGCCGGTGAGCAGCCAGACCATGGCCTGGGCCGCGGCGCTTCTCTGCTCTTTCAACTGGGCGAGCATCTGGTTGTAATCCTCATCCTGCTTGCCGCCTCTCAGTTGCTCGAGCGACACTGCATAAGGTGTTGCCTGTGGCCGGAGAAAGATTCTCGGCCGGTCGGTTTTGATCTTTTCCAGCCCTGGAATGAGTTCCGTACTGAATAGCGTGCATGGCAGACTCATCACAAGCAGAATGAACCACAATGCAATCGTTCTCTTACTGTCCATGATCTCTCTCCTTTTAAACTTCCGCTGCTCCGGGATAGTTAGGCGAATAGAGCATGCTTTTGCCTGGCCGGGGAGCGAGTCTGCCATTAACCAGATACGGTTCCCCGCGCTCGGCAAAGTGCCCGGCCAGCGCGGCGCGCCAGTCGTGCAAGAGTGTGCTGTATCTGGAATCTCCTGAAAGGTCTTCCAACTCGTGCGGGTCGTTGTGCAGGTCAAATAGCTGCTCGCTGCCGTCGCAGGCGTGGAATACGTACTTGAAGCGGTCGCTCACCATAGCGTTCCAGTCATTGGTCTGGCTGTAGCATACATAATGCTCCAGGTCGAGATACTCGCGCCAGGGATTTGTACTGTTGCCGCGTACCAGTTCGAGCATGCTCCTGCCGTCGAGCCCCTCTGGAATCGGCGCGCCGGCAGCGTCTAGAAAGGTGGGCAGGATGTCGCGCAGTTCCACCGGCTCAGTTCTTTCGGTATTGCGCTTCTCGTGCATGCCCCAGGGGCGCGGCCAGCGCAGCAGCATTGGAATCCGTGCCGAGGACTCGTAGGCGTATGTCTTGCGCCACATGTTGTGGTCGCCCAGCATATCTCCATGATCGCCAAAATAGACGATCAGCGTGTTATCGAGCATCCCGCGTCGCTCCAGGGCATCGAGTATCCTGCCGATCTGCTCGTCGATAAAGCTCACCGAACCGTAGTAGCCTCTTCTTGCGCGCAAGACTGTGGCCATGTCGAGCTTGCCGTGCCAGATATTAAAGCGCTCGCTTGAGCGCGTCTCGTAGCGCCCGGCCCATTTTCCCACCACAGGTCTCGGCAGATCGGTCTCCAGGTACATCTCCCAGAACCGCGCCGGGGCCTCGTACGGGCTGTGCGGCCTGGCGAATGAGACCTTTAGCATGAACGGCTCGGCCCGGTCGTATTTCTCGATAAAATCCACTGCCCTCTGGCCTGTCCAGAAAGTGGGGTGAAGATCCTCGGGCAGAGCGTAGGGAGCCGCCCGGTAGGAGTTCCAGCCTATACCGGTGGCATCCGGGTCCAGGTCCGGCGCCTGCTGCTTGAACCACTTGCGGTAGTCGCTCACGAAATCCGCTGTCTCTACCCGTCCCGACTCATCGACAACTGTTGCGTGGAAACCGTGAAGGCTTCTCTGGGGGAACCAGTGCATCTTGCCGATTCCGAAAGTGTAGTAGCCGGCCTTTCGCACCTCGCGAGGCAGTTCAACCTCGTAGCCTTTGGCCACCCGGCCGTAGCCCAGCATTCCATGGTGCCAGGGAGACAGCCCGGTCAGAATGCCGCTGCGTGCAGGGGTGCAGCTCGGGGTGGAGGTGTAGGCCCGGCAGAAACGCACGCCCTCGGCGGCGATCCGGTCCAGGTTCGGGGTGTGGATAGCCGGGTTGCCGTTTGCGCCCACGCAGTCGTAGCGGTGCTGATCTGACATCAGGTAGAGGATATTCGGTTTCGCCTGTGGTCCCGGTTTCCCTCCGGTTGTGCAGGCGTAAGCCCCGAATGCGGCCACTGCCGCCGAGCCTCCTGCCAGGCGCAGGAATTCCCTTCTGTCTATATGTTCTAACCTTTTGCGCTGGTTCATGGCGGGAGATCCTTGTTGTTGTTGATCGGGATCATTGGCTGGCGATGATTGGTAGTGCAAGATGGTTTTGTATTTGCCTTATAAACTTAACTTGACGGGCCGGTGTGTCAAATGGTTTTCAATAAATTCAAAGACAATAATGTGTTTGAAAGCCAGCCGCAATCCGACAACAACCAGTTCGAAGATAAAAAAACACTTGAAATCGCTGCAGAAAAATTTTAAAGTAACGGGAAGTTTTTAGACGCAAAGAAGAATCTCCATTCAGGTGATCGTCTGTTAAAACGACCAGAACAAATATTCTCCAGATTTTAGCTTTTGACAAGAGGTTTACAAAAATTCTTCTTTCGGAGCATTCTAATGCGCAAAACCATTCTCCTTCTTGTCCTGTTTATCTTAATAATCTTACCCGTTTCAAGCGTTTCCTTTTCCCAGGCACCGGCTGAAGAAAGCTCCACATACCGCGGCGACATAAACGAAGACGGCCAGGTGAACATTTTCGATCTGCTGGAAATGCTGAAAATGCTCGCCGATCCGGAAGGGCAGTTGGAAAGGACAATGCAGATAGCCGACATAGACGAAAGCGGCGCGGTGAACATCTTCGATCTCCTGGGCCTGCTGAAAGTACTATCCGGTGCTGAGGAGCCTGGGGAGATTTTCTGGATTACAGCCAACCAGGGTATCGATATGGTCTCAATCCCCTCAGGCAGCTTCCAGATGGGTACTAATGATACAGATGATGATCATTTCGAGCACTCAAGACCAGTTCACACGGTTACCCTTGACGGCTTCCAGATGTCGCAGACTGAGATCACCCAGGCACAGTACAACGCAGTTATGGGTAATAATCCTTCATATTTTACTGGAGACGATAGCCGCCCAGTGGAGTATGTTACCTGGTACGATGCGGTGGCCTTTTGCAACAAGCTCAGTGAGGTGGCAGGTCTTGAGCCATGCTACAACTTGAGCAACTTTGAATGCGATTTTACAAAAAATGGTTTCCGCTTACCAACAGAGGCCGCGTGGGAATATGCTTGCCGGGCTGGCACAACTACCAGGTTTTATACAGGCGACAGCGAAAGCGATCTGGATCGAGCAGCTTGGTATTATACTAGTGAGCACACGACACATCCTGTAGGCCAGAAGGAGCCAAACGCCTGGGGTTTGTATGATATGCACAACAACGTGTATGAGTGGTGCAATGACTGGTTTTCAGAATATTATACAGCTGAGAGCCAGGTTAATCCGGCCGGGCCCGATTCCGGCTCCGGCCGTGTTCTACGGGGCGGCGATTGGGGCGGCGGTGGTTGTTACTTATGTCATTCGGCCAGGCGTGTTGGGGATGCCCCGGACACCAGTTACTACAACATAGGTTTTCGGGTTGTTCGTGGCAGCTTTGTGCCTGGGACACCTCCTCAAGCTCAAGAGATCACCCTGGTATCGATTCCCGGCGGCACATTTCAGATGGGGCAAATAGAAGTAGCGATACCTGTGCACACGGTGACCATCTCGGCTTTCCAGATGAGCAGGTGTGAGATCACCAATGCCCAGTATGCGGCATACCTTAACGCCGCTCTTACCACTGGTGAGATAACAGCAACTTCGGACAGCGTAACAGGAGCAACGGGAGACTACAGCGGCCAGGAGTATCTGGATTTGGATGGCAGCGATTGCCTTATAGATTGCAGTGGAGGTATTTTTGTGGTGCATAGTGGATATGAGAACCGACCGGTGGTAGAAGTGACATGGTATGGTGCCAAGGCGTTTGCCCTGAGGTACGGCTTTGACCTGCCGAGGGAGGCGGAGTGGGAATATGCCTGCCGAGGTGGGAAGCAGTACGAGTACGGCACGGATGACGGCACGATAAGCAACGTAAAGGTAAATTACGCGGGTAATGTCTATCATACAACTGACGTTGGTAGTTACCCGGTGAATCCATTTGGATTGTACGACATGAGCGGAAACGTGTGGGAGTGGTGCAATGACTGGTATGAAAGTTACAGTAGTGAAAGCCAGACTAATCCCACCGGCCCGGAATCCGGCTCGAAACGTGTTATACGGGGTGGCAGTTGGGGCACTCGTGCCAGCAGCTGCTTCTCAGCCAATCGTCACCCCTACGGCGTCGGGCCGTTAACTAGTGGCAACGGCTTAGGTTTCCGTGTAGTTCGGCGTTAGTTTTTTCGTCAGAACTTTAGTAATTGAACACTTGAACTTTGAAACTTGACACTTGAAATGGGGTCTGGGGCGTAGCCCCAGCCGCGGCGGATTTTGAAAATAAAGGTATATGAAAGAAGAACTGCCGATAATCCAGAAGACGTTTGACATGCTTTTATGGCTGCTGCCAAAGATCGACAAGTTCCCCAGGAAGCAGAATTACCTGCTTGGAGAGAGGAGACACCCGGAGAGAGCACTTAATAAAGTTCAAACCCGTCTCCCGGGTTGTGTAAAACACCCGAATAGTTCCAGAAAGAAGCCGGGCTGGTAAGCCGCTGTGAATGGTAGCCTAAGTACAAGTTTTCATATATATGGTTACGTTTTCAAATAAGACGATTTATCCATCATCTTTAAAAAATCAGGCATTCAGGACAAATGACGAACATCCGGCGACATAGACGTTCAATCCGCTTGAAGGATTACGATTATGCCTCTCCGGGAGCGTATTTTGTAACTGTTTGCACTCATGATCGGGAATGTTTGTTCGGGGAAATTGTGGATGGGCAGATGATGTTGAATGAAAACGGCCTGATTGTGGTGGGAGAATGGGAGAGAGCCTCGATTATCAGGGAAGAGATCGAGATTGATTCATTTGTGGTGATGCCGAATCACTTGCATGGGATTGTTATTATCAAAGAAAAAGATGCAGATTCCAATGTAGGGGCGTCCGGCCGGACGCCCCTACTGCATGGCCCTGCACCGAAATCACTTGGATCATTAATAACCGGGTTTAAATCTTCGGTAACCAAACGGGTTAATATTTTGCGCCGCACTCCCGGCGCACCTCTATGGCAGCGTGGGTTTTATGAGCATGTAATCCGGGATACGGATAATATGAACCTGATACGTGAATACATCATCACCAATCCAGCCCGCTGGGCCCTTGACCTGGAAAACCCTGAACTAAAAACATAAATATAACCTCAGAGTTGAGGCAAAGCAGGTTTCAATCTGATCCCTCGCCCAAAGGAATCATTAGAGAATACGTTACCGAACTTCTGAATTACAGTACTAAGGCCCGGCTTTTTCTTTGTGCAGCAAGAATCGATAAAATTGTTACCGGCTTTGCTACTTCAGCTCAAGCAGTTTCTCAACCATCCGGTCGTGCAAGGTTTCCAGCACCAGATCGTTCTTGGCTCTTTCCCAGAAATCATCCAGGGTGCTTCTGCCGCCGCGTCCGCGAGCCCGGGAGGATTCTTCGTAAAGACCGGCAAGAAAGCCGGATATGTCGACATTTTTCTCCCTGGCCGTGCGCTTGATAGTCTCCAGCAGGCGCCGCTCGTCCCAGGCCTCGCGCAATCCCTCGGCAAACGGCATCGGGATAACATCGAACGGGGTGTTCCAGACGTACATCCAGTTGCTGCCGTCCAGGGTGTCGAAACGGTTACCCCAGTTGTAGGCCCAGACAAGCGAGCCGCGGCTGTCGTGCCCGGCGAAATAGAAACCGAAAGTGTAGCGCGGTACAGCGGGCATGGACCTGTCGTTGGTGAACGAATACTGCCAGAGAATCTTACCCGCAGCGCGTACCTCGTCCGGCATGTCCCAGTTCTCGGCCACCGCGTTGGTGCAGTAAATATCGACATCCTCCAGGAACTCTATCCCGCCGTAGTAGTGGTGGATCGAGCCGTATATCTGGGCTTCCGGGTATCCCTGGCGAAGCAGTCTGACCTGCTCCTTGAACTGCGGCTTGATAAAATACATCATTCCCAGAGAGGAGCTGTACTGGTGCCACTTGGCAGGCTCGTCGAACGGGGTGAGCACCACGTTCGGCCAGTCCGCCTCAAGGGCGTGCTCGCGGAAGCGGCGTGCCCATTCCACCACCAGCGGAGCCACATTGGGCGGCACCCGGTTCGGGTCCTTGAAAGAGAGCTCGTGCCAGCCGCTGTCATCCAGGCCGAACATCGTGGCGGCCAGGGTACGGGGCAGGTGCATGGTCCTCGGGAAACTATACGGGTTTCCGCCCAGGAAATAAACATGGTCGTTGATTCCCTGCCTTTTGGCCGCGGCCATCCAGTCGTCCATGATCCGGAAATCCAGCTCGAAATCCTCACCCTTTTTGCTCAGTTCGGGCCGCACTCCTGAATACCAGATATTGATCATGTTGTGGTTGTATTCGCGTAAGAACTTCAGTTCGAACTCGGGCAGAAGCCCCGTTGTGCAGCCGCCCAGTTTCAGCCCTGCCTGGTCCATGGTGAGAAGCCTCACAGGGAGAATCTCGAGCTCGAGCGGCACGCTGACCTCCTGTGCGCCCTCGGCGGTGATTCTCACCCTGGTAGTGTACTTGCCTGGTTCAGAGCTTTTCTCATCGGTCCCGAGCACGATCATCACCAGGTGGCTGCGGCCGGTTTCCACGTCGAACGGGTAGGCCGGCCAGAGCCTCTGCGGGAACGGCTCGACAAAATAGCTCGGCATGTGAAAGGCATGGACAAGGGAGTACTCGGCCACCCGCACTTTGGCCTGGGCTACTGTTTTCCCTGAAGAGTTCCTGATCGGGTCCACACTCACCCGGCAGTTGCGAAGATCCGCTCCGTTGGCAAAGATGCCAAGCTGCACGGTTTCGTATTCGTTGCGGAACATGCGTGCTTTGAGTGAAGCGCCGGCTTCACCCGCCTGGGGCGCGCTGATCGGAAGAACCAGGTCCATCCAGTTCCTGGCAAAAGGCACAACTGGTGCGCTCGCCCAATTTGCGTCAAGCACGGGTGTTTGGGCCAGATCCCAGTAGCTCGGGTCCATCTTGGCGCGCTGCTGCACACGGCGCACCCAGGCGCGGGTTTGTTCGTTGTAGCGGGATTCTTCATCGCTGTTCGGAGCCACAAGCCGAAACGAGCGTGCTTTGAGCTCGCCGCCCTCCGGGGTAAGGCGAAACCGGATCGTCTTCTCGGGCAGGTGGAGAAAGATAAAGTCTGCCGAGGCGGGAACTCGCGCCTTTTTCCAGACACCGTCACCAACTCCGCCGAAACGGTGAAGTTCGCTGTAGGGCCTTGCCGTGCCCAGGCCGCTGTAGATCTCGGCGCGCACCGGGGCTTTCAGGTCGTCAAGATATTCCACCTCAAGCACCACCATCTCTCCCCGCTGCGGCCTGTCGCCTTGCCACCAGGCAGGCGCCTCGAGCACGCCGGATGATTTTTCTTTCAAGATGAACCGGCCCTCCTGCTGCTGCCAGCCTGAAACCGCGGTGACCTCTACCGGCAGTTTCAATTTGGCAGGCGCTTTGAAAGCAGCCGCCTGGATATTTAACCCTGAAGAAAAGAAAAAAAGAGCGAGCAGGATAATCAGTGAACGGGCAGATTTCATCTCACACCTTCCTTTTTTAAGGTTCTGAAAAATTAAAAATCATCACGTAGTTTTTACGAGCTCCAAAATTGCGGCAACCACATCGGTGATATTCCGCTTGCCGTCATTGTTGAAATCAAGGCACGGATCGCTCGAGCCTGCCATGAGGCTGCGGATTATCTGGAGAACATCGGCCATGTCGAAATTGCCGTCCCCGTTGAAATCCCCCCTTGGTTCCATCATGCAGCCAGGTTCCTCATACAGAAGTACAGCAGCGGAGAAAGCAGGCATCTCGAGCGAGGTGACCGGGGTGTATTTCAGTCCCACCTTTTCCCTGCCGGTGTTCGGATCGACCCAGTATTCGCCTGTTGAGCCGTCATCCTCGGCCAGGTAGAAAGTGCCTCCCAGGTCAACCGATCTCGGGGTGCTGGTGGTCAACAGAACGAATCCTTTCTCGAACCTGCGGCGTAAGACGTTGCCCCATAACAGAGTGCTCATACTGACCCATTCATCCAGGTAGCGGCCCAGGTCGATCTCGAATTCCGGGTACCAGAGCGGTTTGCGGGACATGCCGAGAGAAAGCTCTGAGGGCCCGTACATGGAGAGATACATCCTGCCGTGATTGCAAAAAAGGTAGGTTCCGGCCAGCCACATCCGTTTCTGGGCCAGGCTCAGCTCGGGGTTCATGTCGTTCGAGCCGCCGAAATAGGCCTCGCCGTGGATGAAAACACCTTTTTTCTGGATCTCCACGGCTTTGGTCATCCCTGCGGTGGCGTCGCCGCTGCTGGACCAGTTGCCCCAGCTTTCCATCATTGCAGCGTGAAGGTAGTCGCCCAGCGAATAATGAGTGTTTGCCTGATTGGCCCAGGTGGTCTGAAGGTTATCGATATTCGGGAAAAAGTAGAAGCCTGCAGAATCAAGGCGCGTATAAACGTACTGGCCGTATTCGTTGAGTTTCGGTATCCACTCAGAGACAGTCCGGTCTATGGGGTCCGAGAACAGGGGGTTGTCCGTGCGTCCGAAAATGGCAGCCACAGTGTAGGTGTCGGCAAAAACCCCGTCGCAGCCGTTTGCCCTCATCTCCTGGATACAACTGCTGACCCACCATTCGCGGAAACCCTCGTTGGTGATATCCATCACGATACGCCGGCCTGCGTGAACCGTCCACTTGTCCCCGGAGTGTGTGAGAAACCAGTCAGGGTGTTCGCGAACCTGGCCCCAGTTGGAATGCGGGCTGCGGTTGTAGGAAAACCAGTTGCCATTAAGGATCATGCCGTAGTCGGCAATCGAGTCCACGGTGATAGCGAGCTTGTAGTGCAGGTGAATGAAATTCTCGTTGAACTGGCGGATACGGTCAATGTCCTCGCGCGGCATTTTCTGGCAGCCGACATAGTGAGTAGCCGCGAAACGAGCTTCATTATCGTTTAGGCCGCTGTGCAACTGGTCGGAGAACACGAAAACCGAACGGTGGTTCACAGAATCATACACTGTCTCAGGTAAAGGCCGCTGCGCGTAAAGCGCTGTGACCCAAATGGACAGTAAAATCAGTGTTGTAGCGAAAATGCGGGATAGCGGCATTTTCGACCTACCTCAGAGTATGTGTCGGAAACGATTGATCTGCTAAAGATAAAAATAGCAGGCGAAGTTTAAAAATGAAATAAAATATTACGATCTTAAACAAAGTCTATCAACTTTAATATGGGGAATGTCAGATTAAAGGAATAGACGGCATCAGAAAAATGAACCGGACGATAATATTATGTGTCTAACTAGAAGAAAATAACTTTTGGTATGGGCTATATTCATAAATTATAAGGAGTCAGTAGTGTCCCAACGTCATAGCAGAAAATAAGCTTAACTGTAACTATATTAATAAGTTACAAGGCAATCAGACCTGTATCGACTTGAAAATGATTTTACAATATGATCTGTATTTTTGTATATTAGATGACAGCAATTCTATAGGTGTCAATTGGCTATTAATTCATAACCTCCTTAATAATAGACAGTTACAATCAAAGAATATAAAAAACCAAACTCTACTTTTTTGATCCAACTTTCTTTTGTAAAAAACGTTGGGACACTACTGATCCGATAATCAAAGTTAATTGATTTTTATACGTTTAATGCGTTTGCACCCTGCCCAAAGGAATCTAAAATGTTTCCGACAAAATGCGCTTCCATTTTCAGGCGCTTCGTTGCATTTTTAGTTGATACTGTGATTACAGGCTTAATCCCTTTGATTTCCTTTTTTAATTTAAGGTTTATGAATCATGGAAAATTTCTGGAGTTCTTGGATAGGCTCTTAATTCGATGGCCTGGTGTGGAAGACCCCGTAGTTTCGGACTTTATCTGGATGTTTATCTTGTTTATCTTGATTAATATTATCTATTATATTGTGTTAGAGGCCGGACGGCGCCAGGCTACTCCGGGAAAGATGATGATGGGAATTTTCGTGACCGATTACAATGGAAATCGGATAAGTTACCTGCGGGCGTTGGGAAGGAGTCTGGGCAGAATTCTTTCTATGATTATTTGCTTCGTAGGCTACGTGATAGCTCTTCTAAATCTGCGCAACCAGGCCCTGCACGATTTGCTGGCCGGTACCCTGGTGCTCGAGGCGGATTACGCCTCAGCTCGGGCCGGGGAAACCCCTGCTGCAGAGACAGAAGCCTCCATTGAGGATGATAGTTCTCCGGCCGAGTGAAGACGGCTTTTGTTACCTATAGTTTTTTCCAGGATAAAAATTTCTGTAAAAGCCTAACTTCTCAAAGGAACCGACAATGCTGCCGACCCGATACGCCTCCTTTTTCAAGCGCTTTATCGCCCACCTGGTGGATGTCTTTCTCGCCAACCTGCTGACCGCTCTGTTGGTCATCCCGGTGGCACTGATGTTTGTCAGCGGGGGGATACTTTCCAGATTTCTTTTGCTCCAGCCGTGGGATCTCGGTTCAGGGACCGATCCCGAAGAAATTCTGGAGCTGATCGTTGAAATGATTCCCGTACCGTTTGTCGTGATGTGGATTGTAATTTTCGCCTCCCTTTACTGGCTTTATTTCGCCATATTCGAAAGCAGCCCGCGCCAGGCCACCCCTGGCAAGATGATGCTGGGAATATTTGTCACAGACATATACGGCAGGCGTATCTCGTTCCTGAGAGCGCTGGGCAGGACACTCGGCAAGGTGCTTTCGAAAGCTTTCTGCTACCTGGGCTACATCTTGGCGCTGTTTACAGACCGCAGCCAGGCTTTTCACGACCTGTTGGCGAATACCCTGGTGCTCGAGCCAGATTACATCCCTGCGCCGCCGATGGTCAGCCATCCACCCACAGGGACGGCAGGTCAGCCTGCCCCAGCAAGTGGAATCGAAAGTGGATCAGTGGAGCAAGAACAAGCTGGCGAAAAACCTGAATAGCGGCAATCTTTTTCCGGCTGGAAAAGTGGTGAAAGAAAGTCCGTTAAAATCTTAATTAGCTACCTGGTCTTAAATTTCCTGACCCTGGTTCATATCAAATTATCCACCGGCACATACTCCAGGCCTAAAGCCTCGGCAACTCCTTTGTACGTGATTTTGCCCCTGACCACGTTGGCCCCCATCCTGATCTCCTGATTCTCCTTGATCGCTTTTTTCCATCCCTTGTTCGCTATTTCCACAGCATAGGGCAGGGTGGCGTTTGTCAGGGCGATTGTGGAGGTTTTGGCAACCGCTCCAGGCATGTTGCTCACACAGTAATGCACCACACCGTGCACGGTATAGATCGGGTCGGCATGGGTGGTGGGTTTTGAGGTTTCAAAGCAGCCGCCCTGGTCAATAGCCACGTCCACCATTACGGCGCCTTTTTTCATGGTTTTAAGCATATCCTGGGTAACAAGCCTGGGAGACTTGGCCCCGGGGATGAGAACTGCACCTACAACAACATCGGCCTCTTTGATCAGCTTACGGATTGCCGCCGGGCTGGACATTATCAGAAAGCAATTTTTGGGCATTACCTCGCTGAGGTAGCGCAGGCGCTCGAGCCTGTTATCCAGCAGGTAAACCTTGGCGCCGAGTCCACAGGCCATTCTGGCCGCGTGGGTTCCCACAACCCCGCCGCCGATAACCAGAACCGTGCAGGGCTCCACCCCAGGCACACCACCCAGCAGCACCCCCTCGCCGTTGTTGGCCATCTCCAGATACTTGGCACCCTCCTGAATGGACATCCTTCCTGCCACCTCGCTCATCGGGATCAGCAGGGGCAGAGACCCGTCTTCCTTTTGAATGGTTTCGTAGGCTATGCAAACCGAACGGCTCTTGATCAAAGCTTTGGTGAGTTCCAGCGAGGCTGCCAGGTGAAGGTAGGTGAAAATAACCTGGTCCTCCCTGATAAGGGGATGTTCAGAGGGGAGGGGTTCCTTGACATGCATTACCATATTGGCGCGCTGGTATATTTCAGCAGGAGTATCTGTGATTTCAGCCCCGGCGTTGAGATAGGCATTGTCCCGGAAACCGCTGCTTGTGCCTGCGTTTTTTTCCACCAGAACAGTGTGCCCGTTTTGTTTCAAGACTTCCACTCCTGACGGAGTCATGGCAACCCGGTTTTCCTCCAGCTTGATCTCCTTTAAAGTCCCTATAATCATTTTAAACCTCCGCAATTTATTTTTTATATTGAATTAACTCGTTTTTGTCTGATATCCTGATTGAAAGAAAGATTATTTTTCTGTGGTTGCCTGGATCGCAGCGGCTTGCCGTAAGGCGCTCAGATTGATGCAATTCAGCCGGGGATTTCGTCCATAAACCTGAAAACCTGAGTTTCAATTACAATAAACTTGTTGAAATGATTTTTATGCGCTAAATTCTACAGCTTCTTAGTAAGAGAGTCAATAGATATAGGCTTTAGGAAGTATTTATCAGGCCGGAGTTAATCCCAATGCGCTGCAACATAGTACACCCCCAGGCGGACGAGCTGGTTTATGAGATCAGGAAAGTTGTGCTCAGCGCGAACCGGATGAAAAAGGCCGGTCTGGAAATCACCTGGGAGAACATCGGCGACCCGGTGGCCAAGGGTGAAGAAGTGCCGGATTGGATAGTGGAGCATCTGGATGCTGTGATCAAAGATATCCGGACCTGGGCTTACAGCCCTACTAAGGGAATTAACGAAGCTCGGGAGTTCGTGGCCAGGATGACAAATGAGCGCGGAGGGGTGCAGATCACACCGGAGGCAGTGTATTTTTACAACGGTCTGGGTGATGCTGTCAGCAAGCTTTACAGATACCTGGACAGCCAGGCGCGGGTGCTTTGCCCTTCCCCGTGCTACCCGATTCATGCAACCCAGGAATGGTTCCACGCCGGATCAGGTGCCCGGCAAATGCTTTACCGGCTCGATCCGGCCAACAGCTGGCTGCCCGATATCGAGGAGATCCGCGCCACAGTCAAGAAAAACTCCAAAATAGCGGGTATTATGCTGATCAACCCCGACAATCCCACGGGCACGGTCTGGCCGGGTGAACTTGTAGCCGAAGTGGTGGAAATCGCCGGAGAGTACGGCCTGTTCGTAGTCGCGGATGAGATTTACCATCGCCTGACTTACAGCGGTGCGCAGACTGTTCTGCTTTCAGATGTTATCGGCAAAGTGCCCGGCATTTCTCTCAAGGGAATCAGCAAGGAATACCCCTGGCCTGGATCGCGCTGCGGCTGGATGGAAATCTACAACGAGGATGATTCCCCCCAGTTCAAGCGCTACGCACAGAGCCTTTTTGATGCGAAAATGCTCGAGGTCTGCTCAACGACCCATCCCCAGATGACAATTCCCAGGGTGATGGCCGACCGGCGCTACCCGGAGCACTTGAAAAAGCGCTGTGAGACCTACCACAAGCGTGCCGGAGAATTCTACGACACGTTCAAGGATCTGGAGGGGGTGCTGGTGGCCCGGCCCAACGGGGCTTTTTACGCTTCGGTTGTTTTCAAAGATGGCCTTCTTAACCACCGCCAGAGCCTGAAAGTGGATAATCCTCAGGCGCACGAGGTACTGGTGGATGCTCTGAAGGAGAAAAACTTGAGCCCGGACAAGCGCCTGGTGCTGTATCTTCTGGCTGCCACCGGTATCTGCTTTGTGCCGATGACTGGTTTCAGCAGCGATCTGCAGGGTTTCCGGATGACCCTGCTGGAGAGCGACGACAGCAAGCGGGCCTGGATTTTAGCCACACTGCGGGAGAAAGTGGTCGAGTATCTGGGGTCGGGGTAAGAATTGTTGATATGAACTTTGGCGAAAGAACGCAGCAAAGAAATGCTCCCGAACTTGTAAATTTATTTAAATTCTCCGGTCAGTAGCTTTTCCTCCACCTCCCTAAATCTCTCCAGATACCCTCCCTCCCCGTGATACGCTTCCACGTCCTCTTTACGCGGTTCCATCGGTTTTTTCTGCCTGAGAAACGAGGCGCACCAGCTTCCCGGTTCCAGTTTCTCGCTCCGGGCCAGCAGCCAGGCGCAGGCCCCGGATACCGCAGCCCCCAGCGCCGCCCCGCCTGCCTCCACCGGAACCACTGTACGGTTCCAGATCGCCGCCACCCTGCGTAAAATTTCCGGGCTGCCTGCCGGGCCGCCGGTTACGTAGAGCAGGTCGCCCGGTGCCATGAAATGCCGCGAGTTGAGATACACCGAGGCCAGGGTGGATTCGATTATCCCGGCATAGTCCGCGGCAAAATCTTTCCCATCATAGCCGATCCGCACAGGCTCGAACGCTTTCGATACAGGGAATGACTCAGCCTCGGCCTGCCAGAGAAATATCCTCCCCTGGTTTCCCGGGGAAGTTTCGGCAAGGGTTTTTTCGCCTGGAGCGTAGTCTTTCTTGGCCGGGCCGTGCTCTGCGCGCACTCCGTCCCAGCGAAGGGCGCCGTTGGTGCGGCAGCCGAAACAGAACGGGCGGTCCAGGGCGTCGTACATTGCATTGGCATAGCCCCGGCGGTCGAATGTTTTCCCGTCGGTTTCGACCATGATCACGAAACTTGTTCCCAGGCTCAGAAGAGAACCCTCCACCAGCACCTTGGTCTGCGGGTTGTCTCCGGAACCCACGGCCACAGCACAATCGGAGGAAAGGCCATAGCGCACGGTGAAATAAGGGGCAATCTTGCCGACAACTGCCAGGCCTGAGGCGAGGGCGGGGAGTTTCGCCGCCAGAGCTTCAGCCCCGCCCGGCATGCCGCTCGAAACCGCCTTGATCAGTTCTTTCGACCAGGTTCTGGCGCGGTAGTCCATCAGCGAGGTGCCGCAGGCATTGCCGTAATCCAGCGGGATTTTTACCTTGCCGGCGAGAACGGCTGGAACCAGAGAGCTGATCTGGTGGATGATCTCTGTATCCTCGTACTCGGCGGGATACCCGAGAGCTGTTTTGCGGATGCCGAAAGCGCTGAAACGAAGGGGGGCGTTCGAGCCGGTAAGCTCGATTATCGCTTCTTTCCCGCCTACAGCCTCCCTTACCATGGAGGCTTCATCTTGAGTGTTCGCAGTGCGCCAGATACGGGCGAAAGGCACGGCGAGGCCGGGTTCGAGCAGGCCGACAAGTTCCTCCCCTGCTGGAGGATCGTGCAGGTTTGTGAAACAACTTTCCGCCCCTCTGTTAAGCAGCACGTGGCCGTGCTGCTGGCCGCTGGTATTGATCACCCGGATATCTTTCACGTCCAGTCCGAGGCTGGGAAAATCCCGGGAAAGATTGCGGAAGATTACATCCAGCGAGGAGAAAAACATAACCACAGGCTGTTTGGCCTCTCCCTTCTCTTGGGGAGGGAGAATGTAGTTGCTGTTAATTCCGAACTTACTCAATTGGCTTTCGGCCAGGTAATCCAGGCTCTTTTGGTAAACGATTTCCCTGTTGTCCAGATCGACCGCCACAGCGGTCAGGCTTTGTGTGCTCGAATCGAGCCCGAGGGCAAGTCTGGCCATGGTTTTTCCGAATGATAGAAGAGGTTCTAATCCGGATTATTTATAAATTAGTAAGATGTTATGTTTTCCCGGGGCCTGGGGGGCGGCGGCTGTGCGACTTGGGTCGCACAGCCGCCGCCCCCTCCCTCGGTGGCTGATAAAAATGTAAAAATAAGTGATTAGCCCTGTTAAGGTCTGGGTTTTATGAATAATTTAGGTAAAAAAGGACTTAGGAATAATGTAGAAAAAATATAAAAGTTATTTAAGACATTGTAACAAAAGGACAAAGTGGCAGAAATCTTCACTTTACGTCTTTATGCCTCTGTCCCTATGTGCCTATGACACTTTGCCCCTTCAAGTCAAAACGGCATGGGCCTTTTTTCGAACCCGGCAACCACCTCTCGCCCGATCAGCCGCGACTGGTCGATCCCCCTGGCCCTGGCGCGGGTTACCAGGTCCTCGATTTTACCCCTGCAGGCGAACGGGTTGTGGTATGCTTCGAGAATCTCTTCCGGGTGGATGTTATCCACAACCCCGGCCGCAAGCTCAATGGCATTGAAACTTTTGGCAAGAGCGGCTTCCACCGGCATTTTTTCAGGGTTGATATCAATCCCGATAAAACCGGTGTAGCCGTAAAGGCGAAGGACAAAGACAAGTGCTTCGAGAGTCTCCGGAGCGACCACTCCAGGGTTGAGATCCTGGTCGAAATTTCCCAGGGGCTGAGCGTTCCAGTGGGTGTGGGCCAGGCGTGCCTCCCTCATAACAGCGCTGTAAGAGAAAGCCACATCCTCGAAACCCATCCGCACGTGGCCGATCTCGGGGTTCAAGCCCACCAGGCAGTGCCCCTTATCGAGCAGTTTCCTGTTCTGAGTGTTTTTCAGACGGGCCTCCACGTTACGTGCCATGGTCATTCCGTCCGCGGTGTTGCGCCAGATATTGTTGATCGCCGGCTCATATGGCTTGGGCTCGATCACCACCCGCACCCCCGGAACCTCGTCCATGGCCTCTGCCAGGGAAGCCTCGAATCTGTCCCACATGTCGTAAAAGTCTGTGCCGAGAGAATAGGTATAGCCGTCAATTCCCGGCCAGCAGATACCGATTGCAGGATATCCCTGTTTCTCGGAGATTTTTTTAGTCAGTTTCAACTGTTCCACTGTGTGTGCCGTGTATTTGTCTCTCACCTCTTTGACCGGACTGGAGGTTGTCCCGAACTGGGCGTCCACTGCGCGAAAATCACCACCGATACCAGCCACGACTGAGATTATTATGCCGGTTTGCTGGTGAAGTTTTTCGAACTGGCTGAGATTTTCCTCGTTGATTTCCCAGGGTTCGTGCGCCTCCACAGCTTTCAGGCCGAAACGGGAAAGCTCTGCAGCGATCTCCAGCCTTTTTTCCAGTGCCATCCGATCCTTGTACGAGCCGTGGAACCGCGAGCCGAACTCGCCGAAAAACCAGATACCCGCCGAATAGCGAGGCTTCCAGCTCTTGCGCAAGGCTTGGATTCTCTGCTCGGGGCTCAGGCGAAGGGCCTGCGCGCGGATATCGATCAAAGTGGTTCCCGGCACGGCCTGCCCGGCTGTTTCCAATACATCTTCGCCAAAAGGAAGCTCCAGGCCGTAATTTTTGAACTTGTCATAGTTAAACATCATTTCCCCCGTTTTTGGATAGTAACAGAGATTTTCCCTGATGCTGTAAAAAATCTTTTTGATGAGGAAAATCTGTTGATTAAAGGCGATTGAAGGGTTTTTCCTCGCCTTATCGCTGGAAAACGATTTCCAGCCTGGGCCGCATTGTCGGTATTTTGTACTCGCTTGAGCGGAACGAGATGTTGTATTCATCGAAAAGGGGCGAAATAACCCAGCCGTGGTTTGACTCCGGCTCTTCGATCCACTTTGCAACCTCGGCGGCGAACCCGGTCAGATCAAGAGTCAGGGGCACCTCGGGCCGGATTTCCTGCATGCCTGAGGGAACGGGCCATTCGCCCTCGAGGCGGGCTTTTGCAGCCTTTTTCGCCGAATGCCATCCCGGCAGATACGGGCGCTGGTTGTAATTCATATCCTCGCTCCACGACTCGCCGACAACTCCAACCCGGTAGAGATCGTCTCCGTCCGCTGGTGAGACAGAATTCTGGCGGCTGCAGAAAAGTGTGAGTCTAACTTCTTTCACCTTTCTCCCGGTGTTAATCGGGGAGAGCTCGAAAGCGATATAGAATTCCGAGAACTCCTCGCTGCCGGCCTCACCGTGAATCCAGCACTCGAGATCGCTGTCCTCGGCGCTCACCTCCGGCGAATGAGCGCGGACGGTTACATCCCGGCAGCCGGTGTAACCGGCAAGGCCCTGGCTCAGCCGCACCGTACCTGGTCGGGGCTCCTCCTCGGTTACGTACAGAGTAGCGCGTTCGAACCCTGCGGATGCCTGCCCGGTGTTGTCCAGGGCCCTGGCCCAGAGCATGTGGTGACCAGGGCTCAGATCTGCAGGGTCAAGCCGCAATTGCCAGCGTTCCGTGCCTTGTACATCACTCCAGGGGCCGTAATCGATCCGCCACTGGACAAGAGCTACTCCGCTGTCATCCTGCGCTGTGCCTATTAAAGTCAGGGGCCGATCGATCACGAAATAGCCGGAGGTGTCGACCAGACTGACACTTGGCGGATTATCCGGCGGAGAGATGGTTTTCAGCTCGGAAAAGGAAAATTCCTCGATTCTTACCAGCTCATTAGCATTCAGGGTGATCTCGTAGAAATGTCCGTCTTTCGTGGTGTCCATCGAGCAGTTATCGAGAGTTTCCGAGAGAATGGAGCCCACGGTTTCGCTGCTTCGCCTGTGAGTGTGGCCGCTCAGGGCGACAATGACATCTTCCGATCTGGTCTCGAGAATCGGCCAGGAACCGCTGTCCGGTGCCCCGGAGCTTTGAGGAGGATAGTGCTGGCAGAACACGATCGGAGTTCCCTGCGGGATGGAGTCAAGAGCAGCCTGGAGCCAGCCCAGGGGGGCATCCCTGTCCTGGCTCCAGTTCATGATAAAATGGTAGCCTCCGTACTCGAATCTGTAGTAGGGCGACCCGAATACCGAGGTCCACCACTCGGTGTTGCGTGCGTAGTTGTCATCGTGGTTGCCTGGAAGAAAGTAAACCGGCGGCCAACTCCGCTCGGCAATTTCTTTCGCCGGCTCGATAAATTCAGGCGCATGTCCGACCAGATCACCGAGAACCACTACCAGCTCGATTTCCCTGCCCCTGATTGTGTATAGGAAATCCCGCCAGCGAGCCAGGTCACTATCAGCGGCAATGTGGGTGTCGGTAAGTGCCAGGAATCGAAGGCTTTTCGCCTTTTCCGGGCTATTGCAGGCGAAAATGATAAGCCCGGATGCTAATATTAAAAACAGCGATAACTGTAGTATCAGCATCCTAAAAGAAGTGGTTCGAAGGGAATTTCCAGCCATTATTTGCCCTTTTCTCACCAGTGAATAGGCCGTGCGCTTTGGATAGAGTACTGTGATTAACTAACAATAAAATCCGGGTTGGTTTTGTGCAATGGATAATCAATGATGTTGATAGTCATTGGCTGTTCAATAGTTGAGGAATTTCCTCCGATTTTTGATAAAACCCCGGATGTGGTTAATGGACTCGGGCAAGAAAAAAATAATTTTTCCCTAAAGAACTCTTGAAATTTACCGAAAATTATATTACAATTCCTATAGATCCTACTAATATAATAGGATTTAGGGAATATGAAAGTATCGAAAAAGGGCATATACGCTCTCAGAGTATTGAGACATCTTGCCGAGAATTACGGCCGGAAACCTTTGTCAGTCGCCTATCTGGCCGGGCTCGAGGGTATTCCGGCAAAGTACCTCGAACAGGTACTCTCAACTCTCCGGAAAAGTGGAATTCTGGTTAGTGAGAGAGGCAAAGAGGGTGGATATGTGCTGCGGATTCCTCCGGAGGAGATGACTCTGGGTGATATTCTCCGCGCTATCGAGGGGCCTTTGGCGCCTATCCCATGCGCCAGCCGGACCATGCCCCACGCCGATCCGGACTGCCCGTACCCGTATGATACCTGCTGGCTGCGGCAATTAATGCTCCGTGTGCGCGACAATATTTCCGAGATTCTTGACAGCGAAACACTGGCTGAAATGGCTGCTGATGCCAGGAAAGCAGAGCAGAAGCAACAGGGTGGATAAACACTGAAAACCGGCCAAACGGCCAAATGAGAAGGCCCCGAAGGAGGGGTATAATTTTATAACTAATATCCTACATATAATATAGGAATTAAGGTATTACAATTGTCGATTATTTTGAACAAGTGACTTTTCAACACTGGAGTCTGGTATGATCGAACGCCGAATTCTCAGGGCACTATGGGTTGGCTCCATACTCGTGATAGCTGCGATGTTATTCATAGCGACCTTTTACAGGGAACTGCTGTTTGATATCAATCTTTCAGCCGGGACTGTCGTGTTTTTTTCACTGGCGGCTATGGCGTTTTTCGCCGAATACGTGGATGCCTCCCTGGGCATGGGCTACGGTACCACCTTGACACCCGTTCTTTTACTTCTCGGGTATGAACCTTTGGAGATCGTGCCTGCATTACTTTTTTCGCAGTTTTTATCGGGTATATTGGCGGGGTTCCTGCATCATAAATTCGGAAACGTTGATTTCAGGAAAGGAACCCGGAGTAGAAAAATTACTTTAGCCTTGTTTTCCTGCGCGATTTTTGGAACAGTAGGCGCGGTGATACTGGCAGTCAGCCTGCCCAAAGAGATCGTGAAATGCTATATCGGAGCGATGATTTTCGCCATGGGCATCTTAATGCTTTTCAGCTCTTCTTCCAGGATAAGGTTTTCGTGGCCCAGGATCACTTTTATCGGCGCGCTTGCCGCATTCAACAAGGGGATTTCCGGGGGAGGCTACGGCCCTCTGGTCACCGGAGGGCAGATAATGTCCGGGGTACCGGAGAAAAATGCTGTCAGTATTACTTCACTGGTTGAAGGTCTGGTTTGCCTGGTGGGATTTATCCTTTACCAGATTGCTCACGGCGAAATGAACGTGATGATGACTGTCGCTCTTGTAAGTGGAGCGATCCTTTCGACACCTGCGGCGACAAGGACAGTCAGAGTTCTGCCCGACAAAATTCTTCGACGGGCGGTGGCCTACGCAACACTTATCCTCGGTACACTCATCCTTATCAAGCTGATATAAGGGTCGACAAGGCGAACAGTGGGTTAAGGTATTCTTTCTTCTACAGC
>CAZJQI010000028.1:28807-58403 GCA_964548275.1 uncultured Gemmatimonadales bacterium
TGATATAAGGGTCGACAAGGCGAACAGTGGGTTAAGGTATTCTTTCTTCTACAGCCAGATATTGCTGCGAACCAGATCAATATCGCCGTCGGAGTCGAGATCCGCCGCGGCAAGTCCCGAATGCACCGAGTCGCCGATCCGTTTTATTTGCCAGGGATTTCTCGGATAGTCGGCAATCCTGTACCAGCGAAGGTCCTTGGCCGCCGAGCGGGTAACTCCTTCCATCTCCCCTGCCATCGTGACCACCTCCGGCCGGTTGTCTCCGTCCAGGTCGGCTGCAATTATGTCGTGCACCGAATGAAGCTTGGGGTCGGAAACATGCTCCTGCCATAGGCCGGCATTTTTATTTCCCGGATTCTCGTACCAGGTTCCTCCGGCCACCATGTCCAGCCAGCCGTCCCTGTCCACATCGAGCATCAGCCCTCCGACATCCGAGGGCGACCGTTCGCCGATTACATGCCTGTGCCAGGAGCCTGGCGGGCTGTATTCGTACCAAAGAATCACCCCGTTACGTCGGCCCAGCACGAAATCGATATCCCCGTCCCGGTCCACATCAGCCAGAGAGGTCTGGCCCCAGGCATCACCTTCCAGTTTCTGCTGGATGAAATGATGGCGGAAGCGAAAGCTCTCCGAGCGGCTTTGCCTGGTTTCGGGCGGCGATTCAGCGCAGAACCAGCCGAATGCTGCAAGTAAGAGTAATAATAAGTACCTGATAATCAATCCTCTTTCGTGTTTCATCTGGTTTATTCTTCCATAGGAACGTTCTCGAAACAGCGCAAGAAACCGGCTTGCGGCAATTATGGTCTTCCAGGAGCAATCAATTATCTCTATTTAACTCTTTTGTTGCGAGATTGAAATACCAGGTGACTTCTTTTTCTTGGTTGTTGCTGTTGTCGGTCACATGGAGAAACAGGCGGTAGTGGCCGGGCACGAGCTCTGTGGTATCGATAATAAAATGTTCGGCCACAGGGCCGCTCGGCTCCAGGGACTGCCGGTCAAAGGCGAGGGTGAGGCTGTTCAAAAGGTTTCCATTCCAGGAAATAAGTTCCTCAATGTTTCCGCTGAAACTCGATGCCTGATCCATTTCCTTATATTTGACCAGGCTCACCGTGACCTGTTCGCGGAAAGAACGTTTACCTCCCGGGTCTTTCCCCAAGCCGTAAATCTCGAAAAAAACCATGATTGTCTCGCCTGAGGTAAATATAAGTGACGGCCTGGGCAGAATCTCCACCCCCCCACGGCTGTGGGCCTGATCTCCTGGTGATGGTGGAGTGCCGAGAATGATACCGCTCAGGCAAAGCTCGTTTTTCGGGTATGACTTAAGCCGGATAAGGTTCCTTTCTACGGCACGATGTCCCGGAATATCCATGCGCAGGGCGTAATAGAATTTTCCAGAGTCCGAGAACACCTTGTGCATTGCAAACCAGAGCGTGTCCTTATCTGCGGTAATCTTTCTCGAAGTGGTGCTGTCCCGGGCCAGTTCCACCCAACTGCTGTCGTAGAAGGTAAAGGCCGCCTCGGGGCCTTTCTCCTGAGGTGCGGCCTCAACCGGCGCTGACTGATAGAACTCTACCTCCACTCGTCCGTCGGTAGCGCGGAAATCAGCTCCGTAGTAATCATGGTGGAATGCGGGAAGAGGATCAGTGAAAACGCCGGCCTGCATCTGGCTTTTGATCCAGGCCATTCCACCTGGAACGCTGAGCAAACCTTTATCCAGCAATTGAATGTAATAGTTAACAAGTCTCTCGTTCTGGAATGAGATCGGGTCCGGGTCGCGGACTTTCCAGAAGATACGGAAAAATTCCGCTCGCTCGGCGGGGTCTGCAAGTTCATCCCATTTGACTCTTTCCCACGGCGTAAAAATAAGTTCCGCTTCCTGGAAAATCCTGGTGAAATCATCTTCTTTTCCCGCTTCACCCAGCGCTGTGGCATAGCTCCTTTCGAACCCGAGGGTGTCGCCTGCGGCCAGCAGACGGCAGGCCTGGAGCAGAATCAGATCCGAGGGCTTGTCAGAGTCGGTTGTTTCCCGAGCTTCCGGCGCTTTCCATTCCGGGTAATAAGGCGCGTTGATAATGTCCGGTACCTCGAGCTCTCTTCTAACCTGGCCGTGCAAAGGGAAAAAAACGGCCGATAGAGTCAGGAGCGTATAAGATACAAGCAAAAAAGATATCGGCTTGTAACGCCAAAGGTATTTAACTTGAAATATTCGCCGCATTTAACTGCTTGGAAAAAGTGATAAAATGCAACAATGTTTTGACCTGTTAATCATAAATCTTGAAATCGTTTTTGTAAATAGTGCTTTAAAGTACCGATACGAGACCTTGGAGAGCTTAAACCTGAATTATTCATAAATTGCCACAAGCCTTAACAGTGTCCTTTCTACTGGAGTATCACGTTTAGATAACTGGAATTATTCAATCAAGCATAATTCCAAGCCTGTTCGGGCGACCGATCGGTCGCCCGAACAGGGCGAGGCATGCCTTTCGTGCTCAGGGCACACCCTGAGCACGAGGCGACCTCCAAAACCAGCGAAGTAATAGAGACAGATTCGGAATTAACTTTTGTTTCTTTTGGTTACAAAAGAAATGGTTTTGCTTCTTTTGCCACCAAAAGAAGAATAATAACTTATCTAAATCGATTTATTCTGTTTTCATTAGGAAGGTCGCAACTGAGTGGATAAGGGAAACGCGTGAAGGTTACCGGAAAGATTGCCAAAAAACATAAAACCAGGATCATCTGGCCTTGACAATCGAAAAATTGGCATCGCGGGTAACTTTCTCCCCTGTTGCGTTATCGGTTACTGTAATGTTCAGGTCATATTTTCCGGGAGGCGATTCTATGATGTCGATTGAAATATATTCCTGCTGGACAGCTTGAGAGCAAGAATAATCAGGCAACCTGAGCGATTCATTATTTATTCTCCACCGTGCTTTGATAAGACTTGATTCGCATTCATTTTTCAAGCTCAAAAATGCAGGAGGCCCATTTAATGCTGCCGTCACTGTTATCCCGAACCTTTATGAGATTATGCCAGAATACACCGTGCTGTGCACGGGGATGAATGGCTCATTTTCAGGTGGTTTGGGGGATTAACTCCTCCAAATATTATTAAAATTTTCTTTTTGATACCCCGCCTTGTAGGCGATGAGCTTCACTCCTTCACAGCAAGATCGAAAAAGCAACCGGTCAGGGCTGTCTGCATGATGTTGTTGTCGAGCACCTGGATCAAAAGGCTGTAATTGCCGGGCACCAGCTCGGAGGGGTCTATTGTGAAATGCTCGGCCACTACTCCGGTACTGCCGGGTGGATTACGATGAAATGTAAGGCTGAGGCTGGCTGAACGCTTTTTGCCCCAGGGATTGATTACATCCAGCATGCTTGCCAGCTTGTTTTTGTCTTCCTTGATCAAACTGACTGTCACCCTTTCGAGATAGGATCGCCTGCTGTCGGGATCGCCTTCCAGGCCGTACACCTCGAAATAGACCGTGATTATTTCATCCGTAATGAACTTGAGCGACGGCCTGGGCAGGATGTTTACCCCCCTGCGGCTGTGCACCTGCTGTCCCTTTTTTGGCGGACTGCCCAGGATCACGCCGCTTAAATCGAGAGCGTCATCCACGAACGGCTTGAGTCCCATGCTTTCTCTAATCACCGCCCTGTGGTCTGGAATGTCCATGCGCAGAGCGAAGAAATAGTGACCGGGCATGGAGTTGGCCCTGTTCACGGCAATCCAGTTCTCACCCGAGGGGATTTTTATCCTGGCCGAGATAGAATTGTCCCGTGCAAGCTCGGTCCAGGTGGAGTCATAGAGGGCCAGAGCGGCTTTGGGATCAGGTGCTTTGGGAGCGGTCTCCACGGGTGCGGATTGATAGAACTCGACTTCCAGTTGTTTGCCCGGGCCTTTGAAATAAGTCCAGTAGCCTTCCTGTTCGGCAACCCGCAGAGTATCCTTGAAAGTTTCCGTTTCCATGGCTTTGTCCATATTACCTATCCCTCGTACGGGAACAGGTATGAAAACATAATCGCCTATAGAACTCCCGCCTTCTTTGAACGAGAAAAAAGCACGGCCGTAAAACCAGACTTCCTCGTTAGGCGGAATCTCCTTCAAATTCTCTAAAATAGGCTTACTTATCAAATCCGGCGGGCCGTGGCGGATATAGAGAAGTCCTCGCTGCTGCAGAGCCAGTTCAGGGCAGCGCTTCCAGAACAGCTCCGGGTCGTATTCAATCTCTGCACCTACTGATCCGCTCATGAAAGATTCCATGCGGTAAAAATCTCGGGACTTCCTGGCCTTCGAATACACGTCGTTAATTGAATATAATTTTTCAGCCTTGCGCAGGCGCCGGTAATGCTCGATCAGCCGTTCGTTTTGGGGCGTGAGTGGATCGGGATCCCGGCGTTTCCAGAACTTGCGGAAAAACACGGCCCAGTCTTCTGCAGTCTGGCATTCTTGGGCTTTTCTGCTTTCAGTGGGGTTGAAAATCGCCTCGGCCTGGATGGCCAGCCTGTGAAAATCACCGGTCTTCTCAGCAGCATTGATTGCATCATAATATAATCTCTCGAAGCCTGATATTTCCTCCAGCTCGAGCAAACAGCGCGCTTGCAGCAACAGCCGCTCGGGAACCTTGTACTCCGGGCAGGCCTGTTCGAGCCTGGCGAGGTTTTCCAGGGCCTTGTCTATTTCCTCCAGCCAGTAGCGGTAACCGGCCAGATCCAACAGCCAGGTGCTTTTTTCGGGATTTTCGGCAACATATTTTTCAAGGCAGGTGCATGCGCTGCGCAGTCCATCTTCGGTCTTGTCAAGGATTGTATCCCGCCAGACAGTGTAGGCGTCCCGGAAGCAGGGGTCCAGGCAGATAAGCTTGACCAGTACTTGCGAAGCTATCCTGTAGCCCTTGGGGACATTCATGGCGAGAGCGGCCTGGGAAAGCGCGAAATAGGTTTCAAGGTTGGAAGGCTCTATTTTAATTGCCAGGCGGTATTCTGCTATGGCATCCCAGTTTCTTTTCGGCTTCAGGCGGTATATATCCCCCAGGCCGATATGAGCCCTGGCCCTTATCTCCGGAGATTTGGAAAACAGTGCATGGTTGAAATCATCCCGCGCCGCGTCCATATCGTCTGCTGCCAGGTGAAGCCGCCCGCGCTCTAAATATGCTTCCCGGTGCTTCGAGTCGAGTTCGAGGGCTTTGTCCAGCAGCCCCAGCGCGCCGGTTGAATCGCCTTCGTTGATCCGGCCTAGAGCCTGCTGGTAGTAAGTTTGGGCGGTTTCCTCAACTGCCCGCAGTGGCGGGAGATTAGAAAAAAAAAGGAGGGCAATGAATACCCCGAATAAACAACATTTAATCCGGTTAATCATAGTAACGCCAAGGATAAAGGGTCTATCTTATTCTCGCTCTGCCAGTTCAAAAAAACAACCTGTTTTTTTGCTCTGCCTGCTGTTTTTGTCCTGGACTTCAATTAAAAGATTGTAACTGCCGGGAACCAGATCCGAGGTGTCGATATTAAAGTGTTCTGCAAACGGGCCTCTGGCTTTTGAAAGATAGCGATCGAAACTCAGGGTGAGGCTTGTGCGGGGCTTTTTACTTCCGAAAAGCCTTTTTATTATATTCTCGTCCGCTTTTTCCTCGACAAGGCTTACTGTCACCTTTTCAGTAAAAAATCGCCTGCGCGTTCTGTTTTGTTTCAAGCCGTACACCTCGAGATAAACCATAATTGTTTCACCATGCCTGAAAGCAAGAGATGGCCTCGGCAGGATTTCAACGCCCCTGCGCTGGTGGACCTGCACATCGGGTAGCGGAGGACTGCCTAGGATGATGCCGCTCAACTCAAGGCCACTCTTAGAATACGGTGAAGGGGCAATACTTCTCCTTATTACTGACCTATATCCTGGAACATTCATGCGTAAAGCATATATAATGGGCCCTGGATCAACTGTGACACTATTCATGGCAAACCACATGCTGTCCTGACCGGTAAATACTTTATTCGATTCCGTATCCTTACGGACCAGTTCAATCCAGCTTTCATCATAAACGACAATAGTTGCTTTATGTTTTTCAATAGGAGTATTATTGACAGTGATAGGCAATGACTGATAGAACTCAATCTCCAGCTTGCCGCCAGACCCTTTAAAATCAGCTCCATAAGAAGCATGATTCAAAGTTGGCAGTGGATCTTTGAAAGATTCCGACTCCATTGCCCGCGTAATGTCGCCCTGCTGCGCAAAACTTTTTTGGGCCCAGTAAGAACCTTTTTCCCTGCCGAATAGAAAGTAATTCGTGCCGTAAAGCCATGCCTCGTAAGGCGGAGCTTCCCCCGCACCTCCATCCCAAGGGAGGCCGAAACGGTAAAGCATATCCGGTTCTCCGTGGCGGATATAGAACAAGCCCCGCTGCTGCAGCGCCAACGGGCGGCAATTATCCCACCAGATATCCGGATCGTATTCAGCATCGAAATATGGATTGTTATAGTTGTAAATTGGTCTTTGAGCCTCGAGCCTGTAATAAGTATAGGAGGTATTGAACAGGCTGTGCGGTGTTAAATCAAGGTAGTTTTTCTTCGCCTCCTGAAGGCGCTTGTAATGAGCCAGCAGACGCTCGTTGTGCGCTGTGATGGGGTCGGGGTCGCGGCGTTTCCAGAAAGTATGGAAAAAGGCGGACTTCTGGGCCGCGGTTTCCAGCGAATCCCATTTTGCCGCCTCAGTGGGATTAAATATCGGCTCGGTCTCCCGGAAAAAATGGATGAAATCGTCCTCCTGCCCGGCGTAGCGGAGCGACTCGTTATAACGCTCCTCGAACCCCAGAGTATCCCCGCCCGACAGGTTACATTCCGCCTCCAGCAGCAGACGCTCCGAGCGCCTGTGTTCCGGGTTTGCGGCCTCAAGCTTAGTCAGGGAGGCCAACACGCTGTCAGGTTGATCCAGCCGCAAGCGAATCCGCGCGGAATAAATCAATAAGTCCAGGTTATCATTTCCCTGGTCAACAAGCTCTTCTAGAATGCCACAGACATCGCGCAACTCATCATCGCTTTGGTCAAAGATTTTCTCCCACCAGATTTTCAACGCATTCTTGTAGTCCGGGTCATGACGGACCAGTTCGAACAGCGCATCGCAGGCCACATTGTGGCCGTGGGTCCAGCCCAATTCGAAAGCGGTCTCAGTTATTTTATACAATCCTTCGCTGGTAAATGCCGAATCCGCTTTAATCGCGATCCTGTATTCTTTGATCGCCCACCATTTGCGATAAGGCTTTACGCGGTAAACATCCCCCAGGCCGACATGCGCAGCCGCCTTGGTCCGGCTTGATTCGCTTCGCAGGGCATTCATGAAATCATCCCGTGCAGCATCCAGATCACCAGCGGCCAGGTGAAGCCGCCCGAGCTCTAAATATGCTTCCCGGTGCTTCGAGTCGAGTTCCAGCACTCGGTCCAGCAGCCCCAGCGCGCCGGCTGAATCGCCCTCGGCTAGTAGAGATGCGGCCTGGTTGAAAAACGTCTGAGCGGTTTCGTCCGCTCTGGATTCGCTGGATAATCCCGCTGAATATATTACGGCGATGAAAAGCAAAAAAAGGTGCAGCTTGGGCGGGAGAGCCTTAAGTTGGGCACTTTTAAAAGATATGGACATGAGCCAGCCCGTGGGGAATGAGGAAAGCTCAAGCGAGAAAACTCTTTCAAACTAATATTAATACCTCATGATTTCTATGAAAGTTTCTTTTTTAATGCTACATGCCGGTGTTTGTTCCACCGCCCGGAATAGAATCGGTTCATCAGCCATTGCTGCGTATTTGCTATTCGTCCAGAGTTTTCAGAATCTCGCTGATCACGAAATCCCGCAGTTTCTCCACGTCATCGTTCCGGGTGGTGATAAAAAAGTTGGCGTCCGAGTAAGTCCGGTTGTCCTGGAAAATACCGTTGAACATTTGCTCCTGGCGGCGGCGGATTATACCGCGCAACTCGCTCCAGCGCTGGGGGTCTCTGGCTTTAACCAGGTTTTCCAGGGTTTTGACATAGCGCACATCGTCTATTGCCTCGCGCGCGGCCTCGATTGCAAGGGTACGCACAGGCTCTGCTCCATCCACACTGGGGTAAACCGCTACCCAGTCCGCATCCGATTGGGCCGGGCCGCCTACCTGCTCGCCCCGGCCGTCGAAATCGTTCCACGGATCGTTGATCCAGTAGTTCCAGCACCAGAACCACATCACCTCGCTCTCGTAGTAGGAGGGAATCTGGCCGTAGAGCAGGCGGCACTTGCCGAAAGACTGGTCAGCGCAGATGTTATTGTATGTCCAGAATCTCTTGCCGTGGGCGCGGGCCAGGGCTTTAATCCGGGCTAGGTCGCGGTTGGCAACCATGATATCGCAGCTTTTCACCAGAGGCCCGGGGTCTTCCTGCGGCTGGAAAAACACTCCGTAAACCGGAACTTGCGGAAAGTGTTTCTTGACCAGGTGGTATTTGTGCGGGTGGTACTCGATTATGTACTTGGTGGGCTCGTCGTGGATCAGAAGAGCCAGCTCGGGCCAGCCAGCCTTTTTCGCATGGTCGAAAATGATCCGCAGCCCCTCCACCCAGAGCTCGTCCCAGCGGGGGTCGTTGAAATCGGCTATGGTGACCATCCTGCCGTCGAACATCCGGTTGAGCAGCCTCAGGCCGAACGCACCAGCGAGCTTGATCTCGTAATTACCAAGCCACGAGTTGCCCAGGGAGAGCACCAGGGGCCCGCGCATGCCGGCCTCTTTCATGCCCTGCACGAAAGAGTCGTAACGGGTGAAATCCATCTTGATTTTGCCGTTGTCGTTTTTGATTTTTATCCCGTGCGAGGGCCAGAACCACTGCAGAGCATCCATGCCGTAGCGCTTCATGAATTTCCACTCGCCCCTGGCAAAGGGAGCGCCGCTCAGGAACGCCCCGAATCGGGGAAGGCCCTCTGTGGTTAGCTTAAAAGGAAGCACCTCGACTTCGAGCGGCACAACGGCTCTGGTAGCCTTTTCATCGGTGACCTGAATCAAAGCCTGGTAGATCCCTGCCGGGACATTGTCAGGCACAGTGACCGTGATCCAGTAAAGGCGGCTCGTTCCGGAACTCATCGGGTAGCCGGCTGCACTCCGGATGAAAACGGGATAGCGCAGGTAGCTCAGGGTGGGCCAGGTATGTTCGTTTATCTGCCTGTACTGTACGGGGTGAAAGAGCACGTCCTCGACCACTGTTGCCCCGGCCAGCCATGCGCTCTCTCCTTCTGCATTTGCCACTTCAGGCGAAACCGAGATTTTGCCTGCATCCCGCAGAGCATAGATACTGAACGGCTCGGATTCGATCTCGCCGGGAGTGGCTCTCACCCGCAGAGCCTGCAGGGTTTCACCCGATGAGGGTTTCGAGTTGGGAAGAACCTCGTAGTTACGGTCGCGATGGTAAAGCAGCCAGCCGCGGGCGAGCTCGTCCGAGGAGGGGATCAGCGTATCTTGCTGTACAGGGAGGAACCTTTGAACTGCGCCGAGCTCGATCAGGGACTGCTCGTAATCCCGCGGAATCGGCAAGTCGCCGGTCTGGGCCTGAAGCGGCAGGCCATGTACAGTGAGAAATGCGAAAAGCAGCAGGGTTTTTTTCATTGGAACGCTCCGGTTGAAGTTGTTTAATAAAAATGGACAGTAAGGCATGTTGTAATGAGTTGATTTTTTACTGGTCAAACGTTTTCGTGCCTTTTGGTGTAAAGGTGTACCTGCATATGTGCTCTTGACAGGGTTAGTCAATTATTTTCACATTTTTATCAGCCACCGAGGGAGGGGGCGGCGGCTGTGCGACAATAGTCGCACAGAGCGTTGCGCTTTTGCGCAACGAAGCGCATTTCATGCGCCCGCCGCCCCCAGGCCCCGGGGAAACATAACATCTTACCAATTTATGAATAAGCCGGGGCTGGAAAGGTAACAGAAAAGATTAATGGCAACTTTGACGGTTGTCAACGAAGCATTGCAAGCATACCGTAAAATCTTGACTTTTGCTATCCATTAAGATTAAGGTAATTCTCGAATTAAGAGGGAAATAAAGGCTTTAATGAAAGTTACAGGAGGTTGAGAAAAAATGAGAGTAGCGATGATTGAAACAGGCGGCAGGGTCGGCCCAGCGGTTGTTCTGCCGGAAGGTGGATTCGTGGATCTGGCTGACCGGGGACTGCCCTGGAGGGATGTCGAGGAGCTGATCGAGGCGGGGGATGAGGGCCTGCGGGAAGCGGCGAATGTGGTCAGAGCCGGCGGACCCCGAATTGACAATCCACGACTGTTGTGCCCCTTGTCACGACCGGAAAAGATCATGTGTATCGGCAAGAACTATGCTGACCACTGCCGCGAACTCGGCTCACCGCTACCTGAGCGGCCGATCCTGTTCGCCAAGTACAGTAACGCGCTGGCCGCACCCGGGGATGAGATCGGGCTGCCTGGGGTAAGTAGGATGATCGACTACGAGGCAGAGCTTGCAGTGGTAATCAGTGCCAGGTGCAAAAATATCAGTCCGGAGGAGGCGTTGTCATTCGTTTTTGGCTACACATGCGCAAACGACTTGACCATGCGCGATGCACAGAAAACGGACGGCCAGTGGACCAGGGCCAAAAGCCCGGATTCTTTCTGCCCGGTGGGGCCATGGATTGTCACTGCAGATGAGATCACTGATCCCCAGAGTCTCACGATCCGGCTTACCCTGAACGGCAACCTGATGCAGGGATCCAATACTGAACAGATGGTTTTCGATGTGGCAAAACTGGTGAGTTATCTTTCATCCACTATGACTCTAAAGCCCGGTGACCTGCTTCTCACCGGCACTCCCGCTGGGGTGGGCGCAGGACGTGACCCGCAGGTATTCCTGAAAAAGGGAGACCGCCTGAGCGTTGAGATAGAACGTATCGGAATTCTTGAAAATACAATGGCTTAACGTGAAATATTTTGAGAGGCTTCGCAGGCGAGCCCTTTTCTTGTGGAGAATCCAGAAATCAGTCAATGCTTGATTTTAACAGTGGACGGGTTTAATTTTCCATCCCTGGATTTGAAGAAAAGGAGAATGAATTGACCCAGGATAAAGGACCGAACCCCCGGGCCGATGTAGAGACGGTCGAAAGACTGCAGAAGGCGCGACAGAAGATCCACGATGAAATAAGCAAAGTTATTGTGGGCCAGACAGAGATTATCGACCAGATGGTGGTCTGCCTTCTGGCCCGCGGCCATTCTCTGTTGATCGGGGTGCCGGGGCTGGCCAAGACCCTGATGATCAGCACCCTGAGCCGGCTTCTTGACCTGAGTTTCAACCGTATCCAGTTCACCCCGGACCTGATGCCGTCTGATATTATCGGCACTGATATCCTTGAGGAGCACACTGAACAAGGGGCAAGCCGGCAATTCGTTTTTCATCAGGGGCCGGTGTTCGCCAATGTGGTGCTTGCTGATGAAATCAACCGCACACCGCCGAAAACCCAGGCCGCGATGCTTCAGGCCATGCAAGAACATCAGGTGACTGCAGGCGGCCATACCTATACACTCGACGAGCCGTTTTTCGTACTGGCCACACAGAATCCGATCGAGCAGGAGGGGACTTATCCGTTGCCCGAAGCCCAGCTTGACCGATTCATGTTCAGTCTTTCGGTAGATTATCCCTCGCTTGAGGACGAAATCGAGATAGTCACCACCACCACCAGCGTTTATGAGGACTCGGTGGAGAAAGTCATGGCCTCCGAGGAGATACTCACTCTTCAGGAGCTGGTGCGAAGGGTGCCGGTAAGTGAGACTGTGGTGCGTTATGCAGTGGAGCTGGTGCGCGCAACCCGTCCCCAGGAGAACGGCTCCCCGGAATTTATCAAGGACTGGATCAGCTGGGGCGCAGGACCTCGCGCCTCCCAGTATGCTATTCTGGGGGCTAAGACCATGGCCGTACTGGACGGCCGCTACGCCCCTGGCGAGCAGGATGTGCGCACCTGTATCCTTCCTGTTCTCAGGCACAGAGTGATCACCAATTTCAACGCTGAAGCCGAAGGCATAGGTGTCAATGACGTTTTGAACCGACTGCTCGAGGAGAAGGGTTGAGAACACAGTCAGCACAGATGCTCGACCCCCTGGTGATCTCCCGCCTAGGCAAACTCGAGCTTATCGCCCGCCTGGTGGTGGAGGGCTTTATCACAGGCCTTCACCGTTCCCCCTACCACGGGTTCAGCGTCGAGTTCACCGATCATCGCCCCTACATGCCGGGAGATGAACGCAAGAATATCGACTGGAAACTGTACGCCAAAACCGAGCGCTACTATATCAAGCAATTCGAGGAGGAGACCAACCTTAAAGCCTACCTCCTGCTGGATGCAAGCCGCTCGATGGCCTACAGCCAGCAGGGCACCCTGCCCAAAGACCGCTACGCGGTGCTATTGGCCGCTAGCCTGGCCTACCTCCTCCTTCGCCAGCGGGACGGTGTCGGCCTTGCCCTTTACAGTGAAAAGTTGCAGAGATATATCCCGCCGCGGGCCAGGATGAGCCAGATGAAAGTGCTCACCGGCGCCCTGGAAAACCTTCGTTGTGAGGGACTCACCCGGCCCCTGCCAATTTTCCGCGAGTTGGCCGAACGGATCCACCGCCGAGGTCTGATTGTGGTGCTTTCCGACCTCCTTACCGCCCCTGAGGACACTCTGCGCTCGCTTAAGTATTTCGCCCACCACAAGCACGAGGTGATTGTCTTCCATCTTCTTGACCCGGCAGAGCTTAAACTTCCCGGCTGTGGAGAGGTCGTCTACCGGGACATGGAAACAAAAGAAACGCTCCAGACAGACTCCTGGGAGATCAAGGCCGCCTACGACAGGGAAATCGAGCGGCTTACCAAGGAGCTACGCCTGCATTGCCGGGAGTCGCGGATCGACTACCAGCTGGTTTCAACGGATACACCCTTTGACAAGGCGCTATTTTCTTTTCTGGAAAAGAGAAAACGAATAGGCTAGGAAGCTTGTTTTGGCCAGAGCAGCTTGTGGTTTCTGGATTATTGGGGTGTCTGGTAATATTCGTACGCGCTGATAATATCTATCGCGACATCATCGCTTTTGGGCATGTAGATATCCCTGCCGTACACGTCGTGGAAACGGTAGTTATCACCGTCGTACCATACGTTGCGCGTGTAGTAGGTTACATTCTCGGCATTGTCCACGATCCGGAAAACCAATCTGTCGCGGCCGATCAGGGGAGTGGGACGGAAAAGGTTCCCGCCCGCGCAGCCTCCCAGGAGGCTGGCTGTCAGTAGCAGCCCTGCAAGCAAAGCCTTGAGTTTTTCAACAGGCATATCAGACCTCGAAGTACGAATCCCTGCTAGTGTGTCACCCTTGAATTTGCGCAGGTCATTCAATCTTAATATCGGATTTAATCACGAATGATTTAAAATATATTTCGCTTCTAATTAAAAATCGAGACCTCGTTCTCCGATTTTATGGCCGGCCACGAAGATGTGGCGTGATTGGGAATTAATCATGGCGACAAAAAAGAGGCCCCGTTTCAGGGCCTCTTTTTAATATTTTTCTTTTTCATATGTCAGGAAAGAGGCGGAAGGTTCACCATGCCGCGCCGGATCAGCCAGTCCAGGGCTTCGCGCACTGCCTCCAGAGAAGTATAGCGCGGGCTGTAACCCAGCACTTTGCGAGCCTTTTCGATTGAGCCACACGGAGAGTGGCTGATGTGCTCCCAGGTTTCCTCCGCGTCCTTTTCGCTTACTTTCTTGCGCCAGTCGGGCCAGGGAAGGTAGGTCAGTTTCGGCTCCCGGCCGAAGGTGCCCGCCACAGCACGGCAAAAACCTCTGAGAGTAAGCGCCTCCGGGGAAACCACGTTGAAGCTTTCACCGATCGAGGCCCGGGGGTTGGCAAGGGCAAGCTCAAAGGCCTGGGCTACGTCATCCGCGTGAACGTGATGAAGAGTCGCCAGTCCCTGATCCGGCAGACAGACTTCCTCACCGCGGCCGAGTTTCTCGAACACGGACATGTTCAGGTTGCCTGCCGGGCCGATCGGCAGCCAACCAGGACCCACAATGTGCCCCGGGTGGAGCACGGTGGCAGGGAATCCTCCTGCCAGGGCTGCGCTGATCAACTCTTCCTCGATCTGTGCTTTCTGCCGGCCGTAGTCGGCATCGGCAAGCCGGGGATCTTTTTCGCTGGTGGGCGCTTTCTCGGTCGGCCCGTAAACCCACATTGTGCCGCAAAAAATAAACAGTCTCACTTTTCCGGCCAGGGCATCTACAAGCTGAGGAAGGCTCGCGGTCTTGAAAAGTATGAGGTCAATCACCACCTCAGCGCCGATCTCAGCCACGGCCTTGCCGAATGTGCCCTTTCTCTCCTCCTCTTTGCGGTCCAGGTGAATGGTCTCGACATTTTTCCAGTCCGGGGTAGTGCTGTAGGGCTGGCGCTGGCCCCGGCTCAGGGCCACCACCTCGTGGCCACTGGCCAAGAGCCTTGGCACGAGGTATGTGCCGATATGGCCGGTAGCACCGATAACGAGAACTTTCATCCGTATTTCTCCCGATTAATTTACTGTTCCAGAGATATTATGATATAGGCGAAAAACGAGTAAATGATAAGAATCCGAACATCAGCGGTCAAGCCCTTTGCCCGGGATAGTCCCGGAAAGCTCAGGTCTTATGAAGAGGTGTTGTTAGGAAAAGTAAATAGTCATGATTTGGGGAAGGATATCCAACGTCTTACAGATTACCGGTAAAAAGTCTTTCTCCGCAGGCTCCTGTTCTGGAAGAAGCGGATCAGCAAAAACCCCACCACGAACCCTCCGATATGAGCGTGCCAGGCAACTCCGGCAGCACCCGCTGGAGCAGTCAGGCTGTACATGATCTGCATCAGGAACCACACCGAAAGCACGAGAATCGCCGGCAGTTCGATTATTTGAATAAAGAAGATTAGAATGACCAAAGTATGTACTCTGGCAAACGGGTGAAGGATCAGGTAAGCCCCAAGCACTCCGGCAATCGCCCCGCTTGCGCCGATCATCGGTACAGTAGAATCCGGAGCGCTGAGCACCTGGGCTGCGGTAGCGGCAAAGCCGCAGAGAAGATAGAAAATAATAAAGCGGAAATGCCCCATCGAGTCCTCGACATTGTTGCCGAAAATCCAAAGATAGAGCATGTTGCCTCCCAGGTGCAGCCAGCCTCCGTGCATGAACATCGAGGTAAGCAGCGAAAGGCCTGGGTTGTGTATGCTGACTGAAAACCAGGAATCCAGGTGAAGAACCAGCACGGGGATCGCCCCGAGAAGGTATACTGTTTCAACGTACAGATCCTCAGGCAGTGACTGCTGGAGGAAAAACACCGCGCAGTTGAGAAAAATCAGCCCGACTGTAACCACCGGCCTGGTTCTTGTCGGAACGTTATTTTTGAACGGAATCATCTATTACCTGTATCCTCATAATGAGGGCGCGTTATGCCGTGATCGTTGGAACATGCCCCGGCATTCATTCATTTTGCGCACCCGGCAGGCATAGTGTAAAACGGGTTCCCTCGCCGGGGGCGCTGTCCACCTCGATCCAGCCCCCGATTTCCTCGAGCGTTTTTTTAACGATTGCAAGACCCAGCCCCAAGCCGTTATCCCGGGTAGTGAAAAAGGGGTTGAAAATCTTTTTTACTGTTTCCCTGTCCATCCCGCATCCGTTGTCGCTCAGCTCAACGACTATTTCACCGCTATCGTTCCTGTGGGCGGTGACCGTTATTTTGCCGTTCCTGTCGGGGAGAGCTTCCAGGGCGTTATTGAAAAGATTGAGAAAAACACGGGAGAGCTGTTCAGGATCGGCCCGGACATGCGAGGCTTGCCGGGGAATATTGATCGAGATCTCTGCAGCTTTGGTGTGGGCCTCGCCGGTTACAAGCTCGGCTGCAGTCTGGATAAGCGGCGAAAGTTCCAGGTTATCTGTCCTGGGAGGCGCTGGTCTGGCGAACTCGAGAAAGTTGTTCAAGATTTTTTTCAAGCTCCCGACCTCTTCGATTACCCTTTCCAGGTATTTCGACGCTTCGCTGTCCTTTTTCAACTCCTGACAGGCCAGGGAGGCAAAAAGCTCTATCCCGCCAAGGGGGTTTCTGATTTCATGTGCCACGCCGGCGACCATCATCCGCTGGTTTTCCTCTCTCTGGCTCAATCGCTCGCGCATCCGGTCGAGGGCCTGGGCCAGGAAAGCGATCTCTCTGGTGCCTGCCTCATCGATCTTCAGAGGCTGGTCCATCTTCCCGCGGCCGATCCTTTCCGCCTGTGAGACAAGCCTGTTCACCGGCCGGGTAACCGAGCGCGCAAGCAGAAATCCCAGCCCTATTGTCAGGCCGGCACCCAGGAGCACAAAAGCGAGAATCGATTTCCGCAAGCCGGCGATATGGCTCAGGTAGTCCGCACTGGCATCAGTGCCCACAATGGCTACAGCCCTGCCCTGCCTGTCAACAATTGCCGCGAAGCCGGACTTGTACCACACCCTGTCCTCTCCCCGGAAAAGTACACTCGCTGTTGGCCTGCCTTCCAGGCAGGCGGTGGTCTCGGCTTGTTGGAAACGCAGGCGGGCATAAGGCGTGCCGATTGGAATCCCGTCCTCGGTGTCAAGCAGGCTGCGAAGTTCAGGGTCGAATACGAACAGCCTTTTCAGATTTGTACGCTCCCTGATTTGAACAAGGCTTGCGCGGTAGCTCTGGTGTGTTCGTCCCTGCTCATCCCCGCGCTCGAAGCTCGATATGATTAGTGGATCGTAACGGGTCGCGGTTGCCTGTGCCACGGCAACCAGACGTTCTCCCAGCTCGGCGTCCAGGCTTCGACGGGCGGACTCGTAGTAGAAAAACCCGCTAACAGCCAGAACCGGAACAACAAACATAACATAGGTGAGGATCAGTTTAGTCCTTAATCTGGTCTGCGAAAGGCTGTTCATTATGATACCCGAAGAATGACTTGGAGCCGGAATGAAAAACCCGATCTGAAAAATACCGGTTCCAGCAGGTTAATGTTCTGAGAATATAATATTTGGATAAATCTATACAAACCCTGAAAAAAATGAAACCGGATTGTTTACTGGAGCGTCAAAGATAACAGAAACACAAAACACGAAAACAATCAACCTGGAGGATAAAATGACCACTCGTGAAAGAATTCATCTGATAAGCAACGCCGCCATTGGCCTGACCATCTATTTCTCTTTCGTCGCTTTGATCCTGGTATAACAATGGCCGTTGTAAAAAAAGCCGCCCCATCAGGGCGGCTTTTTTTGTTTGGATTCGTATGGGTCTTTTTCCCCGCTGGCTGCACGGCTAACCCATAACCGCCCCTGTGCCGGCGTTCTGCACAGCCTGCGAGTACCTTCTCAGGTAACCAGTATCGATTCTGGGCTTGAACGGTTTCTGCTGCGCTCTGCGGGATTCTATTTCCTCGCTGCTCAGCACGGCTTCGAGACAGCGCTCGTTGATATCGAATCTGATAACATCCCTGTCCTTGAGCAGGCCGATCAGCCCGCCCTCTGCAGCTTCAGGCGATACGTGGCCGATACACGCCCCGCGCGTTCCCCCTGAAAAGCGGCCGTCAGTGATCAGCGCTACGCTTTCTCCCAGGCCCTGGCCCATGATGTACGAGGTAGGCGCCAGCATCTCCTGCATCCCTGGGCCGCCCCTGGGGCCCTCGTAGCGGATTACCACCACGTGGCCGGGCTTGACTTTGCCTGCCAGAATTCCCTCGCAGGCTTCCTCCTGGGAATCGAACACTATCGCCTTGCCCTCGAATTTCAACATGCTTTTTGCTACCCCGGCTTTTTTCACAATCGCGCCCTGCTCGGCAAGGTTGCCCCAGAGTATGCTCAGGCCGCCGTCCGGCGAATAGGCGTCCTCCAGCGTGCGGATCACCTCATTGTCCCTGACCCTGGCTACGGCGATATTCTCTCCGATCGTTTTCCCGGTAACTGTGATACAGCCGGTGTCGATAAGGCCGTTGATTGCGGAAATCCGCTTGAGGATCGCGCTTATCCCGCCTGCATGGTCCACGTCCTCCACGTGGTATTTCGAACTCGGTGCCACCTTGCAGATATTCGGGCAGCGCCTGGAGATATTGTTGATCCGCTCCAGGTCGTATTTCACTCCGGCCTCGTGGGCCACGGCCAGAGCGTGAAGGACCGTATTGGTGCTGCCTCCCATTGCCATGTCCAGGGCGAACGCGTTATCCAGCGATTTTTCGGTCACTATCTCGCAGGGAAGCGGCCCGCCTGCCAGAGCCATTTCCACGACCCGTCTTGCAGCCTGCCGGTAAAGTTTTTTCCTCCGGGGGTCCACTGCCAGGATTGTCCCGTTGCCGGGCAGCGCGACCCCGATCGCTTCACAGAGACAGTTCATCGAGTTGGCTGTGAACATCCCGGAACAGGAGCCGCAGCCCGGGCAGGCGTTCTCTTCGAGAATCTTAAGGTCCTCAGCCGTTATTTTGCCGCTTTCGTAAGCCGCTACGCCTTCGAACACGCTGATCAGGTCGATAGCCCTGCCGTTGGGGAGTTTGCCTGCTGCCATCGGGCCGCCGCTGATGACGATTGTCGGAATGTTGACTCTCAGCGCGCCCATCAGCATACCGGGCACGATTTTGTCGCAGTTGGGGATACAGATCAGAGCGTCGAAACAGTGGGCTTTTACCACTGACTCGACGCTGTCGGCGATTATTTCGCGGCTGGGAAGCGAGTATTTCATTCCCATGTGGCCCATTGCCACACCGTCGCAGATACCAATGGTGTTGAACTCGAAAGGAGTTCCACCGGCCTGGCGGATGTATTTTCTGATGTACCGGGCGACTTTGTCCAGATGCACGTGGCCCGGGATAACCTGGTTGAACGAGTTGCACACGCCGATAAACGGCTTGCCGAAATCATCCGAGTTCAGGCCTGTGGCTCTCAGCAGGCTGCGGTGCGGTGCGCGCACCGCACCTTTCTTTACTTGATCGCTTTTCATGGCTTTTCCTTTGGCTCATGTCTGGTTATAATTTATACTCCTTTATAGTCCTGAACATCACCTCGATATTCCCGGTAGGAATATCGCCGATCATCTCCTGGTCCGGAGCCGCAATAAGCTTGAGAGGGCCCAGGGTCTCGATAGTTCGGATTACCACCTCGCGCACCTCTTCCGGGCTCGCATACGGCAGGGTTGTCTGCGTGCTGATCCCTCCGTGGAAGGCGATTTTATTCTTGAAACGGGCTGCGAGATTCTCCGCACGCATACCGGCAGCGCTTACCTGAACCGGGTCAAGTATATCCACACCGCATTCAATCAACTCCGGGATGATCTCGCTCACTGCCCCGCAGGTGTGGTACATCACCGGCAGAGCGAATCCTTTCGCCTGAGCGATGAGCCTTTTCAGATGAGGCTTGAAAAAAGTGCAGAACATTTCCCTGCTGATAAACATCGAATTCTGCGTGCCGAAATCACTGCCCAGATAAAAAATGTCTATGTATTTGCTGCATTCTGAAAGATAAGCCTGGTTCAGTTCGAGAAAGCAGTCCGTGATCCGCTCCACCAGCCTGGCAATCAGCTCCGGATTGTCCACCAGGGAGGCCAGGTAATTCTCCTCGCCCATCATCGCTCTGGAATGAGTGAAAATACTGGCCCAGACACCGCCGTACACTGCAAGGCCGGTTGTATGGGCTGCCCGGGCCTGCTTCAGGCTTTCCTCAAGATCGATATAGCTCATGTCAGGCCATTTGATCCTGTTAATCTCATCCACTGCCTCAGCATGGGCAAGGACCGGTTCGACCACTTTTTCGGTTGAGATATTGTCGTATTGGACGCTTCTCACTTTATTGCCGAACATGTCGTAGGAGATTCCATCCTCTTCCGGTTGCCTGAAACATTCCCTTTTATACGGAACGCCGATGTGTACTGCATCGGAGTCAAAATAGGAAATAAGATCCATGTCGGTTTCGAGGTTGAATTCCTTTTTCAACCTTTCTTTCACAGGTGGCTCTGCCCTGAAAAAGGAGGGAACGCGGTCGATATCCCTGCCCTCGATGGTCCTCAAGACACGTTTCCTGTGGCCCAGGTTTACCGCCATAGGTGATTTTCTCCCGAATCAGCACTTCATCTGTAACTTTAACCCCTACCTGTCCCCTAAAAGGTCTCCCAGGCCGCCTAGTATCGATCCCTCGCCTTTCTGCGTGCCGCCGATTTTCGGTGCGCTGGCGATGATCCGGTCGGCCAGGCGGGAAAAGGGGAGGCTTTGAAGCCAGACCTCGCCGTGGCCGCGAAGAGTGGCCAGGAAAAACCCCTCCCCGCCGAAAAACATCGATTTCAAGCTTCCCGCGCGCTCGATCGAATAATCGATCCCGTTGGTGAAAGCTACGATACAGCCGGTGTCAACCCGAAGGTTATCTCCCTGGAGCTTTTTCCTGATTACCGTTCCACCGGCGTGAATAAAAGTCATCCCGTCGCCGCGCAGTTTCTGCAGGATGAATCCCTCCCCGCCGAAAAAGCCGGTGCCCAGACGCTTGGTGAATGCAATGCTTATCTCTGTGCCCAGTGCTGCGGCAAGAAAAGCGTCTTTCTGGCAGATCAGCTCGCCGCCTACATCTTTCATGTCAACGGCGATAATCTTGCCTGGATAGGGAGCGGCAAAAGCCACGCGCTTTTTGCCTGTGCCATTGTTGGTGAAATGGGTTATGAATATCGACTCGCCGGTGAGCGCTCTTTTGCCCACGTTGAGCAGTTTTCCCATCAGGCCCTCGTTCGGGTTTGATCCGTCGCCCATTTTCGCCTCGTATGTGATACCGTCATCCATGTAGTTCATACTGCCTGCCTCGGCCACAACCTTTTCCCCCGGATCGAGCTCCACTTCCACGATCTGCATGTCATCACCGATAATCTCGTAGTCGACTTCATGGCAATTCATCGCTGATTCCCCTTTCTGGTTTCAGGCGTGAATTCGAAATTCGCCCAGGGTAAGCTTGCCGGATGAAAATATCGCTAAAAAATATTGCAAATTATACTATAACAATATAGCAAAAGGCGGTTGAAGTTAGTAGCTAAATAGGGATTATGGACACAAGCCGATGATAATGCCGCTCTTTCATTAGAGCAAGCCAGCTTTCGTGGCCAATGGAGTTGCAATCAGGGAAATAGATATGTAATTTTAGCCTGATCAGGGTTCAGCCGGTTTTAACGTGGCTGTGTTGCTTTTTTCGGCAAGACCCATCCGAAAGCCTCCTGTATTCCTATTCGGAGTATTTTCATGAGCAGAAACATTTGGTCGGTTTGTCTTGTGCTGGCTTTCGGAACTGCTGTTTGTGCGGCTTTCGCCCTTTTCGCCCGGGACATGTTTTCTTTCGCGCCCGGAGGCTGGCTAATCAAAAACCCCTTGGAAGGAGGAGTTATGGTGCTCAGACACACGGTTATTCTCTGCGCGATTCTGTTTGGCATGGCTGCATCCGGCCTGTCGGCTGATGACAGGGAATTATCCCCCTTGAATATAAACCTGGGTAACCTGTTCCGCCTCTCGCATGCCAGGACCCGCTCGATCAGCCCTGAAAATTTCACGGGCCAAAAGGGCAAAGGCGGTATGGCCACCACTGGCACCAACGAAAGGGCCGCCCGTGATCTAGGGCAGGGATGGAAGGTCTCTCCCTCGGTAAGGGTCAATCCGGGCGAGACTTTTACTCTGGCAGAAATCGAGGGGTCCGGCGCGATCCAGCATATCTGGATGACAGTTACCGGACACTGGCGTTTTTCAATCCTGCGCATGTACTGGGATGGCGAGCAAACCCCCAGCGTGGAATGCCCGGTGGGAGATTTCTTCTCCTGCGGCTGGGGCAAGTACGCCCAGGTCAACTCGATCCCGGTGACAGTCAACCCCGGCAGTGCGTTCAACTGCTACTGGGTGATGCCTTTCCGCAAGAAGGCGAGAATTACTTTCGAGAACCTGGATTCAGAGCGGATTACTGTCTATTATCAGATCACCTATACGCTTACCGAGGTGCCAGAGGACGTCGCCTATTTCCACGCCCAGTTCCGCAGAGTCAATCCCCTGCCCTACAAGCAGGTTTATACAATCCTGGATGGTGTTAAAGGCTGGGGACATTATGTCGGAACCTACATGTGCTGGGGAGTGAATAACACTGGCTGGTGGGGTGAGGGCGAGATAAAGTTCTACATGGACGGTGACAGGAAATGGCCCACTATCTGCGGCACAGGAACAGAGGATTATTTCTGCGGCTCATACAATTTCGAGAACAGGGAAACCGGGCAATACCAGGAATTCAGCACCCCTTACACGGGCATGGCCCAGGTGATCCGCCCGGATGGGGTATACCAGTCACAGCAGCGTTTCGGTCTCTACCGCTGGCATGTGATGGACCCGATACGCTTCGAAAAGGACCTTCGGGTCACCATCCAGGCCCTGGGCTGGCGAGGCGACCGCACATACCTGCCTCTGCAGGATGATATATCTTCAGTGGCCTACTGGTACCAGAAAGAGCCTCACGCTCCTTTCCCCAAACTGCCGGATAAGGAGTTCCTGGAAGTCCGCTGAAATAGAGGTTGATTTTAGGTGTAAGCAGATTCGGGAGTGAAAAAGGGGCTGCAAAAGGCCCCTTTTACCATTCGCTGAGTTCCTGGGACAAATTAGCTGACACAAGGCTGTCAAACCGGGATTGGCCGTAATGGCTCGAAAAAACTTTTGGTTACTTTTGGTTACAAAAGTAACATGAAAGAATAATCTTTTTCTTTCTGCCTGTTAGTTAACCGGACATCCATGATAAGTTTTGTCAAGGGGAAAACGAGGAATTACACAGGATGCGAATCCGCAAATTAAAAAAGAAGGATTTTTTTCTGTTCAACCAAATGGACTGGTCTCCCCTGCCCAAGGAGCGCGACTCGATTTACATTACTCTCATCATTGACCAGGCCGACTGCTCTTTTGTGGCCGAGGAGGAGGGAGAATTTCTAGGCGTAATTCTCTGCACGCGTAGCGCTAACGGGCAATCGATTTATGTCAATCATATCTGGGTTAAAGAGGAGGCCCGCAAAAAGGGGGTTGGCAGAAAACTCATGGCGCGCCTTGAGCAATACGCTGCCCGGCAGGGTGTGCGCCGGATCTGGCTTTTTTGCTGGGACGAACTGATTGACTGGTACAGAAACCAGGGTTACCGGGAAAGTCATGCTTTTCTCTCTCCCGAGCTGAAAGAATATGTGCGGAACGTGAAAAAAGTACGTGCGTTCGTTAAAAAGTTTTAGCCCCGCCCTCTTTGCATCCGACCTTTCCTCATGTTGATGAACCGAAAACGGATGCGCTCTCGCACACTGGAAAATATATCTTCTCTCTCAATGAGAATTTGATTATATTTTTTCTTTCATTCGGAACCACTTAAAAGATAATTAATTATAAAGTTAAAAGTGTTTAGTTACGCACGAATTGAATCAAAATCACATCACATTATTCAAGGTCGTGATAAGAAAGATACCAGCAATATTTTATCTTAATTAATCGCTACGCAGGGAGACTTAAAAATGAACAAAGCAGACCGTAATAAGAAATCGCGGAGGGAGTTCATTAAATCCGGTACACTGGCTGCTGCAGGCGCCCTGGCAGGTTTCTCCATTGTGCGCAATGCTTACGGACAGAATGCGGACCCGATCCGGGTAGGCTTGATTGGTTGTGGGGGAAGGGGCACCGGGGCGGCTGAGAACTGTCTGAACGCAGCACCGAATGTCAAGCTGGTTGCCCTGGCCGACTTGTATCAGGACAATCTTGATAAGTGCCGAAAAAATCTGACCGACCCGAACCGTGAAGACGGCCAGCTCAAGGGGATCGAGATAGACGACGATCACTGTTTTGTGGGTTTCGACTCCTTTAAGAAGCTCCTGGCCACTGATGTCAACCTGGTGATCCTGGCCACGCCCCCGGGATTCCGCCCTGAGCATTTCGAGGCGGTAGTGGCTGCGGGCAAGCACGTGTTCTGCGAAAAACCGGTGGCAGTCGATCCTGTGGGCATCAGAAGATTCATGAAAGCAGGCGAGCTTTCGGTACAGAAAGGCCTGGCCGTTGTTGCCGGTACCCAGCGTCGGCACGATCCCGCCTACCAGGAAACTATCAAGCGCCTTCAGGAGGGCCAGATCGGGGATATCGTCTCCACGAGGGTGTTCTGGAACGGCGGGGGGCTTTGGAAATACGAGCGCAAGCCCGGCTGGAGTGACATGGAATGGCAGACCCGCAACTGGTATTATTTCGACTGGCTTTGCGGCGATCACATTGTCGAGCAGCACCTCCATAACCTCGATGTGATCAACTGGGCAATGGACGCTCATCCTGTAAAAGCGCTCGGTGTGGGCGGTCGCCAGGTGCGCACAGATCCGGTTTACGGCAATATCTGGGATCATTTCGCTATCGATTACGAGTACGAAAACGGCCTGCATATGATAAGCATGTGCCGTCACTGGGAAAACTGCGACCGGCTGATCGGTGAATTTTTCGCCGGCAGTGCGGGAACCTGCGAGATTGTGAACGATAGATATATTATTCGCGGACAGAAATCCTGGCGCTACAGGGGTGGAAAAGTCAATCCCTACGTGCAGGAGCATAAAGACCTGATCGACAGCATCCGCAGCGGCAAGCCGCTCAACGAGTCCCGGAAAGTGGCCGAGGCCACGATGACCGCGATCATGGGCCGCCAGTCGGCATACACCGGTAAAGAGATTACCTGGGATGAAATGATGGCCTCGGAGCTCGACTACTCCCCGCCGAAATACGAGTTCGGCCCGCTGCCGGTACGACCGGTACCGATGCCCGGGCAGACAAGCTGAGAAGCGGATAGCCAGCACCTGAGTTGATTATCTGAATCTGTTTCACGAAAACCAGGTTCGCTCTATATATCCACTCCAAAGGAGAATGGGCAATGAGTAAGAAAATGAACCAGGGTAAACAGACTCGCAGAGAATTTATCAAGTCCGGTTCTATTAATGCAGCAGCCGCGTTGGCAGGATTTTCCGTACTGCGCAACGCCTATGGCCAGAACACGGATACGATCCGCGTGGGCCTGGTCGGCTGTGGGGGCAGGGGCACCGGGGCTGCGGAGGATTGTCTTACCTCAGCGCCGAATGTAAAGCTCGTTGCCTTGGCTGACGTTTTCGAGGACCAGGCTGAAAAATGCCTCAAGACCCTGAAAGACCCGGACAGGGAGAAAGGGTTTCTGGCCGGGGTAGAGGTAGAAAAGGATCACATATTCATTGGTTTCGACGCCTATCGGAAACTTCTGGAAACAGATATCGACCTGGTTCTCCTGACCACTCCCCCGGCGTTCAGGCCGGAGCACTTTGCCGCTGCGGTGGCTGCCGGCAAGAATGTTTTTGCGGAAAAACCGATGGGGGTCGATCCCGTGGGAGTGCGCAAGTTCATGAAGGCAGGAAAGCTCTCTGTCCAGAAAGGTCTGGCCTTTGTCGCCGGGACCCAGCGCCGCCACGACCCGGCCTATGTCGAGTTGATCAAACGGGTGCACGACGGGCAGATCGGTGAAATTTTAGCCGCACGCTGTTTCTGGTGCCAGCATTATCTCTGGAAAAAAGACCGCCAGCCGGGCTGGTCGGATATGGAGTGGCAACTCCGCAACTGGAACTATTTTGTCTGGATCTCCGGTGACCATATAGTCGAGCAGCACCTCCATAACCTTGATGTGATCAACTGGGCAATGGGAACCCACCCGGTGAAGGCTCTCGGAGTAGGCGGCCGCCAGGTGCGCACCGATCCGGTTTACGGCAACGTTTACGACCATTTCGCTGTGGATTTCGAGTACGAAAACGGAGTTCACCTGGTCAGCATGTGCCGCCAGCAGGAGAATACAGATATCCGGATCGGCGAGTTTCTGGTCGGTACCAGGGGAACGGCAGAGTCGCACGGGGACAGGGCGATTATCAGGACGGACAGAAGCTGGAAATACCGCGGAGAGAAAGTAAATCCGTACGTAAAGGAACACACCGACCTGATCAATAGTATACGAAACGGGAACCCAATCAACGAGGCCCAGAACGTGGCCGAGTCAACGATGACTGCGATCATGGGCCGCCAGTCGGCATACACTGGAAAAGAAGTCACCTGGGAGGAGATGATGGCCTCGGAGTTGGATCTCTCGCCCGCCAGGTATGAGTTTGGACCTTTACCGATTCGACCGGTAGCAAAGCCGGGCCAGTCGGCCTGACCGAAAAAGCAACGGACAGAAGAAAGTCCAGCACCCAACATCAAATAAGAGGAGATTTCGGTCTTGCAATCAAAAAGCAAGTGACAAGAGGAAAGCAGATGATTAGAAAAGCATTATGGTTTCTGGTTCCGGCGTTGATTGCTGGACTTTCAGGTTGCGGTGAAAAAATCGAAACGCCCCCCGAAAATTACACAATCAAGATTCCCGGCATGGATATCGAGATCGAGATGGTCTATGTGCCGGGAGGCGAATTCATGATGGGCAGCCCTGAGGGGGAGCCCGACCGGGATGGGGATGAAGGCCCGCAGGGGAAAGTGCGGGTCAAGCCTTTCTGGATCGGCAAGTACGAGATCACATGGGAGCAGTACGAGGGATACGCCTTTGCCAGGGACTCGACCATGCTCGATGCCGTCTCCATCGCCTCGCCGAAAATCAATCTCACCTGGGGGCTGAAATTCTGGGGCTGGCTCAAGCTGCAGTCCAGGCTGATGCTCAATGAGGAACTGGATGCGATCACCCGGCCCTCTCCCTATTACGGCGACTTCTACCACGGCATGGGACGCGGCAGAAAACCCGCAATCGGCGTGAGCCGCCTGAATGTGTGGATGTTCTGCGAGTGGCTCTCCAAGAAAAACGGCCATGAATACCGCCTGCCTACGGAAGCCGAATGGGAGTACGCCGCACGTGCCGGCAGCCAGAGCATGTACTGTTTCGGAGATGACGAAGGCGAGCTGGAGGATTATGCCTGGTACGAGTACAACAGCGATTTCGAAACGCAGGAGGTGGGTACAAAGAAGCCTAATGCTTTCGGCCTACACGACATGCATGGCAATGTCTGGGAATTCTGCCACGACTTCTACGATCAGGAGTATTTCAACAAGCTGAAAAATCCAGGTGTGAACGTAGACCCTCGCGGCCCGGAAGATAAGGAGAAGTTCAAGCCTGTGGCACGCGGCGGAAGCTGGGATGATTTCGCCGAGGACCTTCGCGTGGCCGACCGCCTGGAACAGCTTGACTGGTGGAACGAGCGCGACCCCCAGCGCCCGCGTGGCGCATGGTGGCTGGTGGACGGCAACGTGGTCGGTTTCCGGGTAGCGCGCCCTGCGGAATAAAAAAGTAGGGGCGGTTCGCGAACCGCCCCTACTCGGATTTGTAAGATATCAGAACTTATCGCACTCCACGATTGACTCGAACACCTTCATGCTGCCCTCGGGATCCTGCCTGATCGAGGCGGAAAGCTCCAGGCCCAGGATGCCCTTGTAGCCTAGCTCGTAAATCGCCTTGAAAACGTTTCGGTAATTGATCTCGCCTGTGCCCGGCTCGTGGCGCCCCGGGACGTCGGCGAGTTGGAAATAGCCTATCTCGTCATAAAAGCCCCTGATGTTCTCTATCAGGTTGCCCTCGGTGATCTGCTGGTGATAGATGTCAAACAGAATCTTAATCTGCGGGTTCTGTACGGCTTTCATGATCTCGTAGGCCTCGTCCGAGCGGGCGAGAAAATATCCCGGGTGATCGGTCAGGTTGTTCAGCGGTTCTACCACCAGGGTCAGCCCGGTATCCTGGACAATCTCAGCTGCCCGGCGCAGGGACTCGACCACATTGGCTCGCTGGAGTCCGCGCGGGGGTTTCTCCAGCCCAGGCCCGGTAATTACCGTGCACCATCTGTTGCCCACGATTTTATGGTAGGTCACAGCTTTTTTGATTTCCTCCAGAAACGCGGGCCGATGCCCGGGATCCACCATCCCAGCCCTGTCCCAGCCGCCAGGGTTGGCCACGAAAACGCCCATCTCCATTCCCAGCTTGTCCATCCGCGCTTTCAGCTTCTCCGCGCGTGAATATTCCCAGCCCATAAGGCCGTTGAACTCGAACGCCTTGAACCCGAAAGCGGCGTATTCGTCCAGCCGGTCTATCGGGTCCTTGATATTGCGCAGCAATCCCAGGTTGGGCGCGTATTTAAGCTTGAATGTGTGCTTGGGCGCGGCTGCCTGCAGTTTACTCCATAACGGAAAGTGCGCCGCAGCGGCCAGGGCGAGAGAATTCTTTATTATAAAACTTCTTCTTGTCAGCATTGCCAGTACCCCGCAGGATCGATTGTTAATAAGAACAGTCTATCTAAACGCGGCCCATGATTACTGAGATAATCACCAGGATCAGCGCGGCCAGAGCTGCCAGGAGCATGCTTTTCTGGATGCTCTTGCCCTTGGAGATAATACCCATTGCTGCCGGTAGAGTGGTTGCGCCCAGCAGGCCGACAGCAAAGATTATCGCAAATACGCTTCCATGAAGTTCTTGGGCGATCTTAGAGAAAGTAACTCCGACAATTGTCGGGAAAATCGGCCCGAAAGCCAGACCAGTTACCACCACGGCTACAGTAGCCAGCGCATTGCTTCTGGTTTGGGACATGGTGAAGATTGTAATCGTGGCGACAATGGCCAGGATCATAATTACGGTCGCGCCGTTCTCAGGAGTAACTATATCCTTGGTAATTCCGGTAAAAAGACGGGAAGCCATCATTGCGATCCAGAACCCGGAAAGTCCGGCTGAGGCTCTTGACGCGCTCAAGCCCACATTTGTCAGGTAGGTGGTGATCCAGCCGCCCATCGAGGCCTCGAGTCCAACGTAGCAGAAAAGCGCAAGCGCGGCTATCAGTACCACAGGATTGGCCAGGAGCGCAACCGCATTGCCGAGCTCGAACCCTGCAGCAGGAAGCTCAGGGTAAGTGGTGGCTATCAGCGCGAAAATTATCGGCACGAGAGTGATCAGGGCGATGATATTGACTGTTTTCGAAAATCCCAGCCGGTTCAGGAGTAATCCCACCAGGAGTGGGGTGATAAACGCGCCCAGCCCGAAAAAGGTGTTGCCCAGATTCAACGCCGCAGGCGGGTTCTTGCCGCCGAAAAGAACTATCGTCATCAGCGTGTTGCCCACAGTGTTGACACACATTCCGCCGACACCCAGGAGCACACAGGCGAAAACCACTCCCTTGTAGCTGCGAAAAGAAGAGAACAGGAAGATCGCCAGACCGACCATGAAAAAGCCGAGCACGGCAAACGGCTTGTGTCCCCAGGCATCCACCAGGGGCCCGATAAAAAGTACCACGAAAATGCTCGTAAACATCAAGGTCGAGATCAAACCACCGACTTTTACATCGTCAATACCCAGCTTCTCGGCCAGTTTCAACTTGACAGCTCCGATTAGCGCAAAAACGATCCCGAGAGCGAAGACACTGAGTATCGCCACTAGCTGAATCATGGACTACCTCCGTTGAAAATGGCGGTTAACAGGAGAGTAAATGGTGGAAACACTGATAAGATATAATTTAAGGCTGTCTCAGTTTCGAACAAGAAAAAAACTCGCGATTGGATTAAACCCGGATTATTGATAAATTAGTAAGATGTTATGTTTTCCCGGGGCCTGGGGGGCGGCGGGCGCATGAA